>JAAXZN010000070.1 GCA_012719855.1 Serratia liquefaciens | reverse complement strand
TCTATAACTGCTCATGTCAGTGATTTCCTTCTTACTTGTGGTGAGTAAGCTGGAATTTTCTGGCATGGGCTTTCTTCAGGCTAGAGCCTCACAGGGACAATCACCACCTCCCCAGGAGGTGGTTTAGGGCTGACAACAAAAGAGGCATGCCTGGGCATGCCTCTTTCTTATGCTATGGCGTACGCATTAATCTTGCGTTACGGGCACTTATAAACCTGGCCGGCCATTTTGCTGTCCAACGGGGCAAAGCTTGAAAGCAGGTTCTGGCTTGGGCTGGTAGCACCATAAATCACGTTGCCGCCCATTGCCGCTGCCTTGTTGCGCAGATCGTTTGCCGCGCCGCGCATGGAGCTGCCTTCACCACCGTTACCGGACAACCAGTTGCTCTGGGTGCCAGTCACTTCGCCCACCAGCTGGCATTCCGCCGCCGGTTTGGTATCGGTAAATTTAACCTGCTGACCTGCGGCGGAAAGTTCATTGGTGCTGCTGCAACCTGCCAGCAGCAAGGCTGCCGAAAGACCCAGTAAGGCTTTAATCCGCATCTTGTTCCCCATCTATATTGAGAGTTTCGCAAAAGCTTATCAGAAAGCGTTGCTATCTCTTAAGCATCCGTTGCCACTGGTGCTGGCCAACGTCTTGAGCGACAGCTGATGAAAGATCAGTTTACCAGCTAAATCAGCCCGGTCTGCATAAATATCATCAAAAGCAGTGAGACAAAGCACGCAAAAAAAAGCCCCGACCAATTGGCCAGGGCTTTTGCACACGCGAACGTGGGGGATGATTACATCATGCCGCCCATGCCGCCCATGCCACCCATACCGCCAGCGCCACCTAAATCAGGTGCGTCGCTTTTTGGCAGGTCGGTCACCATGCACTCGGTGGTGATCATCAGGCCAGCCACAGAAGCCGCGTACTGCAGAGCAGAACGGGTTACTTTGGTTGGATCCAGGATACCCATCGCGATCATGTCGCCGTATTCTTCAGTGTAAGCGTTGTAGCCGAAGCTGCCTTCGCCTGCTTTCACGTTGTTGGCAATCACGGAAGCTTCTTCACCGGCGTTGATTACGATCTGACGCAGTGGAGATTCCATGGCGCGCAGAGCAACCTTGATACCGACGTTCTGGTCTTCGTTGTCGCCTTTCAGGTTAGCGATTTTGCTTGCTACGCGGATCAGTGCAACACCACCGCCGGCAACCACGCCTTCTTCAACCGCAGCACGGGTTGCGTGCAGGGCATCTTCAACGCGGGCTTTCTTCTCTTTCATTTCAACTTCAGTTGCTGCGCCCACTTTGATAACGGCAACGCCGCCAGCCAGTTTAGCGACACGCTCCTGCAGTTTTTCACGATCGTAGTCAGAGGTCGCTTCTTCGATCTGCTGACGGATCTGAGTCACGCGGCCTTTGATGGTTGTTTCGTCACCCACGCCATCGATGATGATGGTGGTGTCTTTGTTGATCACAACGCGCTTAGCCTGGCCCAGGTCTTCCAGGGTCGCTTTTTCCAGCTCCAGACCGATCTCTTCAGAGATAACGGTACCGGCAGTCAGAGTCGCGATGTCCTGCAGCATGGCTTTACGACGGTCGCCGAAACCAGGTGCTTTAACCGCAGCCACTTTCACGATGCCGCGCATGGTGTTCACCACCAGAGTAGCCAGCGCTTCGCCTTCAACATCTTCAGCAATGATCAGCAGTGGTTTGCCGGCTTTCGCCACGGCTTCCAGTACTGGCAGCATTTCACGGATGTTGGAGATTTTTTTGTCAGCCAGCAGGATGAACGGGCTTTCCAGTTCGATAGAACCGGTTTCTGGCTTGTTGATGAAGTATGGAGACAGGTAACCACGGTCGAACTGCATCCCTTCAACAACGTCCAGCTCGTCTTGCAGGCCAGTGCCTTCTTCAACGGTGATAACGCCTTCTTTGCCTACTTTTTCCATCGCTTCTGCAATCAGTTTACCCACGGTTTCGTCGGAGTTTGCAGAGATGGTGCCTACCTGAGCGATAGCTTTGGAGTCAGAGCAAGGTACGGACAGTTTTTTCAGCTCTTCAACAGCGGCGATAACCGCTTTGTCGATACCGCGCTTCAGATCCATTGGGTTCATGCCGGCAGCCACTGCTTTCAGGCCTTCGGTGATGATGGATTGAGCCAGTACGGTTGCAGTGGTGGTACCGTCGCCTGCCGCGTCGTTCGCTTTAGAGGCAACTTCTTTCACCATCTGCGCGCCCATGTTTTCAAACTTGTCTTCCAGTTCGATTTCACGAGCAACAGATACGCCATCTTTAGTGATGGTAGGAGCGCCGAAGGACTTATCCAGCACTACGTTACGGCCTTTCGGGCCCAGGGTCACTTTTACTGCATCAGCGAGAACATTCACGCCGCGGAGCATTTTCACGCGTGCGTCATTGCCGAATTTTACGTCTTTAGCTGCCATTGGTATTTCCCTTCAACTCGTTCAGTTCAGAAGATAAAGCGTGTTTACGCTTCAACAATTGCCAGAATGTCGCTTTCGGACATGATCAACACTTCTTCATTGTCGATCTTCTCTGCTTTCACGCCGTAACCGTCGTTGAAAATCACGATATCGCCAACTTTCACATCCAGCGGCTGGATGTTGCCGCTTTCCAGAACACGCCCTTTACCCACCGCGACAACTTCGCCACGAGTAGATTTACCCGCTGCAGAGCCAGTCAGGACGATGCCGCCAGCAGATTTTGATTCAACTTCTTTGCGCTTGACGATAACGCGGTCATGCAATGGACGAATACTCATTGAACGCTCTCCTGTAAGAAGGTCTCTATCAGATTTAGGGTTGTCACCGGATTGTTAATACCGGCTTGTGGGATTTGAAATGGGGGCATTCCATCCCCCTTCAAGGGGGCGGCCAAAAAAATTTTCGCTTTTGATGGCAATACTGGGCTACTGATGCGAAAAACGCGGCCTGGGCCGCGTTTTTTCAACGATCGTTGCGTTTGTCATCGTCGGGCTGATGATCCAGCGTATAGCGATCGTCATTTTTACGCTGGAACTCGCCGTCGAAGGTGTTGCCGTTGGCGGCATCACCGCCCTGGCTCCAACCGCCGGGGCGATAAACGGAAAGATGCGGCATCAGCTTCAACGTCAGCGATTTTTGCACCGGGGGCAGTAACAGCAACAGGCCGAGAAAATCGGTAAAGAAACCCGGTACCAGCAGCAAAAAGCCCGCCAGCACCAATGACACGCTCTTCACCATTTCTGATGCAGGGCTTTCCCCCGCGGCCAGTTTTTGTTGCATCTGCATGAAGGTTTTCATGCCCTGATTGCGCACCAGCGAAATGCCGACGCAGGAAGTGAACACCACCAGCAACAGGGTGATCGCCACGCCCAATACGGCGGCGACTTTGATAAATAGGGATATCTCTATGTAAGCCAACAGAAATATCAGCAGTAACGGTAACCAGCGCACCTGGTTCTCCTCTGGTAGATCTGCGCAACCGCACGTTGGCGACGGCGCGAAAAGGGGGCCGGTAAACGGCCGACCTAAATACAATGGGGTCTGCCGGCGTGCATTTCAACCAAAGGCCCTTTTTTATTGCTAAAGTTAATAAACGTGAAAGGGATCACAGAACCAGAAACAGGCAATTTAAGAAGGCTCAGAAGGTGATCTGGATTCAGTCATTTATTACTAACCAGCATATGATCTGGGCAGCAACGGGCACAGTGGTTAATCGTTTCATGCCTGAAGCCTTCGGCAACATAATTTGGTTCCCTGACAATTAATTAATTCGGCAGCAATACAAAGAAGGTTCACATGTCAAATAACATTCGTATCGAAGAAGACCTGTTAGGAACACGTGAAGTCCCCGCAGAAGCCTATTACGGTGTTCACACTCTGCGTGCGATTGAAAACTTTTATATCAGCAACAGCAAAATCAGCGATGTGCCCGAGTTTGTTCGCGGCATGGTAATGGTAAAAAAAGCCGCCGCGATGGCGAACAAAGAACTCAAAACCATTCCACGTAAAATCGCTGATGTCATCATCCAGGCCTGTGACGAAGTGCTGGATAAAGGCAAATGCATGGATCAGTTCCCGGTGGATGTGTTCCAGGGCGGCGCAGGCACTTCATTGAACATGAACACCAACGAAGTGCTGGCGAATATTGGTCTGGAGCTGATGGGCCACCAGAAAGGCGAATACCAATACCTGAACCCTAACGATCATCTCAACAAGTGCCAGTCTACCAACGACGCCTACCCAACCGGTTTCCGCATTGCGGTTTACGCCTCCAACCAAAAGCTGATCGACGCCATCAATCAACTGCGTGAAGGGTTTGACCGCAAGGCAAAAGAGTTTGAAACCATCCTGAAAATGGGGCGCACCCAGTTGCAGGATGCGGTACCAATGACTTTGGGCCAGGAATTCCATGCCTTCAGCGTGTTGCTGAAAGAAGAAACCCGCAACCTGCATCGCACCGCCGAGTTGCTGCTGGAAGTGAACCTGGGCGCGACAGCAATCGGGACGGCGCTGAACACTCCGGAAGGCTACCCGCAACTGGCGGTTCAAAAATTGGCAGAAGTCAGCAATCTGCCTGTCGTGCCGGCCGAAGACCTGATCGAAGCCACCTCCGACTGCGGCGCCTACGTGATGGTGCACAGCGCGCTGAAACGCCTCGCGGTTAAACTGTCTAAAATTTGTAACGACCTGCGCCTGTTGTCTTCAGGCCCACGCGCCGGTCTGAACGAAATTAACCTGCCGGAACTGCAGGCGGGTTCTTCCATCATGCCGGCCAAGGTCAACCCGGTCGTGCCGGAAGTGGTCAATCAGGTGTGTTTCAAGGTGATTGGCAACGACACTTGCGTTACCATGGCGGCCGAAGCGGGCCAACTGCAGTTGAACGTTATGGAGCCGGTGATTGGCCAGGCGATGTTCGAGTCAATCCACATCCTGACCAACGCCTGTTATAACCTGCTGGAAAAATGCATTAACGGCATCACCGCGAATAAAGAAGTGTGTGAACACTACGTCTTCAATTCTATCGGTATCGTCACCTATCTGAACCCGTTCATTGGCCACCATAATGGTGACATCGTCGGGAAGATCTGCGCCGAAACCGGCAAGAGCGTACGTGAAGTCGTGCTGGAACGCGGCCTGCTGACCGAAGCCGAGCTGGATGACATCTTCTCCGTGGAGAACCTGATGCACCCGGCCTATAAAGCCAAACGCTATACGGATGAAAATGAACAATAACAGACACACCCGGTAGCCCAAAAAGGCACGCTGAATCCCCTGGATAGCGTGCCTTTTTACTTTCCATCGCCCACAAAATTTTAACTTTTCGTTTTCAAAAAAACTTATTTTAAGGAGTAGACACTATGTTAGCCGTAGAATTGGTTATCGTTCTGCTGGCCATTTTTTTAGGGGCCAGGCTGGGCGGTATCGGGATTGGATTTGCAGGCGGGCTGGGGGTTTTGGTCCTGGCTTTGATTGGCGTGAAACCGGGCAGTATTCCGTTCGACGTCATTTCCATCATCATGGCGGTGATTGCCGCGATCTCGGCGATGCAGGTCGCCGGCGGTATGGATTATCTGGTTCAGCAAACGGAAAAACTGCTGCGCAAGAACCCTAAACACATCACTATTCTGGCGCCGATCGTCACCTATTTTCTGACTATCTTCGCCGGTACCGGCAACATCTCGCTTTCCGCACTGCCGGTGATTGCCGAAGTGGCGAAAGAACAGGGCATCAAGCCTTGCCGTCCGCTGTCTACCGCGGTGGTATCCGCCCAGATTGCCATCACCGCCTCGCCGATTTCCGCCGCGGTGGTCTACATGTCATCAGTGATGGAAGGCCACGGCGTCAGCTATCTGCACCTGCTGATGGTCGTGATGCCGTCTACCTTCTGCGCCGTACTGGTGATGTCGCTGCTGGTAAGCTGGCTGTTCGACTCCAAGCTGTCTGACGATCCGGTTTACCTCAAGCGCCTGGAAGAAGGTCTGGTGACCCTGCGCGGCAACAAGATCATGGAAATCAAGCCCCGCGCCAAAGTGTCGGTGCTGCTGTTCCTGCTGGGCGTGCTCTGCGTCGTGGCTTACGCCATCATCAACAGCCCGGGCTTGGGCCTGGTGGCAAAACCGCTGATGAACACCACCAACGCCATTCTGATCATCATGCTTAGCGTCGCTACCCTGACCACCCTGCTGTGCCGCGTCGATACTGATATGGTACTTAATTCCAGTACCTTTAAGGCCGGGATGAGCGCCTGTATCTGTATTCTGGGGGTAGCCTGGTTGGGCGACACCTTCGTGCAGGCCAATATCGACTGGATCAAAGAGACAGCAGGCACGGTCATTCAGTCCCACCCGTGGCTATTGGCGGTGATCTTCTTCTTCTGCTCGGCACTGCTGTATTCTCAAGCCGCCACCGCCAAGGCGCTGATGCCGATGGCGCTGGCGTTGAACGTGTCGCCATTGACCGCAGTGGCTTCCTTCGCCGCCGTTTCCGGCCTGTTTATCCTGCCAACCTACCCAACGCTGGTCGCCGCGGTACAAATGGATGATACCGGCACCACCCGCATTGGGCGTTTTGTGTTTAACCACCCGTTCTTTATCCCCGGCACCATCGGCGTGATATTGGCGGTGCTGTTTGGCTTCCTGCTGGGCAGCGTGATGCTGTAATGCTTCACCCCGGGGCTGCGGCCCCGGTTTCACTTCCTCCTGCCCCACTGGCGATAAACTCGCCTTCTAGCTGACCGCCCTTCAAGGTATAGTGCCCACTGATTATCTGGATGAGAGGGCTGAAGATGTCTGATTGCGAAGCTGTCGTCATACTCTGCACCGCACCCGATGAGGCCACGGCACAAGACCTGGCGGCCCGGGTTCTGGGGGAAAGGCTGGCGGCCTGCGCCACGCTGTTACCCGGCGCAACGTCGTTATATTACTGGGAAGGGAAACTGGAACAGGAATATGAAGTGCAGATGCTGTTCAAAAGCGATCGCCGCCATCAAGACGCCCTGCTCAACTACCTGAAACAACATCACCCCTACCAAACGCCCGAGCTGCTGGTACTGCCGGTGATGGCCGGAGATAAAGACTATCTGTTATGGATCAACGCCTCATTAAACTGATTTTTCTGCTTTGCAGCCTGTTCTTTCTGCCGCAGGCGGCCCAGGCTTCGCTGTTCGGCCAAAACGGCGGCAGCCAGTTCGTGCCTGTCGATCAGGCCTTCGCCTTTGATTTCAAACAGCAAGGCAATCAGCTGTCGCTGGACTGGCAAATTCGTCCCGGTTATTACCTCTACCGCCAGCAGATCAAACTGGTGCCGAAACAGGCCTCGCTGGGCACCTTCGAACTGCCCGCCGGGCTGAGCCACAAAGACGAATTTTTCGGCGAGGTCGCCATTTTCAAGCAACAGCTGAACCTGAAGGTTCCGCTGCAGCAAGCAACGGCGGATGCCAGCCTGAGCGTAACCTACCAGGGCTGCGCAGAAGCCGGCTTCTGCTACCCGCCGGAAACGCGAGTCATCCCGTTGAATGCCGTGAGCGCTTCCGCCGTTCCGGTAATCCCAGAGCCGACAGAGCCGGTGCCGGCACCTAACGATCTGCCATTCTCGCCGCTGTGGGCATTGCTGATCGGTATCGGCATCGCTTTCACCCCCTGCGTTCTGCCGATGTACCCTCTGATTTCCGGCATCATTTTAGGTCGTGAAAAACCGCACAGCAGCGGGCGTATCCTGGCGTTGGCGGTGGTTTACGTGCAGGGCATGGCGCTGACCTATACCTTGCTGGGTTTGGTGGTCGCTGCCGCCGGGCTGCAGTTTCAGGCGGCACTGCAACATCCGTACGTATTGATTGGCCTCTCGGTGCTGTTTATCGCGCTGGCATTGTCGATGTTTGGCCTCTATTCGTTGCAATTACCGGCCTCGCTGCAAACGCGCCTGGCGGGCTGGAGCAATACCCAAAAGGGGGGCTCGTTGCCCGGTGTGTTCCTGATGGGGGCTCTGGCCGGATTGATCTGTTCTCCCTGTACCACCGCACCGCTCAGCGCGATCCTGCTCTACATTGCCCAGAGCGGCAATATGTGGGCCGGTGGCGGTACCTTGTACCTTTACGCATTAGGCATGGGGATCCCGCTGGTGCTCGTCACCCTGTTCGGCAACCGCCTGCTGCCGCGTAGCGGCCCATGGATGCAGTATGTCAAAGAGGCTTTCGGCTTTGTGATCCTCGCCCTGCCGGTATTTCTGCTGGAACGTGTGATCGGCGATCTGTGGGGGCTACGGCTGTGGAGCCTGCTGGGTCTGGCGTTCTTCGGCTGGGCCTTCGCACTCAGTTTGAAAACCTCTCGCGGCTGGGGGCGCGTCTTACAAATGCTGTTGTTGGCCGCGGCGGTGATCGCCGCCCGGCCGTTGCAAGACTGGGCTTTTGGCGCCAATAGCTCGCAGCAGGCTACGCCACACCTGAGCTTTACGCAGGTCAGTAATGTGGAACAGCTCAACCTGGCGCTGCAGCAAGCACAGGGTAAACCGGTGATGCTGGATCTGTATGCCGATTGGTGCGTAGCCTGCAAAGAGTTCGAAAAGTATACCTTTAGTGATGCAGCCGTTCAGGCTAAGCTGGCCAATGCCGTGCTGCTGCAGGCGGATGTGACCGCCAACAATGCCGAACAGGCAGCATTGCTCAAGCACTTGAAAGTCCTGGGTTTGCCGACAATTCTATTTTTTAACGGCGCAGGACAAGAGTTGACGGCCCAGCGGGTGACCGGCTTTATGGATGCTCCAACGTTCAACGCGCATTTGCAGAAAGTAGTGCAATAAATAACACTGAAGTTCAGAACCGAATTTGGAGGGAGCACAAGTGCAACGCGAACAAGTTCTTGATACGGCACTGGGGCTGTTGGAACAACAGGGCCTGGCAACCACCACATTAGAAATGCTGGCAGAAAAACTCGACGTACAGCCGGGCGATCTTAAACGCTTCTGGCCGGACCGCGAAGCACTGCTGTACGACTGCCTGCGCTATCACGGCCAGCAAATTGACACCTGGCGTCGTCAGTTGCTGCTGGATGAAACCCTGAGCCCGCAACAAAAATTGCTGGCACGCTACGACGTGCTGGCAGAGTACGTCCAACACGATCGCTATCCTGGCTGCCTGTTTATTGCCGCCTGTAGCTTCTTCCCGGAGGTGGACCACCCTATCCACCAGTTGGCCGAGCAGCAGAAGTTGACTTCACTGGAACTGACGCGCGACCTGCTGCGAGAAATGGACGCCGACGATGCGGATATGGTGGCGCAGCAGATGGAACTGATCCAAGAGGGCTGCCTCAGCAAACTGCTGATAAAACGCCAGCTCCAGGACGTATCCGTCGCCAAGCGGCTGGCAGAGGATATCTTGCAGGTCGCTCAGTGCCGCAGAAATGGCGCATTAAGCTGAATGACACCGTGGTGGCGAGCGCAACCACGGTACTTTAAGCCCATCTCGCGTTTTTTTTGCTCCCTTTGACTGAAAAGCCAGCAACCGGATGCATTTTGCCTTATTTCGTTCACAAAGCCGTTGACTGCCTTCGGCCAATACGGTTTAATGCTGCGCGTTGCCCGGATAGCTCAGTCGGTAGAGCAGGGGATTGAAAATCCCCGTGTCCTTGGTTCGATTCCGAGTCCGGGCACCACTAATTCTGCATCAATGCACACTGGTTAAAAGATGATAACTTTAACGGGTGATTAATACGGAATCGACTTGTCAAAGTGATAACAGAGTAACTGTTTACTACCGCGACGTTGTAAGTTGAATTCCCCAAGAAGGATGCCTGTGTGACAGCACAGGCGTCCTTTTCTCGATCACTGGTGATATTCACAGCAAATCATGCCTGTGTCAAGCTTTGTAAGCTTCTCGTAGCAGTGATATCCGTATGTAAAACAAGCTCCTGTTCAAGTGCTTTTCCTGCGACTTCCATATCCAATTCGATATACTCCATTGTGGTACTGACATTACGGTGACCCAGTAGATCCTTCACCAGTTTTAGATTTCTGTCCGGGGATTTCATCAACTCCGTGGCAAGTGTGTGACGGAAACGGTGTGAGGAAATATCGAAGCCACTCTCCCTGGACAACCGACGATAGAAGCTACGAAATGACTGCAGAACGTTTTTCTCGTCATAGATGTAATGATTGTTCCGTGGACTGGTGAACCGTTTGACATCAAAAAGCAGGTCATGCTGATCCGCACCTCGCTCGATTGCACGCATCATGAGCAGCTCTATTCGCTCCCTTAATTGACGAACCACCGGTACTTTCCACTCCCGATGTGTTTTGCTGCCTTCAAGTCGAAGTTCGATCCAACCTTGCTCAATGTTCACATCTCTCAGGCGGATGTGGATCATCTGATTGTTACGCATACCGGTATATCGAAATGTGTCTAATACCGTCATCCAGAACCAGGTAGGATAGAGTGCACACTTTCCCCCCTTCACTGGTTTTCTCTCCTTCTCCCGCTGTTCATACTGTTGCATCACGAGGTAAAGACGGGTCAATTGAGACTTCGTCAATATTCGTTTTTTCTTAGTGTCAGATCGAACTACCGTTCCATTAAAAGGGTTCTCACCGTGCTGAACCAACGCTTTTTTAATACCCAAATTAAATATTGCCCGCAGATGGGCCACCTTATTGTTCCAGGTATGTACCGAAAGGTTTTTCTCCTTTAACAGATGCCGACGCCAAAGCAACACATCCCTTTGCGTCACCATAGCGGGTGTTATAGTTCCGCCAATAAAACGCGTAAATGTTAGTGCTACTTTCCTATAACTCCATTCCGTTGCTGCACGTAGTTGTTTGGTGAAAAAATATTCCTCGAGCAAGAACTCCCACTCATCGTGCATTTTTTCTTCACTTTTCATTTCATAACCTCGAATAGGTTTATTTATCCACTCACAATCCGTCAGATTTACCTAACATTTATGAGATTCTCCCTGCATCAAAAGACTACGGGATCACGAGTAACTGACTGTCCTCTGGCACGCGTGTCCCGCCGTACAAACTATTTGCCTTAATCAGGTAACCATTGATACGACGATATGTGCCCACCCCCTCAGGCTTTTCATAAAGATGGCCAATAAAGAATCGCTGCCCCTTACGGATCCGATGTCTTCCCAGTTTTTCAAACGCTTTTTGGATAGCATTTCGGTCAGTACGCTCGAAATTATTTTCTTTGATATACAGGTGAAAAATATCTGGAACGCAGAGAAACACGAACCCACTGACAATATGTGCTCTGGAACCTATGGTATTAACGGATATATCCCCTTTTTTTACCCCAAAACTCAACCACTGTAGAAATGCGTTCCCAACATTGCTCTCTGCATTCAAAATACCTTCCACATTATTCTCTTCTAAACGGGGATCCTTTGATGAATGTTGAGTCTCTAAAATAGCCGTTGTGTCCGTGCTCTTTAGTAGCTCAGGTTCTATTACGCCTGGTAAAACACAGTCATCTTCAATTACAGTAGTTATGTCATGTACCGACCCCTGCTTTTCTTCAGGAAGGAGGCTCTCTTTCTGAGGGGCGTTTCCCTCTTCTTGGTTATCCAGGCAAGTCGGTACTGACACCTCTACCGCCATTAATGACAACAAAGCCTGCGTATCTTCTTCTACACCCCCCACCGTTTCTGGTGCCAGGACCATCTCAGCCAAAGGCTTATCGTTGACCGGCGCATCCAGGGCCGAGCTAAGTAACACTTCTGTGACTAACGGTGTATTTTCGTTGGGCTGATCTAATGTCTCTGCCGGCAGTTGCTCCTGAGCAAGAGGAGGATGGGTACTGCTGACTGCGCTTTGCAAATCAGTCTCGGGTACTGAAGTAGTGGTATTTTCTGTCGTTGGCGCCAAGGATGGTAAGACTGTTGCCAATGTGTCGGAGTTGGATATCGGCAAAAGCGATACGGCCAAACCATCGCCACGAGCCAGTTTGGCCGCCTCCAGAATAATATCGTCAATTGCAGGTAATGAGCTCGGTTGCCTGGACGCTATCGTCATCAACGAATGTATCGCTGCTGGTAGTGTTGACAGCCATTCGATAAGCTCTTCAGGCAGCAGCCGTGCCGCAATCATTGCGCTCTGACTTGTGGCCAGGGTCGGGGCTGACGGGGCTGCCCTGAAGCGGAAACGGTAAGGTTCACCCGGCACCGTCAAGCCAGGTAACCAGGTGCGGCCACTTTGGAACTCGCCCTGCAGCTGACTCAACAGCGGCAGGTAGTGCCATAGCGCTGCATAAAACACCACGACATTCCACTGCACATTCTGGGCGGATTGTTCTTCGGGCGCGGCCCCCGGGGGCAACATGTGCCCCTTGGCCAGTCGAACCGCATAAGTCATCGTCTGCAGGGTAACATCGACCAGCCCTCCTTCCCTGGCATGCTCCCCCTGGGACGCGGCCGGAAGTACCTGCATCAGCTTAACAAGCTGCTTCAAGGGTTGCAGATAGAAATGTTCATAGAGATCTTTGGGCAGCGCGCTGTTCTCCCACAGCTGTTGTAAACACTGCTGACGAGAGGCCGTGCTCAAAAGCTGCTCTGCGGATGCCGGCATAAAATAACCTACAGGACATTGAGAGCCTGGAATGCTTGTCGTTGGATTTGCCGACATAGCCCGGGTTCCAACCAGCAGTTCTTTGATAGCCTTCAGCATGCCAGACCTCCGGCGAGGTCATTACTCTCGCTGTCCATCAACATCTGGAGCAATTCATTCAGTATTAACATTTGCCGGGCACGAGTCACCGCGACATACAGCAGATTGGTTTCATCAGTACGTTCGCTTTCGGCCATCAGGGGATCCGTAATATCGGCAAAATCCTCGTTCAGTATAACCACCGGCCACTCCAGTCCCTTGCTGCGGTGCGCCGTCGACACAATCACCTGCGCTTGGCTTTCGTCAGTAACAGCATGTTCACGCATCACCTGCAGCTTTTGTGGCAGCGGGAAGTACTGCTCAAGCAACCGAAGCCCCTGGTTCATCTCAACATCCCTGGTTGCTCTGGCAACCGACTCAAATTCCTCAAAGTTGCGGTATTCTCGCGCCAGCCGCGGGGACTGCATCCGCTCAGTCATGTCAGCCGAAAACCAGTAGAGGTCTTCCAGCTCCTCGGTCTTGTAGCCGGCGATACCGCCGACCCAATACACCGTCTTGCCAGCCAGACTGGCATCCAGCGCAGCGCCGATGACTCCGGCCACCGTTCGGCTCAATATGGCAACAGGCTGTCCCTTCACGTCATCAGGTGTACACGTCATAACCTTGGCATTTCTCCCTTCCCCGACCAGCTGTATCGTTTCTTCTTGCCGGGAAAGCAGCATATTGACCACCTGGGTTACAGTAGGATTAAAACGGAAACTGTGATTCAGATAAAGTTGAACCGCATCGACCAACTCGGGAGCATCGAGGACATTTTCCTCGCCACTAAACTGGTAGATTTGTTGATGGCCATCGTCGACCAACACCACATCACAGCACTGCGCCAGTACCAGTGACTGAGTCACCGCGCTCGCGCCTCGTTCCTCGTTAAACATGAGCGTCTTCCAGCGTTTGAAAAGGTCAGGCTGAGAGAGCTGATACAGATTGAGGTAAACGTCATGGGACACAAGAGAAGTAGCTCCCTGGCGTGCAGACTCGCACCAGAGCAATTGCGCCAATACCAGGATTTTGTCGGGCGACAAACCACAGCGTGAGTCTTTATCAAGAAAGTGTTGCAGACCCAATTCGCTATCCCCATTACAGAATAAACCGTTAAAGGTCGTGATAGATGTGCGAGCCAGCGGCCTACATTCGACGATAAACGGGAATTTTCCCTCAGCCTCATCCCTGACTGCACGGTTACAGGCGAGATAAAGCATTGTGCAGTTCGAGCTTGCCTGCGCAAAACGGAACAATGTTGACGTTTTACCGGGGCCGGCTAACGCCGTGAACACCAGGCGATGGCCGGACCAACCAATGATTGCGGTTTGTTCAGGTGTATTACAATGAGACATAAGCAGCGCTCCGTAAAACTTGACCGGCATTTATCCTGCGCAGAGCAGTATGGCTACCACCATAGAAAAACCTTTTCCCAAAAGAAATAGATTCCCATAGTCAGCAGTTTTCAGTTTGATAGACTGCTATCACATCCTCATTCCTGAAGTCTATTAGGGAAAAAACTGTGGGGAAGCCTATACCTCCGAAGGCAACCCAATGCTAACAATCTATTTTTCAGGTTTTCCCTAGTGCCAAGAATAACAAATATCAGATGACTTTATGGCGACAGTACGAAGCGTCTGCCGTTGAACATTCTGCTGAGTCCCGGACAAGCCCATTAAAGCTAGTTCGTACAACGTCTGCTGGACGTCATTGGTGTGACTCGTCATAACGGCAGCATGAAGCGGTGTAATCAAGCCGTACGGGCTGATAAAGCTTACTCAAGACATGCGTTAAGTAACCAGCTGAAAAAAGTATGAAAAACGTCATTCCGCTAAATCAAATGAGGAAATGGCGTCGAATGGTCGTTTAAAGCTCGATCGTGATGCCTAACACAATCGCAACGTTTTTGAACATTTCCTTGGTCGCCAAAAAGAATATTATCGCATCGACACACTTTACGACAAAACGGCGACTTATTATCTAGCGATGGCAAGGCTGGGTTCCCCTCTACTGTTTACAAAAGATTACGTAATTAAAGAGGCAGCACAGCCTAGATTATCCATGAGGGCTCAGAAACGACAGAGATAGTCGCCAGCCACGACCACCCAAAGAAAATTTTCCACAAATTCATTTCAATGAGTTACAATAGTTAGTGATGAGTTCGACTTTTGAGAAGTTATGAAATGTTAAGCAAAATAAAAAGTGTATTTACGACTTCACCAATTCCCTTTATCTTAATCTCGATGCTATTGGGGCTGCTTTTATTTTTGTTTATTCATTGGATGATTCTCGATATCACCATCGATTTTAAATAATTAATAGTAAATCAACCAGCACTATTAGAGTCTATTTAACAAGTAACAGTCATGAACTAAAGTTAACACCGAGTTCCCCTCCCAAGTGTCAATTGAGTTTGACAATAAGCAATAAAAAAAGCGACATGGTTGGTGAACATGCCGCGCAGGAATTACATCTAACTAATTTTTATTATAATTACTATAAATATGACATGTACTTATGTTAAATAAACGTCATTTTACTCATTAATGATAGCATAAATTACCGGCAAATCCAGCCTGTCAGTAACAGCCCGAATGAAGCTAGCTTTTTCACAGTTCTGTTTATGCGTGCGTATATAACATGTAGCAGGTCATCTTACTCTTTCAATCATACGCAACTCACCTAGTTTTATGGTATTCATTTCACACGGGCCGTCACAGGCCCATAATTTCACCCCACCCTCAATTAGTCTACTTTGATGCCATGGCTTGACAAGCAGCAATAAGCTGTTTACAAACTTTGCCATTCAACTCGACGAGCTTGGAGGATAGGCAAAAGGTAAGCCTTGTGTATTGCCATATTGAGTTATATTTTTTACAATTAAAAACTATCTTGCTAAGACAGCTATCTCATTACCAATGAGATCCCCATAAACAGACTAAGACAATTTTGGCAAAAAATCATGAAATATCGCAATGTAGTACCCGTCATTCTTCTTATCGCTACTGGCGCGCTTTTTAGCAAATGCGCCATTTCAGATGATTCCATATTTACAATTATGGATGACCCAACATCTGCAAAAAAACCCTTCGAAGGCAATATCAATGCAGGTTATCTTGCGCAATCTGGTAATTCGAAAAGTACCAACCTGACGATGAGCAGTAATATGACCTGGTACGATTCTTCAACTGCCTGGTCCATTTGGGGTAATGCCAGTAACGCCTCTTCCAATGACGTTCGCTCCTCAGAAAAGTACTCTGCTGGCGGACGAAGCCGCTACAACTTAACCGATCGCGACTATATTTTCGGCCAAGCCGGCTGGTTAAGCGACAGATATAACGGCTACCGAGCACGCGATACATTCACCACTGGCTATGGACGCCAATTACTGAATGGGCCTGTTCACAGCTTACGCGTCGAGGCAGGTCCCGGTATACGTCATGATGTGTATACAGGTGGAGGTAGCAAGACTAACGCACTGGGTTATGTATCTGCAACTTACAACTGGCAACTCACCGAAAATGCCAAGTTCATTCAAGGCCTGTCTGCTCTTGGGAGCAAAGATACTACCGTTAACTCTGAAACTGCCCTGGAAGTTGCTATTAGCGAAAGATTTGCATTGAAAGCAGGATACATGATGACCTGGAACTCCTCTCCCCCATCATCAGCGCCAAATCATACCGATAGACGCACACAAATAACTTTAAGCTATAAGATGTAACAGAAAAAGCCGGAATATAGCCGGCTTTTTTTCGTTTTTTTAAATCATGCAGGGACGATAGAGAACGCCTTACTCAATGCAAAACACAACCTTAACATTAATTGAATACCTCTACCGCCCCTAAAGGATAGAGTATAGGTATTCTGTTAAAAATGCAATAGTAAGCAGCGATAATTCCAATTGATGGATGCGCTAATTTTTATTACCGAGAATAACACATAATCTTTATTGAAATTTAAAGCACTGTTGACCAACATATTAGCAAGATGTTCCAAAAAATCTATCAAACCACTATTTTTGCCCCCTGTCTGATTTAAAAACTGCGGTGCCGGGTGCCTCCCGGAGAATTGTGTATCAGCACCACAATTCGCGCAAACCGCCCAAGCCCATAACCTAAATAGCTGATACGCCCCACCGCACAGGGGGTTTCACCACAGTGAAAAGAGTGTAACCCTAAATCGCTAAAATTTACAATGAGATATCATTGGTTTTTCCTATTATGATCAGAGATAATGTCGAGCTTGGTACAGGCATCCCTGCAAGCGTAAATCAAACATTATTCACCACCTCACCATCCATAAGAATAAAGCTCACATTTCCTTCCCAATACTCAGCCAGGTAAATGTCTTCAACTGCTACCTGACATGTTATTATCTTATGCAGTAACCACTCTGGAGTCTTTCCGATTTTTTCAAGGGCTTCCTCCTGCACCTCGCCTTCTTTCATAACAATACACGATGGCACCTTATCCTCATCACAAGCCAGAGTTATCTGGCCACCCGGTTCGATCTGAGCATACTTGATGGCCAGCAACGAGTGTATACCCTGTGCATGTATGTGTGATAACACCCCTAATATATCTATTTTGTTTCTTTTGTTACGTATATTTTCCATCAAAAATCGATGATCCTTAATGATTGTAATCGGCTCACCAATCGTAATTGATCTAAAAAACTGTATCCGCTTGCTTACAGAGTTAAGCATTGATATCAAGATGACCCCCATAATGAGTACGGCAATGTACTGATACAATGGGATCGCATCACTGTAGATAACACCGCCAATGATCCCGCCAATAACGAAGTTTCCGATAAAATCTATGGGAGTCATTTGCGAAAGTTGAGTTTTTCCCGAAAGATTAAAGTGCGTCATCACGATAAGAAATCCGATAAGAAATTTCACCAAGACTAACATGTAATATTCCATTACGACCTCCTCCTATAGTGTCTATTTTCGTGAACAGATTCTTCATCAATGAAAACGTCTTAGCAAAAAGCTAAGGCTCATGGCCAAAAAGACGATTGATGCAGCGACAAAGCCTATAGCGCCAATTCCCCACCCTTGAATAACCAGGTTACCCAATAAGGCACCGCTACCTATACCAAAGTTATAAAGCCCGGAAAAAAAACCCATTGCAACATCTGTCGCATCGGGCGCGAGATTCAAGACTTTTGCCTGCATCGAGAGCCCAAATGCCATTATGGCCATACCCCATAACGCACATAACGCACATAACGCACATAACGCACATAACGCACATAACAGAGTCAGGCTAACCTGGCTATTCGATGAAGGGAAAAGAAAAACGAGACTTATCAGTAACAACGTCAGCGCAGCATTCAAAAATGCTATTGGGTAGCGTTCGCCATATCGACCAAACAGTAAACTGCCTGCAATTCCTGATACACCGAAGATTAGTAATATTAACGTCGTGACATTCTCGGACATGCCCGCCAAATTTTGTATAAACGGCTCAATATAGCTGTACGTCGAGAAGTGGGCCGTAACAACAATGACAGTGATAATATAAACAAATACCAGAGGCCATCGCCTAAGCAGCTCAGGCACCATAGTGAGTGATCCCGCATTCTCGCTCTTTAGTTCCGGCATAAACTTCAGCACCATGATTAATGCAAAGGCAGCGCTCGCCGCGATCCCGGCAAAAGTCATTCGCCAACCAAACCATTGGCCAATGATGCGCCCCAATGGGAGGCCAAGCACCATGGCTAAAGCGGTTCCCCCTGCCAGTAAGCTTAATGCCTGTGCCCTTTTACCTGGCGGTGCTACCCTTATCGCCAATGACGCCGTTATCGACCAAAAAATGGCATGGGAAAGTGCAACGCCCGCACGTGAAAGCACCAGAAGGCTAAAGTTCCATGCGATTGCAGTGAGAACATGGCTCGCGATGAACAGGATAAAAATACCTGTGAGTAACCTACGACGTTCAACCTGGCCTATCGCAAATATGCACGTCAGCGAAGCAATCGTGACAATCCATGCATAAAGCGTGATGATCAGGCCGACCCGTTCACTCGGAATGGAAAAACTATTGGCGATATCGCTCAGTAAACCGATAGGTGCAAATTCAGTGGTGTTGAATATAAAGGCTGATAGCGTGAGGATCCCCACTCGCATCCATGCTGTTGTACGCGATACTTCAGGCGCATCCATCATAACCTCCAATACGGGTTGTACATCTAGACAACCGCCAACCGACAACAAGCCAACCAAATATCAGTTCGGCTGGCCACGGTGAAAGACTTAAATCTTTTGTACAAACACAAACATCCGCCTTACGCGATTGCGCAATGAGTACAGTGGCTCACGCGTTTACATCAACAGGGAGGTTATCCTGAAAACCTCCCGCCACTGACCATGTACAAGGTCAGTCGGCGTCATCGCTCTTCTTAGAAATTTTCTCAAGTACTTGCATCAGTAGCGCCGTGAAGACAAAGCACAGGTGTAAGCCCATATACATCAAAATTTTGCCATCGGGGATGCTCTTTGATTCCATGAACACACCGAGTAAATGTATGGTTGATATGGAGACCACCGAGACAAACACCTTGTTCTTGAGTGACTCAACGTCCATCCTGCCTATCCATGACAGCTCGCTGCTTGCGCCCTCCACGTTCAAACGGGAAACGAAGTTCTCATAGCCAGAGAAAACAACCATAACAAGCAGCCCCCCTATCAGAACAAAATCAACCAGTGATAGAAGATGGAGAATAAGCTGCTCATTGTTGATATATGGCGCCTCTTTAAAGAGCACCATAAACTCCAGGAAAAACTTGTATGCCAGAATGAACAGGCCGGCAGCCAACCCCAGGTAGACCGGTGCCATGATCCATCTGGCTGAAAACATTATCTTTGCGAATAACTTCTCCATAATTGTCTACTCATCATTTTAAGTCAGCAATATTGATACACCAGTAAACCGGCCTGTGTTTTTAATGCGCTAGAGCTAGATTGGTGTCTGCCAGGCCCGCTATAAGTTCCCTTGAGCAGCCTCACTTTCACTTGTTATGGCGCGTAATGTTCGCACTTTCAGCTGATTAACGGTTGCTTCTCCGCCTTCAACCAGTAACGTCAACCGGTCGAAATGACACGTACTGAAATACAATGCGGTCCCCGACGCGGCGCCCTTATCACCCAGAAGCTCTAATGATGTACGGTCCAAAATCAGTCGCATATCTGTGTTGCGGGTTCCCGGTGCCAGTGCGTACGAAAAACTGTTCACAAAGTACCGGTGCGAGAATCCAGCTGTCTTGCCTCGTTCAATAAACAATCCGCCAAAGTCTCCACCATCAAATCCGACGTCCAGGGATTCTCCCTGCGAGTTGGAAAATCTCAGGGTGAATACGGCACCCGCCGAAAGATTAATATCCAGTTCAATATCAAGAGCCTCTCCTGCGGGGACGGGATGGCTCAACAAGATATCACTTCCTGTCAGATGCGGTTTCTCAACCAGAACACGTTGCACAAGGGAGGACAGATCAACAAACTGCTGAGTGATACGCCAATCACCCTTGATTTGCCGAAGCCCAATCCTCCTGGGGAGCGTCATCATTCCACGCGACGAGGTAAACGGAACGAAATTGGCATATTGCCAGTTGGAGAGCCAGGCCAGCCCGATAGGAACACCGCTCGTACCCGAAAAACTCTGGAAAGCATAGTAATCCTTCCCGAAGTCCATCAGTCGAGTCGCCCTGTCGACGGGTATGAATCGCTGGCCATCAAAGTCTCCCACAAAATACTGAACCGTGCTTCCCCCCTGAGGCGCTCCTGGATTGATGGACAAGAATAAAACCCATTTTTCGCCGCCACCCTCAACAGGCACGCAAAGAAGATCCGGGCACTCATAATCCACACCCAGCAGTCCTGCATCAGCGAATTCACTCAGTTTTATCCACGCTTTTAGATCATCCGAACGATAAAAAAGCACACGATGTTTTCGTGCATCAACGACCGTCATGATCCAGCACTTCTCTGCAGAGTACCAAAAGACTTTCGGGTCACGGAACTGATCGGAATCGATATCCAAAACCGGATTACGGCTGTAACCGGTAAATGTTTTACCCTCGTCATGGCTAAACGCAATTTCCTGTGTCTGAACCGTTGCACTCGCACGTGTATAGACCAGTACCAAGCCGCCAGAAAGGTTATCAAAGAGCCCGCTTGAATTTTGCGTGTCATTGACGGCACTGCCACTGAATGCCTGCCCGGCAGCGGAGTTCGCCAGGGCTGTCGGCAACGTGCGCCAATTCAGCAGGTCATTGCTGACTGCGTGTCCCCAGTGGACGTTGCCCATGGCTGCGGCAACGGGATTATGCTGATAAAAAAGATGATACTCTCCGCGATAGAAAACCAGGCCGTTCGGATCGTTCATGAAGCCCGTTATCGGTGCATAGTGGACCTGAGGCCGGTAGTTAACAGGCGGCATTGGCTGAGTGCTTTCCTGGGAAAAACTTGCACGGGTCATGCCCATCCCCGCCCCCAGGCACACTGAAGAGAAAATAAATTTACGTCTGTTCATTAAATTAATCCCTGATATACAGTGAACATTGAACGCCACTCTATTCTGTAATCACGCGTGACGTGAACGTGACCGTTCAGGTATTGCCCACGGCCGGCCTGCGACCTCTCGCGTCAAAGGAAAACCGATAATCAGGCGTACTCAATCATTAGGTATAACAACACTATCGCTACAGACAGTATAACGATAGAGAATGCTCTCCATCGACGTTCGTTTTTCGTCATCATTCCCTCGTTAGTCAGTATAAGTCGTCATGGGCATCGTAACCTGTTCACCTTCTCATGGCGTTATTCTACACAACCGCTGTCATCACCCTACCTAGCTTATAATAAAAAGGGTTGATTGGCGTTTGTTTCAATCGGAAGGCATCGAGCCTTATCACCCCGCAAAATGTACCCCTCGATGAAAAGACTGCGTAGCTGCGCGGTCGATGATATACGCATCTTGATCATGGCGTTTCGCTTGTGAGTGCTTACTGTTTTATATGCAACATCATATTTTCTGGCCAGGCTCTTGATGCTGTGTCCCTCTATAATACCGGTAATGATGACGATTTCACTGAGCGTGAGGTTAGACATCGGAGGACCTATGCAAGTGCGAGTGCTGGGTGAAGGCATCTCGCCATCTAAAATTCGCGTAAAAAAGCGTACAAATGAATCAATGTCTATTCTTTTGGGGATCTGCCAACATGGCTGCCCTCCCTCAAAAGCGTTGAGTTTTCTTAAAAAAATGGTTGGTTTTGAAGACCAAACCAGGCAGGTGACGGACGGGTAATGCGTGGCCATAAAATGTGTGAAGTCATTCCAGCTTTTATAATTTTCAGTCGGGCCATAGGCTTCCATTATATAGATATCGGCGGGGCCTTTCAGCACAATCAGGCGAATTATCTCGGAAAGGCTGGAGACAGCATCAGTTATGTTGACTCTGTCGGCCAGGCTCTCTCGCAAAATGTGAACCATGCTTTCTCGATGAAGCATCACCGGATCCATCACTACAACGTCTATCTTTTTTTTATATTTTTTCAAGATTGTAATGTCCAGGTAATAACAGGCACTAATGACCATCACGCAAAGCCCATTGGATTAATCGGGCACTGCATGATGGAAACGGTAAACACATATTTGGATAACTCACCGACCGTGGAACAGATGGCACTACTCGTAAACGAACGTCACTCCGATGATAGACTGTACATTGCCTGCCACAACCTGCCCCGTGGTTCGTGCATAGGAAGCCGTCAGGCCCAGGCTGACAGGACTGGTACCGACCGTACCGAGAGAGACATTCTTATTGGTAGCTACAATGCCATTACGGTTAGACAGCTGTACGCCCACACCGGTTGCAGGATTGGATGATGACGTATTGGTAAATATGGTGCTTGCCGTATCAGCCGTTGTACCTGTGAGATAATATGCCAACTGTTGATTTTTACCGCAATAGACAGACAGCGGCACAGCCGCCGTGCCGGGGTAATCCGGTAAAGTTACAGTCACATTTCGCGATGATACGTCACAGCCACCAGTTGGTAAAAAAACAGTATTAGCGGCATGTATATTCCAAGTAAACATATGCTCATTTCTATTACCACCGTTTGATTTATCTGTACCCACTTGCCTCATAACTAGCGTTGCAATTTTATCTCCAGCATTTATTAAAACACCACTAGCTTCAGACACAGGAGTTAGATGCAGCTTTGTTTGCCAGCCCTCAAACCCGCCATTGGTAAAATTATGATTTTTAGTTTCTGACGATGTAGGGAATGGATAAGTAGTGCCATAATAATCCAAGCTCCCATTAAAGTTTTGCAGAACACCAGAAAACGAAGAACCGGAAAGCAGTGAAACATTATCATTACGAGAGTTAGGATAGTCGTTTTTACAGGCAATCGAAGATGAAAAGTCAACAACAAGAACTTGTCCAGGCGTTAATGCTGGAGTCAGGTTTGCGTATATGTCCAAGATAGCATTGTTCGGATTAGCGGTGACTCTACCTGACGAGTCTTTGCAGGCAAAAGCATTAGCGCAAGATGAATATGCCATTAAGCATACAGAAGCAGCGAGGGTAGCAACTTCTTTTTTCTTCAACACTTTCTTTAGTTTTGAAACCAGTGTCATGACGTGACTCCTCAATTTAGGCGTAAGTGTACGTAACATTAATTACGGCCTGAATACTGCCTTGCTTGGCGTTGCCATTAACTGATAACGCACGAACCTGTAATGGCAGACTCGCTGACTGTGTGGAATCATCAACCTGAACCGCCTTGGTTTTGCCGTTGTTCAGGTTATTGCCACTGGTGTCCTGCAGTTCCAGTTGAAGATTGGTTGCCCCCCCCTGGTTTTTGTAATATCCCGTGCTGTCCGTTGTCCCCGTGAACTTGGCCGTGACCCTCGAGGTACCGATCGGACAGTTGGTCAAATTCAGCGTTACCGGATGCCAGGCTGAGCCCGAGCCGGCCTGTATATAATTAAATGTAAACAAGTCGCCCAAGTCTACCGTCGCCGATGGCGTTGATACGGTGCAGGGCTTGGCCACTACGCGTCCGTTGACCGTAATGGTCACGTCAGCTGCATGCGCGGAGAATGTTGTAGTAAAAAGCAACGCCCCCGCCAGCATAATGTTCTTGATAATGATCATCTTCAGACTTCCTTACTGAAACTCTAAGGTGAAATTAGCCGTCGCTGTCACTGTTCCTGCCATCACGGGAGCGCGCGTTGCCATTAAGCGTGCATAAAAGCCCAACGTATTGGGCTGGCCCGCAGTCAATGTCGTCCACTTCAGGGAATCCTGAGCCGCATTTAATGGAATCGGAGCCTTGTCACGATCCAGTATTTGCACCCCAATACCGCTTGCGGCGTTTGTTCCAGCATCAATCTTTAACAGGGTTGTGTTGTCGCTGTCAGAGGTTCCGACATACCCCACGCGAACTGCCGTCGCGGAACTGCCGCACTTGTCGAAGACAATCTTGAACGGTATGGATGGCGTGACGGCCCCAACCCGGTTGAATTGCTTGGCCGCATTGCTCAACAAATCCACCGTAAAATCCTGAGAGTCAACAGAGACCGAGCAGGCATTGTCTTTTAGATAACCTGTGATGGTGATAGTACTGTCCGCCGCATGGGCATATCCCGCAACCAACGGCAACAAACACAGGATTGGAAGGTATTTTCTCATTGCGTCATCATCTCCTGCTTATCACCGGCAAATGGCAGAGGCATAGCTCAAAGCCTGGTTTTGACTGTCTGCCGGCAAACTGTACGTCGCCGTGCAGCGCTCATTTTCGCTATTGCCCCACTTCACGTTGACGGTACCTTTTGGCGCAAGGCCGGTAAGGTAAACTTGCCCGCCATCTGCCACGATGCTGCCTGACTGACCATCTCCGTAAGAGGCTACAGAGCCGAACGGGACTGGCTTGCCGTTGTTTGTCAATGTCATAAGAACCTTCAGCCCGACTTTGGCCTTGAAGTCCGCACGCACGACGGCTCCGCGTGTAGGAACGACGCTTAATACGGGTTCTTCCAGTTCGACGTTGTTCGCCAATGTATTCGTGTTCAAGGATATCCGATTCTCGCGGTAGTCCATCGCATAAGGGAGCACGGCATAACCGCGCCAATCTGTACGTACCCCTGTTT
This sequence comes from Serratia liquefaciens, assembly GCA_012719855.1. Taxonomy (GTDB): domain Bacteria; phylum Pseudomonadota; class Gammaproteobacteria; order Enterobacterales; family Enterobacteriaceae; genus Serratia; species Serratia liquefaciens_A. The sequence goes on along the minus strand of JAAXZN010000070.1, from coordinate 21,148 downwards.
GATTCTCGACAGAAACGTGTTTCGCCCCCGGCGCCTTGATAAGCACCATGGTGTCATTTAGGGGCTGGCTGAAGGTGATGCCATTTTCGTGGGCAAGTACGCCACCACTGACGCCATAGTAAACCTGCTTATAGTCACCGCTGTGGCTATAACCGACGTTGGCGTTGCCGTAAGCGCCGCGGTAATTCAGCGCGGCGTTACCCGTTGCGCCGCTGTTACCATTACCACCGCTGTTATAGCCCGATTGCACGCTATAACTCAGGTTGTTATCTTCCAGCAGCGTCCCGTAAAGGCCGGCCGTATTTGTCGTACGTCCCTTGAAGTCTGTCGACGTGTTGTAACTGGCATTGGCATTTCGGAATACTGACCGGGTATCCGAGCGCATCCAGTGGCTGAACGGAATATTAATGTTGAAAGCAAGCAGTTGGTCTTTATCGTCGGACCAGGCATTTTTGGACAGACTATAACTCAGGCTCCAGCTGATATCCTGAATGGTGCTGTTATAACCAATCTGCAGCTGTTCATCTGAACGGCTGGTATTCCAGTAGCTTTGATGACTGCCTGTCAAGTATATCGTCGATGTCCGTCCAACCTGTTGCGTCACCGTCGCCTGCAAACGACCGCGCTTGCTGTAGTTCAGATTGTAATAATCCGTCAGCTTTGGTTTGATATTCACGATCCCGTCTTCACTAATCACGGAGTAACCGCTCATGCGTCGCCACGCGGTGTCGGCCAGAGAATAGAAGCCCCGGGTAGAATAACGGTATCCGACCAGTTGGAAATTGGTCCCTAACTCATTGAGCGATTTGTTATAGAGAAAACGCAGAGATTGTCCCTGATGCTTGCTGCCGTCAGGCAAGGTGGCATTCGCCTGCGTAATATCTGAAGATACCGCCCCGAGGTAGCCCAGGTTTTTCCCCACCCCGAGGTTAAAGGCACGATAGTCGTTTGAGGCACGTGTGCCGCCATAGACCGTCCAACCATCGGGTAATCCCCAAAGCGCCGTTCCCTGGAAAAACTTCGGCTTGTCTTGTTGTTCATTACCACTGCGGAACTGCCCTGCAGTCACCGCGTACTTCACCTGTCCTTCACGCTGCAACATTGGAACGGATGAGAAGGGAACGGTAAAGACCTGAACGGAGCCATCCGCCTCTTTCACCGTCACCTGCAGATCGCCACTGTTTCCTGCCGCATACAGATCACCGATAGTGAATGCGCCGGCGGGTACCGTGGTCTGATATATTTCATATCCGTTCTGCTTGACCGATACGCGTGCAGTACCACGTGCTATTCCATGTATAACGGGAGCAAAGCCGCGTTGACTGTCGGGTAGCATATTATCGTCTGTGGCAACCTGAAGGCCGCGGAAGTTGATACCTTCAAAGATATCACCGGCAGTATAGCCATCACCCATCGTCAGCCGGCTGCGCCAGGATACAATGTCACGTTCAAGCCATGTATTGACATGTTGCCAGCGATTTTCGTTATATCCCGTGCCGCTGCTGTAACTCCAGGTTGAGTTATCCCGCAGGCGCCATGCCCCCAGATTGAGACCCGTTTGCAAATTGAGATAGGAGTAATTACGGGTGCCGCCATTGTGACTGCGCACTTCACTGCCGGTATAGTTGTAATTGAGCAAACCGGCCGTAATACCATTATCCCAAAGCTCGGGAGCTATGTACCCTCTCGCCTGATTTCCCATGAAAGCCTGAGGAATGCTGATAGAAAGACGCTGGCGACCGACATCGAATGAGCTTGCAGCATCCGCAATAAGCCGTGTGAAAGGCACGCAGGCCGTGCTCTTCATTACGGCAATATCTGGAATAGTCAAGGTATTGACGCCAAGTGAAGCCAGCTGAGAGCGAGTGAGACACGGTTCCAGCTTGCTACCGTCATCACTCTTATCAAAGGTGATGTCTCGCGTCGTCACGTAACCCTCGTTCATGTAAATGTCGACACGATAGGTACCCGGCGGCGCATCAAGTCCCTTTTCGAAACTGGAGAGATCGGCAACCGATGCCGGGTCGTCAGCCAGGAACCGGGGGTTGAAGTAGTTGTCTGCGCGCGCGGAAAATGTCGAGGCCACCAAGAGCAATGCCAGCGGCGTAAGCATTGCTTTGTTTAGCGCCCGTTCCCGGATGTGGTATTTTTTCATTTTATCCGTGCCTGCTCCATAAACCAGGTGACTTGTCGCTACCGCACGCCGTCGTCAATGCCGGTGCTGCGTTACCTGCGTTGTTGAATCCATTGTTTTAGTGAATGACTCAGACCGTTACTGCAAGGTGCCTTTCATCACAGACGTGAGCGCACCGTAATCATTAATCGTGCGATATGTAATTGCACTGCCGGCATCGCCCGGCAGTTTCACCGTTGCCGCCCCCATAGGCGGGACCATGACATTGGCTAAAGAACGTGTGCCGGCATTCAATTCGGTGACGGTCAGAAAATAGGGTGTTGGATTATTCAGTACCAGTGTGTTCGCATCGCGTTTAAACGTCAGTTTTCCGGGGGCCTGATCAGGGGCCATACTGAGATTTTGTGGGCGATACAACAATTTGATTCGGCTCGTTATCGCCAGTTGAAGCGTATTTTCTTGCTGTCTTGCCTTGTCCAGAGAAGGAATGGCTTTGACGTTGATCCAGAAAAGACTTTCGCGGTCTTTAGGCAAGGCGTTATTGGTAGCATCAATAATTCGCAGCGTATTTTCTTTTTTTCCCTGCATGAGGAACAACGGCGGAGTTATTACGAACCGGCCTTCTTTTTGACCATAATCGTTCTCGACCCAGGATTGAATAAGAAAGGTGTCTTTCTCATTATTGTTGTTCACACCCAAGGTGACCTGTTTCTGCTGTGCCGGATAAATAACGCGTGTTGCCCCAAGAGCCACGCCCGCTTCGGCTCGAGGAGTACAAAATACGACTGCCAAAGCCAGCAGTGAACCCATGACGTTTCCGGTCGTTTTCATTTTAATCACGTTAACCTCTTGGGGCGGATAACCGCCGTTTTAACCTTTGCGCGTGCTTATCTCTCCCGAGATAAAAGTGTCATACGCGAAAACGTATGGTTTCATTGGTATGTCAAAGAGAACCAAGCCTGGGCATTTGCAGCACCACCGATAACCGTATTGCCGGTTGCCCGGTATTTGGCAACAAATTGCAAGATACCCGTTCCTTTGGTCAACGGTTTCCAAGACTGAGGTTCTGAATTAATGGGTATGAGTTGCCCCTGTTCATCGAACAACGCAATACCGACACCAGAGGCGATCCCCTCGCCTTCGCCAACCGACAGAACATCAGGGTTTTTGCCATCTGCTACGCCATGAAAGACAATACCGACGCGTTCACTGACATTGGGATTACAATCCTGGAGATGCAAACTGAATGACACCGGATCAATATCACCCTCTGTGTCTTTAAAGAGGTTGCTGCTGACCTGACCCATGCGAACAACCAGTTGCCTGTCACCCGCCTCAACCGTACAGGCTTCAGCGATGAGCTCCCCCTGAAAGCGCATCTGTCCTTCAGGAAGCGTGACGTTCGACTTGTTGCCGGCGATAGTCAGGGGAGCAATGAAAAGCAGGCAGAGTCCCAGTCTGGTTTTGAGCATCGCTTATTCCCTCTTTGATAGCTGAAAACAGGCCTTCCTGGCCTGATTAAGCATCCTTGCAGACCGGTGTTACTGGTACTGAACTTTAAAGTTGGCGTTCGCGTTGGCAGTACCAGGGGTGGCAGCACCAGTGGCAATGTAACGCGCCTGGAATGGCAGAGTGTTAGTACCATTGATCAGGGTAGCGGCAGTACTGTAGGTCTCGCCGTCGAATGCCAGCGCTTTGCCTTCACTGTCCAGCACCTGCACACCCACGTTGGTAGCACTGCCTGCAGATGAGCTTTCCAGAGCCAGAGCAGTTGGATTCTCAGCATTGACAGCTACACCAGAGAATGCAATGGCCGCTTTGGTTGCAACAGTAGTATCACAATCGTTCAGCTGAATATTGAAACCTACAGCGTCACTAGTTTTTCCAGCTTCGCTGAGCCTTGCGGTTTTAACCTGCCCCAGTCGGACGATTCGATCTACTGATTCAGCATCAACGGCGCAAGCAGCGTTAACAACTTCACCTTTAAAGTGAACGGTACCACCGTTAACGGTAGTAGTTGCTGCGTGAGCAAGGCCGACAGTCATCAGAGAGGCGGCAATCAAGGTGTTGATAAGACGGATCTTATGCATAAGTTCAAAACTCCATGTCTTGGTAAAGGCCAGAATTTGGCTTAACAATTTGATTCACATGTTGATTTATTCTTTTTGCCTGGATTCTGCTTGCGTTAACGCGAGCACGAAATGACAAAAAAAAGTGGTCAATTTGAACCAATTTGTCTCTTTTGGCTTTATGTTCTGTTTTTTTGTTTTTATTGGAGTTAAATTTTGTTTTTTGTCTTTTAATGGTTTTTTTCTGTAGGTGCAGTTGGCATGGTGAGGCTAAGAGGATCGAACAGAATGGGAAGGCAGCGTCTTAAATATTGCGTTTTCAGACTAATCGACTAAAGATGACTGCATAGCGAGCTAAGATATGTTGATGTTCTGCGAACAAAAAGAATGCAAGAAGAATTGACTTGGAGAAAATTCTGGTTAAACTATTTACAGTTTGGTTCAAATTGACTTGTTTCCAGTCCCCTCCTTTTGCCAAACTTCAGCAAACCGAACATGATTACTTGACGTGTACAACACCGTATGTTGAATATTTCTGTGCCCCAGATAATCCTGGATCAGACGAGTGTCTGTTCCTCTATTAGCCAGTGCGTAACCGCAAGAATGTCTCAGCATATGAGGATTGAGTGAAACAGCGATACTTGCCAAGATGCCGAATTTTTTTAACATCTTGTGTACTTGCTGGCGAGAAAGTGGCCCTCCTTTTTGCGAGAGAAAAATCCAGGGGGATTCGCAGCCTCGCCACGTTGCGCGCTCATTTAGCCAGGCATTGAGAAGTTTTAACTCTGATACAAGCAGAGGGTGTGTTGTTTTAAGGCCGTTTTTTAACCTGTTTACATGTACGACTTTATCGGTGAGATTGATATCAGAGAATTTTAAATGACAGAGTTCACTGACTCTGAAACCATGGATGAAGCACATTTGAATAAAGCACTCATCTCGCTTGGGAAAATTTCCCCTGCGTGAAGCTTCAAGCAACCGATCTATTTCATCTTGTGTTAAATACTTTCTTTTTTTCAAAAGAATGACTCCTGGGAATATGCTGCGTGTAAAAAATCGCTACCATCAAATAAGATTATTGTTATGAGGGCCATTCTCTCAGGCGAAAGGAATGCGCGCAAGAAAATTTACATACAGATTTTTTAAACCAAACCTTCTGTAGTCATGATCATACTTATTTTTCCGTGATCAATAATAAATTTGCGTCATATCAGGTTTACATCGTATAAAGAAAGTTTTGCCTGGCTGCGCCATACTTTAAAAGAGGTATGCGTTCACGTCGTGTTCAGATTAAGTCATGAAAAGGATATCATTATGCAACATCATTACAGAAATGGGCCAACGCAGAATGTGATAAGCACCGCTAAAAAAGCGATCAGGACTCTTGTTTCAATCTGCCAGACGCGGCTGGAACTGGCGATAGTTGAACTTGAAGAAGAAAAGGCAAACATTGTAAAACTCTTCGTACTAAGCAGCCTTTGTTTGTTATTTACCTTGTTCGCTATACTTAGCGGTCTGGTGCTTTTATTTTGGTCGATCGGTCCTGAAATGAGATTCATTGCTTTCGCCTGGACAACAGCTGCGCTGTTCCTACTTGCAGTGGTATCCGGGGTGTGGGTTCTGCTAAAAATCCGCAGCGCATCCTTGCTGCATAATACCCGAGAGCAATTGAAGAACGACCTGCAAATACTGGGAGCGAGCGATGAGTAAGTACCAGGAACGCGTGTCAAAGAAAAACAGATTAATAGAGCGTATCAATGCGCAGCGATCAAGTTTATCACATTGTACAGATCAACTTCTGACCGGCACCGAAAAGTTTGATCGTGGTTGGGATGTGCTCTTTCGCATGAGAGCATTCATCGCCTTGGGCGCAGGTATCGTCATGGTAAAAGCAATTAGAAAAAAACCATCGCGCTTTTATTTCTGGCCCAGGCGAGTCTTGGGTATCTGGAGCGCTTCAAGACTGATCAAAAACACGTTATCAAGAAGATAAAAATACGTTACGTTCAACCATCAACAATAAGGAAATATCATGTTCGAAAAAGCAGAAAACAAGGCCAAAGAATTTTCTGGTGCTGCTCAGGATAAATTGGGGGAGTTGACGGGCTCTGCAGAACACCAGGCGAAAGGCGCTGCAAAAAAATACGCAGCTCAGGGAAGTGGGGCTCTGCAAGATGCTGCGGACGCCGTCAAGGAACAGGTTGAATCCAATCCTGCAGGGGCAGCAATTGTCGCAGGTCTGGCGGGTCTCGTTTTAGGTTTCCTGCTGGGCAGAAAATAAGTCTGTTACCACATAATAATTGCGCGTTTTTCTAAGGCCGTTATCGCGGCCTTTATTTTCATAACTCAAGTATCATAGGTATCAAAACATGGAACTGACTCAAGACGTAATGGTCACCAAAAAGGTATCGTGGGGCAGCATCGTCGGCGGTGTATTAACCGTCATGTCCATTTCATTGATGTTGTCGATTCTCGGCACCAGTCTTGGACTGGCTATTGTAGACCCTCTCGGTGAGGATGCCGATAATGGGGCGAGCATGACCATGCTGTTTTGGACAGGTGGGTCCATTGTTGTCAGCCTGGCTGCTGGGGCTTTTGTTGCAGGCCGACTGGCCGCTAATGATGGCTTCATTCATGGTTTCCTCGTCTGGGCCACATCGTTGATTATTACCAGCATACTAGGCGCAATGTTGGTGGGTAGCGCAGTTAAAGCTACCGGCAGCGCCATCGGCTCACTGGCCTCTGCATCTGGCAGCATTCTCTCCGGAGCCGGCTCTATCGCAGGAAGCGGCATTCAGGAAGCGGGTAATCTGGGGGGTAAGATATTTGAGGGTCTGGATATCGATACCAATGTCGAACCTCAAAAACTTCAAGCTAATGTGAAGGAGGCACTGCGCAAGAGTAAAATTCCTTCCTTGCAGCCGGAGTTTGTGCAGCAGCAACTTAATGGAGCCAAAGAAGACATCGCCTCAGCGGTTAAACAATTGGCTACTCAACCCAAGGACGCAGATGCCATCATTAAGAATGTTATGGATAAATTGCAGGAACGAGGCAAATCCATCACTAAAGATGTCGATCGCAACACATTAACAAAAGCCTTGGCTGATAACTCTGATATGACACAAGATGAAATTAACAAGGCCGTAGATAATATCATCGAAGCAAAAGAATCAGCCGATAACCTGCTGAATCAGAAATTCGAAGATGTCCAAAAGAAAATCGAGGACGCCAAACAACAATATGATGAATTTAAACAAAAAGCCCTGGAACAGGCAGCAGCAGCAGCATCTGCGCTGGCTAAATCTGCTTTCTGGACTTTCATCGCGTTGGTAATTGGCGCCATTATCAGTGGATTCACGGGACGCCTTGGCGCGAAATCATCTAGAAAACACGCCTAAAATCAGTTAGCAAAATTAACCTGGAGCAAGATAAGAATCTTGCTCCTTTAAAAATACTACCGCTCACTTAAACCATCCTCTGTTACAAAAAAATGGGTGAGCTAAGCGTGGTTACAACATATTCTCAAAGGGATCATGAAATGTGTTCAACGGAAACTAATAAAGATACTGAAAGTTTCAACAATGTATCTGAAAAAGCAGCTCAGCTGGAGTTGGCTGAAGAATGGGGAGTTGCTGCTGAATACTGGTTGATAGCCAGCCAACGCGCTAAGTCACACGATAATCAGGAATGGAGTTATAGCCGTTATCTTTTTTGTCAGAGAATGCGAAAGAACGATGGCGTGTGGAAGAAAACACGTTTCTCTTGACACAAAATTTTAACCCCTCACCAGTCTTACTGTGAACTGAGAAGTCAGCACCCAGGGAAAAATCATCATCATTCCAAAAATACAGATATCAGAGGCATCCTGCCTTCTGAATATGAGTATTGGAGTTGTGCGCCGGTAACGATGAATGTTGAGCTATATCCAATGCAACCTTTTTTCTTGCACACGTCTCTTATCTTTCATATCGACTAAAATCGCTTTAACTGGTTGCGAAGGCACGATAACCTACTTATTTTTATAGAATAAATTTCATGTCACTTAAGCAAGCTATGAATTCACAGTATAAACAACTTGACTACATACCTTCTGGTAGGTAGTCTGCGTACATACCCCATATAAAGGAATGACAATCATGAATCACATTCTCCGCACTACCCTGGCCGCGCTTACGCTCACTCTGGCCGGATATGCCGCCGCCGCCGATGAGATTAACCGTCAGAATGCTACAGGCCTGATTGCGTCAGGCCATATTTCTGCCGGTAATCTGTCAACACCAGGAGAGGTAGCCGATGCACTTAAAGCCAAAGCAGAACAGTCCGGTGCCAAATACTTCAGAATCACTTCGCTTGACGGCAAAAATAAATTTTATGGAACCGCTGTTATCTACCGCTAAGGTACGTATAAAAGCCCCCTCATGCATAACAGGAAAAAGCCGTGTCTACTTACGAAAAAATACTTCATCTGACAGATACATTGATCCAGCAACGCGGATTTTTAGGTTTCAGCTATGCCGACCTGGAGAAAGAGATTGGTATCAGAAAAGCCAGCATTCACCATCATTTCCCGGGGAAAACCGATTTGGGTTTAGCCTACTGCGAATACAAAATCGGGGTGTTCGGCCAGCTTGATGCTGCTCTACATGAGGTTCCTCCGGGTGTGCTCCGCCTCAGGGCATATCTTGATGCGTTTGCTGGTTGTGCCGAGAGAGGGGAAATGTGCGGTGTTTACGCCATGCTATCTGACAGTCACCAGTTCAGCCCCGAGCTACAAAAGGCTGTCAGCCAGCTGGTACAGGCAGAAATGCTCATACTTAAAGATATCCTCGCCTCCGGGCAAAAAAGCGGCGAACTTAAATCCGTCGTCCCACCCGATGAGCTGGCCATCATTGTCTGCACAGCACTGAAAGGAGCACTGATGCTGAACAGGATCCCCCCTCATGATGCCTACTCAGGAGCCGTGGCCGCTTTACTGATGATGCTAGATACCCGTGTCTGATGTCTGAAAAGGAATTTTTTTGCTGGAGTAATGGAATGAAAAATTTTATTAGCGGCTTTATTCGCTCAGACTACGATATGATTATTCTTCGCCTGTCTGTTATTGCAATATTTATGCTCTTCGGCACCTATAAATGGTTTGATTTTGAAGTGATGGCCCTCGAACCTCTTATTTCCTCAACATGGCTGAATATCCTGTATTCCCTCTTTGGTGTCCACGGAGGGAGCTATTTCCTCGGCGTAGTGGAAACCATCACCTTTCTAACACTATTTATTGGTTTCTTACGACCTTCCGCCGGCTTACTGGGAGATATCATCGTTATCGTCACAGGTATTACCACGCTGAGTCTGCTGCCTCAATTGGGTAAAATTGACAGTTTCATCATGAAGGATGTATTGCTGATTGGTGCCGGGGCGGTCCTGCTGAAACATGACCTGAAAAGATATTTTCATATCGGGGCTTTAAAACCCTCCCTGTAATATAAGGACAAAATCATGAGTATGAACTGGAATGAATACAGAAAAAACCTGCTGAAAAACGTTGGCTCGCTCGGGGGTGAAATCCCCGAAACCCTAAAGGGCTATCAGACTATCGCTGAGTCTGCCAATCGTCAGGGCGTGCTGGACCAGAAAACACAGGAGCTGATTTCCCTGGCGGTCGCCGTGACGACCCGGTGCGACGGTTGTATCAGTATCCACTCACATGCCGCCATGAAAGCCGGTGCATCCAGAGAGGAAATTGCCGCTGCGCTCGCCGTGGCTATTTCCCTAAACGCCGGCGCAGCAGTTGTATACTCTTCACATGTGATAGAGTCCATCAGTCAATAAAAATATATGCACAATTGTAGGTATCTGCTATCAATTTATGGAGGAAAATAATGAAGACCAAATTGAAAGTTTTTTTGCTTATGTCACACCTGACTTTTCTGGGAGCGGGTACTGGTTTAGGAATCTATCTACTGCCGATACTGACTGCCCAAGAAAATGCCTCGCTAAATGAAATTAATGATGTGAAGAAGCTTGCAAAATATAAGGGTGAATTTAATCGCAATCAGAAAGGCAGCGATGTATTTCACTGGGCGGAAGGTAAACTTTATGTAACGGACAGTGAAATCGCGTTCAAGGGTCAGGTAGCTCCTGGCCCGGACTACAAAATTTATCTGACCAAAGCACAAGCTGTAGATAAAAACTCCTTTTTAGAAATGAAAAAAGAGGCAGTGCTTATTGGAGAGCTTAAAAATTTTGGTAACTTCCGAAAAAGCATTCCTGACAGTGTTAACGTCAATGAGTTCACTACTGTTCAGATATGGTGTGAGCGTTTCTCGAAATTTATAGGTTCTGCAGTATATCAGCATGAATCCAGAGAATAGATATCCATAATCGCTATTTATAATATGAAAACTAAGGAGTGATAAAAAACTGCCGATAGATTTCAATGATTGAGATGAGTATTATCATAATTTATTTTTTAAACCGTTGGTGATTTTTCAGCTCGTATGCCAGCGTACCTAGATGCGCTGGCATACGAGTCGAAAACTGACGAGTAGCGTCACGTCAATTATGATGCAGAAGTTTATTGACATTTTAGGCAGGCAAATTTAGCTAGTTTAATTTTAAAAAACCGGATAAAGATTTGTAGTTTAAATTAGTTCAAATATAAACTCATGTCCCAAACACCAGAGAAACGGCCTGAGTTACTGGCAGTATACAGAACTGTATGTTGTATATTCCTGTGCCCAAGATAATCTTGTATCAGGCGTGTATCAGCCCCAGTATTAGCAAGAGCAAAACCACATGAGTGCCTCAACATGTGCGGATGAAGCGGAAAATTTAAACCGGCAATAATACCACACCTCTTTATTATATTGTATATCTGCTGTCGTGATAGTGCTTTACCTTTTTGTGATATAAACAACCATTTAGAGTCACTCCCGTTGAGCTGTTTCCTTATCTCAAGCCATCTTTCAATAATTTTTTTTTCACATTCAAGCAGGGGTTGAGTTGTGGACAGTCCGCCTTTCAATCGGTCAACATGAATAATACCACGACAGAGGTTTACATCCGATAATTTCAACTTCCCAATCTCACTAACGCGAAAACCATGAAGAAAGCACAGCTGAATCAGGCACTCATTCCTCACAGCATGCTTGCTCATTTGAGATGCCCTTATTACCTGCCTCACTTCATCCTCAGTAAGGTACTTTCTCTTTTTTTCAATTCTCAATTTGGCCCCGCCAACTGGAAAAATGTCACAACCAATATAATGAGACCAAAAATAAAAATCAAATATAATCTTTATCTTACCTGGATTTTACTGCTTTAAGAAGAATCTCTTAAACATGTCAGTATGGTGGTGCAGCTGTAAGATGATAAGCCGTAAAACGAAAGCAGAGTAACTTTCACTTGCAACACCTGGCAGGTTTTGGAACTTATCGAACTTTTTTGTTTTAAAATTCACTTAGCTCTTTTTATCCAAGCCTTTTGACTTATTAATAAAAATCTCATTGTCAAAGTTTTTTCTTTGCATTTGCAAATCCTTAATACAGTCTGCCAGTTTTTCTGAACTATCTCTGTATCCGTAGGAAAGGCACGTTCTTCGGTCAAGATCTAACTGCTCCTGCGGTGACACACAAGAGGTTAGTGTTAAAGTTATTGCTAAAGCAACGACATATATTATCATGATGGAACTCTTAGTTTAAAGGCCGCATTCAAGAATAACGGCCTGATAGTAATATTGATGAGGGTTAAGTTTAATCGCTATCTTTATTTATCTGTATTTCAAAATCCTCAATAACCAGACAAATTTCATCAAGACAGTCACTTTGCTTGCTAATTATTTTATTTATATTTTCTGATTTAATCTTATCTTTGTATTCACCTTGATCAAAAGCCAACCACTGCGCAGATAATTTTTCAATATTGCTTTGCGCATAATGCTTCATCTCTTTTAATTGAGAGAGATAATCATTAAGAACTTCGATTTTTGACTTGTTAGTTTCTGATTCGCTCACCTGAGCCTCCTTGATTTAATTGCACAAATAATAATCATAACCATTAATGAAGCGAAGTCAAATAAGAAACGGGGTTTTTAAGAATTTTACTTGATATTTAATATAACTAACCTCCTTGCCTTACACTTAGTGATTTAATTAGCGCTGTAGAAGCACGCTCTTAACGTAGGCTAGTAAGAGAGATGCGTTTTTTATTAACATTAATAGTATTGAAACTGTGGCATTGCTTATATTTAAACAAATCTGAAACAGAACTATTTTTTTACTGTGTGATATTGGAGGATTACTATAACCTATAATCTCTTGCATAACCCGGAGCATGGAATCATGGCGAAAGCATTAATCCCTCTATCAATAGCTATAATCACAATGGCAGTATCGGCTTGTGACAATAAAAACGGCTCCACAAAAAAAGAAGATGAGCTAAAAGTATTTACATCAGGTAATAAGATATTTTATTCAGGTGATATTAGCGAGTCTGGATATGAAAAAGTTCACGCCTTGGCTAATTCAGATATTTCTACCCTTGTCATTAACAGTCGTGGAGGTGATATTGTTCCTGGTATGAAGTTAGGTGAACTAGTGTTCGATAAAAAGTGGAATGTTCAGGTTCAAGATTATTGTTTCTCCTCTTGTGCAAATTACATTTTCCCAGCAGGAAAAACCAAATATATTTCAAAGTTCAGCCAATTGGGATGGCATGGTGGGGCAACACAACAGTTTAATGACAACATTGTCCCAAAAGAAAAGGATGATAGAGAAAGATTTATCCAGACACTTACCGGGCTTATTGAAATTGAAACAGCTTTTTTTAAAAAAATCAATGTCAATCAAAAGTCTACTGTATACGGGCAAATTGCTTTTAATCATCTTGATATGCTTAAAGCACACAGCATTAACTGTAAAGGCTGGAGCTACACAATTGATGGCCTGTCTGCATTTGGAATAAATAATATTGTACTGACAGATGGTGAATGGACTCCAGGCACATCTTATGAAAACAGCTGCATCCATATCTATGATAAAGTAAAATTGTAGTAATTAAAAGGCAATGAGACGTCATTGCGTCTCATTGCCCCGCCATAATACATTACTTCTATAAGACTACTACTGCAGCCTCGGCCAAACGGTAATTGCATAACACACATGCTCTCGGAGTAAAACTTCATGCTTGACATTCAATTTTATAATTTATAAGCCTCACCACCTTCACCCTCACCTTCACCTGCATCAAATTACAACAAAGGAGCTGACATGTTAAAAAGAAAGCCTTTTTAAAATAAACCTCTGATTATCACACCTTCTTTCAGAACACTTGACTTAAATATTACCACCCCCAACAAGTTAATATATACTTTAGCTAGCAGAATCTTAGTAAAACCGCCCGTTTTTCAACGCCACTTTAGTGGCATTCGCTCTATAAAAAGCTTCAATATATAATTTACAGAAATTGTGTATTTAACCGCAATTTTCCGCTATTTAATACACATTATCTGCTGGTAACAGTTGGTACTTTGCAACATCAGCACACGAAGTTGCAAAGCACCTTTGCATCATATGTCAAAAATGCCAGGTGAAGCCGGCGTTGACGCTGTTGTCCTGGTGGTGCTGCGACAGCAGCCCGCCGTAGCCCAGCGACAGCGTGGCGTTCTCGTTCACCGCCACTTCCGCCCCCGCTTTCAGCACCATCCCGTCACGCGAGACCGGCACGCTGTCCACCACGAACGGCGCGTTGCCGCCGTTGAAACGCAGCCCGGTGCCTCGCTCCAGCCCGCCGTACTGGTGTTGCCACCCCAGCTCACTGCGCAGCGCCACCGTCGTGCCCGCGCTCACCTGCCATTCGGTGTCCGCACGCAGGCCCAGCGTCGACACCGTCGCATCCGTGTGCTGCTTGTCGCCGCGCAATGCCGCCGCGCCGCCGCTTTCCGCGATGCCGTTGTTCTCGAAGTTCACGTACGCCAGGTTCACGAACGGCTCCAGGTTCAGCCATTCACCCTGCACGTTGTAGCCCGCTTCCGCGAACAGGTGCTCGGTGCGCGCGCTGTACTTCGCCGTGTCGCGGTCCGACTGCATTCCGTAGTTCACCGACCGCTTGGTGTCGATGCGGTGCCAGGTGTAGCCCGCCCCGCCACGCAGCGCCAGCGCCCCGAACTGCTTGTCGCCGTACGCCGCCAGGTGGTAGTTGTCGCTGTCCGCCTTCGACCCGTACCCGCCGTGCAGCGAGGTGCGGGTGTAGCCGGTCGCCACCCCCAGCCGCCAGTCGGCCGCCGCCGCCGAGTCCAGCCCCACCAGCACCCCGTAGGTCGAGGCCTGATAACCCGTGGCGTTGGCGTCGCCCGACGCGTGGTCCCACGCTCCCAGCAGCTGCGCCCAGGCACCGCCCTCGTCCGCCTTGATGGCCGACGAACTCGCCAGCCCTTCCGCCTGACGCAGACGCCCGTTCAGCGCCTCACGCAGGTAGCGGCTGTCGTTCACCAGCGCCGACGCGATATCCGCATGGATTTGCCCCGACAACTGACGGAACGCCTGCCGCGCTTCGCCCGCCGTGCCGCTGGTGAGCAGGCTCTCGTACACCGGGTTGCCCGCCGCCAGCGCATCCGCCGCCGCCGCCACCGCCCGCTCGTTCGAGGTCTGCGCCACGCTGGCGAAGCTCGTGCCGTTGCGCCCGACGCTCAGCGTCACTCCGGTCGGCTGGTAGCTCAGCCCGGTGCCGAGGAACAGGTAGTTCGGCGCCACCGCGTCAAACTGCCCGCTCACCCCCTGCTGCGCGCTCAAAATGGTGTACTGCTGGCCCAGCAGGCTGCGCACCTCGCTTTGCGTCAGCAGGTTGGGGCTGTTCTCCAGCGTCACCGCCACCTCGCCGCCGCCGATCGTCGCCGAGCCGCTGCTCTGGATCCGATCGCTCTGGCCGTTCGGGCCCACTTCCACCGCGTAGCGCGAGCCCGGCTCGAAGCTGACGTTGCCGGCCACGTTCAGGGTGCCGATCGAGTTGCCCGGCGCCACGGTGCCGCCCTGACGGGCGGTCAGCGAACCGATCGTGCCACTGCCAGCAAGCATGCCACTGCTTTGCACGCGAACGTCAGAAGAAACAGAACCATTAACAATCAATGCGCCCTGATTAATAAAGGTGGGGCCAAGGTAGGTGTTTTCACCGGTTAATGCCAAGGTACCCGCCCCCACTTTGGTTAAACCACCGTGGCCGGCAATATCATTTGTCCAAGTATCATAACCACATTCGATACCGCTACAGACACGTTGATTGCTGGTGCCTGGCTCAACGACAGCACCAACGCCGGGTATGTTGGCAATAAATTGCGTTTGCTTATAGGATCCCTCGACATAGACATCTTTGGGGATATCTGCTGCAGTGACAAACATTTTAGGCCCCTCTATCGCACTGCGTAAATTCAGTTTTCCCCAGCCGTATACGGTATCTACTCCCTTCTCCCCCAAGTCAGTAGCAGTTGTGAGCAGCACGCTCGCTATTTGAGATGCCGTCATGTAAGGGAAGCGCTGCATGAGTACCGCCGCCGCGCCTGAAACCATCGGCGCAGCCATCGATGTTCCTGTTTTTTCCCCGTATGTAGGTATCACCTTCTTTTCACCTGTCTTGCCGTAGAGCACATAGTCTGTTTGCGCTGTCGTGCTGTAAATATCGCTGCCAGGAGCAGATAGACAATAACTTGCGGTATATCCACAGCGTGTGGAGGACGCATGCAACTCGTCATCTTTGGTCAGATTAGCGGTAATGATGAAATTATTTAATGTATCTGGAAAGAAATAAGGAATGGAGGGCTGCAGTACGGGCTCATTATAGTTATTGG
The DNA here is from genome assembly GCA_012719855.1 of Serratia liquefaciens. GTDB lineage: Bacteria > Pseudomonadota > Gammaproteobacteria > Enterobacterales > Enterobacteriaceae > Serratia > Serratia liquefaciens_A. Next base: position 5,112 of record JAAXZN010000070.1, on the reverse strand, counting down.
AATTCCCCGCTGCAAAGACAATCAATTTTCCGGCGCTTGCCGCACGCAACAACGCGGCATACTCTTCATTGAGAGAGTCCATGTTTGATGACGGTATCGGGCTGTGGCTTAATTTATCAATGGCAGCGATATCATCCGATGAAAATGCATTGAGCGAATCCTCCTTGGTGAACTGGACGTAGAATGGTCTGCCGTTGGGCAGGAAGATAGGCTTGCCATCACCATCCTTATGGATTGGAATAACTGGTCCCCAGCTGTTATTAAAAATGCGCGCATTACTTTGTATCAGTGTTTCAAAGTAATTGTTATTTGTGTTTAAAAACTTAGCTGAGATTAGCCCGGCATTATACGCCACTCCATGCATTCCCTGGCCATTACGGGCCGCCGCCGCTATTCCTGCCACATGCGTCCCGTGGTCACCAAAAATAAAATCACCGAGCTGTGGGAAATCAGGGATACCTGAGAAATTGTAGGGAGCGCCTGCATCAACCTTATTGAGTTTCCCGTCAAACTCCGGATGTGGAAATACTGACTCATCAAAAATACCAATAGTAATGCTTTCGCCCGTATACCCCCGGGTATAGGCATACTGTGCGTTAATTGCCCCCAGCCCCCATTGGCGGCTAAATTCGTGGGTCAGCCAGGAGTGCGGCACGCCAGGGCGCCCGGACTCCTGGTAAACGTTCCCGGTGGCCAGCACTGCGGCAGGTAAAAACAGGCAAATCAGCGAAGCACACAGCACCGAACGGAATTGAATTTTCATGTTTTATCCTTAAAACATAGGAGAGGTAAGCTTAACATCGCACGTTAGCATCAACGCTCGACAGTTCTACACCACTGCACAAATCTTACACTGTGAAATGTACTTATATGTTTATGAACAAATCTTAAACATTCTGTTTTCTCTCAAAATGAAAGGTCTCCCTGCGCGATGCCTCTCCTCGTCGGTGAACTCGCATGTAAAAAATACTGTTTTATGCCCTGACACATGAACGTGTAGAACGTTCTCACGGCCCTACGCTCATGGTTAGGAATCTGAATCGCCCTTTTTTAGTTTTCTTCTATGAACTGTGGCAAGGAAGCCCTTATATGGTGTGGGCTGTAGCTTCGTAATTCGTAAAAACGCAAGTCTTCCTTCGTGTTCAAGCTAAAACTCCTTTTTTGGCGCACTTGTCCAGAGCTAGTGCTTGAAGTCATCGTTTTTTCCATCCGATGCAGGCAGTCAGAGAGCAGTTTGGTGGCATGATCGCCCGCAATAGCGCCTGCAAAACGGAACGTAACGGCATGGACAAGACACTGCTGCCACCGAACCGCTACGGTAAACTGGCCGTAACGACCATCGCAGGAGATAACCTGCAGCTCAGCACCGGCAGCGTATTCTGCAGGAGGGCAGCATGCTGGACATCGGCAACAGCCTCACCCTGCTGGCGACGCATAACCTCAGGGTAGACAATCTCACCTGGTCTGCCGTGAACGAACCGGGCGAATAGCGTCAGGACACCCGCTCGCACGGCGCCTTGCTGCAGGGCGACCGTGGGTTGGCCATCGTATTCTGGACAGCATTGCGATGTTTCGTGCCAATCTGGCTACGACAAGAACTGCTCAGGGCCCAGAGTATATCTTCCGCGTGCTGGATCAATTGGTCTTTGAGTATGGAGTGAAGCTGCGGATTATCCAGTCCGGCAAGCCGACACAGAATGGATTTATTGATAGCCTTAGCGGAGACTTCAGCGATGGATTCCTGAATTAACAATTTATTACGGGCGTCAACTATGCCAGGAAAATCATACGTGAATGGCATCAGGATTATAACGAGTGTCGTCCATACTCCACGCTAAATTATCAGGCGCCGTCTGAATCTGCGATGAATTGAAGATAGGGGCATTCTGAGAGTGATGGACCCGACATTACTAACTGAACGTTGTAACTAACCTTGGGGGAAGGTCACAGATATGTGAGAGACAGCAAATCAGTAGTTTTGTCCATGAATGGCTCCTTTTTTGATGTCCGATTAACCAGGGTCTTGCGTAAAGCTCTCCGAATGCCAAAATTATGTGATACTGAAATTTAGGCGGTTCCGGTATAGAAATCCATCGACATTTTCTGATGGCGGAAACTGGCTGGCGCAATCATTAACTATCTTCACGTGTTGTTGTGTAGCGGTTAAGTAAATAATTATGCCCTCGTAAGAGGGTACTGGTTTGAGTCCTGCCCCCTGACCACCTAACGCCAGCATCCATTCGCCGAGGACCTAAAATGTGGACAAAATAGGCTGCCACAACAAAGTCATAACCGCATGGCAGCAGTAATAACGTCCACCATCACCCGGGTGGCGTGGTCAACTTCAACGTTGACCCGGTAGCCGGGTACCAACTGGCTGAAACTGGTCAGACGCAGCGTTTCCGGAATGAGGTTTACGCTGAGCCGCCTCCTTTCCTGGTCGACATCATGAACCGTCAGGCTGGCCCCGTGCAGGCCAATAAAACCCTTATCGAAAAAATAGCGGATGATATCCGCCGGAAGTTCAAGCCTAACACCGACCGTTCCACCGGAATTATTCACGCTGATAACCGTGGCAATTCCACCAACGTGGCCGTAAAGGCTGTGGCCGCCGTTTTCTTGGCCGGTGATATGCGAGCGCTCTACGTTAACCTCATCTCCGACCACGAGGTCCTTCAACGTGGTGAGCGAATTTGTTTTGTCGGAGACATCAAAGGTGACGAACGTTTCCTGAACGTCGGTCAGCGTCAGACAGGTACCGTTCAAAGCCACGCTGGCCCCAACAAAAGCATCGCCGAATAAGGCATTGTTGTTACTCACTGCCAGCGTCTTAAATCCTTCCCCAAGTTTGATATCTATCACCGTTTCGGTGCCCTGCACAATGCCTGTATACACTAACTGATACCTCTTCATCCAATTGTGTTGGCGGAAAGCCGCCAAAGTTTTGTAGTGAATAAGCGCCTCTGCACTCACTCCGCCGCGACACAGACAAATTACGCCACCAATACCTCCGAAGACACGGCAGGCTAGCAATCCGCCTGCGATTTTCCTTAAATTACTGCCACCAGACCAGCCAGACCAAGGCAACCAAAACTCAGATAAACTCGGCCGGACCAATAGATCAACAGTCGCCAAGGGCCGGAAAACCAAATATACGATGTAGTAGGCCACCAGAAACCAAATCAGGGCCGCATGGCAATTTTCCGGGGCAAAGCCATAATGGAAACCTTAAACTTATATCTCATAAATTGATACAGCCAATGGTATCACGCTAGATTTTGTGTTGATTTATGCTCCTACAGCTCTGTCGCAACCTCGTGCCTGTAGACTTACTGGTTTGTCCTTATCGACCAGCCGCTACTAAACGCAGTCGACTTCGTAAAGGGCTGGCAATAGAACGCTTTCCGCAGCTCAGTCCGATGAAACTCAATCTGGGTTGGTGGTTGGATTTCGTCATGGACTCACTAGCGAAAGGTCGTAGGATCAGGTACCTAATCCGTGTGGATAACTTCATGAAGGAGTGCTTTTCAGAAGAAGTAGTGCCTTTAGATTTCAGGCGTACAAGTCACACGTATTCTTGACGGTATTGAGCTGTTTCGCGGCTATCAGGTTACGATAAAAACTGTTTAGGGGCCTGAAGCTTTCATGCCGCACACTGGTTAATTTGCCTTTTAGCATAGAGTGAAACTGCAACCAGCACAACTCAACAAGGCTACAACCAACTAATTTAATATAATTTTTAACGACAATTTCGCGATAAATACCTGAATGTACATTAGCTCTGAGACTTCAGTCATGGTAGGAAAGCCATCCATGAAGTCGATAGGATTATGACGAGCATCGAGAGCACTCAATGTTGAACTACTAGACGCCGTCTGAATTCGCGGCAGGTTGGAGGGGTAAGGAACGTCTAAGACTGAAGTATCCGACATTGCTAACTGAGCGTTGTCTCTAAATCCAAAGCAGGTCAGTCTAGTGCACCAGAATGTTTATACTAAAAATTGAAATCAGAAGGCATACTGGCGGACAGGCTCAAGGAATTGCTGTGCGAGAAGTGCAACTTCGTTATAACCAGTGAACTAGCAAACAAGCTGGCTAGAATACTCTAGTCGCTTACGGCGCGACAACAGACCTTAGCATCATAATCCTCTACAGCAATAATATCTTATAATCACTTATCATGTTTTTCGAATACTGATAATTATATTGCAAACGATTGGTAGGCCTGTTGAGAAAGTTATATTAGAATGGTTCTTCTGAAGTCATATAATAATGATTGTGTATCGCTATCGCACCGCACTGAGAAAATCAGAAATACTTTGTACCCGTGATGGTAGCGTGCCGTTTGGCCAAAGAGGCCGATGAATTGGTATTGTGCTTCGGCAAACGTCAGCATGGTGAACTCCCTCACGGGAAAAAAAGCCACCGGGATACCGGTGGCCATAGGTTACTACTTCAGCAAAAAACGGTGATTAGCCGGCTGCTGCATTTGGTGACAAGGGAATAGAATCCTTATCGGCGTAGGTCAGGTGGATCACCTCACCAGCCTCAACATCAGCCGCTATTCGTCCACCGTCGACATGCTCACCACGGTCGTAACGATCGTAGCCACTGCGTTCCGCATCAGGCATATACCAGGTATGTTCTACCTGACAACTGAACTGCTCCGACACTGTCCCGATAACCTCGCCGGCTGGCGGGTACCATGGGGAATCAAAGTGCACTGTCAACGTGTTAATGCCATCCCGTACGCAGCCGACATTATGGCCTGCCGGCCATTCGACGCCGTACTGTCGACCATAGAGCTCGACAGTGGTCGGCACATCACGCAGCAGTCCACCTGAGCCATTCAGTTCGGTCGCCAGACGCGTCGGGATCAGCATCAGCATATCGCACGGTGCGGTATACTCGGGCATCATGCCCAAACGTTCCCAGCATATGCCGGCATCGATGTCAGGACTCACCCCCACTAGGCCGAACCAGTCCGCATACTGGCGAGACAGGACATCCGCCATACGCTCCTTCGCGACGTTGGGGATATTCTCCCATTTCACGGCGTCAAGACCCGACTGGCGGTAGAGACGCTCAATCAGACGGATGTTCTCGGTCGTT
>JAAXZN010000051.1 GCA_012719855.1 Serratia liquefaciens | reverse complement strand
GCTGCAAGAGCTGGCCGATCAGTACGGTGTTTCCGCTGAGCGTGTGCGCCAGCTAGAAAAGAACGCCATGAAGAAATTGAAAATGGCGATCGAAGCCTAATTCCGCATAAGCGTTAAAAAGCCCGGCTAGCCGGGCTTTTTTGTGCCTGAAATTCGGCGTTATGGCGTAACCGCCGCGAAATCTGGTGCCGGGCAATCGTAGCCAAACTTGTTGGCCCAGTTGTAACGCGTCCCGGTATTGATATAGCGCTGATACAGCGCCCGGCCGGTTTTCGCGTCACGTTTGATCACCCAACTGGCGGCATTGCACAGCACGGCGGCATAGGCCTGGCTTTTTGGCGGCAGTAAGTCGGCGGCCTGCTGCGCCAGATCAACCGCCTGCCAGCGGTAGTGCAGGAAGCGATTATCCTGTGGCGGCAATGCCGCTTTGGCCCGAGCCGCCTCTGCGTTGCTGATCCAGCTCTTATGCTTGAGCTCGCGCGTATCAAAGGCATCCCCCAGATAAGAATAGCCCGCGTCATAAATCGCATAATCTGGCGTCATCTCATAACCCGTGAATACCAGCCCCTGGCTGCGCAGCAGCGTTGCCGCCTGATAGTAGGCTTTGGCGCGCGCCAGTTTGTCAGCGGTTTTGTCCTGCGCCGCTTTCAGCGTATCGGCGTACTGTTGGGCAACCTGACGATAGTTCGGGATATCAAAGTAGGCCATTGCTTCTTGAGGGCGTCCGGCGCGCATCAGCCGCCGCGCCAGCAGCTCGCGCAGTTGCACGTCCGGCGTAAGCGGCTGGCCGTTGTAGTCGTCGGGATTGACCGGTTTCAACGGCTTAGCCGGGGCCGGTACATGCTTATCAACAAAGCCTTTCAGCTCATCGATGGTCAGCACGCGTTCGGCCACGTCGGCGACGTCCGCCCAGTAAATTTCTTTGCCGCGATAAAGGAAGTCCATTGCCTGCAGATAGTCGCCGCGATCCAGGGCCAGAATGGCCTGCTCCCCCGCGACCCGGCATTCGGGCACGATAGTTTCTGGCGTAAAGTCCGCGTTGCGCTGTTCGCCCCAGCTTTCATTGGAGGGGAACGCGGCTGCTGCTTTAGCGTAGTCTGCGGTGGCGGCTTTAACATCCCCGTCGCGCAGCGCCATTTTGGCACGTAGCCACCAGGCCAAACCGCTGTCACCGGCATGTTTCAGCAGGCTGGCGGCCATCGGGTACTGCCCGGCGCGATAGGCCAGCGCCGCCAGCCGATCGCTGCCGCTGAAGCCGCTTTTTACCGAGGTATCCAGTAGCGTCAGAATCTGGCTGATGATCTGCGCAGAACGGGTGCCGGTACCGTCCGTGTCCGCCATTTGCAGATTGCTGCTGCGGGCAAACAGCTCAATGGTGACCAGTTGTTGGATCAGCGGATCGGCGATCGCCTGTTTCAAGGCCTCGAAGTGATCGGGATTGACCAGGTAACTGGAGACGTACTGCAACGACAGCCCACCCTCCTGGTCGCCCTGTGCCGCCTGTTGCGCATACAACCTGGCCGCCTGAGGGATATCGCCCAGCCAAAGATGAATACGGGCCTGCTGCCCCAGGCTGCTCAGCGCCAGCTGATCAGGATCGGCCGTACCGTTCTTCACTTTATCAATCACCTGCTGGAAAGCCGTCAGTGCCTTTTCGAGCTGGGGCTTCGCGGGATGTTCGACCGCTAGGCTCGAGCCGTCGCCTTCGTTTTCCGGCGTGCCGTGATCGCCCATCAACAACCGGCCGAGTGAATACTGTGCCCTTAGCCCCCAGTCACCTTGATCTGCGGCGGGCAGAGCCAGAACCTGCTGGAAGTACTCACCGGCGCGTGGATCTTTACCGGCGAAGGCCACGGCACCCAGTTGGTAAAGACGGGCCGCATCAGACAGCCCCTGGCTATTGACCGCATCGGCCTCTTCAACGGTTTTGGCCGCGCGCATCTTGCCGATGATGACAGTTTCCGGCGACAGCGGCATCGGTTTCGGCGGCATGGCCGGCGGTGGCGCTTTCCACAGCGGCAGCTGTTTATCCACTGCGACCAGGCGCCCGGCTTCAAAGGCAAAGTTGCCTTCCGGCATATACAGCAGCGTGCCGTTGCGATCGACCAGCAAACGGTTAGGGAAATCCGGCCCGCAGGCGTAGCCATTAAGCGGCATTGCCAGCGCCGAGCCGATCAGGGCAGCCAATGGAAGAGTTCGACCGCGCAGACTCCGTGTAGCGCGCGTATTAAGGTGTGACAAGGGTGCCTCCTGGCTTTAGTTGTTGGCAGCGCAGCCAGCCCAGCGGCCGGGACTGCCCGGCGCGCAGCTGGTCACTGCGGATAAGCACAAAGCGTTGCCGTTGAGGCTCGCTTTCCAGCCGGTAGTTGCCCGCCGCGTCCGCCGCCAGGCACTCGCTGGCGGTGATGACAATTTCATGCGGTAGTGGCGCATCCACCGGCCCGTTGTTTTGAATTATCAGATCATTTAGCCCGTTTTGCTGTGGCTGAGGGCTAAATTTTACCTGCCAGCTGACGTCGAGCGGCTGCTTTTCAATTACCGCCCGCAGCGTAGCCAGTGACCAGGCGCGGCGATCGTCCTCCAGTGGCAAACGGAACCAGATCAGCCCCAGCAGGTGCGGCGTGGTCCGTGTGTTCAACTGACGCAGAAAATCGGCCACCTGCTGTGGCGCGACCGTCAGTTCGCGTGTTGTCCCCGTCACGCGCAAGGAGGTTTCGCTTTCAACCTGTGCGCCCTGCGCATCGAATCCAACCAGGCCCATGCCATAGGCAGGCAACGCCACCCGGAAAGGTTTTGGCGTGATTTGTGCGTACTGTTTTATCCAACGCAGCGCCAGCGGGGTGGCAAACAGCCCCTGCTCGGGCGAGAGTACGGCATGCACCTGCAGCACCGAGCTGTCTGCCTGTTGCAAGACACCGGGCAGCGCAGCTGAGCCGATCCAGGCCGGCAATGCGGTAATGCCCAGCTGCAGTGAGGAAGGTAACTGCTGGCGCAGCTGCTGCAGGAAATGTTGATACGCGGGCAGTCGGGCGGTGGCGGCGTCATGATCTATTTCAACGCCGATGACCGGTAGCCCCGAGGCCTGCCAGTGCTGAACCTGTTTAAGCAAGCGTCGGCGAATTGCCGATTCATCCAACTGCGCCAGTTGCCCGTCCAGGCGGGCTACCAGCCACAGCGGGCGGCCATCTTGTTTCAGTAAGGGGAGATTGACCGGCATTTCCCGCCAACCTTCACGCGGGTGTACCTGCAAGGCCAGCACCCGCATCACCGGGAACAGATCGCGGCTTTGTGCCAGCGCCGCATCATGCTGCGGCGTCCAAACCCGTTGCCAGACGTAAACCTGATTATCCCAGGCCGGCTGTAGCCGCAACGCCTGCTGGCGTCCCCCAAACCAGGCGATTAACGCCAGCACCAGCATCAACAGTGCGAGGAGCCTGCGTTTCATCGCAGCCAGAGTTCGCCTTGCTGGGTGAAACCACAGGCGCGCATAAAGTTATCCACCTCACCGCGCTCACGCGGCGTCAGACCGGCCGTCGAAAGCTGCCAATGCGTTATCTGCGGCAGCTGGCGCTGCGCGTCCTGCACCAGATACAGCCCGACACCACGACGGCGTGTCACTTCACGCACCAGCAAATCCTGCAGTTGGGCACGGTCACCGTCCAGCTCGATTTTCACCGCGCCCAGCAGTCGTTCATTGAAGCGGGCGGTAAACAACGCTTTATCGCCGCCCAGCCAGCTTTCCCACTGTTCCGGCTGCTGATGCGGCCAGATTTTGCCAAGGTCGATAAGGTCTTGCTGGGACAGCGTGGTTAATCGCTCAATAGTCAGTTTCATGCAGGATTTCCGAACGGCTAATCGATGTCGACAGTGTAATAGATCTTGCACAGAGCGTTGTGTAAGTTTTTCTGTACGATTACTGCGCAAAATGTTTTTTGCAGGACGCATTTTCCGAGTAAAGATGTAGTAAAGCGATCGAGAACCAGCATAACGCGCTGTGCCTGATGCAAAACAGCGCAGATTTAATCCGGATTTTATGCTGTTTACACCGCTTGTTTCTGATTGTGTAAGTTGATTTGCAGCAGAAAATTCCTGTTTAATGGCATGAAAAATAAAGTCTTATTAGAAAATATTGCCACAAAAACACCTAAATCATTATTACTTATGAATAAAAGCAGTAAATAAGGGTCAGGTGCCGGCAAACACAACAGGTACGTTCACAACGACAGAGGGGGATTTGCGGATGAAATTAACAAAAGGTAAGGCGCTGTTGGCGGGTTGTATCGCGATGGCTATCGGGCATTCGGCAATGGCGAAAGACATCAAGGTGGCGATCGTCGGGGCGATGTCCGGCCCGGTGGCGCAGTATGGCGATATGGAATTCACCGGCGCCCGTCAGGCGATTGCCGATATCAACGCCAAGGGCGGTATCAAGGGCGACAAGCTGGTCGGCGTGGAATATGACGACGCCTGCGATCCAAAACAGGCGGTAGCCGTCGCCAACAAGGTGATCAATGACGGTATCCGCTATGTGATTGGCCACCTGTGCTCATCCTCGACGCAGCCGGCTTCCGACATTTATGAAGATGAAGGCGTAATCATGATCACCCCGGCGGCCACTAACGCCGATCTGACCACTCGCGGTTACAAAATGATCATGCGTACCACCGGCCTGGATTCCGATCAGGGACCGACGGCGGCGAAATACATCCTCAGCGAGATCAAACCCAAGCGCATTGCCGTGGTACACGACAAGCAGCAGTACGGCGAAGGCCTGGCGCGCTCGGTGCGCGACAGCCTGAAAAAGCAGGGCACCGACGTGGTGATGTTTGAAGGTATCACCGCCGGCGATAAAGATTTCTCCACCCTGGTGGCGCGCCTGAAGAAAGAAAACGTCGATTTCGTTTACTTTGGCGGTTACTACCCGGAAATGGGCCAGATCCTGCGCCAGGCTAAACAGGCCGGTTTGACCACCCGCTTTATGGGGCCGGAAGGCGTGGGCAACTCCTCGCTGTCCAACATCGCCGGTGCGGCCTCTGAAGGCATGCTGGTGACCCTGCCTAAACGTTACGATCAGGTGCCTGCCAACAAACCGGTGGTGGATGCACTTAAAGCCAAAAAGTTGGATCCAACCGGGCCGTTCGTCTGGACCACTTACGCAGCGTTGCAATCTCTGACCGCCGGGATGGAGCGCAGCGGCAGTCAGGAGCCGGCCGACATCGTCAAGGATCTGAAAACCGGCAAGCCGGTGGACACCGTGATGGGGCCGTTGAGCTGGGATGACAAAGGCGATCTTAAAGGCTTCGAGTTCGGCGTGTTCGAATGGCATGCCGATGGCACTTCAACGCCGATTAAATAAGCCATAATAATTAGGGTAGGGCGCAGCTAGCTGCGCCCGCAGGCCGGCTTGCCGGCCCGCACCCCTTTACCTGAATTTCTCACCGCGTTCAGGTTTGCTATAAAAGCGCAGCCAAGGGTTAGAGTATGTCTGAGCAGGTTCTCTATTTTCTGCAGCAAATGTTCAACGGCGTCACGTTGGGCAGTACCTATGCATTGATCGCCATCGGTTACACCATGGTCTACGGCATCATCGGCATGATCAACTTCGCCCACGGCGAGGTGTATATGATCGGCAGCTATGTCTCCTTTATTGTTATCGCTGCCCTGATGATGATCGGCATCGACGTCGGTTGGCTGCTGATTGGCGCGGCTTTCCTGGTATCGATCGTGATTGCCAGCGCTTACGGCTGGAGCATCGAGCGGGTGGCCTACAAGCCGGTACGCAGCTCCAAACGCCTGATCGCGCTGATTTCCGCCATAGGGATGTCGATATTCCTGCAAAACTACGTCAGCCTGACCCAGGGGTCGCGCGACCTGGCGTTGCCAAGCCTGGTCACCGGGCAATGGGTACTGGGAGAAAGCAACGGCTTTGCCGCCACCATCAGCACCATGCAATTGATCATCTGGGGCGTTACCTTCCTGGCGATGTTGGCGTTGACGATGTTTATTCGCTATTCACGCATGGGCCGTGCCTGCCGCGCCTGTGCGGAGGATTTGAAGATGGCCAGCCTGCTGGGCATCAATACCGACCGGGTGATCTCGCTGACCTTTGTCATCGGCGCGGTGATGGCGGCGGTCGCCGGCGTACTGCTCGGGCAATTCTACGGAGTGATTAACCCCTATATCGGCTTTATGGCCGGCATGAAGGCCTTCACCGCGGCGGTGCTGGGCGGCATCGGCAGCATCCCCGGGGCGATGATTGGCGGTCTGGTCCTGGGGGTGGCGGAAGCGCTGACTTCGGCTTACCTGAGCACCGAATATAAAGACGTGGTGTCGTTCGCGCTGCTGATTGTGGTGCTGCTGATCATGCCAACCGGCATCCTTGGGCGTCCGGAGGTTGAGAAGGTATGAAACTCAATTTGCTCAACGCGCTGATCGCCACCTTGGTGTTGTTTGTGATGGCTTCATTCCTGATGGGCATGCAGCTGAGCCTGGACGGCACCAAACTGGTGGTGCACGGCGCGGCGGAAGTGCGCTGGATGTGGATCGGCATCGGCTGCGTCATCGTGTTTTTCTTCCAACTGCTGCGCCCGCTGATGCAGCACGGGCTGAAAAAAATCTCCGGCCCGGCCTGGGTATTACCGAGCTTCGATGGCACCACCGCCCGGCAGAAGCTGTTGGCTGCAGCGCTCATTATCGCCGCGGTTGCCTGGCCGTTTCTGGTCTCACGCGGCTCGGTGGATATCGCCACGCTGACGTTGATCTACGTAATGTTGGGCCTGGGCCTGAACGTGGTGGTGGGCCTGTCCGGTTTGCTGGTGTTGGGCTACGGCGGTTTCTATGCGATTGGCGCTTACACTTACGCACTGCTGAACCATTATTACGGCCTGGGTTTCTGGGAGAGCCTGCCGCTGGCGGGTATGGTCACCGCCCTCTTTGGCTTTCTGCTCGGGTTCCCGGTGCTGCGCCTGCGCGGCGATTATCTGGCGATTGTCACGCTGGGGTTCGGTGAGATCGTGCGCATCCTGTTGTTGAACAATACCGAGATCACCGGCGGGCCGAACGGCATCAGCCAGATCCCGAAACCGACCTTTTTCGGCCTGGAGTTCAACCGCAGCGCGCGTGACGGCGGCTGGGATACCTTCCATAACTTCTTTGGCCTGAAATATGATCCGAGCGATCGCATTGTCTTTTTGTACCTGGTGGCGTTGCTGCTGGTGGTGCTGACGCTGTTTGTGATCAATCGCCTGTTGCGCATGCCGCTGGGCCGTGCCTGGGAAGCCTTACGCGAAGATGAAATCGCCTGCCGTTCGCTGGGGCTTAATCCGACCAGAATCAAACTGACCGCTTTTACCATCAGCGCTGCCTTCGCCGGTTTTGCCGGTACGCTGTTCGCTGCGCGCCAGGGCTTCGTCAGCCCGGAATCCTTCACCTTTGTCGAGTCGGCCTTCGTGTTGGCGATCGTGGTCTTGGGCGGCATGGGATCGCAGTTCGCGGTGATCCTGGCGGCGATCCTGCTGGTGGTGTCGCGCGAACTGATGCGTGATCTGAACGAATACAGCATGCTGTTGCTGGGTGCCTTAATGGTATTGATGATGATTTGGCGGCCGCAGGGGCTGCTGCCGATGAAGCGGCCACAGCTAAAACTGAAGGCGGCGGATATCCAGGCAGGCAAGGGGGAGCAAGCATGAGCATGCAACCTTTGCTGAAGGTCGAAGGGCTGTCGATGCGCTTCGGCGGCCTGCTGGCGGTCAATAACGTGGCGCTGACGCTGAACGAGGGCGAGATTGTTTCGTTGATCGGCCCGAACGGTGCCGGAAAAACCACGGTGTTTAACTGCCTGACCGGCTTTTACCGTCCGACCAGCGGGACCATCAAACTGCGCGAGCGCCATCTGGAAGGGTTGCCCGGCCAGGCCATCGCCCGGATGGGCGTGGTGCGGACTTTCCAGCACGTACGGCTGTTTCGCGAGATGACGGTGATCGAAAACCTGTTGGTCGCACAGCACCAGCATCTGAAAAGCGGCGTGTTCGCCGGACTGCTGAAAACGCCGGCCTTCCGCCGTGCCGAAGCCGATGCGCTGGAGCGTGCCTCGGTTTGGTTGCAACGCGTTGGCCTGTTGGAGATGGCGAACCGTTCGGCGGGTAATCTGGCTTACGGTCAACAGCGGCGGTTGGAGATTGCGCGTTGCATGGTCACCCGGCCGGAATTACTGATGCTGGACGAGCCGGCGGCGGGCCTGAACCCGAAGGAAACCGACGAGTTGGATCACCTGATCGTCGAGCTGCGCAATCAGCATAAGGTGTCGGTGCTGTTGATTGAGCACGACATGAAGCTGGTGATGGGCATCTCCGATCGTATCTACGTGGTGAACCAGGGCACGCCGTTGGCGCAGGGCACCCCGGCAGAAATCCGTAACAACCCGGACGTGATCCGGGCCTATCTGGGCGAATAATTTATGTTGTCATTTAATCAGGTATCCGCCCATTACGGCAAAATCCAGGCGCTGCATCAGGTTAGCCTGAACATAAAGCAGGGCGAGATTGTCACTCTGATCGGCGCTAACGGCGCCGGTAAAACCACGCTGCTTGGCACGCTGTGCGGTGAACCCCGCGCCAGCGAAGGCAGCATAACCTTTCTCGATCAGGACATTACCCAGTGGCAGACTTCGCGCATCATGCGCGAGGCGGTGGCGATCGTGCCGGAAGGCCGGCGGGTATTCTCGCGCATGACGGTGGAAGAGAACCTCGCGATGGGCGGTTTCTTTGCCGACCGTCACCAATATCAACAGCGCATCGAAAGGGTGTTTGGCCTGTTTCCGCGCCTGCTGGAACGCCGTACACAGCGCTCGGGCACCATGTCCGGCGGTGAGCAACAGATGTTGGCGATAGGTCGTGCACTGATGAGCCAGCCGAAGCTGTTGCTGCTCGATGAGCCTTCACTGGGGCTGGCGCCGATCATCATTCAGCAGATTTTTGACATCATTCAGCAGCTGCGTGAAGAGGGCATGACCATCTTCCTGGTCGAACAAAACGCCAATCAGGCGCTGAAACTGGCCGATCGCGGTTATGTACTGGAAAACGGGCGCGTGGTGTTGGAAGATACGGGAGCCGAATTGTTAGCAAACGAAGCAGTGAGGTCGGCGTATCTGGGCGGTTGAAATACCCGTCGTCTTTCAAGCTACAGCGTTGTTAACTGCACTCAGTTACGTGGCCCATCCGTGGGCCACGCCCCTAAAGGGGCCGCTGCAAGTAGCGTTCAAATCTGTTCCCGACAGATTTGTCACCCCAGTCACTTACTAAAGTAAGCTCCTGGAGGATAAGCGAGCTGGTCGCCTAGCTGTAACTTGAAATCCATAGGGTATTAGTGGGAGTTTACCGATAGAGGTAACTCAGGCTGCACCTACATTTTTAACGATTACGAGAAGAATAAGAAATGAACACTGAAGGGTTACTCGCGCAGCGCATCGTAAAAGTAAAAAGCTCGGCAATCCGTGAATTGCTCAAGCACAGTAAGATGGAAAACGTCATTTCGCTGGCGGGCGGCATCCCCTCTGATGCCCTGTTTGATTTCGAAGGGCTGAGCATCGCCACTCATCAGGCGATCACCGAACAGCCGAAAAGCGCTTTTCAGTACGGTCTGACCGAAGGCAGCCCGGTGCTGCGTGAACGCATCTGCGAGCTGTGTGCCGAACGCGGCGTCACCGCCACCGCCGATGAAGTGATGGTCACGGCCGGTTCCCAGCAGGCGCTGGATCTGGTGATGCGCGCCATCGTGAATCCGGGCGACGTGTTTGTGGTGGAGCGTCCGACCTACCTGGCGGCATTGCAGACGCTGGAACTGGCGGAAGCCAACATCATGTCGGTATCGTCCGACAGTGATGGCATGGTGGTCGAAGAACTGGCCGAGCTGTTGAAAACGCAGCGCATCAAGGGTGTGTATGTGGTGCCGAACTTCGGCAACCCAAGCGGCATTACCCTGAGCGCCTCGCGTCGCGAAATGTTGGTCAAGCTGGCGGCCGAGCACAATTTCCTGATCATCGAAGATGACCCGTACGGTGAACTGCGTTTTACCGACGAGCGTAACGCGACGCTGCACCAGGTTTCACAGCAGGTGCTGGGCCATACCGATAACATTATCTATACCTCGACCTTCTCCAAGATCCTGGCTCCGGGCTTACGTTTGGGCTGGGCTATCCTGCCGCCGTTTTTGCTGCATAAAGTGGCGATCATCAAGCAGGCGGCGGATCTGCATGCCAGCGCATTGTCGCAAAGCATCGTAGAGTGTTACCTGGGGCTGGGTCGCCTGCCGGCGCAGATCGAAAAGATCCGCGCGGCTTACAAACAAAAAGGCGAGATCCTCGCCGGACTGGTGGAAAAAGAGCTGGGTGACCATATCAGCTTCGATATGCCAAAAGGCGGCATGTTCCTGTGGGCGCGTTTCCGTCAGCCGTTCAACGCCACCGAATGGCTGAAAACCACCCTGCAGCAGGGCGTGGTGTTTGTGCCAGGAGAGTACTTCTTCTCCGACAACCCGGATCGTTCGACCTTCCGCCTGTCTTTCGCCACTGCCACTGAACAGCAAATGCAGGAGGCGGTCGCTCGACTGCGTCGCTCACTGTAATCCTCACGGCGGCGGGGAAGGTTCTCCGTCGCCGACATCAAACCGCAATCTGCACTTCACCCTTCCGTCATCTGGCTGTCACCTGACAGTTATATTTCTGTCATCCGAGCATGGCATGTTATCCCCGTCATCTTTCAAGCCGCAGCGTTGTTGCCTGCCCTGATGTTTCCCTGTCACTTAGTTATCTAAGCTCCGAGGGATCCATCAGGTTGCCGTCTAGCCGCGACATGAAAGCTATAGGGGAACACTTCCGAACAAGAATTGATTCTTTTCGCTCACGCGCTTATTACACCAGCTTTTTTCAGGAGTTAGGCATGCTCACCTACGCTATTCGCAAAACCACGCTGTGCGTCGCGTTGACCCTGGCGGTCAGCACTCAGGCACTGGCGGCGACTGAGATCCCGTTCTGGCATTCGATGGAGGGCGAACTGGGTAAAGAAGTGGACTCCCTGGCGGACCGCTTTAACCAGTCGCACACCGACGTCAAAATTGTTCCGGTTTATAAAGGCAACTACGAACAGAGCCTGGCAGCGGGCATCGCGGCTTACCGCTCCGGTAAAGCGCCGGCGATCCTGCAGGTGTATGAAGTGGGTACCGCCACCATGATGGCCAGCAAGGCGATCAAGCCGGTGTATGAAGTGTTTAAAGACGCGGGCATCAGTTTCGACGAATCGGTATTCGTGCCTACGGTGTCCGGTTACTACACCGACAACAAAAGCGGACACCTGCTGTCGCAGCCGTTCAACAGCTCCACCCCGGTGCTGTATTACAACAAAGATGCCTTCAAGAAAGCCGGCTTGAACCCGGACCAGCCGCCAAAAACCTGGCAGGAGCTGGCGGCGGACACCGCCAAACTGCGTGAAGCCGGCATGAAATGCGGCTATGCCAGTGGCTGGCAGGGTTGGATCCAACTGGAGAACTTCAGTGCCTGGCACGGTGTGCCATTCGCCACGGAGAACAATGGTTTTGGTGGCGCGAGCGCCAAGCTGGAGTTCAACAAACCGTTGCAGGTCAAGCATATCCAACTGCTGGAAGAGATGAACAAAAAAGGTGACTTCACCTATTTCGGCCGTAAAGACGAATCCACCGAGAAGTTCTACAGCGGTGACTGTGCCATTACTACCGCTTCATCCGGCTCGCTGGCGGACATCAAGCATTACGCCAAATTCAACTATGGCGTGGGCATGATGCCGTATGACGCCGATGCCAAAAATGCGCCGCAGAACGCCATTATCGGTGGCGCCAGCCTGTGGGTGATGAACGGCAAAGATGCCGCCACCTATAAAGGCGTAGCCGAGTTCCTGCAGTATCTGGCACAGCCGGAAATCGCCGCCGAGTGGCACCAGAAGACCGGCTATCTGCCGATCACCACGGCAGCGTACGACCTGACCAAACAACAGGGGTTCTATGACAAGAACCCAGGGGCGGACGTGGCGACGCGTCAAATGCTGAACAAGCCGCCATTGCCGTTCACCAAGGGGCTGCGTTTGGGCAATATGCCGCAAATCCGCACCGTCGTGGATGAAGAGCTGGAGGGCGTGTGGACCGGTAAGAAAACGCCACAGCAGGCATTGGATGCTGCCGTACAGCGCGGTGATGTATTGCTGCGTCGCTTCGAGTCCTCGACCAAGTAAGCCTGTGTTAAGGGCGCAATTTATTGTGCCCCAGCAGAAGTACGGGTTCAGCATGATGAGCCCGTACTTCCACGGTCATATTTCAGTACCTGAAAACGGTTAACCCCTATGTCATCTTCCCGTCCCGGTTTCGGCTGCAGTTGGCTGCCCTATGTTCTGGTGCTGCCGCAGTTGCTGATCACCGCAATCTTCTTTCTGTGGCCTGCCGGTGAGGCGCTGTGGTACTCGGTGCAAAGCCTCGATCCGTTCGGCCTGTCCAGCCAGTTTGTCGGGCTGGACAACTTTACCCAACTGTTCCACGACCCTTACTACCTGGACTCGTTTTACACCACGCTGATTTTCAGTTTCCTGGTGGCGGGTATCGGGCTGGTCGTGTCGTTGTTCTTCGCCGCGTTAGTGGATTACGTGCTGCGCGGCAGCCGGATCTACCAGACGCTGATGATCCTGCCTTACGCCGTGGCGCCCGCGGTGGCGGCGGTGCTGTGGATTTTCCTGTTCAACCCCGGCCTGGGGCTGATTACCCATTTCCTCAACGGACTGGGCTACAACTGGAACCATGCGCAAAACAGCGGACAGGCGATGTTCCTGGTAGTGTTGGCCTCGGTATGGCAGCAAATCAGCTATAACTTCCTGTTTTTCCTGGCTGCGCTGCAGTCAATTCCCCGCTCTCTGGTTGAGGCGGCGGCCATTGACGGTGCCGGCCCGGTACGGCGTTTCTTCAATCTGGTGCTGCCGTTAATCACGCCGGTGAGCTTCTTCCTGCTGGTGGTGAATCTGGTGTACGCCTTCTTCGATACCTTCCCGGTGATCGATGCCGCGACCGGCGGCGGACCGGTACAGTCCACCACCACGCTGATCTACAAGATTTACCGTGAAGGCTTTGCCGGTCTGGATCTGTCCAGCTCTGCGGCACAGTCGGTGATCCTGATGTTGCTGGTGATTGGCCTGACGGTGATCCAGTTCCGTTTTGTCGAACGTAAGGTGCGTTACCAATGATTGAGAACCGACGCGGGCTGGACATTTTCAGCCACGTAATGCTGATTATCGGCGTGCTGGTGGTGCTGTTCCCGCTGTACGTGGCCTTCGTGGCGGCTACGCTGGACGACAAACAGGTGTTTCAGGTACCGATGACCCTGATCCCCGGTGGTCACCTGTGGGAAAACATCCGCAATATTTGGCAGGGCGGCGTGGGCAACCTTAAGGTGCCGTTTTCACTGCTGCTGTTGAACAGTGTGGTGATGGCGCTGGCCATCACCTTCGGCAAGATTGTGGTGTCGGTGTTGTCCGCCTATGCCATCGTTTATTTCCGCTTCCCGCTGCGCAGCCTGTTCTTCTGGCTGATATTCCTCACCCTGATGTTGCCGGTTGAGGTGCGTATTTTCCCGACGGTGGAGGTTATCTCCAACCTCAACCTGCTGGACAGCTACACCGGCCTGACGTTGCCGCTGATGGCGTCGGCGACCGCCACCTTCCTGCTGCGTCAGTTCTTTATGACGCTACCGGACGAACTGCTGGAAGCCGCGCGGATTGACGGCGCCGGCCCGATGCGTTTTTTCTGGGATATCGTGCTGCCGCTGTCGAAGACCAATCTGGCGGCGCTGTTTGTCATCACCTTTATCTACGGCTGGAACCAGTACCTGTGGCCGATCCTGATCACCAGCGATGCTTCGATGGGCACTGCGGTGGCGGGTATCAAGAGCATGATCTCCACCTCCGGCGCGCCGACCCAGTGGAATCAGGTGATGGCGGCGATGATTCTGACTTTAATTCCACCGCTGACGGTGGTTCTTCTGATGCAGCGCTGGTTTGTACGCGGCCTGGTTGATAGCGAAAAGTAACGAGAGAAATTTTCACATGGCAGGTTTAAAACTACAGGCAGTCACCAAGTCTTACGACGGTAAAACGCCGGTGATCAAGCAGATTGACCTCGACGTGGCGGACGGCGAATTTATCGTGATGGTCGGCCCGTCCGGCTGCGGCAAATCGACGCTGTTGCGCATGGTGGCAGGGCTGGAACGCACCACCAGCGGCGATATTTATATCGACAGTCAACGCGTAACGGATATGGAGCCGAAAGATCGCGGTATCGCGATGGTGTTCCAGAACTATGCGCTGTATCCGCACATGAGCGTATACGACAACATGGCCTATGGCCTGAAAATTCGCGGCTTCGGCAAACAGCATATCCAGCAGCGGGTAGAAGAAGCTGCGCGTATTTTAGAGCTGGAGCCACTGTTGCAGCGCAAGCCGCGCGAGCTTTCCGGCGGCCAACGTCAACGGGTGGCGATGGGGCGCGCTATCGAGCGTGAGCCGGCGGTATTCCTGTTTGATGAACCGTTGTCGAATCTGGATGCCAAGCTGCGCGTCCAAATGCGCCTGGAACTGCAACAACTGCATCGCCGGCTGAAAACCACCAGCCTGTATGTGACGCACGATCAGGTGGAGGCGATGACGCTGGCCCAGCGGGTGATCGTCATGAACAAAGGCGTGGCAGAGCAAATTGGCACCCCCAGCGAGGTCTATCAGCGCCCGGCGTCGCTGTTCGTCGCCAGCTTTATCGGTTCGCCGGCGATGAACCTGTTGCCGGGTACCCTGAGCGCAGACGGCAGCCAGCTGCAGCTGGCGGAGGGGATGACGCTGAATTTGCCGCAGCCAAAAGCGCAGTGGGGTGGTCGCCGGTTGACGCTCGGCATCCGCCCGGAGCATATTCAACTGACCACCCCCGAGCAAGGGGGCGTGCCGCTGGCGCTGCAAACGCTGGAGTTATTGGGCGCGGATAACCTGGCGCATGGGCAGTGGGGCGGTCACGGCGTGATTGCGCGTTTGTCGCATGAAACTATGCCGACGGCGGGCAGCACGCTATATTTGCAGTTGCCTGCACAGGCGCTGCACTTTTTTGATACCGATAGCGGATTACGGATGGAATCATGACCACAGCCTGGCCTTATCCCCACATTGTCGCCCACCGCGGCGGCGGTTCTCTGGCGCCGGAAAATACCCTGGCGGCGATCGACGTCGGCGCACGCCACGGTCATAAAATGATTGAGTTCGACGCCAAACTGGCTCAGGACGGGCAAATATTTCTGTTGCACGACGATACCCTGGATCGCACCAGCAACGGCTGGGGCGTGGCGGGTGAATTGCCGTGGGACAAACTGGTACAGCTGGATGCCGGCAACTGGTACAACTCCGCTTACAAGGGCGAACGCTTGCCGCTGTTGGCCGAAGTGGCGGAACGCTGCCTGCAGCACGGCATGATGGCGAACATTGAAATCAAACCCACCACCGGCAGCGATGATGAAACCGGCCGTGTTGTGGCGCTGGCGGCACGTTTGCTGTGGCAGGGCCAGACCGATCCGCTGCTCTCCTCATTCTCGATTGAGGCGCTTGAGGCGGCGCAGCGTACGGTGCCGGAACTCCCACGCGGCCTGTTGCTGGATCAATGGGACGGCAACTGGCAGGCGCTGACCGAAAGACTGGGCTGCGTTTCATTGCACATCAACCATAAAGAATTGACGGCCGAACGGGTGTCGGCG
The DNA here is from genome assembly GCA_012719855.1 of Serratia liquefaciens. GTDB lineage: Bacteria > Pseudomonadota > Gammaproteobacteria > Enterobacterales > Enterobacteriaceae > Serratia > Serratia liquefaciens_A. The sequence goes on along the minus strand of JAAXZN010000051.1, from coordinate 28,492 downwards.
TTGAAGGCGGCGGGGCTGCGCATTCTGGTTTATACCGTTAACCAGCCTGCCCGTGCGCGCCTGTTGTTGAACTGGGGCGTTGACTGCATTTGCACTGACCGGATAGATTTGATCGGCCCGGACTTTCCCAACGAGTGATCCCGTTGCCACGGGCGCAGTTTGCTGCGTCCGTGAGAAAGCCGTCGGCGCCTGTTGAATATTGCGACGTCAGCCCTTTGCCGCCGCGCTAACGGAAGGGATGCGATGTCAGTTTTCATGGTTTCTTTATGGCACCAAATAGCGCTTTCTTTGCCGTTGTTTGTGCTGATCGTGTTGGGGTATGGCCTTATCCGCTGGGGTAAATGGCCGGCTACCATCACCGACGGTTTAACGCGTTTCGTCTTCTCTCTGGCCCTGCCCGCTATGTTGTTCCGCATGATGTGCGACTTTTCGCAGCGTCCGGCGGTAGATGCTCGCTTGTTGATTGCCTTTTTCGGCAGTTGCCTGATTGTGTTCGTGATCGGGCGAATCACGGCGCGCCGGGTATTTAAACTGGATGGCGTGGCAGGATCGGTGTTTGCGTTGGGCGGAATTTTCTCCAATAACGTGATGCTGGGTCTGCCTATCGCCAGCGTCATGCTTGGCGAGGCGGCGATCCCGTCGGTGGCATTGGTGTTGGTGTTTAATGGCCTGATCCTCTGGACGCTGGTGACTATCTCTATCGAATGGGCGCGCAATGGTTCGCCGACGTTGCAGGGTTTTATCAAAACCGTGCGCAGCGTGCTGACCAATCCGCTGATTATCGGCATTCTTTCCGGCACGCTGTTCAGCCTGACCGGCCTGCCGCTGCCGACGTTTGTCGATCAGCCGGTCAGTATGCTGGGTCAGGTTGCCGCGCCGCTGTCGCTGGTGGTGCTGGGTATGGGGCTGGCGGAGTATCGCATCAGCGAAGGCTGGCGCCTCAGCAGCGGCATCTGTTTCCTCAAGCTGATTGTTCAGCCGCTGATTATCTGGCTGCTGGCGTGGATGATGAACCTGCCGCCGATGGAAACCCGGGTGGTGGTGTTGCTGGGGTCGATGGCCGTTGGCGTCAATGTTTACCTGATGTCACGGCAGTTCAACGTATTGACCGGCCCTGCCGCCACCAGCCTGGTGATGTCCACCGTGCTGGCAGCGGTCACCACGCCGCTGATCCTTACCATCATGGGCGTGCGGGGCTAGCCGGCAGCGGTGCCTGGGATACCGGCGGCGCCGTGCGATTGAATGGGCTGCGCGGTTGGTTGCCATTGGGCAGCAGTTGCCCGCCGTTTGGCGCCGTTCGCTGCAGTTGTTGCTGATTATTATCGAACTGCCGCTGCTGTTGCAGGCGGCGCTGATCCAGCTGCTGATTATTCAACATACGCTGTTGTTGCGCCTGTTGAGTGCGTTGGTTGAGAAACTGCTGTTGCGAGCTGAGCTCGGTAACGCCGTTGGCTGCAGTGGCCAATCCGGACAGCAGCAACAGGCCATAGAGCAGATGATAACTTTTCATGATGTTCTCCTCGTCTTTTAGTAAGCCTAACCCAGCGGTGAAAATTTGCCGACAGTTTGTATTTTGCTCAGATGTAAACCTCCTTTTCATCACGCCCCTTCCTGCCTTCCGTTACAATCGCCCTTTCTGAATCTTTAGGGTGAACCCATCGTGCTGCTTCTGGTGATTACGACCATCCTGTGGGCATTTTCTTTCAGCCTGATTGGCGAATATCTGGCGGGTCAGGTCGACAGCTGGTTCTCGGTGCTGATGCGCATCGGTTTGGCGGCGGCCGTGTTCCTGCCTTTCCTGCGCTGGCGCAACATCAAGCCGAAAGTGATCCTGCTGTATATGCTGGTAGGAGCCTGCCAGCTTGGCATTATGTACCTGTTCAGCTTCCGTGCTTACATGTACCTGACGGTGCCGGAATTCCTGCTGTTTACCGTGCTGACGCCGCTGTACGTTACGCTGATTTATGACTTGATCAGCGGTCAGCGGCTGCGCTGGGGGTATGTGCTCAGCGCGCTGCTGGCGGTGCTGGGGGCAGCGATTATCCGTTACCATCAGTTAAGCGAGCACTTTTGGTGGGGGCTGTTACTGGTGCAGGCGGCGAACATCAGCTTCGCTATCGGCATGGTCGGTTACAAACGGCTGATGGAAGTGCATCCGCTGCCGCAACACACCGCATTTTCCTGGTTCTATCTGGGGGCCTTGGTTGTGGCGGTGGTCGCCTGGTGCCTGTGGGGTAACCCGCAGCAGCTGCCAACCACTAACCTGCAGTGGGGCATTCTGGTATGGCTGGGCGTAGTGGCTTCCGGGCTGGGTTATTTCATGTGGAACTACGGCGCAACGCAGGTGGATGCCGGTACTTTGGGCATCATGAATAACATGCATGTGCCGGCAGGACTGTTGGTTAATCTGGCCATCTGGCAGCAACAGCCGCATTGGCCAAGTTTCATTATCGGCGGGGCGGTGATTGTCGCTTCGCTGTGGGTGCACCGCCGTTGGGTAGCACCGAAAGTGGTCAGCAAATAAACGGGCAGCCCAAGCGCGAGCTGCCCTGACGGTCAGGGTTGCGAAGCCAGCGGTTTCACGCTGGCGACGCCGGCGCTTGGGCGTGCAGCATCACGTACGAAGGGCAGATGATTGCAGGCGTGCTGGCGTGCCGAGCGGATAAAGGCTTCGGTGACAGCCTGGCGCTGTTCACCGTCGCGTACCGCGGCATAAAGACGGCTCCACAGGCCATCCCCCAGGGTTTTGGTCACCACTAATCCCTGGCGTTCAAAACTTTCCACCACCCAATGCGGCAACGCCGCGATCCCCATCCGCGCCGATACCATCTGGATCAGCAACAGGGTGTTATCCACGTTTTTCAGCGCCGGGCTGATGCCTGCGGGCTGCAGGAAATGGCGCCAGATATCCAGCCTCTGACGCTGTACCGGGTAAATCATCAGCGTTTCGTCAATCAAATCTTCAGGCTCGATGTGCAGCTTGCTGGCCAATGGATGATCCGGCGCCAGCACCAGTCGCACTTCGAAATCAAACATCGGCGAATAGTGCAAACCGCTGCGCGGCAGAATGTCGGAGGTCAGCACCAGATCCAGTTCACCCTGTTGCAGCGCCGGCTGTGGATCAAAGGTGACACCGGATTTAAAGTCCATCGCCACCTGCGGCCAACTCTGCCGGAAGTTATCCAGCGCCGGCGTCAGCCATTGAATGCAGCTGTGGCATTCAATGGCGATACGCAGCGTGGCCTGATGAGGTTCGTGGCATGCCTGCAGCGCCTGCTGAATTTGCGGCAGCACCTGCTCTGCCAGCTGCAACAGGATCTCACCCTGCGCGGTAAAGCGCAGCGGCTGGCTTTTACGAACGAACAGCTTGAAGCCCAGACGCTGCTCCAGATCGCTGAACTGATGCGACAGAGCAGACTGTGTCTGATGGAGTTGGGCCGCTGCGGCCGCCAGCGAGCCGGTATTGCGCAGAGCCTGCAGCGTCCGTAAGTGTTTCAGTTCGATCATGAGAGTCCTTCACAGTGACAGTGAATAAATTGCGCTTGTGGTTAATACAGTACCTGCGGATTATGGATGTGTAAACATCTGGACGGCTAAATGGGGAATATGACGATGGCAATTTTAAATCACACACTGGGTTTTCCTCGCGTTGGGCTAAAACGTGAACTGAAAAAAGCTCAGGAAAGTTACTGGGCTGGCAACTCAACGCAGGAAGAACTGTTGGCGGTTGGCCGCGAGCTGCGTGCTCGCCATTGGCAACAACAGCAGCAGGCCGGGGTGGATTTGGTGCCGGTCGGCGATTTCGCTTGGTACGACCATGTATTGACCACCAGCCTGTTGCTGGGCAACGTGCCGGCACGTCATCAGAATGCGGATGGCTCAATCGATCTGGATACGCTATTCCGCATTGGCCGTGGCCGCGCACCCACCGGAAAACCGGCAGCGGCGGCAGAAATGACCAAATGGTTTAACACCAACTATCACTACATGGTGCCTGAGTTCCACAAAGGCCAGCAGTTCAAACTGGGATGGACCCAACTGCTGGAAGAAGTGGACGAAGCGCTGGCCCTGGGCCACAAAATCAAGCCGGTGTTGCTGGGGCCGGTGACCTATCTGTGGCTGGGTAAAGTGAAAGGCGAGGCGTTTGACCGTTTGTCGCTGCTGAAAGACATCCTGCCGGTTTACCAGCAGGTGCTGGCCGAATTGGCGCAGCGCGGCGTGGAGTGGGTGCAAATTGACGAACCTGCACTGGTGCTGGAGCTGCCGCAGGAATGGCTGAGCGCCTTCAAGCCGGCTTACGACGCGCTGCAAGGTCAGGTAAAACTGCTGCTGACCACCTACTTCGACAGCGTGGGTCACAACCTCGATACGATCCGCGAGCTACCGGTGCAGGGGCTGCACGTTGATCTGGTTGCCGGTGATGACGATATCGACGCATTGAACAAGGCGCTGCCGAAAGCGTGGCTGCTGTCTCTGGGCGTCATCAACGGCCGTAACGTCTGGCGTGCCGATCTGAGCAGTTGGTTCGAACGCCTGCAACCGTTAGTCGGCAGCCGACCACTTTGGATCGGTACTTCCTGTTCACTGTTGCATAGCCCTATCGATCTGAGCGTGGAAACTCGTTTGGACGATGAAGTGAAGAGCTGGTTCGCCTTTGCCCTGCAAAAATGCACCGAATTGGCCCTGTTGAGCGCGGCGCTGAACGCACCGGGTGCCGACAAGCAGGCCGAACTGGACGCCTATAGCGCGCCAATCCGTGCTCGTCGTCAGTCCAGCCGCGTACATAATGCGCAGGTAGGGCAACGTCTGGCGGCGATTACCGCACAGGACAGCGAACGTCAGCGCCCTTACGCCGAGCGAGCTCAGGCACAGCGTGAGCGCTTTAACCTGCCGGCCTGGCCGACCACCACGATAGGGTCTTTCCCGCAAACCACGGAAATCCGCGGCCTGCGCCTGGACTTCAAGCAGGGGCGTTTGGACGGCAATAATTACCGCACCAGCATTAGCGAACACATCAAACAGGCGATCGTTGAACAAGAGCGCCTGGGGCTGGACGTGTTGGTGCACGGCGAAGCCGAGCGTAACGACATGGTGGAATACTTCGGTGAAAACCTGGACGGCTTCGTATTCACTCAAAACGGCTGGGTACAGAGCTACGGTTCCCGTTGCGTAAAACCGCCGGTGATCATCGGCGATATCAGTCGCCCTGAAGCCATCACCGTCGAGTGGGCGAAGTATGCTCAGTCGCTGACCGACAAGCCGGTAAAAGGCATGCTGACCGGTCCGGTCACCATTCTCTGCTGGTCGTTCCCGCGTGAAGACGTGACCCGCGAAGTGATCGCCAAACAGATCGCCCTGGCGCTGCGCGACGAAGTGGAAGATCTGGAAAAAGCCGGTATCGGCATCATCCAGATTGACGAGCCTGCACTGCGCGAAGGTTTGCCGCTGCGTCGATCCGACTGGGCTGCTTACCTGAACTGGGCGGTGGAAGCATTCAAACTGAACGCCGCTGTCGCGCAAGATGACACGCAGATCCACACTCACATGTGTTATTGCGAGTTCAACGACATCATGGATTCCATCGCGGCGTTGGATGCCGATGTGATCACTATCGAAACCTCACGTTCCGATATGGATCTGCTGGAAGCCTTCAAAGAGTTTGAGTACCCGAATGAAATTGGACCGGGCGTGTATGACATCCACTCGCCGAACGTGCCAAGCGTGGAATGGATCGAAGCGCTGCTACGCAAAGCTGCGCAGAACATCCCGGCAGAGCGCCTGTGGGTGAACCCGGACTGCGGCCTGAAAACCCGTGGCTGGCCGGAAACCCGTCAGTCGCTGACCAACATGGTGCTGGCCGCACAGCGCCTGCGTGAGCAGTTGGTTTAAGGGGTTAAGCCTGACTATTCTGGGCGCTTCGGCGCCCTTTTTTATGACGTAAGAGACTGCCTGTTCAGGCAGCCTTTAGGTGAGATGTTATTTAACGCCGGGCACTCCGTACTGCGCGAACCAAGCGAGCATGCGTTGCCAGCCATCTTCTGCGGCTTCGGCGTCAAAGCTGGGCCGGTAGTCGGCATTGAAGGCATGGCCGGCTTCGGGATACACCACGATCTCGGCATTGGCGTTGGCGGCGCGGATCGCCTGACGCATGCTTTCCACCGTCTCCTGCGGGATGCTGCTGTCCTGGCCGCCGTAGAGCCCCAGCACCGGTGCCGTCAGCTGCGTGGCGATATCGACCGGATGTTTTGGTGAATTCAGCGTTTTTTCACCCACCAGTCTGCCGTACCAGGCCACCGCGGCTTTTAACTGCGGGTTGTGCGCGGCATAGAGCCAGCTAATACGTCCTCCCCAGCAGAAACCGGTAATCGCCAGCTTGCCGGCGTCGCCGCCGTGGCGAGTTGCCCAATGGGCAGCATGATCCAGATCCGCCAGTACCTGACGATCCGGCACCTTGCTCACCAGCTTTTGGAACAGTTCGCTGATGTCGGTGTATTCCCGGGCATCCCCTTGACGGAAGTACAGCTCCGGCGCTATCGCCAGATAACCCTGCTTCGCCAGACGACGGCACACATCCTGAATATGTTCATGTACGCCAAATATCTCCTGTACCACCAGAACGACCGGGAAGGGGCCGCTGTGGTCTGCCGGTTTGGCGATATAGGCAGGCAGGTTGTCACCCTGAGAAGGAATGGTGGTTTCCCCGGCATGAATGCCTTGCTCGTCGGTGAGGATGGTAGAAGCCGCCAGGGGGGTTACGGCCGGGGTGAATCCCCCCTGGGCCTGTTTTAATGTCATCACATGATCGGTTTTCATTGCGGTCTCCGTGCAATCAATAGAGAAAAGCGCTGCGATTAACTATAGGAAAGATTACCCGTTATTGGCATTGAGTGGAGCATTTTCAGTCAAGTCTGTAAAAAACGATTAAATATCCGGCTTTACCGCGTTTTTATTGTCTTTTTATCATGCTATTACGCAAGTTGACCTGCATTAGTACCATAAGGTGCCTTAGTTCCGCTTATTCGGCCTAAGTCACCGATAAGCCAAGGCTATTTTCCTGTGGCGACATACGGGATTTATTGGCAAACCGCCTTGATAGATTCCGAGTGGCGGGGGAAACCGGCGGTGCGATTTGTCGACTAGACTGGTGGCTATTGGGGCCATCGGGCGGGCCTTATTGCTAATTTTTGTGACTTTAGTCACAAGAGTTATGTAGATTGCATTCTGTTTCTTTGTCTGTAGTGATTGCCGTCACGAAATTGCGTGACGATTTTCAGTAGAGTACTTTTTTGTTCCTCCCAATAAACATGATCTATGAGGAGTCTCGTATGTCTCAATCTGACGTTTTCCATCTCGGCCTGACCAAAAACGATTTACAAGGGGCCCAGCTTGCCATCGTTCCTGGCGATCCGCAGCGCGTAGAGAAAATTGCCAAGCTGATGGAAAATCCGGTGCACCTGGCTTCCCATCGTGAATTCACCTCCTGGCGTGCAGAGCTGGACGGCAAGGCAGTGATCGTCTGCTCCACCGGTATCGGCGGCCCGTCGACTTCTATCGCGGTTGAAGAGCTGGCACAGTTGGGTATCCGCACCTTCCTGCGTATCGGCACCACGGGTGCGATCCAGTCAGACATCAATGTAGGTGACGTTCTGGTCACCACCGCGGCGGTTCGTCTGGACGGTGCCAGCCTGCACTTCGCGCCGATGGAGTTCCCGGCGGTGGCCGATTTTGCCTGTACTACCGCACTGGTCGAGGCTGCCAAGGCAGCAGGTGCTACCACGCACATCGGCGTGACCGCGTCTTCCGACACCTTCTATCCAGGCCAGGAACGTTACGATACTTACTCCGGCCGCGTCGTCAGCCGTTTCAAAGGTTCGATGGAAGAATGGCAATCGATGGGCGTGATGAACTATGAAATGGAATCCGCCACGCTGCTGACCATGTGCGCCAGCCAGGGCCTGCGTGCCGGTATGGTTGCCGGTGTGATCGTTAACCGTACCCAGCAGGAAATTCCGAACGCGGAAACCATGAAAAACACCGAGAGCAAAGCGGTGCAGATCGTGGTTGATGCGGCGCGTCGTCTGCTGTAACCCCTCCGTAATTCAACGGGCCGCCATGCGGTCCGTTTTTCCATTCAGCCGTAATCTGTTACGGTTATCATCATTAGCGCCATCTAACTGGCCACCTCTTTGACCCGTTGAGCCCGGTTTTACCGATGCTCTCAGGTTGCGTTTTATCAGACAATAACCACGAGGACGTCTATGACCGCCCAGATCCTGCTTCATCCTTCATTGGCACCGCTTGATGGCGGCATTAACTTTCGCGATCTCGGCGGTAACAGCGTTGCTGATGGCCGCCGTATCAAGCGAGGGTTACTGTTCCGTTCCGGGTCGCTGGAGCGCCTGACGGAAAACGACTGCACCTTCCTGGCCGGCGTGCCGGTGCGATCGGTGCTGGATTACCGCGATCCCGATGAAGTGCAGGCCAAGCCCGATATCCTGTGGCAGGGCGCGGATTACCACCATTTTCCTGCCAACCCGTTGAGCAATGAGGTTAACGCCAACCTGGAAAAACTGACCAGCGAAACGCTGGCCGGTTTCGATGCGCGGGCGTTTATGCTGGAGTTGTACCGCCGGCTGCCGTTCGGCAATGCGGCTTACAAACAGTTGACTCAGCTGCTGAGCCATACCGATAACGGTGCCATCGTCCAGCACTGCGCAGTCGGTAAGGACCGCACGGGGGTCGGATCGGCGTTGGTATTATTCGCACTGGGTGCCGATGAGGCGACGGTGGTGGAAGATTATCTGCTGACCGAAACCACGTTGGCGACCTTCCGTGAACAGATGTTGGATCAACTGTCGATTCGTTTAAGTGACTCGGCATTGGGGCAGTTTGCCTATGTGCTTAGCGCCCGAGAAGAGTTCCTGATGACCGCCCTGGGTTGCATCCGTGACCAATACGGTTCTACCGACCGTTGGCTGGAGGCGGAATACGGGCTGGGGCAAAGCCAACGAGCAGCGCTGCAGGCGTTCTACCTTGAGTAAACCGCGTGGATGTTTAGCCGGGGTTTAACCGACGCCGGTTGGCATTGCGTATCCTTGGGGCAGTAAACCCCGCATCAGGAGCCCGTATTGAGCCTCAATGACATTATCCACTGGGTCAGCGACACCGTGCGCCAGCACGAAGGCTGGGCCATCCCGATTATCTTCTTCCTGGCGTTTGGCGAATCGCTGGCGTTCCTGTCGTTGCTGTTGCCGGCCACGGTGATCTTGCTGGCGCTGGGCGCGCTGATTGGCGAAAGTGGCATTGCCTTTTGGCCTATCTGGGCCGCCGCCGCCGCGGGTGCCTTCTTTGGCGACTGGCTTTCCTACTGGATTGGCTACCACTATCAAGATCGCGTGGCGCACATGTGGCCGCTATCGCGTAATCCGCAACTGCTGACGCGCGGCCATGCGTTTTTTGAGCGCTGGGGCGTGCTGGGCATTTTCATTGGCCGCTTCTTTGGTCCGTTGCGGGCCGTGGTCCCGCTGGTCGGTGGCATTTGCGCTATGCCCCAGCGTTATTTTCAGGTGGCGAATGTTACCTCGGCGATGATCTGGGCGTTCGGCATTCTGGCGCCGGGGGCGTTTGGTATCAAGTGGTTAAGCCAGTGGTTTGGCTAATCTTTGCCTGACTTGCGCAGCGTTTCGCAATAATGCGCCGTCGGGACAAAATCAGGCTGGACATCCATACAGCATCCCCTTAACGTGACGGGCAGCGGGCGGATAAAACGCCGGAACGGTCAGGTGTAACAGGAGGCAGGGTGGATACCAGTTTGGTTTACGGTATAGGCGGGGTGGCGGTAGGCCTGCTGTTGGGCTGGTTAATCGCCAGCCTGCGCGTGCAACAGTCCCATGCGCAGCATGAAACCGAGCTGCGGCTGCTGGAACAATCGCTGCAACAGGCGCAGCAGGAAACGGCAGCACGGCAAGAGACGCTGCTGCGCAATGAACAGCAAATGCGGCAGAACGATTTGGAGCTGCGCAATTTGCACAGCCAGCTGGCTGCCGGACATGAAAAGCTTCAGCAGCTTAATCACTGGCGTAACGAATGCGAATTGTTGAACCAGGAACTGCGCGCACAGCGTGAAGTGAACAGCGCCCAAGAAGCCGAGCTGCGTGAGGTGACCATCCGTCTGGAGGAAACTCGCATGGCGGCGGAAGAGAAACAGCGTCTGTTGATCAACAGCGAGCAGCGCCTTACCACCCAATTTGAAAATTTGGCCAACCGCATTTTTGAACACAGCGGACGTAAGGTGGATGAGCAAAATAAGCAGAGTCTGGATCGCCTGCTGTTGCCGCTGCGTGAGCAACTGGACGGTTTTCGCCGCCAGGTGCAAGACAGTTTTGGCCAGGAAGCTCGCGAACGTCATACGCTGACCCACGAAATACGCAACCTGCAGCAGCTTAATGCGCAAATGGCGCGTGAGGCCATTAACCTGACCAAGGCCTTGAAAGGGGATAATAAAACCCAGGGCAATTGGGGCGAAGTGGTATTAAGTCGGGTGTTGGAAGCCTCGGGTCTGCGAGAAGGGCACGAATACGAAACGCAGGTCAACGTGCGGCTGGATCATCAGAGCCGGATGCAGCCCGACGTTATCGTTCGCCTGCCGCAGGGCAAGGACGTGGTGATCGATGCGAAAATGTCGCTGGTGGCCTACGAGCGTTACTTCAACAGCGAAGATGAAGCGGAGCACGAGGCCGCGTTGAGTGAGCATATTGCGTCGCTACGTGGCCATATTCGTCTGCTGGGCCGTAAGGATTATCAGCAGTTGCCCGGCCTGCGTTCGCTGGACTACGTGTTGATGTTTATCCCGGTGGAGCCGGCCTTCCTTTTGGCCATAGACCGTGAGCCGGAGCTGATTAGCGAAGCGCTCAAGCACAACATTATGCTGGTGAGCCCAACCACCTTGCTGGTCGCCCTGCGCACCATCACTAACCTTTGGCGCTATGAGCATCAGAGCCAGAATGCTCAACGCATTGCCGACCGGGCTGCGAGGTTGTATGACAAAATGCGGTTGTTCGTTGACGACATGTCGGCGCTTGGGCAGAGCCTGGATAAGGCCCAGGGGAGTTATCGCCAGGCGATGAACAAACTGAGTGAAGGCCGTGGTAATCTTATCGGCCAGACCGAGGGGTTCCGCGCGCTGGGGGTTGAGGTGAAAAGACCGATCAACCCGCTGCTGGCCCAGCAGGCCAGCGCACAGCATGATGAAGAATTCGAGGCAGCGGGCGAAGATGACATTGACGCGCTGCCGGGGGCGGAGGATGACGACGCCGCAGAGCAACCACGCTCCGCATCGCAGGCATGACAGCCGCGGCGAGGTGGGGTATTTCGTGGGGTTCTGGTACACTCACCCACACTAAATTGACTGAATAGCAGGCAGGACAATGGCAGATCAACCGCAGGAAACCACCGATTTCGGTTTTCGCACCGTAGCTCGAGACGAAAAGCAGGCCATGGTGGCAGACGTTTTTCATTCGGTAGCGGCAAAGTATGACGTGATGAACGACCTGATGTCGTTTGGTATCCACCGTATCTGGAAGCGTTTTACCATTGATTGCAGCGGCGTGCGCCGTGGGCAGCGTGTGTTGGATCTGGCCGGCGGTACCGGTGACCTGGCCGCCAAGTTCTCCCGCATGGTCGGTGAGCAAGGACAGGTGGTGCTGGCGGACATCAACGATTCCATGCTGAAAATGGGGCGCGAAAAGCTGCGGGACCGCGGCATTGTCGGCAACGTCAGCTACGTTCAGGCCAACGCCGAAGCGCTGCCGTTCCCGGACAACTATTTTGACTGCATCACCATCTCCTTCGGCCTGCGCAACGTCACCGACAAAGACAAGGCACTGCGCTCCATGTTCCGTGTGTTGAAGCCGGGTGGCCGTTTATTGGTGTTGGAGTTCTCCAAACCCCTGCTGGCGCCGCTGAGCAAGGCTTACGACGCTTATTCTTTCCACGTGTTGCCGAAAATCGGCGAACTGGTGGTGAAGGATCCAGAAAGCTACCGCTATCTCGCCGAATCGATCCGCATGCATCCCGATCAGGAAACGCTGAAGGGCATGATGGGCGCAGCCGGTTTTGACAACGTGACCTATTTTAACCTGACCGGCGGTATTGTGGCCCTGCATCGCGGCTTCAAGTTCTGATATGGACATGCCGATGCTGCTAACCCCTTTGTTGACCGGCGTGCTGGAAACATCGCTCAATAGCTTGCTGTTCCGCGATCGCAGCATGAAGGCCGCCCGTCTTCGCCTGGCTGGCAAGGTGCTGCGCATAGAGTTGCAGGAGCTTGCTTCGCCATTGGTACTGATCTTCAGTGAGCAGCGCGTCGATGTGCTTGGCCAGTCTGACGATACTGCCGACTGCACGGTACGCAGCCGCATATCTGTGTTGCTGCAACTGCGGGATCGTCAACAGCTTTCGCCCTTGATGCGCAGCGGTGAGCTGATTGTTGAGGGTGATATTCAGGTCGTGCAGCAGCTGGTTGGCCTGCTTGATCTGGCCGAGTGGGATCCGGCGGAATGGCTGGCGCCTTATCTCGGTGATATTGCCGCGCAGGGTATCACTCAGGCGTTCGGCAAGGGTGCGAATCTGCTGAAGAGAGGTTTGCAGCGTCAACAGCATTACGTGGCCGAAACCTTGACGGAAGAGTGGCGTGTGGCTCCTGGCCCGCTGGAAGTGGTGTGGTTTAACGAGGAAGTTGACGCCACCGTTCGCAGTGTCGAAGCGCTGATGGCTCGCATGGACAAGTTGGAGGGTAAACGATGACCCCTGGCGAACTACGCCGCCTGTATTTGATCGTCCGCGTTTTCCTCAGTTATGGCCTGGATGAACTGATCCCCAAGATACGTTTGACGTTGCCGCTGCGTTTTGGCCGACGTCTGCTGTTCTGGATGCCAAACCGCCACGCGGATAAACCGCTGGGGGAGCGTTTGCGTCTGGCCTTGCAGGAGCTGGGGCCGGTATGGATTAAGTTTGGTCAGATGATGTCTACCCGTCGTGACCTGTTCCCGCCACAGATTGCCGATCAGCTGACTTTGCTGCAGGACAGGGTTGCCCCTTTCGACGGTGCCCTGGCGCGCAAGCATATCGAATTGGCGATGGGCGGCCCGCTGGAAACCTGGTTCGATGATTTTGACCAACAGGCGCTGGCTTCGGCATCCATAGCGCAGGTCCATACCGCACGGCTGAAAACCACCGGGCAGGAAGTGGTGCTGAAGGTGATCCGGCCGGATATCGGGCCGATCATCAAGGCCGACGTTCGTCTGATGTATCGCCTGGCGGGCTGGGTGCCAAAACTGATGCCGGACGGTCGCCGTTTGCGCCCGCGTGAAGTGGTGCGCGAATATGAAAAGACCTTGCTGGACGAACTGAACCTGCTGCGCGAAGCGGCCAACGCCATTCAGCTGCGCCGTAATTTCGATGGCAGTCCGATGCTGTATGTGCCTGAGGTTTATTCCGATTACTGTCGCGAAAGCGTGCTGGTAATGGAGCGGATCTACGGCATCCCGGTTTCGGATATCCCTACGCTAGAGAAGCAGGGCACCAACATGAAACTGTTGGCCGAACGCGGGGTACAGGTGTTCTTTACCCAGGTCTTCCGCGACAGCTTCTTCCATGCGGACATGCATCCCGGCAATATTTTTGTCAGCTATGAGCATCCTGAAGATCCCTGCTACATCGGCATTGACTGCGGTATTGTCGGTTCGCTGAACAAAGACGATAAGCGCTATCTGGCGGAAAACTTTATCGCCTTCTTCAATCGCGACTACCGCAAAGTGGCAGAGTTGCACGTTGATTCAGGCTGGGTGCCGCGCGATACCAACGTGGAGGATTTCGAATTCGCTATCCGCACCGTGTGCGAGCCTATTTTCGAAAAACCCCTGTCGGAAATTTCGTTCGGCAACGTGCTGTTGAACCTGTTCAATACCGCGCGCCGTTTCAATATGGAAGTGCAGCCTCAACTGGTGTTATTGCAGAAGACCTTGCTGTATGTTGAAGGTCTGGGACGGCAGCTCTATCCGCAGTTGGATTTGTGGACCACCGCCAAGCCTTTCCTGGAAAGCTGGATGCGCGATCAGGTCGGTATTCCGGCGGTGATCCGGGCACTGAAAGAAAAAGCGCCGTTTTGGGCGGAGAAACTGCCCGAACTGCCTGAATTATTTTACGATAGCCTGCAGCAACATAAGCTGTTGCAACAAAGCGTTGATAAGCTGACCAATCAGATGCAGGCCCAGCGCGTTCGCCAAGGGCAATCACGTTATTTGTTCGGCGTTGGCGCTACACTGTTAGTAAGCGGTACGATTTTGCTGTTGGGGGACGTCGATGTGTTCCCTGCGTGGCTGATGGCAGCCGGCATCGTATCCTGGGTGATTGGCTGGAAGCGAACCACCTGAATTGATTCGAAACTCTGGTAAAATCTGCCGTATAATGCGACGGATTTTGAAAAAACCCTTTTAAAATAGAGGTAATTGCAATGGGCGGTATTAGTATTACGCAATTGTTGATCATCGCGGTGATCGTGGTGCTGCTGTTCGGCACCAAAAAGCTCCGTACTCTGGGGTCCGATCTCGGTGCATCAATCAAGGGCTTCAAAAAGGCGATCGGCGATGACAACACGCCGCCGACCAACACGGCTGAAAAAAGCAGCCTGGACGACGCTGACTTCACGGCCAAGCCTATTACCGATAAGCAGCCGGAAGTGAAAACGGAAGAGTCGAAGAACAAAGAGCAGGTATAAACCGTGTTTGACATTGGGTTTAGTGAACTGCTGCTGGTTCTGGTGATTGGCCTGGTAGTACTTGGGCCAGAACGGTTGCCGGTAGCGGTAAGAACAGTTTCGGGCTGGATCCGCGCGCTGCGTTCGCTGGCGGCTTCGGTGCAAAACGAGCTTTCTCAGGAACTTAAGCTGCAGGAACTGCAGGACAGCCTGAAAAAGGTAGAGAAGGCGGGCATGCAGAATTTGTCGCCGGAGCTGAAGGCGTCAATGGATGAACTGAAAGACGCAGCGGAATCGCTGAAACGCTCTTATCAGGGCGACAGTGGCACCAAAACCGAGCCTGCGCACACCATCCATAACCCTCTGGTCACCGACCCGGAAGCCATTCATGACGGCGTGACGCCGGCGGAAGCCGCGGCCGTGGCATCCTCTCCGGCCGCAGTGCCGGAGCCGGTTGTAACGGCCACGCCGCAGGTGGCACAACCTGCCACGGCGCCGGTGAAACAACCGGTCGCGCCGGCTGTTCAGGCAACCCCAGAACCTGTTGTGGATAAAACCCCAGCGTCTCACCAACCTAGTGGCGATCGTTAAAACATGGCTGTTGAAGATACCCAACCCCTTATCAGTCATCTGATAGAACTGCGTAAGCGGCTGTTAAACTCGATTATCAGCATACTGGCGATCTTCCTGGTGCTGGTTTTTTTCGCCAATGATATTTATCAACTGGTGTCCGCGCCGCTGATCAAGCAGTTGCCTGCCGGGGCGAGCATGATCGCCACAGACGTGGCCTCACCTTTCTTTACCCCGATCAAGCTGACAATGATCGTCTCGGTATTCGTGTCCGCGCCGGTGATCCTGTATCAGGTCTGGTCCTTTATTGCGCCGGCGTTGTATAAGCATGAACGTCGCCTGATGATGCCTTTACTGGTCTCCAGCAGCCTGCTGTTTTATCTCGGCATGGCCTTTGCCTACTTTATCGTCTTCCCGCTGGCGTTCGGCTTTTTTGCCAAAACTGCACCGGCCGGAGTGATGATCGCCACCGACATCAATAACTATCTCGACTTCGTCATGGCGCTGTTTATGGCGTTTGGCGTGGCGTTTGAGGTGCCGGTTGCCATTATTTTGCTTTGCTGGAGTGGCGTCACCTCACCGGAAGATCTGAAAAAGAAACGTCCTTACGTTCTGGTCGGGGCTTTCGTGGTCGGCATGCTTCTGACCCCGCCGGATGTGTTCTCGCAAACCCTGCTGGCAATTCCGATGTATCTGCTGTTTGAAGTGGGCGTGTTCTTTGCCCGTTTCTATACCGGTAAACGTCGTCCGCAGCCGGAAGAAGAAGACGAGGGTGACGAACCCCCGACACCTTAAATTTGTTTGCTCCTGAGCCGCCCGATGGGCGGTTTTTGCATTGGGAAAACCATGTTTGATATTGGCGTAAATCTCACGAGTTCACAGTTTGCCAAAGACGGCCCTGCGGTAGTGGATCGCGCACGAGGCGCAGGCGTGACAGGACTATTGATTACCGGCACTGATTTGCAGGAAAGCCAGGCTGCCTGTGAACTGGCGCAGCAGCATGCGGGTTATTGCTGGTCCACCGCCGGTGTGCATCCCCATCAGGCCAGCAGTTGGAATGAGCAGGTCGCAGAGCGGCTCCGTGAGTTGGCCTCTCAGCCGCAGGTCGTAGCCATGGGTGAATGTGGGCTCGATTTTAACCGTAATTTTTCCACCCCAGAGCAGCAGGAGAGGGCATTCAGCGCTCAACTGGCGCTGGCGGCGGAGCTGGAGATGCCGGTTTTCCTTCACTGCCGTGATGCGCACGCACGTTTTGCCGCGCTGTTGACGCCGTGGTTGGATAAACTGCCCGCGGCGGTAGTGCACTGTTTTACCGGCACCGCCGAAGAATTAGAAAGTTGCTTGTCGCTGGGCCTGTCGATCGGGATTACCGGTTGGGTCTGTGATGAGCGACGTGGCCTGGAGTTGCGCGCATTGCTGCCGCAGATCCCTGCCGATCGTCTGTTGTTGGAAACCGACGCACCCTATCTGTTGCCCCGGGATTTACATCCGAAACCTGCATCTCGCCGCAACGAACCCTGTTTTTTGCCTCATATCGTCCGGCAGGTGGCTACCTGGCGACAAGAAGATCCCGAATGGCTGGGGCAGAAAACCGATGAGAACGCCCGCCGGCTATTCCGGCTGGAATGAGTTAGGAGAAAATTATGAGCTATGCATTTCCGGGTACCTTCCCGGGTCGCCGTATGCGCCGAGTGCGCCGTCACGATTTCAGCCGCCGCCTGGTGGCCGAGAACCAACTTACGGTTAACGACCTGATTTATCCGGTATTTGTCATGGAAGGCAGTAACCGTCAGGAAGCGGTGGCATCGATGCCCGGCGTATCGCGCATGAGCATCGATCTGCTGATCAAAGAAGCGGAAGCCATCGCCAAGCTTGGCGTGCCGGTGATCTCCCTGTTCCCGGTAATTGAACCTGGCCTGAAGTCACTGCACGCGGAAGAAGCTTATAACCCGGAAGGTCTGGTACAGCGTACGGTGCGTGCACTGAAAGATGCGGTGCCAGAGCTGGGTATTCTGACGGACGTGGCGCTCGATCCCTACACCACTCACGGTCAGGACGGCGTCATCGACGAACAGGGTTATGTCATTAACGACATCACCAAAGAGATCCTGGTTCGCCAGGCGCTGTCTCACGCGGAAGCCGGGGCAGAGATCGTGGCACCGAGTGACATGATGGACGGCCGTATCGGCGCGATCCGCGATCGCCTGGAGCATCAGGGGTTGGTGAATACTCAAATCATGGCTTACTCCGCCAAATATGCGTCTTGCTACTATGGCCCGTTCCGCGATGCGCTCGGTTCCAGCGGTAATCTGAAAGGCGGCAACAAGAAAACCTATCAGATGGACCCGGCCAACAGCGACGAAGCGCTGCAGGAGATCGCACAGGATCTGCAGGAAGGCGCGGATATGGTGATGGTGAAGCCAGGTATGCCGTATCTCGACGTAGTGCGTCGGGTGAAAGACACCTTTGGCGTGCCGACTTTCGCCTATCAGGTTTCCGGTGAGTATGCGATGCACATGGCGGCGATTCAAAACGGTTGGTTGCAGGAGCAACCGGCGGTGATGGAATCGCTGATGTGCTTTAAGCGTGCCGGCGCCGATGGCGTACTGACCTACTTCGCCAAGCGAGTCGCTCAGTGGATGCATGAAGAGGCTATGCAGCGCTAAGGCGCTAGCCATAGAGACAAAAGGCGCCCTGGGCGCCTTTTTGCATTACAGTTTTTGGAATTGTCGGTTATCCACGCTTTGGCTGACCTGCTTGTTGATCAGGTTCAGCAGAAGCATTGAACGAGCTTCGCCGTCCGGCTCGGTGTAAATCGCTTTCAACCCTTCGAACACGCCATCGACGATTAACACGCTATCACCCGGCTGTGGCGTTTCCGGATCGACGTAGGTTTCACCGGTATGCGTCTGCAACTCTTCGATGACTTTCTGCGGGATGGTGGTCGGCGTTGAGCCAAAGCGCACAAAGTGGCTGACACCACGAGTTGCACTGATGGTGGTGGTGTGGATGCGCTCCGGATCGAACTTCACAAACAGGTAGTTCGGAAACAGGGGCTCGCTGACCGCAATGCGTTTACCGCGTACGATCTTTTCCAGCGTAATGATCGGACTCAGGCAGTTTACTTCCTGCCGTTCCAAATGGTCCTGCGCCCGTAAAAGTTGGCCGCGCTTGCAATACAGTAGGTACCAAGATTCCATAATTTCACATGCCTTTCTGTCAGCCGGTAAGCATATCAAAAGCCATTACGGATACATAGTGATGCAAGTTTCAGCATGTAACGGCCGCTATCTGCATGAATCGTTGGCAATTAGCGAAGGGTCACACACTTATTCGCACGGCTTGGGTATAACAGAGGGCTAAAAATTTGTTACCGTCGGAGTATGCCTTGTGCGGCTTTTGTCGGGTGTGACGTATTCATCGTTTTCGATTGAGGGGGAAAAATGGAGTTATTTCTGTTGAGCAACGGCAAGCTGTCCGGTGAGGATGAGCTGCTGGGTTATGCCAAGAGCCACTTGCTGGCGATGATCGCGCGCCGTGGCATTACGTCCGCCGTATTTATCCCCTATGCCATGATCCGCAGCGATTACGATCAGCGTGCGCAGGAACTGGCGAAAATTCTCGGCATCAAGGTCACCAGTATTCACCACGCCGACTCTCCCGCAGCGGCGATTGAACAGGCAGAATGCATTTTAGTCAGCGGCGGCAACACCTGGATGCTGAACCAGATGCTGCATGAAAACGGCCTAATCATCCCGATTCAACGGGCGGTTCGTGAACGTAGCGTGCCTTACGTAGGGTGGAGCGCAGGGTGTAACGTTGCCACACCAAGTATTCGCACCACCAATGACATGCCGGTGCGTAACAGCGTCGTACTGCCGGCGCTGAGCCTGTTCCCGGTGCAGATTAACCCGCATTATATCGACGCCCATATTAGTGGTCACATGGGGGAAACCCGCGATGAACGCCTGGCCGAGTTCTGCGCGGTTAACCCGAGCGAATCCGTAGTGGCATTGCGCGAGGGCAGCCTGTTGCACGTTGAGGGTAATGATCTGCGTTACTTTAGCGCCAGAGATCAAGGTTTCAAGGTGTTCCGCCACGGTGTGGAAACTCAGGAATATCGCGATACCCGGGCATTGCGTCCGCTGGTGCCCTTTACCTGCCACTAATGCCGACGATGTCTTTACCGGTGTTTAACAAAAGTGCAGCAACAACTGTGAAGAGGGCTTATAATGCCCTCCTCACTGGCCGTTATAATGATCAGCATGAAATACCGTGACTTACGCGATTTCCTCTCGTTGCTGGAAAAGAGAGGGGAACTAAAACGCATCAGCCAGCCGATTGATCCCTATCTGGAAATGACAGAAATTGCCGATCGTACTTTACGTGCGGGCGGCCCGGCACTGCTGTTCGAAAACCCTAAAGGGTACGATATGCCGGTGTTGTGCAATCTGTTCGGTACCGCCAACCGCGTTGCGATGGGCATGGGCCAGGAAGATGTCAGCTCGTTGCGCGAGGTCGGCAAATTGCTGGCGTTCCTAAAAGAGCCAGAGCCGCCGAAGGGCTTTCGCGATTTGTTCGATAAACTGCCGAAGTTCAAACAAGTGTTGAACATGCCGACCAAGGTGTTGGGTTCAGCCCCTTGTCAGGAACAAGTATGGCAGGGCGATGACGTTGATCTCAGCCGTATCCCGGTGATGCACTGCTGGCCGGAAGACGCTGCGCCGCTGATCACCTGGGGGCTGACGGTAACCCGCGGGCCGCAAAAAGAGCGCCAGAATCTGGGCATCTATCGCCAGCAGGTGCTGAGCAAAAATAAAGTGATCATGCGTTGGCTGTCCCATCGTGGCGGCGCGTTGGATTATCAGGAATGGTGTCAGGCGCATCCCGGTGAGCGTTTCCCGGTTGCTGTGGCATTGGGGGCGGATCCCGCCACTATCCTCGGCGCGGTGACGCCGGTACCGGATACCCTGTCTGAATATGCTTTTGCCGGGCTGCTGCGCGGCAACAAAACCGAAGTGGTCAAGTGCCTCTCCTGCGATTTGGAAGTGCCGGCCAGCGCGGAAATCGTGTTGGAAGGCTACATTGAGCCGGGTGAAATGGCGCCGGAAGGTCCGTATGGCGATCACACCGGTTACTACAACGAGATCGATCACTTCCCGGTATTTACCATCACTCACATCACCCAGCGTCGCGATGCCATTTACCACTCGACCTACACCGGCCGTCCGCCGGATGAGCCGGCGGTGCTGGGCGTGGCGCTGAACGAAGTCTTCGTTCCCATTCTGCAAAAGCAGTTCCCGGAAATTGTCGACTTCTATCTGCCGCCCGAGGGCTGTTCTTATCGTCTGGCGGTGGTGACCATCAAGAAACAGTATGCTGGTCATGCTAAACGCGTAATGATGGGCGTCTGGTCGTTTCTGCGTCAATTTATGTACACCAAGTTCGTTATCGTCTGCGACGATGACGTCAATGCGCGTGACTGGAATGATGTGATTTGGGCGATTACCACCAGAATGGATCCGGCAAGGGATACCGTGATGGTGGAGAATACGCCGATCGATTATTTGGACTTCGCCTCACCGGTTTCCGGTTTGGGTTCGAAGATGGGGCTGGATGCCACCAATAAATGGCCGGGTGAAACCGAGCGCGAATGGGGCCGTCCGATTGAGATGGATGAAAAGGTGCGTGCGCGCATCGATGACATCTGGGATGAGCTCGCAATTTTCAGTGACAGAGAACCGACTCTATAGCGCCAGGCTCTGTTCTCAGTTTTGCATTGATGACCCGACAGAGGGAACGCATGACAATATTGAGCTGTAAAGTGACCTCCGTAGAGGCCATTACCGATACGGTTTACCGGGTACGTTTGGTGCCAGAGGCGCCGTTTTCTTTCAAGGCAGGGCAGTATCTGATGGTGGTGATGGATGAGCGCGACAAGCGTCCGTTCTCGCTGGCATCGACCCCGACAGAGCAGGATTATATTGAACTGCATATCGGCGCTTCGGAACTGAATCTGTACGCCATGGCCGTGATGGATCGCATTCTGAAAGAGCAGGCAATTACCGTTGATATTCCGCACGGCGACGCTTGGCTGCGTGAAGAAGGCAGTCGCCCACTGGTGTTGATCGCCGGCGGTACCGGTTTCTCTTATGCACGCTCGATTCTGTTGGCCGCACTGGAGCAGCAGCCTGACCGCGATATCTCTATCTATTGGGGCGGACGCGAGCTCAAGCACCTGTATGATTTGAGCGAGCTGGAAGCGCTGTCGGTGCAACACCCGAACCTGAAAGTCATTCCGGTGGTTGAACAGCCGGAAGAAGAGTGGCGTGGCCGCAGCGGCACGGTGCTCAGTGCGGTATTGCAGGATTTCGGTACGCTGGCGGAGCACGACATTTATATTGCCGGTCGTTTCGAGATGGCGAAAATCGCTCGTGAACGCTTCTGTGCCGAACGTGGCGCGCTGGAAGCGCACATGTTTGGCGACGCCTTCTCGTTTATCTAAGCGACGAAGCGGGTAACAACGGGGTGGCCAATGGCTGCCCTTTTTTATTGGGCCGTCTGTGGATTTCAGGCATAAAAAAACCCGCCCCTGACAGGCGGGAAGTACGGCAACTAAACTTGTTGGCATGCTGCGGTTTAAAGTGTGACGCAGTCAGGCCAAATAGACACAGCTAAACGCGTTCAAAGACGGTGGCAATCCCCTGGCCCAGGCCAATACACATGGTCGCCAGACCGAACTGTACATCGCGGCGTTCCATGTTGTTCAGCAGGGTGGTCGAGATGCGGGAACCCGAGCAACCCAGCGGGTGACCCAGCGCAATGGCGCCGCCGTTCAGGTTGATCTTGTCGTCGATGCTGTCCAGCAGGCCCAGATCCTTGATACAAGGCAGGGACTGTGCAGCAAAGGCTTCGTTCAGTTCGAACAGGTCGATGTCCTGCACGGTCAGTCCGGCGCGCTTCAGCGCCAGCTTGCTGGCAGGCACCGGGCCGTAGCCCATAATGGACGGATCGCAGCCGACTACCGCCATCGAGCGAATGCGTGCACGGGCTTTCAGACCGAGCGCTTTGGCACGAGATTCACTCATCAGCAGCATGGCGGATGCCCCGTCGGACAAGGCCGAAGAGGTGCCGGCGGTCACGGTGCCGTTGACCGGGTCGAATGCCGGGCGCAGCGCCGCAAGGCTTTCGACGGTGGTTTCCGGGCGGATCACTTCGTCGAAGTCATAACGGGTCAGCACGCCATCGGCATCGTGGCCGGTGGTGGGAATAATTTCATTCTTGAAGTAGCCGGCCAGGGTGGCGGCATGCGCACGTTGGTGCGAACGCGCGGCAAACTCGTCCTGCATCTGACGGCTGATATTGTGTATCTTGGCCAGCATCTCGGCGGTCAGGCCCATCATGCCGGCGGCTTTTGCCACGCTGCGGCTGAGCCCCGGGTGGAAATCCACGCCGTGGTTCATAGGTACGTGGCCCATATGTTCGACGCCACCAATCAGGCTGACGTGTGCGTCGCCGACCATAATGGCGCGCGCTGCGTCGTGTAACGCCTGCATGGAGGAGCCGCATAACCGGTTGACGGTCACTGCCGGTACGCTGTGCGGGATCTCTGCCAGCAGCGAGGCGTTACGTGCGATGTTAAAGCCCTGCTCCAGCGTCTGTTGCACACAACCCCAGTAAATGTCGTCAATTTCGGCTGCGTCCAACGCAGCGTTACGGCTCAGTACGGCGCGCATCAGGTGAGCGGAAAGATCTTCGGCACGTACCTGGCGGAAGGCGCCGCCCTTGGAGCGGCCCATCGGCGTGCGTACGGCATCAACAATAACTACGTTTTCCATCTTTATGACCTCATGCCGGTTGGCCAGTGGAGACATCGGACAGCGGCGCAGCCACCGGGTAGTAGCTTTCATTACGTTCGGCTTTGGCGCGCAGGCCGGCAGGCACCTGATACAGAGCGCCAAGGTGCGCATAACGCTGGGCCAGTTCGACGTAATGGGTGGTGCCAAGCGTATCCAGGTAGCGGAATGCTCCCCCGTGGAACGGCGGGAAACCGATGCCGTAGACCAGTGCCATATCGGCCTCGGCCGGGCTGGCGATGATGTTTTCTTCCAGGCAACGCACCACTTCATTGATCATCGGGATCATCATGCGGGCGATAATTTCTTCGTCGCTGATGGTCTGACGTGGCTGGCTGACGGTCGCCAACAGCGCATCGGTTTGCTCATCGTTGTCTTTACGCGGCTTGCCTTTGTTGTCCTGGCTGTAGCGATAGAAGCCCAACTGATTTTTCTGACCGAAACGCTGGTTATCGAACATCACGTCGATAGCGTCACGGTAATCTTTGCTCATACGCTCAGGGAAACCGGAAGCCATCACTGCCTGGGCATGGTGTGCGGTATCAATCCCCACCACGTCGAGCAGATAAGCCGGGCCCATTGGCCAGCCAAATTGTTTTTCCATCACTTTGTCGATCTGGCGGAAATCCGCCCCGTCGCGCAGCAGCAGGCTGAAACCGGCGAAATACGGGAACAGCACGCGGTTGACGAAGAACCCCGGGCAGTCATTCACCACAATCGGCGTTTTACCAATGCGACTGGCATAGGCCACCACGGCAGCGATGGTGCTGTCGCTGGTCTGCTCGCCGCGGATGATTTCTACCAGCGGCATACGGTGTACCGGGTTAAAGAAATGCATGCCGCAGAAATTTTGCGGGCGCTTCAGCGATTTCGCCAGGTGATTAATGGGAATGGTTGAGGTATTGGACGCCAGGACGGTATCTTCGCCAATCAGGCCTTCCACTTCGGACAGCACTGCCGCCTTGATCTTGGGATTCTCGACCACGGCTTCGACAATCACCTGCGCGCGCTCGATACCGGCATAGTCCAGCGTTGGCTGAATGGTCGACAGCACCTGGGCCATCTTCATGCCGTCCAACTTGCCACGCTCCAGTTGCTTGTTCAGCAGCTTGGCGGCTTCGTTCATGCCGAGCGTCAGGGATTTGTCGCTGATGTCTTTCATGATCACCGGCACGCCTTTCAGCGCGGACTGGTAGGCGATGCCCCCGCCCATGATGCCGGCCCCCAATACCGCTGCCTGCTTCGGTGCTTCAGCATTCAGCGCCCGCTTCTTCGCCTGACCTTTCACGAACTGATCGTTGAGGAAGATGCCGACCAGTGCGCGTGCTTCTTTAGAGCGGGCCAAGGGTACAAAGCTGGCGGTTTCCAACTTCAACGCTTCGTCACGGCCCAGCTTGGCGGCGGCTTCAATGGTTTTGACCGCGGTCATCGGTGCCGGGTAATGTTTGCCCGCGGTTTGCATCACCATGCCTTTGGCGGTGGTAAAACTCATCGCGGCTTCGATTGGGCTAAGCTTCAACGGCTCGAGCTTTGGCTGACGATACGCGCGCCAATCCAGTTTGCCGTCGATCGCCTGTTGCAGCATTTTCAGGGCGGCATCGATCAATTTTTCCGGGGCGACCACGGCATCCACCAGGCCGACTTTCAGAGCGTCTTTGGCGCTGACGTCTTTACCGGCGGCGATGATCTCCAGGGCGCTGTCGTTACCCAACAGGCGTGGCAGACGCACGGAACCGCCAAAGCCGGGCATGATACCCAGTTTGGTTTCCGGCAGGCCAATGCGCGCATCCGGTGAGGCGACGCGGAAGTCGGTTGCCAAAATGCATTCGCAGCCGCCGCCGAGCGCATAGCCGTTAATGGCCGAAATGGTCGGCACCGGCAGATCTTCCAACCGGTTAAAGATGCTATTGGCAAAGACCAGCCATTCCTGCAGTTTTTCAGCTGGAGCCGCAAACAAAGAAAGGAACTCGGTGATATCGGCGCCGACAATAAAGGCGGCTTTCGTGGAACGCAGCAGCAGGCCTTTCAGCTCGGTCTGCTTTTCCAAAACCGTGAGCGCTTCGCCCAGGCTGGCAACGGTGCGGGTATCCAGCTTGTTTACAGAACCTGGGGCATTGAACACCAGCTCGGCGATGCCGTTGTCGAGCCAGTGCAGTTGTAATGTTTCGCCTTGGTAGAGCATGTCTATCTCCTGAATCAGCGTTTGATCTGGTATGACCAGATGATGAGGAGTGTGGTTTTTATGTTAACAATATGCAAATGAGAGATTGCATTTTTGCAGGTCGGATCACATGGCTCTTGGTTATGATTTTGATTTAAAACGAAGTTATATTTTATGCGTTATGGTGATTTGCTGGTGTCGGAAACCCCTCATACACTTGCCGGAGCGGAGTGCTAAACACCCTGAGGTGCGAAATGAGTAAAGCGGTATGTGCAAAACAGAGTGGGTTTTGGAGTCTTCCCGCCAGAACCATGGCGCTGGCCTGCTTGCTGGTCTTCATGGCGCAGATGGCGACAACGGTGTATCTGCCTTCGTTACCGACGGTGATGCAGGAGTTGTCGATGACGCGTCGTGCCACCGAGCTATCGATATCGATATTCGTCATTGGCGCCGCGCTGCCGGTGCTGTTCTGGGGGGCGGCAGCCGATCGCTTTGGGCGGCGCCTGCCGCTGACGTTGTCGTTGGCGTTGTTTATCACTTGCAGCGCGCTGCTGGCGTTTTGCAGCAATGGCACCCAATTATTGGTGCTGAGGGCACTGCAGGGTATCGCCGCCGGGGGCGCCGCGATCATCGCACGCATTATTGTTCGCGATAACTGGAGCGGCGACGAGCTGGCAAGGCGCCTTTCGGTGCTGTCGATTGCCTTTATCGCTGCGTTGGGCGGCGGGCAGTTTATCGGTGGGTTGCTTAGCCAATATTCGCACTGGCAAATGGGCTTTGTACTGATGGGGCTGACCGGGTTGGCGATCCTGCTGCTTATGCAGACGCTGCCGTTGGAAGTCGGCAGGGCTGCGGGGCCTCGTCCGCCCATGGCCACGGCCTATTGGCGCATTTTGCGTCGGCCGGGATTTTTCTGGCCGGCCTGCGTCGGCGGATTGGGGTTCGCTACCACGGTGACCCTGCAAGAGGTGAGCCCGTTTATTATGCAGCAGGGGTTTGGTCTGAACGTGACGGCCTTTGGGGCGCTGGGATTGGTGATCGGCGTAGCTTACTTTACCGGGGCGATGGCGGTGAACCGGACGGTGGCTCGTTTCGGCGGCAAACGGCTCATGCATGTGGGAGCGAGTATTGTCGCTATGGCGACCGTTGCGATTATGGTGTTGTGGTGGAGCGGTGTGCTGGTAGGGCTTTCCGGCATGGCGTTATTTATTGTGCTGTACTGCCTGACGATTTTTGGCCAGGCGGTATTGTTTCCTAACAGTATGGCGATGGCCGTCAGCGATGCCAAAGAGCAGGGTGCCTATGCCATGGCGTTGTGTGGATTTCTGCAGCAGTGCTTGGCGGGTATTGCTGCGGCCGGCGCTGTTTTGCTTGAACATCACGGTCTGTGGGCCGCGGCGATCGCCTCGTCAGGTTTTATCGCCTGGTTAATTGTTAAGCTGCGGATGTAACGACATTTACAGTGATTTGCGAAGCGCCCCGCATGCCAGAGGTGATGAGGTTGGTGCGCAGGAACGGTGTGCTAAGATGAGGCATTCCGTTCTAATGGTATGTAAAAGGGTATTGTGATGGAAACACTGGCTTCTTTGTATAACGACCACCTGGCAGAACTGCAAAAACGGGCGCGTGAAGTGTTAACGCGCAACAAACTGGACGCGTTGCTGATTCACTCCGGGGAACTGCAGCGGATATTCCAGGACGACCGCAGTTATCCGTTCAAAGTGAATGCGCATTTTAAAGCTTGGGTGCCGGTGACTTCGGTCCCAAACTGCTGGCTGTGGGTGGACGGCGTTAACAAACCGAAGCTGTGGTTCTATTCGCCGGTTGATTACTGGCATAGCGTTGAGCCGCTGCCGGACAGTTTCTGGACCAAGTCTGTTGAACTGATGCCGTTGGCCAATGCCGACGATATCGCTCAGCAGCTGCCAGCCCAGCGTGAGCGCGTGGGCTATATCGGTTATGCGCAACAGCGCGCTCGCGATCTCGGTATTTCGGCAGAAAACGTCAACCCTAAAGCGGTGCTGAACTACTTCGACTTCCATCGCTCAATCAAAACCGGCTACGAGCTGGCCTGCATGCGTGAAGCGCAGAAGACCGCGGTTATGGGGCATCGTGCTGCCCACGAAGCTTTCCTGTCAGGCATGAGTGAGTTTGATATCAACCTGGCTTATCTCACGGCGACAGGCCATCGCGACACCGATGTGCCTTACGACAATATCGTTGCGCTGAATGAGCATGCGTCGGTACTGCATTACACCACGCTGGATCACCAACCGCCGGCTGAAATGCTGAGTTTCTTGATTGACGCCGGAGCGGAATATAACGGCTATGCCGCCGATCTGACGAGGACCTACGCCGGCCAGAGCGGCAGCGATTTCGCCCAGTTGGTTAAAGATCTTAATAGCGAACAGTTGGCGCTGATGGAAACCATCAAAGCCGGTGTGCGTTACACCGATTATCATGTGCAGATGCACCAACGCATCGCCAAATTGCTCAAGAGCCACAAACTGGTGAGCGGTATCAGCGAAGAAGCCATGGTGGAACAAGGGCTCACCACGCCATTCTTGCCGCACGGTTTGGGCCACCCTCTGGGCCTGCAGGTGCACGACTCAGCCGGTTTTATGCAGGATGAACAGGGTACCCATCTGGCGGCGCCATCGAAATACCCATACCTGCGCTGCACCCGCGTATTGCAACCTGGCATGGTGTTGACCATCGAACCTGGCCTCTACTTTATTGAATCCCTGCTGGCACCGTGGCGCAGCGGCGAATTCAGCCAGCACTTTGCCTGGGATCGCATTGATGCGCTGAAACCTTATGGTGGTATCCGTATTGAAGACAATATCGTGATCCACGAAA
Source organism: Serratia liquefaciens (assembly GCA_012719855.1). Lineage (GTDB taxonomy): Bacteria > Pseudomonadota > Gammaproteobacteria > Enterobacterales > Enterobacteriaceae > Serratia > Serratia liquefaciens_A. The sequence continues at coordinate 291 of JAAXZN010000051.1, read as the reverse complement.
AGCGCATTGAGAACATGACGCGCGATCTGAACCTGGCCTGATGCAGCCTTATCCGATCCCCGCTAGCCCCATTAGCGTCAGCGAGGAAATCAAGAAGAGCCGTTTTATCACCCTGCTGGCGCCGACCAGCGGGGTTGATGCGGCCAAGGCGTTTATCCAGCAGGTACGTGATGAGCACCAGGCAGCCAGACACCATTGCTGGGCATTTGTCGCCGGGCCGCCGACCGATTCTCAGCAATTAGGCTTCTCTGATGACGGGGAGCCCTCCGGCACGGCGGGTAAACCTATCCT
>JAAXZN010000050.1 GCA_012719855.1 Serratia liquefaciens | reverse complement strand
CTTCGAAGGAATCAAACTGAATGTAGGTATGTGGTGGGTTATGGTAGACCTTATCAACACCCTGCCATAACCAGTCGTCACCAGTAACTATGTCCGCATCGAACGGAACTGTTTTGGCAATTTTATTTAGTTTGTCAATCAGTTCAGAGGTTTTCATTCAACATCCCATCCTTTACATGCTTGGCTAGCCATCAACTCTGTGCCGTTCTGGAAGAGGCAATTGCACTGGTGCTGCGGAGATACCAGCACTCGACTTTGCGCTGAACACCCGGTGTGCATCATTATAATCAATGAGTTGCATTTGTCATGTTCTGAGTTCGCCTACCTGTAGAACGCCCCTGAACCTACTTTTATGCCTCATGAACCCACCCACAGGTTGGTTCAAAATGAAAAATATATTCCTTTATATTCAACGCGTTACTTGAGTGAACCGACTGAACCTACCGAACCCACCACCTTCTGGTTATATATAGGGAATTTTTTCGGTGAAAATAAATCCATAATCAAGTGTTAAATTGATGGCTAAGATTTGTACATGTGATATTTTTTTTCATGTTTTTGATCGGCGATTTTGGGCACATGAGAGTGTTACTCAGATAAGGAAGATCTTCTGTGTATAGTTGTGTGTATAACCATATAAATAGAACTCATTTAAATTCATATATATCAATGTATTAATGTTATCGTTTTAATCTCTGCTCCTCCGCCATAAATTATGACCCCGTGCTCTCTGAGCGCGGGGTTTTTTGTTGGGTTTGAAAAATGGCAATCGCCGCCGTGGACCGATAAAAAAACCGCCCCGGCTGGGACGGTTTGTCTGGCAAAGCAACCGCTAACGAACCAAATGCAGGAAGTGCAGGTGCTTCTCGTACTGGTCGAGAATATCGTGAATGATCTGTTCTTGCGTCCAGCCCATCACATCGTAATCCTGGCCCCCTTCCTTCAGGTGTACCTCACCGCGATAGTATTTATGTTCCTCGTCGCGCTCCTCATCTTTCAACCCCGCCAGAGCAAAGGCCGGTTGAATGTAAGCGCGCAGCCGCACTTCATAGACAAAGTTCAGATCTTCCCCTAAATCGACTTCGAAACGGATCCGATCGTCCTGGGTATCGTCAATCGAGGAGGTGGTGTTTTGCTTGGCCAATTCGGCTTCCACCAGCGTCATCGCCGGTTGGACCACTTCACCGACAAAGCGCTTTACCTGAGAACGCTTCGGGAAATAGGCAATATTGCGCAAACGCCGTTGCCATGAGATCGGGTTGCGTGCGGCGGTCGGCGCAATGGTGGTCGTCGTCTGGCTGTCGCGTTTGTGGGCGTCGATCCGCAAGGCCTTTAATAGCCCGTAGATCGACACCAGCAGGATCATCGAGAACGGCAGGGCGCTGGCGATGGTCACGGTTTGCAATGCGCTTAAACCGCCAGCAATCAACAACGCAATCGCCACCAGGCCCATCAGGGACGCCCAGAATATCCGCTGCCATATGGGTGTTTGATCCGAACCGCCCGAAGCCAGCGTATCAACTACCATCGCCCCGGAGTCTGCGGACGTGACGAAGAATACCACGACCATCGCCATGGCGATAAACGACAGAATATTAGAGAACGGGAAGTGCTCCAGGAAGTTGAACAACGCCAGGGCTACGTCGTTTTGCACCGTATTGGCCAGATCGCGCGCGCCTTCGTTCATGATCAAATTAATGGCGCTGTTGCCGAAAACGGTCATCCACAGCAGCGTAAAGCCCGCCGGAACGAACAACACGCCGGTAACGAACTCACGAATGGTGCGTCCGCGTGAAACGCGGGCGATAAACATGCCGACGAACGGCGACCAGGATAGCCACCAGCCCCAATACAGCAGTGTCCAGCCCCCCAGCCAGTTGCTGGATTTGGGCTCGTAGGCATACAGGTTAAAGGTTTTATTGACGATATCGGAAAGATAGCCGCCGGTATTTTCCACAAAGGATTTCAGCAACAACACGGTTGGGCCGAGAGTACCCACCAGGACCAGCAGCAGCACCGCCAGGCCGAGGTTCAGTTCGGACAGAATGCGGATGCCCTTATCCAACCCGGACACCACCGACAGCGTCGCCAGCCCGGTGATCACCACGATCAGCACCACCTGCACCGTTGCATTGATCGGCAAGCCGAACAGGTGGTTGAGGCCGGCGTTAACCTGCAACACGCCATAACCCAGTGAGGTCGCGACGCCAAACACGGTACCTATAACCGCAAAAATATCCACCGCATGACCAATCGGCCCGTATATGCGATCGCCGATAATCGGATAAAGCGCGGAACGCAGCGTCAAGGGCAGGCCATGGCGATAGCTGAAGAATGCCAGGATCAGCGCCACGATGGCATAAATCGCCCAGGCATGCAGGCCCCAGTGGAAGAAGGTTAGGCGCATGGCCTGTTTAGCCGCTTCCACTGTTTCCGGTGTCCCGGTCGGGGGAGAAAGATAGTGCATCACCGGTTCGGCGACGCCAAAGAACATCAGACCAATGCCCATTCCGGCGGAAAACAGCATGGCAAACCAGGAAACATAGCTGAAGTCTGGCTGAGCGTGATCGGGCCCGAGTTTGATATTGCCGTAACGCGACAGACCCAGGTAGGTCACGCTCAGCAGGATCAGGGCGACCGCCAGAATGTAAAACCAACTGGCGTTAGTGAAAATACCCTGCTGCAACGCTTTGAATTTTCGGTCGGCGATCTCAGGATACAGGGCGGCAAAGGCCACCAGGACGATGATTAATGCGGCAGATATAAAAAATACCGGAGGATTGATATGGCTACGACGTGCCACAATTTCAGTGTCGTTTTGGCTCATAGAATACCTTTTTGCTAGTCCGTTAGGGAATGGGATAGTCCGTTAAAACAACTCCATAAAAAGAGGGGCAAACAGGCTGCCCAAGAAATTAAACTCCGCGAGTATATAGAAAAAGCGGGGTAATTTACATTTTTATGGTCAAAAAGGCTGTTTTAAGTGGTTTAGTTAGACGTTTTAGCTATATAAAAACATTGCGTCTAGAAAGGGTAATTCACTCTTTTTGCAGGGAAAAACCGGCGTAGAGGATCCGGCATGGTTTTCGCCATGCCAAAATGCGGGCAAATACAGGGTCAGGCTGCGGGCAGGGTTTCTGAGACGGTTGAAGGGGGTTTTAGCGGCAGGTAGAGCAGATCATGACAGAAATCCCTATAACAGTGGCCTGAACCCGGAGGGATCTGCCGTTTACTATTGATCCGATTAAGCCAAGGGTTAAAATAGGTCCAATCGCTCGCGTTTAACGCTTTCATGGAGATAAAGATGAGCTGGTATCAAATAGCGTTATGGACCATGATCTTTCTGAAGTCCGGTGCTTTTCTGGTGTTCGTTTGGTGGTGGATGTTCAAACGTGCAACCAAGCCTTATGTCCGCCCGCAAGATGTTGTGATTGACGAAACGCCGGATGATGACAATCTGACCATGGAAGAAGTGATGAAGAAACACGGTATTACCCGTGTGGAAAATCAAACGCAATAACCCCGTTCTTTTCAGAATCGATCTGCGAACTATCCCTGTGGGAATGCGGCAATGCCTGCAAGCCGGGGATAGCTCCCCAGACTGCAGTCATCAATTCAGCGCCGTTTTCTCCCCAACAGCCATGCCATCAAGATCAACGCCACCACCGCAATGCCGATTGCCGGGGCCATATAAGGCTGCAGCATCGCCAGCAGCGGCACCGGGCCACCCAGGCGCAATACGGTCACGTCCGCAGCGCTGACCTTAACCGCGGGATTGCCGTACTGCTGCAGCACGTAATTGCTGATAGCGGCGATCTGCTGGTCGTTCAACGGATTGACGTACGACAGTGGGCCAAAGTTCGGCATCAGCACGTGCTGATCGCCCACCTTTCGCTCTACGCCGAACAGTATGGCCGAAATCAGGTTGGCCGGGTTGCTTGAACCGGTGGCGGTATTATTGAACAGCGAAGGGTAAGCCTGGTTTTTGCTGCCGCTGCCGTCCGGCTGGTGGCAACTGGCGCAGTTGCCGCTGAACAACGCCGCGCCGTCGGTAACGGTGTTGTTGGCATTGGCAGGCTGCAACCCGCGCAGCTGAGGCTCAACGTTCAATGGTTTGCCGTAGCTGTCGGCCGCCTGGCTATCCTTTGCGTCTCTGATCGGCGTGGTGCTTTTCAGGTAAACGGCAATAGCCGCCAGATCGTCATCGGAAAAATATTGCAGGCTGTTTTCGATGGCTTCCGCCATGCCGCCCGCCGCCTGATTTTTGCCGACCACCCGGCCGGTTTTCAAGTACTGTGCCAGTTGCTGTTCGCTCCAGCCGCCGATACCGCTGATCGGGTCTGAAGTGATATTGGGAGCGTACCAGCTGCCGACCATCCCGCCCGCCAGCGCCTGGCTGCCGTCCTCAGCCATCAGCAGGTTGCGCGGGGTGTGGCAAGTGTCGCAGTGCCCAGGCCCATTAACCAGATAAGCTCCCCGGTTCCATTGCTCGCTTTTGGTTGCATCAGGTGCAAATCGACCGTCTTTGAGGAACAGCAGATTCCAGGCAGCCATGCTAAAGCGCAGGTTGAACGGGAAGGGCAGATCGGTCAGCGTATTTTTCTGATCGACCGGCTTCACGCCGTGCATAAAGTAGGCATACAGCGCCTTGATGTCCGCATCGCTCAATCGGGTATAAGAGGTATAGGGCATGGCGGGATAGAGGTGGGTGCCATCGGCGCGGATCCCGTCCCTGACTGCACGAGCAAACTGTTCTTCGCTATAACTGCCAATGCCGTCAGCGTTTGATGGGGTGATGTTGGTTGCGTAAATCACTCCCATGGGGGAACTGATGCCATAGCCGCCGGCAAACGGGGTACCGCCTTCGGGTTTGGTATGGCAGGCCTGGCAGTCCGAGGCGATAGCAACCTGTTCGCCTTTTTTAATCAACGCAGCACCGCTTAACTCTCCGTTATCCGCCGCCTGCACGGCGCTGCCGCCGAGCAACAGCAGGGACAATAGCGTCAGTTTCGCCTGTTTTTTCATGGTTTCACCGCCAGTGCCCGCGCAATGTCATCGGCGGCCTTGATGCCCAGAGCCGCCATGGTCAAGGTGCTGTTCACCACGCTGGCGGAAGGAATTGCGCCGCCGCCCGGCAACCAAAGGTTGGCATGGTCATGGGTGCGGCAGTTGCCATCGACCACCGAGTCTGCGGGGTTATCGCCCATGATGGTGCCGCCCATGATGTGGTTATTGGCATTCAGGCTGGTGGTGATGTTGAACTCTTCGGCGTCGAACAGCTGGCCGATGTGTTCCAATTGCTTATGTGCGGCCTCTGCGCCTTTGCGTACGTAATCGCCGACATCGTAATGGATGTCCGGGCAGGGCAAGCCGTGAGCATCCTTGCGGGTTTTACTCAGCGTCAGGCGGTTATTTGGGTCTGGTAACGGTTCCAGACTGATGGACAAATCGACGCCGTAGGCGGCGCGGCGGCGTATTTCGGCATCCAATTCTTTACCGACCAAGCCTTGCTCCAGCGCCTTTTGGGTGGCAGGCACGACCCGGTTGATGTTGTTGAGGATCATCTTGTTGGCCGAGTAGTCTTTGCGGAACTCACCGTCACGCGGGCCGACCAGACAGCTGCTCTGCGCCGGGCCACGTCCCAGCCACAACGGCTCTTTTGCCAGGAAGGTACAGTGAAAACCGGAGTGGTCCATCATGTTGCGGCCAACCTGGTCGGAAGCGTTGGCGATGCCGTTCGGGTTGCGCTCATTAGCCGCCATCAGCAGCAGGCGCGGCGTTTCTATGCCGTTACAGGCCAGTGCGAAAGCCTTGGCCGTCGCCTGGTGAGACTGCTTCTTGCTGTCGAGCCAATGCACCGCAGTGACCCGATTCTGCTCATCGGTATCAATCTTGTAGACCACCGCTTCCGCCAGTACCACCGCACCTTTCATTTCAGCGCGTTCAACATGATGAATGCCGTTGTACATGGCGCCGATGGGGCAAATCGGCTGGCAGTTGTTGTTGCCGCAGCAGGTTGGACGGCCCTTCCACGGATGAATACTGCGCCCCTGTGGGATCGGGACTGAACGGTAGCCGTGCGGGTTAACCACTTCGGCAAAACGAATATCGCCATGTGCCCAGGGCACCATATCCATCGGGTAGGGTTTGCTGCGTTCAACCGGCGACTGCTGCTGCGGATCGTTGGGGCCCGCCACGCCAATTTCCTCTTCGGCCCGGCAATAGTAAGGCTCGAGTTCATCATAGGAAATCGGCCAGTCGCGGCCAACGCCGTACAGGGTTTTCATTTGGAAATCGCTGGGCAGGTGGCGCCAGCAGGACGCAGCCCAGTGCCAGGTGGTGCCGCCGACGGTACGCAGATACCCTTGTTTGAAGCTGCCTGCGCTCGGGCCGCTCAGGGCGACATAGTTGTTTTCAGGAAAATAGAGGGGAGCAGTGGCGAACTCGGATTGCGGGTACAACCCTTGGTAATCGGAGCCGGCGCGATTATCAAAAGGCATATTGCGCCAGTTTTCTACGGCCTGGGCGCGTTCAATACGCAGGCCTGCTTCCAGCACCAACACAGAATAACCCTGGCTGACTAATTGATCGGCCATCATGCCGCCAACAATGCCGGAGCCCACGATCACGATATCGGCCGAGGCGTTGCCATCGGCAGTAAATTCAGGTTTTTTCATCAGAAGACTCTCAGATCACAGGGAAGCGTTGACCGCTGGAGGGGGCGCGGTCCACCACAACGGGCCATTGCCGCAGTAGGTGGGAACGATCAGCGCGTCGCTGGCGGGGCGATACATCAACGCGTCTTTATAGGCAATCAGTTCAGCCGTTTGGCCGTGGCCGACGGTGCCGGTATACCATGCGGTGATAATGGCGGTCACCAGGGGCTGCAAGCCGGCCTGAATGGCCAGTTGTTGCAGCTGTTTTGCGCTTTGGCCCGACTGCAACAGCCCACCAAGCTGCTCAACCTGCGTGTTGAACTGGTCATTCTGATTATGTAAGGCCGTAAAAATACGCGCTGACATTCCCTGATCGATATCCTCATGTTCGCTCAATGTCTGGGATATCTTGAAGAAACGGGCAAACTGCAGCGGGTTGGTCGCCGCGGTATGTTGTTCTGCCAGGCTGAGGAAAGGGTAACTGAGCAATGACGTCGCCAGCAGGGTTGAGGCCAGTCCCAGCAGCACTTCCCGTCGACTGAAACCGGTTCCATTTTTGATCGGTAACTTACCATCGTCTGATAACAAATTTTCCATGTGTTTTTCTCACAAAACAGGTGTTATTGCCCAAACAGGCAAAAGAGAAGGGGTAAAGAGAGATAAAAAATAATCAACAATGGGATAAATCCATTGCTTACAGTTCTGCATCTAATAATTTGGCGGGATATTAACTTGCCGATAACTTTTCGGCAATAAACTTGCTCAGACGCGTGAATAAAAAAGCACAGAAAGAATAAAAAAAGCCGGCGCTGTGGCCGCTTGGCGGGGCGTGAAGGGTATCGTTGCGGGTATTTGAAGATAATTAATGAGGGTAAATAACATTATTTACGCTATCAGGGCGGGTATAACAGGGCGTATTAATAAGTAATGTTTATATTTAAATCGCAGATGCTGTCATTATTTTGACCAATAAAAACCCGCCGTAGCGGGTTCCTGGTCATTATTTTAGCTCTTGCAACCCATCAGCTCTGGCAGCACGCCCGGCTTGGCTTTCAACGAAGCCTGTACGTCGTCGGGCAGACCAGCCCAGATAATCAGCCCGGTGCGTTTCTCGATTTCATTCACCGTGACGCGATACTGGCAGAAATCGGCATTTTTCGGGGTGTTTTGGTCAAACAGAAACGCCGCATAGTGGTTCACTTCCGGGCTGTTATTGATAAAAATGACCTTCCAGTAAGCGCTGGGAATGGTGTGGGCTTTTTGGGTGCCCGGCAATTTTCCCATATTGCGTTCGTACAGCGGGCCGGTCACGGTATACACCGAACTGATGTCCGCCCGGTCAATCAGCTTGCGTTCCTGATCTTCCAGCCGTGCCCAGGAGCCCTGGTTAAGATCGGCCATCTGCGGGGTGATATTGGAAAGGTAGTTCAGTGATTCCCAGTCAGAGACGCCCGCCAGTGAGGCCAGCGGCGCCTGGTGCCCGCGGTCAACCTTCAGTGCCGCGTTGGCGCCGGTGTAATCTGCCGGTATCAATGTATCTGCCGGGTTCAGTGCCGGATCGGTCTTCCAGTTGCGCGTTTTCCCGCTGGCCGGCGTGTCTTTGGTGATGTGATAGGCCACCCAGTTGGCGAACTTGGTGGTGCTGTTGTTGTTCAGCGTGTAAGCATGGCGAACGATGGACACGTTACTGCTGCCGCCGGTGGGGCAACCGACCGCGCAGTTGTCGATAGATTCCAATGCTTCGGCGGAGGCCTGGGCGGTAAACAGCAGTGCTGCCAGGGCTAACATCTTGTTAAATCGCATATTCATATCCTCAATAAGTTTTAATAATACTGTATGCATTTACAGTATTTGTAACTTATCGCAATGAAACGAATACAACAATGCAACACATTCATGTTACGAATGTGTCAGCGTGGGCACAGCAAAGCGGGTTTAAAAAGCCGGTAACGGGCGGGCAGCAAAGCCTTAAAAACGCCAAAAGGCACGCGAGCACAATATCAGCATGGGGTAGATCTCAAGGCGGCCGAGCAACATCGCCGCGCACATCAGCCATTTTGCCGCATCGCTGAGCGTGCCAAACCCCGCCGCGGTTTCACCGAAGCCCAATCCCATGTTATTGATGCAGGCGGCAACGGTGGCGAAAGAGGTCACCAGATCATAACCCATCAGATTCAGCAGCCAGATGAAGAAGCAGCTGAAAAAAACGTACAGAAAGAAAAAGCTCCAGACCGACCGCAATACCCGATCGTGAATCGGCGCATTGCCCACTTTAATGGTGTAAACGGCGTTGGGATGAACCAGCTGATTGATCTCATGCCGGCTCTGTTTGTACATGATCAGAAAACGCAGCGCCTTGATGCCGCCACAGGTCGAGCCCACACAGCCGCCAAAAAAGCTCGCTGCCAACAGTAGCATGATGGTGTGAGAAGGCATTTTGGCGTAGTCGGCGGTGGCCAGGCCGTTGTCGGTCATCATCGAACTGGTGAGGAAGAAGCCATGCACGAAGGAGTCCTTGGCGCCGTACATGCCGGAACGGTAGAGCTCGAGGCAAACAATCGCCACGATAATCGACAGCACCAGCAGGAAGAAGCGCAGCTCCGGGTTTTTATACAGGGGTTTCAGGCTGCGGCGGCCTACGGCGACGAAATACAGGGTGAAGTTCACCGCCGCCAGAATGGAGAAAATACCGCCGACCATTTCGACCGCCGAGCTGTCGTAATAGCCGAGACTCTCATTGCGGGTGGAAAATCCCCCGAGCGATACGGTGGAAATCCCATGGCAAAGGGCATCGAACCACGGCATGCCCGCGATGCGGAAAGCGACCGTACAGGCCAGCCCCAGACCGAGGTAGATCAGCCACAGGTTTTTCGAGGTATCGGCCAGCCGTGGCGTCAGTCGTTCTTCTTTGAATGGTCCGGGCATTTCCGACTGATAAAGCTTGGCACCACCGATACCCAACAGCGGCAGCACGGCCACGGCTAACACTATGACGCCGAGACCGCCGATAAAGTTGAGCTGGGAACGGTAGTAGAGAAAGGATTTAGGTATGCCGGAGACATCGTTAAGTACCGAAGCGCCGGTGGTGGTGATGCCGGACACGCCCTCGAACATCGCGTCCGTCAGGCTGACGTTCAGCGTGTCATCCAGCCACAGCGGCAGGGCGCTGATCATCGAAAACAGCAGCCAGAACATGACGATAATCAGAAAACCGTCCTGAGTGCGCAATTGCACTTTGGCCTGACGGGTGCTGAACCAGCCTAATCCGCCGAGCGAGCCGGCAATCACCAAGGTATAAAAAAAGGAGAAAACGCTTTTTTCTTTATAGAGCAGCGCCACCAACAGGGGCGGGATCATTGACAGGCTGTAAAGGAAAACTAAAAAACTGCAAAGATGAATAACGACCAATATCTGCTTATTCTTGACCATAATACTTGCGCCCGAGTTGCCTGACGGCAATGAGTCAATTTATTCTTTAAGCCTGAAAGAATAAGGCAGGCGATATAAAAATAACGTAAAAATTCATATCGCCTGAAAGGGTTGGCACGTTTTTTAATCGCAATGGCGATTATTCCAACAGGGTATTCACGGTGCGACGCACGTATTGCGTCATTTGTGCCAGATCCTCGGGGGACACCGGCCCACCGCCGGCACGTACCACCTGCTGTTCTATTTGAGCAATTTCCTGCTCGACCTTATTGGCAATCTGTACCTTGACGATCTTATCCACCGACGAGAGCAGCACCTTCAACACCACTTTCAGCGCCACATTCTCGCAGAACGAATCGTAGTGATGAACCGCAGGCGGTAGTGCGGGGGGCTCGGGTGCGCGCGGGGCCATAGCCTTGAAACTGTCTACATTTTCAATAATAAGATCCATGTCTCTTATTAGTTCATCAAAATCTTTAGACACTGACTTATTTCCCTTCGCTATGCGCAAAAACAGAACGCCCGTCATCAGGGCGCAGGCCGGTGATTGGCGGGCAGAACGAATTTCGACCGTGACGTTCAGGTAGTGAATGGCAGGCTGAGCGGCATTTTAACCTTGCCGGGGGTTGGCAACAAGATGGGGCCGAAGGAATCCGCGGCCCCGTCGGGCTGGTGATGGCTAACTTTTCAGCTTGGCGGTGATTTTCGCCACGTGTTCGCCCTGGTAGCGGGCAATGGCCAGTTCTTCCGCGCTGGGCTGGCGCGAACCGTCGCCACCGGCGAGGGTAGTTGCGCCGTAAGGCGTGCCGCCGCGAGGCTGGGAAACGTCAAACAGTTCAGGCGTGCCGTAACCGATAGGCACAATAATAAAACCGTGGTGCGCCAGCGTGGTCCAGGTGGAGCTGATGGTGTGCTCCTGGCCGCCGCCGGTGCCGGTGGAGGAAAAGACGCTGCCCACTTTGCCGTACAGCGCGCCGGAAGCCCAGAGCCCGCCGGTTTGATCGAGGAAGGTACGCATTTGGCCGGCCATGTTGCCAAAGCGGGTTGGGGTACCGAAGATGATGCCGTCGTAGTCGGCCAGCTCCTGCGGGCTGGCGACAGGAGCCTGTTGATTTTGCTTGCCGCCGGCTTTGGCAAAGGCCTCAGCCGGGATGGTTTCCGGGACCCGTTTCAGGGTGACTTCGACGCCACTGACCTTGCGTGCGCCTTCCGCTACCGCGTTCGCCAGGGTTTCAATATGTCCGTACATTGAGTAATACAGAACCAGAATTTTCGCCATGTTCCGTTCTCCGCTGTGGTGGATGAAAAAGATGCTTCCTAAGCATAGGAGTGAATGCGGAACTTAGCCTTGTGGCCTTATCTCATCCCGGCTATCGCCAGCAGTGCACCGAAGGTAATCAGCAGGCCACCGAATACCTTGTCTATGCCTTTGCGCAGGCGCAGCAGTCGCGCATTGATGCCCGGCGCGGAAAACAACAGTGCAACGGCGCTGAACCACAGGATATGAGCCAGGGCGATAAACAAGCCGTAGCCGATTTGCACCGCCAGCGACGTCTGCGGATTCACCACCTGCATAAACAGGCTGACGACAAAAATGGTGGTTTTCGGGTTCAGCGCATTGGTTAAAAAGCCGGTTTTCAGCGCGGCGAAATCGCTGGCGGCGGTAGGGGCCGCGCCGGCAGACACCGTGGGAGAACCGGCATTACGCAGCATGCTGACACCCAGGTAAATCAGGTAGGCAGCGCCAATCATCTTCAACAGTGTGAACAGCCACAGCGATTGCTGGATCAGCACGCCGACGCCGATCAGGGTGTAGCTCACGTGGACCAACACCCCGGCGCCGATACCGCAGGCGGTCACCACGCCGGCACGACGGGAAAGCAACAGGCTGTTGCGCGACACCATGGCGAAATCAGGCCCTGGGCTAATAACGGCAAGTAAAGTGATGGTGACGACAGCGATGAGTTCGGTCATAGTAATCCTGTAAATGAATCAGAAGAGAGTGGCTGATTTATAAAGGGAATGGCTGACGGTGACAAACGATGAAAACTGACGATTTCGGTGAGAAAAACTCACGCAAAATAAACCGACCACTGTCATTGGGCGGATTGCGGTGTTTTGAAGCGGCGGCCAGGCTGGAAAGCTTCACCCAGGCGGCGCACAGTTTAAACCTGACGCACGGGGCGGTTAGCCGTGCGGTCAGGGCGCTGGAGGATGAGCTGGGTATTGCGTTGTTTGAACGCCGTCATCGGCGGGTATATCTGACGCCCGCCGGGCGGACTTTGTTTCAGGCGTCGCAACAGGCATTCGGCATCCTGGAACAGACTGCGCAAAAGCTGCGGCAACAGGCGCAGGATGCACCGCTGGTATTGTCCTGTGAGCCGACGCTATTGATGCGTTGGCTGATACCCCGTCTGCCTGCGTTTCAGTTGGCGCACCCGGACATCCATCTGCAGTTGGTCGCTGGCGGTGGGCCATTTTCGTTCCACGACGGCATCAGCGCCGCCCTACGACGCAACGATTTTGATTGGGGCGATAAACTGCACAGCCAGTGGCTGTTCAACGAGCAAGTCGGGCCGGTATGCAAGCCTGAAATGCTGCCGCGTTTTATCGCCTTCCACGCCGCTCAGCCGCAGCTGAGCCACGATGCGGTGCTGCTGCACTCCGCCACCCGGCCTGATGCCTGGCGACATTGGGCTCAGGATCAGAGTGTGTCGCTGGCAGGTTGGCCAGAGCAGCGTTTCGATCACTTTTACTTCAGTTTGCAGGCGGCGGTGGCGGGGATAGGCGTCGCTATCGGCCCTTGGCAGCAGGTGCGGGATGATGTGGCCGGCGGGCTACTGAGCGCCCCCTTTGGTTTTACGTCGGACGGCAGCGGTTATTGTCTGCTGACGCCGCAAGAAATCAGGCCGGGCAGCGCGCTGGCCCGGCTGGCGGACTGGCTGAAACTCAGTGCAGACGCTTGAGCTTTTGTTCCAGACGCTGGCGTTGCCAACGGCTGAAGAGGTCGCGTAACAGCAGGGTGCGCGTCGCGCGCATAATCACTGCGATACTCATGCCGGCCATGGCCCACAGCGACCAGAGATATTGCGGATGAGTAAACCAGTTAATGGCGAACAACAGCACCGCGATGAATGCGAACCTCACCATCATGCGCAGTAGCCTGCCTTCTTCTTCCACCTGTCGGCGAATCGCCTGCTCGGCCTGGCTGCTGTCGCTGTTTTCCTGTGGCGGCGGCTGGTTGAGATCGCCGATCCGCAATTCCAGCGCCGCGGCTATCGCAGACAGAGTTTCCAGACTGGCCTGCTCGCCATTTTCAAGGCGCTGAACGGTACGGGTGCTGAGCCCGGCAATGCTGGCCAATTGTTCCTGGGACCAGCCTTTTTCCAGCCGTAATTGCCGGATGCGGTAAGTTTGCATTGCACGCTCCAAAAATGAACCTTCATTGAGGCCAAGTGTAGGAGTTGAGGCCGCTGACCGCCACGACAGGCGTATGACATCTGTACGACAGGCTGGCGACAACCCGCTGAATATGCGGGCTAGAAGGTGACGTTACGGATAAAGCGCAGAGGGCAATCGGTGCGGTTGGCGTACGCATAGCGCTGATCGCTGTTGAACACCTGGGTTTGGCCGGCGTCCAGCGTCAGGGTGTGTTGCTCCAGCACCAGCGTCAGGCTGCCGGTGATCACATAGATTATTTCACTCCAGCCTTCGGCGTCCGGCACCGAGTCGTAGTGTTCGCCAGGCATCAGCGTCCATTCCCAAAGCTCAACCCGCTGACGAGCCGGTACGCTGGCGGCGAACAGCGCCTGACTTGCCGGTTGAACGCCTTGCCAGGCCAGTTCGCCGACTAAATGGCTGCCGCGCGCTTCGGGGGCCTGGATCAGATCGGTGAAGGCGATATTCAATGCCTCGGCCAATTTGTCCAACACCGCCAGGCTGACGTTGCGATCGCCGGCCTCAATGCCGGCCAGCATGCGGCGGCTGACGCCGGATTTTTCCGCCAGCATGACCTGGCTTAGCCCCGCCTGCTGGCGAAAACCGCGCAGGTTGCTGCTCAGGTATTGCAGCACCTTGGGGGCTTCAAGTTTACCGCTGTTCACTGTATTGCTCATCCCAGGGCTTTACCTCATACTGGCAGGATCTGTGCATTATATTGCACCCAGCAGGAAGGGCAAGCCGGTGTCTGCAGTAAAAAAATCCTTTATTTCCACCTTCATTCCCAGCATAAAGCGCCAGGAAGCGGTGTTGATTTTCATCACCATGATCTGGGGCGGAACCTTTCTGGCGGTGCATCTTGCCATGCAGGTCAGCGGGCCGTTCTTCTTCGTGGGTTTACGCTTCGCTGCGGCTACGCTGGTGCTGATGTTGTTCTCCCTGCGCAGCTTACGCGGGTTGACCTGGTATGAGCTGAAAGCGGGCATGTTTATCGGTATCGCCATCATGTTCGGTTACGGCCTGCAAACCGTGGGCCTGCAAACCATCAGCAGCAGTCAATCGGCGTTCATCACCGCCATGTACGTGCCGATGGTGCCGTTATTGCAGTGGCTGGTGCTCGGGCGTTTCCCCGGCGTGATGGCCTGGGTCGGCGTCTTGTTGGCCTTCAGCGGTCTGATGCTATTGGCCGCGCCAAGCAGTGCCGATATGGCGCTTAGCATCGGCGAGATCCTGACCTTGGTTGGCACGCTGGGGATGGCTGCCGAGATCATTTTGATTGGCGCCTATGCGGGCAAGGTCAACGTTAAGCGGGTGACGGTGGTGCAATTGGCGACCGCCTCGCTGGCGGCGTTCCTGATGATGGTACCGACCGGCGAGTCGGTACCGCCTTACAGCAATTACCTGCTCTACAGCGCGGTGGGGCTGGGACTGGCCAGCGCCATCATTCAAGTGACGATGAACTGGGCGCAACGAAGCGTTTCACCGACGCGTGCCACGGTCATTTATGCCGGCGAGCCGGTGTGGGCCGGGCTGGTGGGGCGCATTGCAGGTGAGCGTTTGCCGGGCGTAGCGCTATTGGGTTGCGCGCTGATCGTATTGGGCGTGCTGGTCAGCGAAATGCGTGTTCGACGTAAAGAAAAAGCGGCGGCGTTGGCTGAATAAGGCCCGGCAAGCCGGGCCGCGGTGCTAACGGGTAGCGCTGTCTGCCAGCGGCAAGATTTTACGGTTGCGCAATAGCGCATTGAGGATAATGGCACCGAAAGTGGCGGTGCCAATGCCGCCCATAGTGAAGTTGCCGAGGGTCAGCGCAAAATCCCCCGCGCCCAGCACCAGCGTTACCGCCACCATAATCAGATTGCCGTTGTCCCCCAGATCCACCTTGTTCTGCACCCAGATGCGCGCCCCGGCGACGGCAATCAAACCGAACACCACAATCGAAGCACCGCCCAGCACCGGACCGGGAATGGTGTGGATCAACGCACCGAACTTGGGTGAAAACCCCAGCACAATCGCCACCGCTGCGGCGGCGACAAACACCAGCGTGGAGTAGATTTTGGTGACCGCCATCACCCCGATATTTTCGGCATAGGTCGTCACTCCGGTGCCCCCGACAGAGCCGGAAAGCATTGTCGCCAACCCGTCGCCGACGAAGGCGCGACCGATATAAGGGTCAAGATCCCGGCCGGTCATGCCCGCCACCGCTTTCACATGCCCGAGGTTTTCCGCTACCAAAATGATCGCCACCGGGGCAATCAGCAGCATGGCGTGCAGATTAAACACCGGTGCGGTGAATTGCGGCAGACCGAACCAGGCGGCCTGGCTCAGCGCGCTGTAATCTACCGGTCTGCCGAGGCCAAAACCGTTGGCCGCCACGACGTAAATCAAATAGGCGGCTATCAGGCCAACCAGGATCAGCAACCGCTGCATCAGCCCGCGGGTGAACACCGCCACCGAACCGATACACAAGATCGTGATCACCGCCATCCAACTGTCAAAATGAGAGGCTGAAACGCTGCGCACCGCAATGGGCGCCAGGTTGAGGCCGATAGCCATGACCACCGCCCCCGTCACTACCGGTGGCATCAGGCGCTCTATCCAACGGGTGCCAACGCTCATCACCACAAAACCGATCAACAGATACACCAGCCCGCAGGCGATGATGCCACCGAGCGCCAGGGCAATATTGGGATTGGCGCCCTGGCCGCTGTAACCGGTCAGGGTGATGACCAGCCCGACAAATGCCGCGCTCGAGCCGAGATAGCTCGGCACCCGGCCGCCGACCACCAGAAAGAACAGCAGCGTGCCGATGCCGGACATCAGAATGGCCAGATTGGCGTCAAAACCCATCAGCAATGGCATCAACACCGTAGCGCCAAACATCGCCACCGCATGTTGCAACCCCATCACCAGCGTTTGGCTCACCGGCAGCCGTTCATCGGGCGCAACAACCGCACCGTCCAGATTGCCTTGCTTGATGCGCCATTGGGGAAACCAGGTATTCGCCATCGTCATCTCCAAAATATTGAGGTGCAGGTTAGGGGTACAGATGCGAGCGTTGCGGCTACGCGCCGATCATTGTTTCAACAGCGAGTGATAACGCCGGTCGAAATAGGCCAGGCCGTGGCTGTGGTCATTACGCGCCAATGCCACCGCCTGACAGAACAGAATGTCGTGAGTGCCGACGCTGACAATCTGGCTGATTTGGCAATCGAAAGAAGCCAGCGTGCCGTGCAAAATCGGGGCGCCGGTCACCAGCGTAGACCAGCGAGCGGCGGAGAATCGCATGTCCATCGGCGTTTTGCCGCCGAACAGATTCGACAACGATTCGTGCTCTGCCGCCAGCGTATTGACGCAAAGCGTTTGGTTTTGCTTGAACACCGAATGCACCGACGCAGAGCGGTTCAGGCACACCAGTAACGTGGGGGGCGTGTCGGTGACGCTGCATACCGCCGAGGCGGTAAAACCGGCGCGGCCTGCGGGGCCGTCGGTGGTAATGATATTCACCGCCGATCCCAGGCGTGCCATGGCATCGCGGAAGTCCTGTTTTGTTACGGATGGCGTTTGCAGCGGTGCATCGGCAAACCCTGTTTGGCTTTGCATAAGGTGTCTCCGGGTCAGGGGGCTAAGTGGCTGTTGGCGTTCGGCGCTTGCAGCAGCCAGCTCAGCAGAATGCGGTTAAAACTCTCGCTGTCGGTCACGCTCATTGCGTGGCCGCCGTAGGTCATCTGCGCCAGCTCGCCATTGGGCAGGCTTTCCGCCAACTGATGCGAGCAGTGATAGGGCACCAGCAGATCGTCACGAGAGCACAGCGCCAGGGTTGGCGTGGTGATGTCCGCCAGGTGAGAGCGAAAATCGGTGTTGATCAACGCATTCAGGCGGCGTAACAGGTTTTCTGTGCCCTGAAAATGCGCGGTCTGATGCCGTAATTCTTCATCCAGCCAGGCTTCGTGCTGCGACAGCCAATCAGCGGGGAACAGAAATAAAGGTTGAGCGCGCACATAAGCTTCAACGCCGCTGTTGAGCAGCAGGTCCTGTCGGACATGGAAGCAGCGCCGGGTCTGGCTGTCCAGCGCCGGCCAGCCGTTGACCACCACCAGTTTTTCAACCAGCTGCGGCTGGGTCAGTGCCAGTTGCAGGCCAATCATGCCGCCCAGCGCGTGGCCGACGAAATAACAGCGTTCGATACTGAGCGAGTGTAGTAGCTGCGCTACCTCATCCGCCATATCGGCCATGCTATAGCCGTCCGGTACCACGCCTTTGCTGCGGCCGGTGCCATAGTGATCGTAAATTACTACCCGGAAATGCCGGGTTAGCGCGTCAATCTGCGGTTGCCAGAAGCTACCCGAGCCGCCGAGGCCTGCGGACAGCACCAGCGTCGGCGCCAGTGGCGTATCTTTTCCCAAAATCTCAAAGTACATGCTCGATCCTCAATGGCTCAGCGGCCGATATGGGCCACGGAGGCGATTTCAATCAGTGCGTCCGGCTTCACCAGCCCGCACTGAATGCAGTAGCGGGCCGGTTTATCGCCGGGGAAATACTCGGCATACACCTGATTGATAGCGGCATAGTTTTGCCAGTCGGTAAGGAAGATCGAGTTAAAGGTCACGTCGTCCATGCTGCCACCGGCGGTTTCGATCACGCTTTTGATGGTCTCCAGCACGTGGCGTGTTTGTGCCGCGGCATCACCCACGTGAACGACGTTATTGTCTTTATCGAAGGCCAGCGTACCCGAGACGTACACCACGCCGTCGGCCAGGATGCCCGGAACAAAGGGAGCCAGCGGTTTACCGGTGCCCGGCGGAGTGATCACTGTTTTTGGCATAGTCGCGCTCCTGGTGAAGGTTCTTTTGGGGTTAAACAGGCAAAATTCATGCCGTCTGGCTAAGCGGGGCAGCGAGAACGTCACAGAAACTGTCGACGTCCGACACCCAGCCGAAAAAGGTTTCGATGTTATACAGCGCCGCCTGCTGGGCGAACGCCGGGCCGGCCTGGTGGGTGGCGTCGGCCAGCACAACGCCGAAATACTCGAGGAAAAAGCCGTCGCGCAGCGTGGACTCGACGCAGACGTTGGTGGCGATACCGGTAAACACCAAATGGTGAATGCCGTAAGAGCGCAGCAGGCTGTCGAGCTGGGTGTTGAAAAAGCCGCTGTAGCGCGGTTTCGGCAGCAGGATATCGCCCGGTTGTGGTTGCAGTTCATCCACCAGGTCGTAGTCCCAATCGCCTTTGGCCAGCAGCTTGCCCATCAGTTCCGGGCGCTGGCGCATGGTTTTCAGCGCGTTGGACTTGTGCCAGTTAGGTGAACCTTCACCGCCGGCTTCGACGTACTGGTTGTCCCAGCCGTTTTGGAAAAAGATCACCTTAATGCCCGCGGCGCGCGCGGCAGTGATGGCGCGCTTGATGTTGGCGATCACCGGCGCGGTGGTCGAAACGTCGAACCCGGCCAGATCCAAATATCCTCCCTGCGAGGCGTAGGCATTTTGCATATCGACCACGATTAACGCGGTTTCCTGCGGAGCAAAGGCGATGGCCTCCGGCCGGGCGGGCAGGGTGACCGTCGTTGCGCCTTGCGGTGACTGGCGGCGTACCACAGCTTGTGTTTCAACAATTTTCATCATGCCACCTCACGGCTTGCTGCGGTTTGCGGGCAAACGTCAGCCCGGCTTTTCATCAGGGGTTGAATGCGTTCGCCGAAGTCTTCTATGCCTTGCACGAAGTCATCGAAGGTCAGCAGCACGCCTTCGGTGCCGGGCACGGTGGCGATTTCATCCATCATGCGCGCCACCTGGGCGTAGGAGCCGACCAGCGTGCCCATGTTGATGTTGACGGCGGAAGTGGGGTCGGCCATTTGGCGCACATTGGTATCGGCACCGGATTTTGTGTCTTTGCCGCTCTGCTCGGTGAGCCAGGCCAGGGCTTCGGTATCTGCCCCGGCTTTATAGCTTTCCCATTTGGCGTGGGCAGCCTCGTCGGTTTCATCCGCAATGATCATAAACAGCACATAGCAGGCCACGCTGCGATCTTCGGCGTCGGCGGCAGTTTTCAACCGGGCGGCGGTCGGCGCGAAAGCGGTGGGGGTGTTGACGCCTTTGCCGAAGCAGAAGTTGTAGTCGGCGTATTTGGCCGAGAAAGCCATGCCCGCATCGCTTTGGCCGGCGCAAATCACCTTGATGTCCGCTTGGGGTTGCGGGCTGACGCGACAGTCATCCATCTGGAAAAATTCGCCTTTGAAATCGGACGCGCCGGTACCCCACAGATCGCGCAGTACCCTGACGTATTCCGCCAGATAGTCGTAGCGACGACCAAAGTACTCGTCACCCGGCCACATGCCCATCTGTTCGTATTCCGGTTTCTGCCAGCCGGTCACCACGTTCAGGCCAAAGCGCCCGCCGGAAATAGAATCAATGGTGGAAGCCATACGCGCTACGATGGCCGGCGGCATGGTCAGGGTGGCGGCGGTGGCGTAGATCTTGATGCGTGAGGTCACGGCAGCCAGCCCGGCCATCAGGGTGAAAGACTCCAGGTTGTGGTCCCAGAATTCGGTTTTGCCGCCGAAGCCGCGCAGTTTGATCATCGACAGGGCAAAATCAAAGTTGTAGTGCTCGGCTTTCTGCACGATGGTTTTATTGAGTTCAAACGTGGGTTTGTACTGTGGGGCATTGCTGGAAATCAGCCAGCCGTTGTTGCCGATCGGAATAAATACGCCAATTTTCATTTGAATACCTCGGGTCAGTGAAGGGGACAATCACAGGCTGCTTGCCTGAACCAAAGCAAACCCGATGCCATGTTTTAAAGTTTTTTATTTATCAATTTGTTACGGTTTATTTACTGCCTGGTTATTGAGTGGATGGTCCAAAACAGACCATTTGGTCAAAATTATCTGCACAAAAAACAGGCGAACCTGCTCATTAAAGGTGCAAAAGCCCCCCCGGAAGGGGTAGGTAAAAGCGTGGGTTTCATCCAATGGCTTTGCTATGCTGGCCGGAGTCAGATTGTGCCAAGGAGCCGCAGTGAAGCCACAAGCCGTTAAACCGCCTACGCGCCGCTCGCGTGCGGTAGCTGCAAAACGCAGTACCATCATGGATGCGGCGCTGGAGTTCTTCTCGCTGTACGGTATTCACGGCACCAGTCTGGATCAGGTGGCGGAACGCGCCGACGTTTCCAAAACCAACCTGTTGTATTACTTCCCTTCCAAAGAAGAGCTTTACGTGGCGGTGCTGAAAGGCATTCTCGATGTCTGGCTGGCGCCGCTGAAAGCGCTGCGCGCCGATCAGGAGCCGTTGCAGGCCATTCGTGAATATATACGGCTGAAGCTCGAGGTCTCCCGCCATCATCCGCAGGCTTCACGGCTGTTTTGCCTGGAAATGATCCAGGGTGCGCCGTTGCTGAAACAGGAATTGCAGGGTGGGTTGAAGACGCTGGTGGACGAGAAGTCCGCCATGATTGAGCGTTGGATTGCCGAAGGTCATATTGCGGCGATAGAGCCACATCACCTGATTTTCATGCTGTGGGCGACCACCCAGCACTACGCCGATTTTTGGGTTCAGATAGAGGTGGTAACCGGAAAAACGTTAGAAGATGAGGCGTTTTTTCAGCAGACGGTAGAGAACGTGCAGAGGGTGATTATCGACGGGATACGCCCACGCTAGGCGCCAGGAGAGGGGATATTAAGGGGGATAGCGAACTATCCCCCTGCGGCGTTAAGCGGCTTTCTTCTTACGCAGGAATACGTAAGACAGGCCCAGGATCACAAACCACAACGGCGTGACGATCAGCGCCTGGCGGGTGTCATCGCGCAGCGTCAGCAGCACCAACACAAACACGAAGAACGCCATACAGACCCAGCACATCAACTTGCCGGCCGGCATCTTGTAAATCGATTTCTGGTGCAGCGCCGGACGCTGCTTGCGATAAACCAGGTACGAGCACAGGATGATGGTCCAGACAAACATGAACAGGATCGCCGAGACGGTGGTCACCAGCGTGAACACGGTCATGACGTTCGGGATCAGGTAAATCAGCACCACACCGCCCAGCAGGCAGATACAGGAGAAGGTCAGCCCGTTAGCCGGCACTGCCCGCTTGGACAGGTTGGCGAACGATTTGGGCGCATCGCCTTCCTGCGCCAGACCGAACAGCATACGGCTGGTGGAAAACACGCCGCTGTTGGCGGAAGAGGCGGCAGAGGTCAGCACCACAAAGTTAATCACGCTGGCGGCCGCCGGCAGGCCAATCAGCACGAACAGTTCCACGAACGGGCTCTTGTCGGCGACCACTGAACTCCATGGCGTAACCGACATGATCACGATCAGGGCAAACACGTAGAACATGATGATGCGGATCGGAATCGAGTTGATGGCGCGCGGCAGCACTTTTTCCGGATCTTTGGTTTCAGCCGCGGTGGTACCGACCAGTTCGATGCCGACAAAAGCGAACACCGCAATCTGGAAACCGGCGAAGAAACCACTGATGCCTTTCGGGAACATGCCACCGTCATTCCACAGATGCGAGAACGACGCGACGGTACCGGTAGGCGACTGGAACTGCATGGCGATCATGACCAGCCCGGCGACGATCAGCCCGACAATGGCGACGATTTTGATCATCGCAAACCAGAACTCCATCTCGCCAAACATCTTCACCGTCGCCAGGTTAAGGCCCAGCAACAGCAAGACGCACAGCAACGAGGCGATCCATTGCGACAATCCCGGGAACCAGAACTGGGCATAGGCGGTGATCGCCACCACGTCGGCAATACCTGTGACCACCCAACAAAACCAGTAGGTCCAGCCGGTAAAGAAACCGGCCCAGGGGCCGAGCAGATCGGCGGCGAAATCGCTGAAAGATTTGTATTCCAGATTGGAGAGCAGCAGCTCGCCCATCGCGCGCATCACGAAGAACAGCATAAAGCCGATGATCATGTACACGAAGATGATGGAGGGGCCGGCCAGGCTGATGGTTTTGCCGGAGCCCATAAACAGACCCGTACCGATGGCGCCACCGATGGCGATCAGTTGAATATGTCGGTTGGTTAGGTTTCTCCGTAGATGATCTTCTGACGCGGGGGCAGCGTCTGCGGCTATTTTAGAGTGATCTACCATCTGATGATGTCCTGTTTTACCTGTCATGAGTGAAATAGCGAGCTCTGAAGTGGCTCTTTTTTATACGATTATCCGGTTGGCCCGGCTTTAGTAAGGTAGTGCAATAATGCCACCTTTGTGCAACATGTTTACAACATTTATGCGAGGGATAAAAGTCGATTGTGCTTTACACCGAGGAGGCAAATCGGACGTCTTGGGGGCGGAAGATTACTCCTCGCTGTAGCAGATTAATAGCCCTGATCTGACTTATCTTGTTGATATAACAGGAGCTTGAAAATATCGCATGAGAAAAACTAATGAGTGTAAACGTTTGACATCGAGGGGGCAGAGGAGAATAATTTACTCCGTTGGGTCGTTAGCTCAGTTGGTAGAGCAGTTGACTCTTAATCAATTGGTCACAGGTTCGAACCCTGTACGACCCACCATTAAAAATCATACGGTTAGCTGTTATTTGTCCCCTCCGATTTTTCAGGGTGGGACAAAATTGGGACACACTCTGCAAAAATTGCATCAATTTGGCGGGAATGTTCAGTTAAGTGATCTGGCGCAAGGTGGGCATACCTACGCACCATTTCTATCGATTCCCAACCGCCCATTTCCTGCAAAATTGATAATGGGACTCCTGCTTGAATTAACCAGCTCGCCCATGTGTGTCTCAGGTCGTGAAACCGGAAATTTTCGATGCCTGCGCGTTTTTTCGCCAGCCGCCATGCTGTATTCGAATCAACGCGCATTTTCCTCATTGCCGGTGCAACTGTTCCATCAGCACGTGTCTTGGGTTCTGTGTGAACAAACACCCATTTACTATGGCGACCAATCTGGTCTCGCAAAACCTTACAAGCTGTATCGTTCAGGGCAACGCCAATTGCCCTGGTCGATTTACTTTGCTCCGGGTGTATCCAGGTTACCTTTCTTTGCATGTCGATCTGCGACCATTCCAGGTCGAGAATATTCGAACGCCGCAATCCGGTAGCCAGTGCGAATTTAACGACCGACTTTAATGGCTCTGGGCACTCGTCTATTAGGCGTTGTGCTTCATGAGGTTCCAGCCATCTAATCCGCCTATTTTTAGGCTGGGGGATCCTGATGATTGGTGCTCTGTCTAACCATTTCCATTCTCGCTCCGCGGCTCTTAGAAGGGACTTCATAAAAGCCAGATAAGCAGCCTTGGTAGCAACAGCAACAGGTTTGTGTTTGAACTCCGGGGCCTCCTTGCCTTGTTTAGCTAGAGACTCCGCGCTTCTGCGCCAGTTCTCATGATGCACACGGTTTGTCATTTTACTCACGGTCGAATAAATCTTTGCTTCCGTGATATTCTTCAGCTTCACACCTTCAAAATAATTCAGCCAGAAGCCGATTAGCACCTTGTCCGTGTCAATCGACTTCTTGTCTGCTTTTTCCTCAAGCCAGCGCAAGCAGGCCTCTTCGAACGTCACATCCGGCATTTCTCCCAGACGACTTATTCTCCAAAGTTCTGCTTTTCGCTTGTCGTGCAACTCCTGTGCTTGGCGCTTGTCCGTTGTGCCAAGGCTTTCCTTAATACGTTTGCCGCCCGGTTGCGAGTAACTCGCGTACCAGGTTTCACCTCTA
Source organism: Serratia liquefaciens (assembly GCA_012719855.1). Classification (GTDB taxonomy): domain Bacteria; phylum Pseudomonadota; class Gammaproteobacteria; order Enterobacterales; family Enterobacteriaceae; genus Serratia; species Serratia liquefaciens_A. The sequence continues at coordinate 207,608 of JAAXZN010000050.1, read as the reverse complement.
CGGAAGATAGACATGATGTTTCCTCTGTCGTATCAGCCGCACTCACTGGCACAGTGTGGATCGGAATGTTGAGTGCGGCAATACATGCGTTTCTGGTGATGAGGTAGGGGGACTTTGGTTTGGTTGGATCTTTTCGGGTGGCTGATAACCTTCCTGAGCGAATCCACGCGGTTAGGGTTGGCGCGGAAACGCCCAGGAAAGCGCAAGCCTCATCCCTTGTAAGGCTATATTTATCCATCTATGCCTCTGTTATTTCCCTTCGCGTACCCGATGAATCTCACAGCAAAGACGCAGCCATGCCGGCGGAGTTTTAGGCCAGTAGGGGGTTATCTTTACTGCGTGTTTGTCGAGTAGCTGTCGAAAGGTGAATTTGTTTGTGGGGGATTCGAATTCGTTCAGTAGTTCTCTTGCTGTGCTACGGAGAAGGTTTTTCTGAATGCTGCCGGTATCAGCGACAGGTTGCATTTTATCTGCCCCAGTTGCGCGATGCCGCGTTAACGCAAAAATCGATGCGGGTTTGTACCCATGTAACATCGACTGCCCGAGCCACTTCGAATGCTTTAAGCCAAATACTGGCCGCGTCGGAATAATCGGCACGGCGTTCTGCCTCAGCGGCTTGGTGCGCTAAGTTTTTATATCCAAATGTCATGATGATGCTCCGGGGTTAGTAGGCGCGCTGGTGGGTTACTGGTGCGAGCAGCTTGTTGAATTGCTGGACGAGCAGCATTTGGCGTACCACTTCGGGCGGTTCGCTGCGTAGATAGCTATCAGTGATTTTCTGCTGAACACCCTTTGGTTTTGCTCTTGCGTAGTCACCAAATCGCGGATCGACACTGACCACTTTGATTGACTTTTCACCTTTCCCAACATGAGCCCATTCGCATTTAACAAAGCATGAGTTAACCATTGCGGCGCGTAACGTGCGGGTGCGCTTCACATCAATATTTTCTCCAGGGAACACCGCGTTAAGATGTGTGCGAAGTTCGCTGCAGGTATAACTACCACCGTCTTTAACCAGGTGTTTTAGTAACTCACAATTGGTCATATTCAGATCCTTATCTGGTTGTTGTAGCGCTCATGGGACATGACCTCCCATGAATGGCCGTTGTCTTTTGAAAGCAAACGCCAGCAGCGGGCCACTGGCAGCGTTAAATGATTGTGTTGGTAGGTTCGTGCGGGCGTCTTTTTGCCAGCCTTATAGGCGCATAGAACCCCCTCAGCTTTGATGCTGATTCGTTGTGGAATTCGAGGTTTCATTTTGTCCGGTGGGGAAGTGTTATTTGGTGGTTGGTGCCCAGCAGATTTTTTTGATGTCTGGGCGGCGAACGCGCTCAACAGCCTTTTCTTTTTCCAGCCTGATCAGCCGTCTGCGTATGGCTATGCCAGTCATGCCGCTGTAACCGGCACAGCGGAGAAGGTTTGCAACTGAATCAGGTGTGGAGCCGGTAGCGCTGAGCCTTGCGAGTATTTCGTTGTCGTCTGGCATAAGCAGCAACGTGTGGATTCCTTCTTAGAAGAGGGTGAAATCGTCATCAAACTGATCTGCGTTTCTCTCGACTGACCTTGAAGCCAGGATGAACTGGATACCTTCAAACAGCGACGTTGGCCGCTCAAGTCCGAATATGAACGCATCGTTGTATGTGCGTCCCAGCCAGTAGCCGCCTCCATACTCCTTGAGGCGCTGGAAGAACACCCAGCCACCGTCTACGAAATGGGGAAGTGATTCGCCGCGATAGACGATTTGATAGCCGAGTTCTTTTGAGCCCATAATGCACACCATGAAAATACTGTTTATGCATACAGTATAATTATGGTTTGGCGGGAGTCAATTGCTGCCCTCCGGTGCTGCTGCCAGCATTGCGGCGCGGCAGGTTTTCTCCGTCCATTTCAGGAATTGCTCAACTGCTTTTTCATCTGCTCCACCGCAATCGACAAGGTTCTCTACCAAATTCTCAGCCAGTGCTTTGAAGTCCGGCGCTGCTGTCGCACCTGTAAACTCTGGGTTTACAACCGGCGCTGGCGGGGCGGTGAACAATTCGCCTCTATCAGCTTCTTCTCGATGATCGGCCTTCGCCCAAAATGCCAGGACTTTCCGGCCATCGCCCTTATACGGAGCCAGCCAGTGCCCGTTTAGCTTCTCGAACGAAATAGTGATTGGCACCTGCTTTACTGCATTGCCATCTTGGAAATCATCGGGCATACGCAGCAACGCGGTAGTTTCCATGGCAGGGTCGAGCGTCTGAAGCTGCCCGATCAACTGACCAACAGTTTTCGGCGATCCCCATACCACCGGCTGCGCCTCCCGGTTAGCCAGGAGTTCGCGGGCCATCGATACCGATGCGTCAAGCACAGAGCATGCGTCGAATTCACCTGCTGCGATTGCATTAAGCTGCTTAGTCGTTAGTGTCTGTGTCATGGCTTCACCTCGACGCATTTAATGTTATTGACGCGAGGAATGGCCTCGCTCCACGTGCTTTTCTCGCTGGCGATGTCGATTGACTTAATCGCTGCTTGGCACTGCTCCATGCTTTGCATGGGCTGCACCTGCATGTTCATGCTTTGGCTGCTGACGACGATAATCAGGAAGAAATAGCTCACTGTTCATCCCCCTCTACGGTGAAGCCAACGGCGCGCAGCATGGCTATCGCGTCTTGTTTATAATTGAAAACGCCATCAGACCATTGGTATCTGTCACCAGAAACTGATTGCCGCGTATCCGGCAACCGCACCGGCGTAGCCAGCTTGGCTTCCAGCGACTTTGCATACTCACTCATTCCCCGCGCCGTCCAACCACCGTCAATCGCTAACTGGTCAACGCCTTCGGTAATGCGCTCAAGTGCCGCCAAACGCTCTAACATCATTGCCAACGGGCCTGTCATCTGAGTGGCTTCCAGCTCGGCGATGCGCTCTGCCTGCTGATGGTTTTCGCTCATAACCCGCCGTGACTTCTCCCGTTCAAGTTCCAGCGTCTTATCCTTCGCTTCCAGCTCTGCCAGCAGGGCGGATACGTACTCTTGCGAGTAGAAAGGTGTCGTGTATTTCTCGTAGTCTTGGTGGTATCGACTCTCCAGCCCGCGCTCTTTGTTTCGGTTGGTGCACAGGTTTCCGCGTTCGTCAGTCCACGCCACCGGCTTGCTCAGTTCGCTCAGCTTATTGTCCATCACGCACGCTCCGCTATGATTTCGGCCTTCTGCTCATCAGTGAGCATATCGTCAGACACAATCGCCACCTGATCGCTACTGCTCCACGATACTGGTGCGCTTTGCTTGATGGCCTTATTCAGTGCGTCGGCGGCATCCCTTATTTCTTGCGACAGGGAATAGTAGTCTTCGCCATCTGGGATGATCTCTTCACAGTGCTGCTCTATATCGAATTCAGGCGGATAGTTCGGATCGCAGATGATCAGTTGCAGTTCGCTGGGTAAAACTGAGTTTTCCCAGCAATAGTCAGCCAGCGATTCAGCGTCGAAAAAGTATTGGTCGCTGTCGAAGATAACCAGCGGCTCACCGGCCCAAACAACGTGCTCCATTTTTGCAAAATCCGCCTGACGGCTTTCCCGGTGGCATTCTTCACAGTAACCGTGCGTGTCATGAATAGGGTGTTCGTCAGGCTTGTTTTTGCATTTACGATGTGTAGCACCACACCAGCGAGCCATCTGCTCATCGTTGCCCCAGTACCGTCCATGACGATCAACCCACCCGGTTAACGTCTGAATGCTGGCCGCTTCTACGTCATCCATCAGGATGATTTTGTTTTCTGTCTTGCTCATAATGCTTTCTCCTGGGCCTCGGCTGACTTCGTGTAATCGGCGATGACAGTTCCGGATTTATCGAAATACTTCACTTCGCAAAATGGGTGGCAGTTTTCCGGGTGCTTGCCGTATTTGAGTTGGTTGGCGAATACGACATCGAGGTTGGCACTGCCATTCATTCCAACGATCGTTCCAAGGTCGCCATACACCTCAACCATCATCCCGATGCGGGCAAAGTCGATACCGCGACAGCGGATCATGTCGTCAATGAATTGCTGGTCTTTGCTCTTACGCTTAGCCATGCTGGGCCTCCTCGGTGCGCCGGTTCCAAGCTCGAATTGCCACGTCCCGCTTGCCTTTCCCGATGAACTGCGCTGATTGAGCATCGCAACCGTGGCAGCGCACAATGTATGAGCCCATACCGCCGTCGTCTTCTGGATACTGCTGGAATGCTTCAACATCTTTGCCGCCGCAGAACGGGCATGGCTTCAGTTCATTTGCTGGCATCACGCACCTCCCAGCACACGCCAGCCTTAACCAATTTGCGGCAGTGGGTAATGATTTCTCGGCGGGTTACATCACCAAGACGCCAATGGGAATAGAATGGTGATTCATCAACGTCCTCATGATTCTCCCAGCCTGCCGCATTGTGAGCCTTTCCTATGCCGTCCCAGTCGGTGGTTTGCAAAATCAGTGCGTCGTGCAGCAGATAGAACGCATCATGGCTGTCAGCCTCACCCCAATAATCAACGGTGGTTACTTGCCACTGGTCGAAATCAAGATGGCATTCATATCCCCAACCCATTTCAAATGCATCGGCGGGGTATTGACGCGGCATGAGTGCAATCAGAAGACGCATCGCTTCGGTGCTGAATTTCTTCTCAATGCGAGCCTTGCGGTTGTCGTATGGGCGCTCTTTCATTTGGCCTCCACTTGCTTCAGTGCTTCACGTACAGCATCCAGAATGCGCTCAAGGTATTGGTATTCGTGGTTAGGGACGGTAGGCCATTTGGCGTAGTAGGGATCGTCACCAAGTAGCTCAAGAAGCACAGAGCCGTTGCTCCATGAGCAGCAATCCGTCTTAACGTCATCGCTGCACTCTGCGGAATCCCACATGTCCCGCGCCTTCTCTTTATCGATTTCACCATCACGACGCAGCTTGCAGATTTCAGATTTAACAAACTCAGTATTGGCGTCGTTGTCGTCATCAACCTCGCTCTGCATTTGTGGTGCGAAGTTGCCGATCAGGTAGTCATTCGATACGCGAATGAAAAACTGCTGAACAGTATCGCCACCCATTGCCGGCCAGAAAGAAGTCCATGCTTTGCCGTAACAGGTGATCGTGATTCTCCCGCGTCCTGGCTCGTAGTTCTCAGCCATAACGCTGATAGGGTCGAGGCGTTCAACCTCGGTGATTTCGAGGCTCTGAACTTTGGTTTCGGTGACCTTCATTTGGCCTCCCGCACTTTGTTACCTTTCCTTCCGATGATTACGCCGAAAGCTTTTTCCGCATGCGGCATCCTAATTTTGAGTAACTCGCAGACATTCCATACCACAGCCAGAACCCAGCCTTGCGGGGTGAACGTCCAGAACTTGCTGATAGGCCATATCCATTTATTCATGGTTTTTTCGGGCCTCCGTGACATGGGCAAGCCAGGGCAGGAACATAGCCGTCATAACCAGAGGTAAGGTAGCGGCGCTGGCCGGTGAATCTGTTTTCTACATATTCACGCGGTAACGGCATGCCATAAGCTGGCTCATCGCAGAAACCTGCTGGGCTGCCGCCACTCCACATCGGTACAGAGCACTTCCCGACACCTTCAGCATTCAGCTCTTTGTGGTGCTTGCTTAATACGCTCATTTGGCCTCCCGAAGCTGCCGAAATTCATATAGAGCCATGCGAATTCGTTCGCGATCGGCAAAATTAGAATGGAAACAAATTGCCTCAATGTCACCGCTATCAATGATTTCTGCGATGTTTGTCGGAAGGATTCGCGCTTCTATAGCTGCAAGGGCGGCGGAGGTGGCTGGGGTTTCCGGCATCTGCATGATGAATTTCCGCACTGTCTGATATTCATCGTTGCGATAGCTTCCGAAGGCGTAAATAAACGGCTTGTTGAGGTTATGACCGTTTTTATTGATGTAGTCTTTGCAACCCTGCTCGGTAAAACAACCAGTCACAAACACATCAATCTCCTTCATGGCGTATCTATCCCAACCGTCTCTAACCTCATATTTGGCCTGATAGATAGCCTCCAAGCGCCGATGCTGTGTCTCTGTAGCTTCGACATAATCACCGCTCTGGTTCTCAACCCAGCAAATACGGTCACAGTCATGGTCTTCAGAGCCGATGATTTCGCGCTTGGTCATTACGGCGAAAAATGGTTGGTCAGTTATGCGGTTGTTTTGTGTGCGGATTAGCTCGCCGATAGCAATAAGTTCAGAGCGCTCACGCTGCAACTCCGCATTCTCCACAGCCAGCGCATCGGCTCGTTTCTGCTGCGCGTCGCGCTCAGCCTTCACCGATTCCAGTTCAGAAAACAACGTTGCATAGTCACCGTGTGCCACGTAGCCGCCCTCCGGGGTTTCACGCATATAAGCGAGCTCATGAGAAATGCTCAGCGAAAAGTCAGGATTAAATCGCTTGATCATCGATGGCCTCCTGGGCGGGGTTCTGTTGCCGGTACTCGTTGAGGATTTTGTTTATTTCCTCTCTGGTTCCCGGAGTGAGCAGTAACACATCACCTTCTTCACGAAGTATTGGGGCAGCGTCATAAAGCAGCTCGCATAATCTGCGTGCGCGGGTGGCGCTGAATAGGGGAGTGATAAAGGACTTGGTGACCTTCTTCTTGCCTGCCTTCTTGGCCTTTTCGACGTCGCCGGCAAGCACTTTTCCAGCAGCTTCGCCGTGTTCTTTCACACGGTCTACAGCGGCATCAACGGCAACCGAACCTTCTCTAACAAGCGTCTGAACGTCGTGATTTGCTTGGCTGAATGCCAGCAACTTATCGACTGTTGCGCGGCTCTTGCCGACCAGCGCCGCTATTTCATCAGGGGAAAGGTTAAACCCCGCCAGCTCTTTTACGACGAGTGATTGCTCGTAAGGGGATAGCGGTAACTGGGTGTTGCTGTTCATGATGCGCGCGATGCGCTCTACATCATTTCCAGTAAACGGAATTATCTGTATGCGCTCTACTGGCTTGCCTGCGTCACGACAGCGGCTATAAGCTCTGCGACGGCGGTGGCCTTCGACAACCCAAACACCACCTTCATCGCGAACCCTTACCTCAAGCGGAGGCACCGGTTTGCCTTTCATCAGGTGCTGAAAGAGTTTTTCATCCTCAGCCAGAGTGTGTTCATTCTCCACACGCTTGTTAAAGCCTTCCTGAACGTGGATATCGTCCAGGTTCATAGTCATGCGCCCATCAGGGCGTTTTATCGTGCCGTCCTTTGCCATCTGCTTAAATGAGTTAGCCATCTGTTATTCAACCTCTCCGTGGATTGTGCTTTCGCTGTGGTGCTGCAGGCGGCTGCTAGAAGGGTGGGTAATGGCATACGTCAGGACATACGCCGAACCGTCTTTAAATCCCGTCCAGCGGGCGCAGGCGCTGACTATCTGTCCCTGAACATCCTTACCCCGGTGATCTGAGTAATTCACGATGGTGCCAATGTGGTAACGCGGTTCGCACAGGCTCGGCGGGAGAGGTTTCTTTTCCATGATTAACTCCAAACAGCGCCAGCGGTGAGCAAGCACAAGGTAAAAATGAGAAGGTAAAAGAGGTGTTTGCCGTGGTGGCGTTTAGGGGCGAAATCGCCCCCGGTGAGGTCATATTTATGCTGGATGCGAGCGTTGAGCGTTACCATGCTGGCCTCCGCTGCATTGTGTGCAGGCGGCGCTGCAGGGTTTTAATGTTGTTGCGTGTGATATAGAAGCTGGAGCAGGTGTCTGTACACACCAGAATGCTCATGTTTTTATATCTGCCGCCTTCCCAACGCTGAACGGTCACAAATTTGCACTCTGTTCTTTCGCGCTGCTTTCTGCAGTGCTCACAGGTGATCTGGGCAATGGTATGCATGACATGTCCTCTCAAAGAAAATTACATGGATAAAGGCACTGCCTGAGTTGATGCGCGCGCTCGGTTTCCCTACGGTTCCAGCACTCTGGAGCAGGGCAGTGGCCTTTATTGATGTAAAAAAGAGCCCCGGTGAGCGGGGCAAAGGATGTAACAAGGGAAGGGGTACTGAGCAGGCTTGTGATGACTCACGCACCTGGTGGCGCATCGAACCGGGGATTTATACTGTTTAGGTTAAAATTAGAACCGGAACGATACGCCACCAGATAAGTGAGACGCCGGTATTACCCGGCGATGAGAATGCCAATTACCGACCAGAACGCGACGCAGATGACAACCACGCCCAGCCAGACGATTTGATTAAAGGTCATGATTGCCTCAGTGCGCCCCGCAGGGCGCGGTGGGTGTTAGCTACAAAATCCGGTTACTTCAATCCGGCAAATCGGATATGTGTAAAGCTTGTTATCCGAAACGATTTTCTGAGCAGCCTCAAGGCTGTCGGCACTGTCACAGAACTTAATGTTCTCGCAGTAGCGCCCATCGTCGTCATCAGGCTTACCAGCCAAAATCGTGAATTCAAGTGCCATCGTGTAACCCTCTGCTGTGTTAGTCGGCCATCTGGCGTGCAAGCCAGCGCTGTGCGCCAACTGCTGTTTTGAAATCGCGGCTCTTGGTGAATGTCATCGCTGTAAACGTGCCGTCGCCGTTCGGGAAAACGCCGGTTTTTACTGTTTCGTTGTTGCCCATGTCGTGAGTTGTGTTCATCGCCTTACTCCTCAGTGGTCTTAATGAAGCGCCCCGCAGGACGCTTTATAAGTTCACTCTTTCCCTAAAGAACGTCTCCGGTCGATCCCTCTCGGGGCCGGGGAGTGATTACATCGCTCACCCCTGGGCGTCTTACCTGTTTGGCTTCCTGCCGGTGACGTTGTTGCTGTCGATGAAGTGAATAATAGCTATGAGTATTTTTAATAGCAATAGGTATTGGTAGTAAATCAATAGCAATGGGTATAATTCGTTGTTTGGAAAGTGAATTTAGTTGATAAAAATTGGTATTGAGGATTCGTATGCGATGTTTTGTGGGGAGGATGGCAGGGCTAAATGGATTGATTTTCTTTTAAAAAGAGTTAATTATAAAAATAACTGTATATATAAACAGTATTTTTGGCTTGGCAGCTTTTTTTGATCTCGGGGGAAGTATGGTTGAGATGTTGGTGCGTAGTTCTGCGGGGGTCTATAAAGCAGAAACCCTGCCTGAGCAGGGTCTTAGTAATTACATCCTGAAGTCACGGAGTAGTAAAACCACGACTCCTATCAATGAATCTGGCGTTAATTCGATGAGCGGCACGCGAGAATCATCCACGGATAAGAAGCCGAAAGCACCACCATCCAGGAAGCGATAGGCTGATACCGAGTTATTCACTTTAGCTAGAACTAAATCACCTGTGCCTGGAGCGATGTTGGAGTCAGCAATAACAATAGAACCTGCCGGAGCTTCAGAACAGCCACTGTTTCGCTTCAGAATATAAGCCTTCCACGACGGGAGTGGCTTCCCTTTTGGCGAGATAACAAAGTCATCCGTTTCACCATTTTCATCCCATACCGGTATCTGGCTCGAACGATCAAGCCTTGGTGAAGGAAGGTTATCAGTGCCGGTCATCTCACCAACGCCGTTAGCCAGCCAATCGACATTTACGCCAAGAGCGTTCGCAATGTCTACCAACTTACCTGATGTTTTTGCCTTCCCTTTCGTCAATCGCCAAATCGTAGGTTGTGCAACGCCAGATGCCTCAGCAAGTGCTGCCTGAGTCATGTTGTCACGAAAGGCCATCGCCTGGTTAAGGCGTTCTGCAAGTGTCGTTTTCATACCAGCGAATTTATAGCCGTGCGTATTAAGCGTCAAATTCGAATTGCTATTGCTAATTAAAATACTCATTGCTATTATCCGTGATGATTAATACGTTTAAGGATTAAGTGATGAACGAAGCTATTCAAAAGGCAGTAAGCATCGTTGGAAGCCAGCAAAAACTCGCATCTCTTTGTGGTGTGAAACAGCCAACAGTTTGGCGCTGGCTTCACGGCGGCGGCATTGATGCACGTTACGTAAAGCCAATAGTTAATGCCACTGGCGGGCAGGTTAAAGCTGTTGAGATTCGTCCTGACCTGGCCGATCTGCTGGATGCGAGCTGATGAGGGAATTATCAATGGAAAACAATGCAATAGCACGAAAGTTAGAGCCGCCAATTATCAATGCAGTTGAGATTGAAGGTGTATTACTCAACCGGCTTGCATCGGTAGGGCAAAAGGCTTACGCGGAGCACTTAGGTATCAGTGAGTCGACTGCAAGTCGCCGTAAAGGTGAGGGGCATTTTGCAGCGATGGCGAAGGAGCTGGCATTCCTGGGAATTCAGGCAGCACCTCCTGAAGCGGTTTTGGTTTCTCGGGATTATTTGGCGTCGGTCGAAACATTGGCTGATATCGGATTGAAAGCTGAGCGCAGCCGACCGGGGCCGCTAGGGTGGGACTAAATGGCCTGGGACACTTTTGTTTACGACAACATCAAGCGGCAGCTGGTGGCTGAAGGGTTCAGCGAGGCAGTCGCTCAGGGGGGGGCAAATCATGGATCTGATCACTATCGCCGTATGTCGCAGGCAAGCCGGAAGGGGATGGCATTCGACGACTGCCTCACCCGTGCCAGGCAGTTTGCGCTTGCGAGTTGTACGAAGGAAGAAAAGCCAGAGAAGGCGGGTAAGAAAGCAAAAAGCCGAGCAGTTACAGCTGCACGGCCTTCACTAATCTGATTTGGAGTTCTGCTATGAACAACCTGATTGTGATTGAAAAGACCGCCATTCGTCAAGATGCCGTAGGGCGTTACTGCCTGAATGACTTGCATCGTGCTGCTGGTGGCGAAGAAAGACATAAGCCGAAATATTGGTTTGCGACGCAGCAAACGCAGGAGTTGGTGCGCCTTTTGACCGAGGGGGGAATTCCTCCCTCGATTGAAAATCAGCCAATTAACGTTATTCGTGGCGGGTTAGAGCAGGGCAGCTATGCCTGCAAAGAGCTCGTTTATTCGTACGCCATGTGGATTAGCGCGACTTTCAACCTGAAGGTGATCCGCACGTTTGACGCAGTGCAAGCCCCATCTGCTCTATCTGAAATGGAAATGATAGCCGCCATGGCTACGAACGCTGCGCAACAGCAACGCCAGATGCAGGCGTTGCAGCAGCAGGTTAATGGCGTAACTCAGCAGATAGAAGAAATTTCAACCGGCGCTATACCACCTGGCTGGCAGACGGTGCGCAACTTGGTGGCTTTGTCTGGGCTGTCTGATAGCAAGGTTCGTGCGCTGATCTGCTCATTTCATGTTCCCAGCAAGAAAATCCCCTTTAACGCTCCTGGCGGCATCCTGACGAACGCGACGGTAGCCAAAGAGGATGACTTTCTATCTGCACTCAGCGAGGTTCGTAAGACGTCCACGCGGGCCTGCAGAAGCAAATACTGGTACCACCCGCGCCTCGGTCGTTTCGAGATGAAAGAACTCCATGACAACTAATCACTCTGTGCCATTAAACCGGAAATACTTTGATGACCACGGTAAACGCGTGACCGTCATTCGGTGGGATCGGGCTGAGCAACAGGTGATTTTTATGCGAGAGGGCTACCCGTATGAATGCATGCAGCCACTTGAGCGATTTAAAGAGAAATTTAAGCGAGTCGAAGTATGAGCATGAACCTGATGGCGCAGGCTATGAGCATCAAAGTGGGTAACCCACTGCGCAAGCTGGTGCTGATCAAGATAGCCGACAACGCTAACGACAAGGGCGAATGCTGGCCTTCCTATCAGCATGTCGCTGACCACTGCGAGTGCAGCAAAAGCGCTGTGAGGGCGCACATTGAGGCGTTGATTAAGATGGGATTAATCACCAAAGAGAACCGTTTGGGTGTTAACAACGGCAAAGGTAACACCTCTAACCTGTATTACCTGACGCTGGATACCCCTGTGCCGTCAGAAAGCATAGCCCCCTGTGCCGTCAGAAAGCATAGCCCTATGCCGCCAAAAAGCACAGGGGTATGTCAGCAGGTGGCACCCCCTATGCCGTCAGAAAGCACACCCCCTATGTCACCTGATGGCACCAGAACCAGTCACTCTTTTGAACCAGTCATTGAACCAAAAGAAAAACCCCCTGTAGCCCCCCAGAGTGAACAACCTGCGGCGGATACATCGGGCATGGCTGGGGAAGTGCTGGATTTTTTGAATGAGAAAATCAACGGCAAGACACCGAAGCGGGTTAACACCCTAAGAGAAATCACAGAGCGCCTGGCGGAGGGAAACACCGTGGATGAGTTGAAGCTGGTAGCAGAACACCGTGCCAGCCTGCTGCTTGGCGACCAAAAAATGGGGCACATGCTGAGTGCCAAGATGATTTTTGACCCGGTACGTTTCAGCGGCTACTTGGCTGCGGCCAACACCTGGAAGGTACAGCGCACTCGCAAAGCAGCTATGGCCGATGCAGTAGAGCAACAGCGTCAGGAACTCCCGGCTGGCGATGCTCCAGAAATAGATTTTGATGAGTCCTTTGACCGCTTAATCCGTGATGCAGCGATGCCAGCTAACGCAGCGGAAAAACGTGCTCAGCAGCAGGTACGCAAAAACGGCTTTGGCAATGTTGACGAAAGTAAGGCCCGCCAGATGTGGCGTCCAATTTTAACCCGAGCATACGCAATGGCAGGAGCGCAGGCATGAGAGCAATAGTGAAATCTAACGTACAGCGCGATCTGGGCATCGCGATGATCAAAGCTGGTGGTGAGCTGCTCTCACACCTGACAGGCCGCGTTCTGGTATCAACACTGCCGGACGAGATGAAAGACCTGCCTGAAGGGATTTTGCCGAAGGTAGAGCATGAGATAGCGAACGATCCGCGCCTGCAGCCATTCTTTCAGCATGAACGGGTTATCAACGCTGCTGGTGGCATCAACTCGATGGAAGCCTGGGCAACGCGTTTCATGGGGTGCCAGTACTGCGGAGATAAACAACCACGTCAACTGGAAACCCGTCGTTATGGTCATGCCGCTATGCGTATCTGCTGGAGCTGTGACAACAAGACTGACGGGCATACATCGCCAAAGCTTGATGCAATAGCGAACGTGAACATGGCGCGCTGGGTTGTTGAAACCGCAAAGTGGCGGCTCAAGTCAGAAGGGCAACTGACAATTCCTGAGCTTGTTATGTGGGCGACCATTTCCGGGGTGGTTGATTTAATCCCTAATGACGTATCAGCGCAATTACTCGGCTTGCCGAAACCTATTTTCGTGTCAGGCCAGAAAAAAGAATCAGACATGGTGGTTGGGCCAGCACCTACCGAGATTTTAACAAAGACCGCGATTAAGGTTTTCACCGTTGACCCTGAGCCGCCGAAGGCTTTCATGCTGCGCCCTAAACTGACCCGCGTCGAAGACAGCAAATGGACTCGCTGGGTTAAAGCGCAAATGTGTTGTTGTGGCTGCGGACGCCGCGCTGATGACCCGCACCACATTATCGGGCATGGCCTGGGCGGCATGGGAACTAAGCCAAGCGACTACCAGACAATCCCGTTAGCCCGCGACTGTCACCGCAAGCTACATGACAACCCGGATGCGTGGGAAGCAGAGCACGGCTGTCAGACCGTTTTACTGGCCCAGTTCATGGAATATTCCTACGGCGTGGGAGCATTGGGATGAAGAGTTACAACATAGTCCCGATCCCGAAGCCGCGGCAAACACAAAAAGACCGGTGGGCCAAGCGCCCGCCAGTTCTCCGCTACCGGGCATTCTGCGACGAGGTGAGATTACATCGTATCTCGCTGCCTGAGAGCGGCTATCACGTGACGTTTGTATTACCCATGCCAGATAGCTGGAGCAAGAAGAAACGCGCTGAGATGGCCGGTAAGCCGCATCAGCAGAAGCCAGATGCAGACAACCTATTAAAAGCCCTTATGGACGCCATCTACTCTGAGGATTGCGCCGTTTGGGATGTCCGCGTAACCAAACGCTGGGGTAATGCCGGCGAGATAATCATCAAGGAAATTATATGAGAGATATCCAGTTGGTATTAGAGCGTTGGGGGCAGTGGGCGAAAGATAATAGCGGCGTAGACTACTCGCCGATTGCTGCAGGGTTTAAAGGCCTACTGGCGAATACGAGCAAGAGTAGACCTTCATGCTGCGATAATGACGGTCTGATTGTTGATGGTGCAGTAGGTAGACTGAAGAAAGTTCGCGATGAGAAAGAGCTTGGCGTAATCATGCTCCATTATCGCTATGGGGTGTCTAAATCGGAGATCGCCCGCAGATGGAAGGTTTCAGAGGGAAATATAAGACAAAAGCTGATGATGGCTGAGAGCTTTATAGAGGGATGCCTAGCAATGACAGGCGCAACACTCGAGATGGACGCCTGGACCAACAAAACAGAAATTTTGGCAGTCGCGTAAAATTGCGCTTTTCGTTACGAATTTTACTGGCTATTGTGATAAGAGTGGTTACGCAGTCACGTAGCTTATCAACTTTATAAACCTCGCTTCGGCGGGGTTTTCTCGTTTTCAGCCCCAGCCAACATCCGACACACACCTGGCACACCCCGTATCGCCGACTCGTTTACGGCTGGTGGCTGATCCCTATCCATAACCCGACACCGGGAAAGAGCCCCGGAAGGGGGAGGTTATGAAAATGCCCTGGAAGAACGAACCCAACATCCTATCAATGCTGATTGCGTTTGGTATGACCCTGCTGGGTGCCATAGCCAGTTACTCGTTCAAGGTGTTGAACGGCGAGGCCTTCAGCTGGCGCACGCTGTTTCTGCAACTCTTCGTGTCTATCTTTGCTGGATTGACCATGGTGATGATTGCACTGCATTACGATTGGCCGTCTGAGGTGATGGGCGGTGTCTGCGGGATGGCTGGCTGGTCTGGTGCTTCGCTTATCAAGGCGTTGGAAAGACGTTTTCTTAATAAGGCATCAGGAGAAGCAAATGCAGATTAGCAACAAGGGGCGCGGCTTCATCAAGGGGTTTGAATCCCTTCGCCTGGTGGCATACCCAGACCCCGGCACTGGCGGCAAGCCGTGGACGATTGGCTGGGGCCACACCAAGGGCGTGAAGCAGGGTGACCGCATCACGCAGGAGCAGGCAGAGCAATACCTTTCTGATGACTTGGCCGTGTTTGAGTTGACGGTAAACGGCGCTATTAAGCAACCAATGACGCAGAACCAATTTGACGCAATGGTATCGCTGGCATTCAACATCGGTGGATCTTCGTTTGCAGGCTCAACGTTGGTGAAGAAATTCAACGCCGGTGATACAAAAGGCGCGGCGGATGAATTTCCCAAATGGAAAAACTCTGGTGGCAAGGTTATGCCTGGGCTGGTGAAGCGTCGTGCGGCAGAGCGTGAGATGTTTTTGTCATGAACACCTCATTCAGCATTCGCACGATGGCGATCGGTCTGTTGCTGGTGGCGTTGATTGTTGCTGGCAGGCTGGCGTTCTACTTTCACGGAAACGCTGTAGAGGCTGGTGTACAGGTTAAGCAGTTGCAAAGCGATAACAGCCTGCAGGCGACCACCATTGCTACCCAGGCGTTTCAGTTCCAGCGCGCCAACGAAATCAGCACTACTGCAAGTCAGTACGGCATAACTACCGACGCGGCCACCCAGGGGAAAGAAATTGAATACCGGACGATCCTCAAGAATCAGCCAACGTGCGATTTGGCTGTGCCTACCGCTATTGCTGGTGGGCTGCTCAACTACACGCACCGTTTACGTTCCCGCGCAATGCCAGCCGATACCGGCGACGCTGACGCAACCGGTGCTGGCACCACTGCCTCCGGTCCGCTGACATACTGTCAGGCGGTGCTGTGGATTGCCCCGTTGCTGGCTGCGCTCGACAAGGCGAATAACCAGCTACTAGAAATACGCCGGTTTTAATTAGATAACAAGCATGTAACTATGCAGCATTATTAATACTATAAAATGAGCGTTTACAAAAAATATGACTATTGTTATCATTGTGTAAATTCAAAAAAGTGAAAATCATAATGGAACCGATAGTTAAAGCAATAAAGATCTCTATTGAAAGCGAGAACTATTTTGGCGCATTGTTTTTAGCTTTGGCGTTGCCAGATATATGTGGGGCAATCGAAACGCCAAAAGAAAAAAATGGCGTTAGATATAAAAGATGGTTTCGAGAAAATCTAAATAAATATTACGCTCCTGACAATAAATATGAATTAATGAAAGTCACTACCCCACACGTATTGGATGGGATGGATGAAGGGTTTGTTAATATGCTAAAATTACAGGGTGTTGGGAGTTTGGCTTTTACTGATGAGATGTGCTGGAAATTAAGAAACGCGGTCTTGCATACCGGAACGAATGAGGTAAAAGGCCATAAGTTTCACTTCTCTCACACAATGGCTGATAGGAATTTAATTCAGGGCGTATTGCAACTGAGTGCTATAGTTTTTTGTGATAATTTTTGTTTGGCATATGATGAATGGTTAGAGAAAATCAAAGGGGATGCTGATATAGAGAAGCGATTGGGTGAAGGAATGGAGGTCCAGAACTATATGTTTTCAGGTCTTGTAAAAATCGGATGAAAAATTTCCTCAACGTTAATTTTGAAAGGTAACGTATTTTAAGTTAAATGGTAGTGGAAAAAATCATTCAATGAGTGCAATTGATATTACTGTTGTATAATCCTCCCCAATAGGAGGATCCCATGTCATACAATCTTGGCAATCTGCCAAAAGAAGAAATGGACAAGGTGAACGTTGACCTTGCAGCGTCAGGCGTAGCGTACAAAGAGCGCATGAACCAGCCGGTTATCGCTGAGCAGGTGGAGCGAGAGCAGCCGGAGCATCTGCGTGAATACTTCCGTGAGCGTGTAGCGCATTACCGAGAGGTGAGCAAAAGGCTACCTAACGGTTCCGCGCCGGTTTATCTGCAAATGGCAGAAGCCAACGGTAAGAAGTAACAGAACTTCGATAACGACCCGCTACGGCGGGTTTTTTTATGCCTGTAATCTGGAGATTTTAAATGTCCGAAACGAAAGAAATTACCCAGGCGCAGAGTATCCGCCTCAAGCTCTTGACCCTTGTTAGTTACGATACCGCAGCAGCTGCCAGCGCCATTAAATTTGTAGATGATGATCCGGTTAAAGCTGAGCTTTTTGAAAAGCAATACAACCGCTTTGCCATGGATTACAGCGATGTTATTTCACGCACCGCAAAGGCAGTTCAAGAAAGCAAAGAAGCTCTGATGCTCTTTGAGCCATCGGCAGAGTGAGCATCGCAGCAGCCATTCAGTGAGTGGCTAATTCAATGCTAATGACAACCAGCAGGAGAAAGCCATGGCAAAGCAAATGCCGGATGAAAGCCATGACCGGCGGCCACATCCGCCCCTGCAGTTCATAGAGTCACATCAACTGATGCCATACATCGGCCTTGTTCCAGCAAATGAAGTGCAGGAGTGGGTACATAGCCAAATCCTGAGTGACACCGGCAGCCTGCACAACCCTGACCATTCTCACCTGATGGATGCCGATATGCGGTTTATGTGGGCCTCATCCGCGTTCGAGAAGAAAGGGCGCTATGTGCTCGGGCAGGCTGAAGAGGTGGCTATGCGTGCCGGTGGTTGGCAAAAGGCCAGGATGGAGCAGCAGATGCATGAATGGTTCGGCGATGTGCCGAAGTTCATCGTCACGCTGGCGGCAGATTACTGCGCTCAGTGCTCTGATGCCGAGTTCTGCGCCCTGGTAGAGCATGAGCTGTACCACATCGCGCAGGCGACAGACGATTTCGGTGCACCAAAATTCAACAAGGAAGGCCAACCGGTGCTCAAGCTGCGCGGACACGACGTTGAAGAGTTTGTTGGTGTGGTTCGTCGGTATGGGGCCAGCGTAGAAGTTCAGGAACTGGTTGATGCGGCAAATAAGCCTGCGGAGGTGGCGCACCTAAACATTGCCAGGGCATGCGGGACTTGCATGCTGCGACTGGCGTAAATTTTGGACAGGTTAGGACGGATGGTGAAATATGGCCGCACTAAAATCAGAGGTAAAAGCCTTCATTATCCAGTCACTTGCATCGTTTGATGCACCGTCTCAAGTAGTAGCTTCTGTCCAAAAAGAGTTTAGCTTAGCTGTAACGCGACAGCAGGTTGAATCACATGATCCAACAAAGGTTAGCGGAAAAGGTTTAGCCAAGAAATGGGTAGATCTATTTAGTGTCACCCGCGAGCGCTTCCAGAGCGAAATATCAGATATTCCGATAGCCAATAAGGCTTACCGGTTGCGGGTTCTCGACCGCATGGCGGCCAATACCGAGAAAGTAAAGAACTACGGGATGACTGCTCAGCTAATGGAGCAGGCGGCTAAAGAGGTTGGTGAAGCCTATAGCAATAAACAAAAGGTAGAGCACACCAGCCCTGACGGGAGCATGACGCCGAGGCCAACGACAATCAGACTGGTGGGAGTAGAACCAACTAATGGAAAGCCAGGTTGACCTACAAATCCCCGCCAAACTTGTACCTGTTTTCGCTACGGAGGGGATTCGTTACCGCTGTGCTCATGGTGGGCGTGGTTCGGCCAAGACGCGCACGTTTGCACTGATGAGCGCAGTCAAAGCCTACCAGGCAGCAGAAAGCGGGTTAAGCGGGGTCATTCTCTGCGCGCGCGAGTTTATGAACTCTCTGGAAGAGTCATCCATGGAGGAAGTTAAGCAGGCGATCAGGTCAGTGCCTTGGCTGGATGACTACTTCGATATTGGTGAAAAGTACATTCGCACCAAAAATCGCAATGTCAGCTATGTGTTTTGCGGTCTGCGCCATAATCTCGACAGCATCAAGTCTAAAGCGCGAATTCTGGTAGCCTGGGTAGATGAGGCTGAGTCGGTATCTGCAACAGCCTGGAAGAAACTTAGGCCGACTGTACGTGAAAAAGGCTCAGAAATTTGGGTGACATGGAACCCGGAGAAAGACGGTAGCGCTACCGATAAACTTTTCAGAAAGAATCCGCCGAAAAGTTCGATGATTGTCGAGATGAACTTTAGCGACAATCCGTGGTTCCCTGAAGTGCTAGAAGAGGAAAGACGGGAAGACCTTGAAAACCTCGATTACGCCGATTACGCGTGGATATGGGAAGGTGCTTACCTCGAAAACTCCGATAAGCAGGTACTGGCGAATAAGTATGTTGTCCAAAGCTTTGCTGATGACTTATGGGAACAGGCCGAACGGCTGTTATTCGGCGGGGACTTCGGTTTTGCGAAAGACCCGAGCACGCTTATCCGCATGTTCATTCTCAACAGCAATCTGTACATCGAATACGAGGCTTACGGCCACGGTGTCGAGCTGGATGACATGTGGAAGTTTTACGCAGGAATCGATGGTGCGAAGCCTAAGCAGATTGAAGACTGGAAGGTCACTGACGAGGCGAAATTCCCAGGCATACCTCAGGCGCGGAAATGGCCGATCAAGGCTGACAACTCACGACCTGAAACTATTAGCCATATCAAGGCGCAAGGCTTCAACATCGCTGCAGCTCAGAAGTGGTCTGGCAGTGTTGAGGATGGCATAACCTGCCTCAGAGGCTTTAAGCAGATCATCATTCATCCACGCTGCAAAGAAACAGCGAAGGAAGCTCGCCTGTACTCATACAAGACCGATAGGACTACGGGTGAAGTACTGCCAGTGATAGAAGATAAGAACAACCACTGCTGGGATGGTGTTCGATATGGATTAGACGGGTATATCAAACACAAACCTCAGAGTATGGGAATGATGCTCCCTAAACGCCTCCGGTAATAACCCCACAACGGAATCAACATGAATAAAAACCTCCAACTGGCCGTCAACCACGCGTTGAACGACGCCAGGATTGAGCGTGCCCGTATGGGGATGCTGGGGCCATCGATGGGCCTGGATAACAAGCGCGGTTCAGCATGGTGTGAATACGGTTTTCCTGACCAGATCACTTATGAAAACCTCTATTCGCTTTATCGCCGTGGCGGCATTGCTCATGGCGCAGTAGAAAAGCTGGTGGGGAAGTGCTGGCAAACCAACCCGGAAATTATTGAGGGTGATAAGTCAGACGAGAAACGCGAGGAAACAGCCTGGGAGAA
Source organism: Serratia liquefaciens (assembly GCA_012719855.1). Classification (GTDB taxonomy): domain Bacteria; phylum Pseudomonadota; class Gammaproteobacteria; order Enterobacterales; family Enterobacteriaceae; genus Serratia; species Serratia liquefaciens_A. The sequence goes on along the minus strand of JAAXZN010000050.1, from coordinate 187,645 downwards.
AAAACTCAAACAGGTGTTCTCGAATCGGCTGTGGAGAGCTTTTTCGGATGCTGACCGTAGACGCCTTGTAGGTCGTTACTCTGGCATTCTGTTGCATATTCGCGACGACAAGCCATGGAACATCGAAGTAACGAAAGGCCGCGGGCTTGAAAAAGTTACGGTGGCCTGGGCGGGTTCGCTGAATGTTAGCGAATGGGATGGTGGGCTCAACTCGAAAACCTATGGCAAGCCGAAGATGTGGCAGTACACCGAACGCCTGTCGAATGGTTCGACCCGCCGTGTTGATATTCATCCTGACCGAATATTTATCCTCGGTGACTACACCGACGATGCTATTGGCTTCCTGGAGCCTGCGTATAACGCTTTCGTCAGCCTGGAGAAAGTAGAAGGCGGATCTGGCGAGTCATTCCTGAAGAACGCAGCGCGCCAGCTTGCTCTTAGCTTCGACAAAGAGATCGACTTTGGCAGTCTCGCGTCAATGTATGGCGTAAGTGTTGATGAGTTGCAGGACAAGTTCAACGAAGCAGCTCGTGAGATGAACCGCGGCAACGACGTGTTGATGAGTCTTCAAGGTGCCAGTGTAACCTCTCTGGTTTCCCCGGTATCAGATCCCAGCCCGACCTATAACGTAAACCTGCAGACGGCCTCTGCTGGCGTTGATATCCCGACGCGGATACTGGTTGGGAACCAACAGGCTGAGCGCTCAAGCACAGAAGACCAGAAGTATATGAACGGTCGCTGCCAGAGCCGCCGCGGCGATCTGTCGTTCGAAATTGAGGACTTCTGCGACAAGCTGATTGACCTGAACATTATCGATTCAGTTGGACAGAAGACGGTTATCTGGGATGACCTCAATCAGCAGACGCGCGCTGAACGCCTGGCAGACTCCAAAACTATGGCTGAGGTGAACAAGGCCATGGTGGAAAGTGGAGACGTGGCCCCATTCAGTGGTGACGAAGTTCGAACTGCTGCAGGATTCGAGACCGAAAGCGGTAATCCGCTTGGAGAAACAGGGGATGACGAGGAAACCTAAGCCTCCAATACTGCCGAGTAACATCAAAGACCCCACTGGAGTCGATAAGCTTGAGCGAGGTGCCATGCGTGAGTTTGCAAAACGCATGAAGCTGATAACGAAAGGCTACATCGATATTCTTCACCGGATCCCCTCAGAACCAGTAGTCAACGAACGTTATACCTTCCGACTTGATCAGGGCCTTCTCTCAATGTTGCTGCAGAACGGAGAGGCGCTGGTGGATGACATTTTGTTGGAAGGCGGGGAGTTTAACCTCTGGTTCTTTGGGCGCTACGTTTCCGTGGCATACCAGCGTGGCACCGCTCAGGAATATTACAACCTTTCCCAGCAATCCTCTGCTTATGCTGCCGGTCAGCAGGATGTTCCCAATATCCTGTTGAGCGAGCCATATCAACTTCGCCTGATTCTGGTTAGAGCGCGTGAGTTCGAAGAGATGAAAGGGCTCAGTGCTCAGGTTAAAAGCGATATGGCACGCATTCTGACAGATGGCATTGCCAGGGGGCTCAATCCGCGGGACGTAGCTAAAAACCTGAACGAGCAAACCGGCATTGAAACCCGGCGTGCTAATCGTATCGCCAGAACGGAAATCACCACCGCACTCCGGCGCGCTCGCTGGGACGAAGCACAAGACGCTCAAGACCGCTACGGCATCAAAACAAAGCTGATGCACATCTCTGCACTAAGCCCCACGACCCGCGCCACACACGCCGCCAGGCATGCTCATCTGTACACACAAGATGAGGTTAGGGAGTGGTACACCAAAAACGGCAACGCCATCAACTGCAAGTGCTCTCAGATTTCCGTGCTGGTGGATGAAAAAGGGAATCCTCTCACCCCTTCTGTCATCGATAAAGCCAAGCAGACGCTAAGTGACATGAAGGAGAGAGGCTACAAATGGGCAGAGGGTTAATCCATGAAAGTTCAAGTTAACGTAACCACCAAGGTAAACAGTCAGGCTATCCGTCGTGAGACGTACAACGGGCGCGAACATCTTATTTTGCCAAGCTACACGCTACCGGCAAACGTCGTCATGAATGACGGTCTCTATACGGCAAGCGAAATAGATGCTCATTACGCAGGGCTGGAAGGCACCCTGGCACCATTAGGGCATCCGCAACTCAACGGCGCGTTCATCTCCGCCTTTTCTCCTGAAGGTATCAACCAGGGCCATATCGGCGCTTGGAACAGGAACGTTAAAAAATCAGGCAACCGAATTTACCTGGAAAAATGGGTGGATACCCAGACCGCCAATCAAAGCGAAGGCGGCAGGGAACTGATCGAACGTGTCGCTGCAATTGAGCGTGGTGAAGACGTTCCCCCGATTCATACAAGCGTAGCGGTATTCCTTGACCAGTTGGAGCCAAACGAGCAGCAGAAGTCTACCGGTGCCAAATGGGTAGCGAAAATTCACGGCATGGATCACGACGCCATTCTGTTGCATGAGGTAGGTGCAGCGACTCCTGAGCAGGGCGTTGGTCTGATGGTTAACGCCGACCTTGCGACGCCGCTCAAGGCTAATTCTGGTGCGTTGGTGGGTGAGTCTTATCGTGATCGCGAATTGCGGCTTGATAGGGCCGCGAAAGCAAAATTTGCGCCTGGTGAAAATGAGTACGCGTGGGTTGCTGACTTTACCGATTCGCAAGTCGTAATCATGCGTAATGGCGGAACCGCGCAGGTTTACGGTTATTCCTCTGACGGCGGGAAGATCACCTTTGACGATACAGGCACACCGGTAGCGCGCCAAGAGTCCTGGGTGACGGTCGTCGCCAACAAAGTTAAATCCTTATTTACTCCGCAGGGACAACCTGCACCAAACCACCAAACGGAGGGCGACATGCCTTTAACCACTGAAGAGAAACAAGAGCTGATCACCGAAATCGGCAAAGGCCTGGCTGCCAACTTCGCCGAGGCGCTAAAGCCAATCACTGACAAAGTTGATGCGCTGCAGACCAACCATAACCAACTGGCCGAAACACTCACCGCCAACTCTCGCGCTGAGGAGAAAACCAAGCGTGAAGCTGTTGCGAAGGTTCATGGCGATGTCGTAGCCAACGCGCTCAAAGGTGACGCTCTGGACGTAATGTTCAAGTCTCTAGGCGAAGCCGCTCCTCTGGCAGGTAACTCCGGCCAGCAGCAGCAAGAAACCGGCGCGCCTGCTGCCGATGCATACTTCAAATAAGGGGGCTATCCAATGCCACGTTATCGTCGCGTAAACATCGACGGTCAGTCTCTGTACAAGACCGAAACCCGCTCCACTGCCGCGGCACTTCTGCCAGGCACTGCTGCTGTCATCAACGCCAGCGATGAGTTTGCTCAGGCATCCGCGCTTAAAGGCCGTATCTACATCATCGACGTTGCTTATCACCAGGGCCTGAAAATCACGGAAGCTGTCCCTGCCGGTGACTCTGCAGTAGGTAACTACGTGGAAGAAGGCCGTGAACTGGCTCTGCTGTGTGTACCTGGTGCGTATAAAAAGGACAGCCCGATCAAGCTCGGCGCAAATGGTCAATTCACGCTGGCAACCGCTGATACTGACTCAGTAATCGGCTATAGCCAGGATGAAGCAACCATTGCGGCCAGCACTACCGATTTCATTCGCGTACGTATGCGCGTTGGCACCGTCGCAGCAGCGTCTGCACCGTAAAAGGAAAAAATATGTATTTCTCCAAAGAAACATTGGCTGCAAACAGCCGCCTCGGTGGTCACTGGAATGAGCTGTGGGCTAACCGAAATATCTGGAATTCTCAGCACAATGCCATGATTGCTGCAAACCGTGCGCATATGACGCAGGAAATGTTGGCGTGTAATGCGGTCGGTGGCTTCGCTCGCGAATTCTGGGCTGAGATCGATAACCAGATCTTGCAGTTGCGCGACCAGGAAGACGGCATGGAAATCATCAACGATTTGATGGGTATCCAGACGGTTCTTTCTGTTGGTAAAACTGCAAAGCTTTATAACGTTGTCGGCGATATTGCTGATGATGTATCAGTAAGCATTGACGGTCAGGCTCCGTTCTCATTCGATCATACTGACTACGATAGCGACGGCGACCCAATTCCTGTGTTCACTTCCGGTTACGGAGTCAACTGGAGACATGCTGCAGGTCTTAATTCTGTAGGTGTCGATCTGGTGCTAGATTCTCAGTCGGCTAAGTTGCGTAAAGTTAATAAACGCCGGGTTGCCTACTACCTGAGCGGCGATGAAAAAATCCAAGTTCAGGGCTACAAGGCCCAGGGTATGAAGAACCATCGCAACACCAAGAAGATTAACCTTGGTGCAGGGGCGGGTGGAGCCAATATCGACCTCACCTCGGCTAATGCTGTGCAATGGATTGAATTCTTTGGTAAAGGCGCGTTTGGTTCCAACGCACGTGCGAACAAGGTTTCCAAGTATGACGTTATGTGGGTTAGTGACGAAATCTGGGCGAATCTTGCACAACCTTATGTCGTCAACGGCGTGATTAGCGGCAACGTTTTGCAAGCTGTTCTACCGTTTGCGTCAGTAAAAGAAATCCGTCCTACGTTTGCACTTAAAGGTAATGAGTTCATCGCCTATGTCCGCCGCAAAGACGTGATCTCACCTCTGGTTGGTATGGCTCAGGGGGTTATTCCTTTGCCGCGCCCACTGCCGAACGTTAACTATAACTTCCAGATCATGTCCGCTGAAGGTCTGCAAATCACCGCAGATGATCAGGGCCTGTCCGGTGTTGTCTACGGTGCCGATCTGGCGTAAGAGGTGAGCATGGCTAAGTACGAAGTAATTCGCCCCTGGAATGGCGTGAAAGTCGGTGATGTGTTGGAGCTGGAAAAACTGCATCCAGCATTGAAATCCAACGTTCGGCCGATGCTTGGTGAGGCTGGTGGTGAATTGACACCGGCAACCCCTGAAGCGGGTAACGAAACCAAGTCTCGGAAAGAGACTATTGCGAACCGGCTGACTGAGCTGGGTATCGAATTCAAGGGTAACCTTGGTGCGGATCGGCTTGCCGAGTTGCTGCCTGATGGTGAACTTGAAAAATTGTTCCCTGCTGAATAACAGCCGCCGCTAAAGGCGGTTTTTTTATGCCCCGTTTCGGCGGGGTAACTCTTTCAGGAATCAGCCATGGTGACTATCGAACAGGCCAAAGAATACTTGCAGTCACAGGGTATCACTCTACCTGATTTCGTCCTGTCCGAGCTGGTGGATCAGGCTAACAGTATTCAGGCGTGTCTGGACGAGCATTACCCGGCATCGACAGCGTTGCTCATTCAACTTTACCTTTTGGCGCTGATGGGGTTGGGCCAGGGTGATAAATACATCAGCTCGCAAACAGCGCCAAGTGGCGCGTCACGTTCATTCCGTTATCAAGCATTCTCCGACCGCTGGAAGGGGGCGATTAACCTGCTGCGCGGACTCGACAAATACGGTTGTGCGACATCGATAACTCCACCTGACCCAACAAACAAAGCCTTCGCTGGTCTCTGGATCGGGAAAGGCGGCTGTATGTGTGGGGGTAAGTGATGGTGTGGGTGCCGGTTGTTGAGCGTTTACCCAAGCCGTTTGAGCGAGTCTGGATAAAAACCGATACCAATAAGCAAACCACGGGGTTCGTGAATAACCGCGGTGAATGGGCAATTAACTGCCCAAGAATCGCAGCAGAACATCCAGCAGTGGTTAGTTGGAGGGAGTGATATGTCTTCAGTGGCTGATTGGTCGTATACGGCGGAGGCCACTTTCTGGCGGAGCCTTGGCATCAGTGAAGCAGGGGATCCGCTCGGGTGGGCTACACCTGAAATCATTATGTGCGATTACGAAGGTGGGCTATCGAAAAAACTGAGCAATATCGGTTCGGAGATAACGGTAAAAAACACCGTCTGGACTGAGTTCACAGGGACTAAGGCTGGCGACTACCTCCTAATTGGAAAGTCTACAGCTGTAGACCCAATCGCTGCAGGTGCTGATGAGGTGATACAGGTAGTACGGTATGCAGACACGTTTGAGCGCCTCGCTGAAGACATCGCCATCCTTACTGGAGCCTAACCATGGGTGTAAAGATAAAGGGCATCAAGGCGGCACAGCGACGCTTGGATGCTGTCGTAGAGGATGTTCGGACACGTAAAGCGGTTAGGGCAATCAAATCCGCAATGTTCATTATCGGTGCTGAGTCAGCACTGATGACACCGATGGATACCGGCACCCTGGTGAATTCTCAGTTCCAAGAAACCATGATAAACGGTACGCGCATTACTGGCCGCATTGGGTACTCCGCTAACTATGCCGTCTACGTTCACAACGCCAGTGGCATCATGAAGGGACTGCCTCGGCCAAAAAACCGAGGTAATTATTGGGATCCGTCTGGCGAACCCAAATTTCTTACAAAAGCAGCTGAGAGAACTCGACGCCAGGTGGATGACATAATCCGGAAGGAGATGAAGCTGTGACCCCTCCAATGTATCGCCGCCTCCGCGACCACTTCGAAGATGCAGGGCTGACTGCTGGCTTCACCATCCAAATTCTGATGTGGAATGACACAGGTAAGCCATCCGATGCCTTCATTGTGTTCCGCTCAGGCGGTGGATCTGACGTTCAGCATGACCGTGGTGGTGATTTTTTCGTGATGGTCGATGTAGTTGGCGCGAAAGGCAAGAACGCTGAAGCAGATGCTGCAGCGAACAGAATTGCTGATTTCATCAGTGACCAGGAAGGTGCTGATAGTTGTGTTGGGGCCATGAGGTTACTTGGTGGGCTCCCTGCACCTATTGTGTCGGCAGAAGGCCGTATCATTTACCGACTGCTGGTCTGCTGCACCTACGGCGAATAACCGCACATATCTATCCATCAGGCTGCCTCCGGGCGGCCTTTTTTATTTGAAGAGGTAACACATGCAAGGTTGTCCAAATGACACCGGCAAGCTGATCGGTAAAGTTGCCGTTCTTCGTGCTGCATTCGGTTGTGCTGACGCACTGCCAGCCCTTAGTGACTGGAAGCGCCTTGGCGCGCTGACAACTAAAGGGTTCGACTTCTCCCCTAATACGGTGACGTCGGAGGCAGACGACACCAAAGGGCTTGTGGAGAGCCTTGTCACAAATATGGATTTCACCATTTCCGGGGAAGGTGAGTTCCGTAAGAAGGACAAAACCACGGAGATCGGCGCGATTCATATCTCCAAATACATTTTTGATGAAGTGCAGGCGGGACGGCAGCCAACCTTATGGCTTCGTTTCGACTTCGTTGGCGAAGATTCTGGCACTTACATCATGGGGTATTTCAACACTACATCCTGGTCTGGTGATTTCGGCGGCACTGATATTTCCACTTTCTCTGGTGAGTGGAAAGTAGCTGATGCCGATACGGTGGTGTTTGAAGTTGGTGATGATATTCCGGTTACCGGCGTAACTGTTACCCCGGCAACCGCAAGCATTGCCGTAGGGGCCACCCAGCAACTAACTCCTACGATTCTACCTGCTGATGCAAGTGATAAAACCGGTACCTGGTCATCTTCCGCAACCGGCAAGGCTACGGTTAACCAATCAGGTCTGGTCACCGGGGTTTCCGCAGGGTCGGCGATTATCACTTTCACCTCTAACGATGGTGCTAAGACATCGAGCAGCGCGATCACTATCACCGCGTAACTATCACAAAGGGCATGCATGTGCCCTTGATGATAATTATTCGAGGTTTAATCAATGATACCGTTCACCGAAATTGGCGAGATGCTGATCTCTGATGCAGACCGCGACTACTTCTTCAGGCCATCATTCGCCAACATGTCCCGCATAGGTTCGCCAGCGGCGATTGTAGAGCGATTTGCCGAACTTCATACCAGTGATGCACCGAGGTTGCTTGAAGCCGCCATAGAAGCATATGGCGCGATCCCTGCGTGGCTACTTGAATACATCAATGCACCCTCATTCAGTAGCGATGCCATCTATGCCGGAATGATAGTCATGCAAGCATGCTGTGATGATGATATCAGTGCGCTGGTGGGTGAACTGCGTCCAAGCAAAAGAGGAAGGCGAGCATTTGTGTATCTCCGCGGTAAGATGCCGCCCAGCGATATTATCGTACTCGGGCAGGCTCTCATCACTCACGGTATCATCGGTAAGGCAAAGGTGCGAAAGCTGCAGCGTCATGAGTCAAACAGCTACGTGAACGAGTTCAACGCGTTTGAGTATATCAGCGCCGCACGGAACCACTTCAACATGCCACGCGCCGAAGCGGAGCAGCTCACGATGACCGAGTTTCAGCAACTACTTGCCGCCAAGTATCCTGAGCAGAAAGGCTTCACACGTGAAGAATATGACCAGGTCATGGACGAAGATGACAAACGCTGGCAGGCGATGATGAAAACACAAAAAAATTCATAGCCTTTAAACGAAGTGTAAAACGAATCAGATAACGCATTTTTCGCTAATGTCGGTGTACAGTGGCGCTGTACAAGTCACTACAACGCAATTCAGAGCGATTTAGGGCAATCCAAGGTAAACGAATCCGCTTGTCGACATTGAAAGATCACCATTAAGGTAATACACTCCGTTTTAGATAGCTGCGGTTATCACCACCGACGCAGTTCTTCTCGGTGGTTTTTTTATCGGAGATAATTATGATTCTTAGCATCACAGCAATGGCAGCAGCGTTTGCACCTTTGCTAACCGAGGCGCAAGTCGAGGTTCATGGTGCTTTTATGCCTTTGGTTGCGGCGGAATGCAAAAAAGCTAAAGTGCTTTCTGCAGTCGACGCATTTCAGCGATGCCAAAAGGTACAGCAACACGCAAACAAGCTGCAACAGATAGCAGAGAAAGGCATGGAACATCTTGCTTCAGTGCGAGATGGAGAAATCGATGCACGTGACTTCCCTGCTGGTTATGACGCAACGCTGGATACACTGGCAGTAGCTGCAACAAACTGCATAAACCTTACTCGTGACATGTTTGATATAGCCGAAAGCTCAGAGGCTTGGTCAGGTAATTATGCAATGCTAAAGCCTGCCAAAAAGCAAATGATGCGCAGTTTGGCTCTGTTAAGAAGCAGCGCTAGTCAGATTGCCACGGAGATTCGTCAGGCAAATACTGTTGTTGATAACTCCCAATTGCTGGCTGATAACACTACAAATGACGATGTAATTCGTCTCATCAACAAATCTCATATGATGCTTGGGGTGGACACCCCTCGCTGGTCATAGAATGATCAAAGTTAGCATCACTGCAGATTTATGTACTGATCCAACTGCTAGGCACTTTGCACAGATTGTTGCAAGGTGCCTTTCTAATTTACCAACGTCGGCACTCCTTGGTTGTCGTGGTGGATTTGAAAGAAATGCAAATGCCATGGCAGCGGGGATTGAGAAGTTTCATATCAGAATGCCTGATGATATCCCATGGCCATCACATGTCCCGATAAATAGACGGACAAGCAATAACTTTCTCGTCTTTGCCAGACACTTCTATGATGATGACTACTTCCAGATACTAGCGTTAGTATCTCCTGATGCGCATCAGCGAATCGATGCAATGCTACCTCGTCTTATCGACCTAGCCGAAAATACCTTTATAGAGCTCTCTGATGAAGATCTCGATAGGCTTGAGCACTTCACGGCTTAGCTCGCCCAACAGGTGGGTTTTTGCTTCCTGGCTACCAGACTTTATCCCTCAAGTGAGATTTGTTATCATTTAGCGAATTATTACCTATAGGGATATAGAAATGCGTAAGTCGCTATTGATTGCTCTGGGCGTGATTGCCCTTTCAGGCTGCGCCAGCAAGAATGATGACTATCAGTTGAACAGCAAGCCAGTGGCTGAGCAACCAGGTAGTAACGAGTGGAAGGAGTTTGTCGCTCCCCTGTCTGTCAAAACACAATCACCCGGTGACAGAATGATGAAGCGCGCAGAGAGACAGTACTAAGTGTGAACAAGCCCACTCGAGTGGGCTTTTTGCTTTTTGGCGCGAAATGCTGTGGCGTTTTATTTGCCGATTTGTCACTTTACCAGTAAGGCAGAAATGCCAGCAGCCGTTACCGTTTGAACCACCGTCTTGAGCGCTTCCGTCGACATCGCACCAAGGGTAGATTTAGCTTTATCCTTCTCCGCATCGCTCATGTTAGATATTGCGATTAGGTCTTCGAGGACAACAACAGAATCGCGATGAAGTCTTATAGTCTGGACGTTAAGAATTGCTCCTAGTCCACCATCATTTCGAATGAAATCAATGCCTTTGCTGGTTATTTTTGTGAATGCATAGACGATTTTGGGAGAGCGGCTACCTAATTCATTACTTACTCTTGCCTCAAGAAGCCCGTGATCTGCAAGATACAGAATGTTGGCGGCTAAGATGTTTATGCTGCCGAATTTATTGGCAAACTCACCCATTAAATTACTGTCTGGTGTTTCTGGGTAGATGTCGCAGAGATACTGCAATAGCTCTCTCTGAACGGTTCGGTCAAATTTATCCATGTGCCTAACCTCGGGTTATCGCATTCATGAGGACTTTTTGCTTAGAAATCGTCTGCTTCACGTGATATGGAAAAGAGTACGTTGATAGCAAGAAGATAGGCGTTATCCACTACACCATAGGTTTCGCTTTTTATAACGTTAGAGTGACGAGCCAGCGCATCCTCCATATACATCAACAACTCCTTGTTGCAATACTCATGCACTGGATTGAGCATATGGATGCCCATCGTGAAGTGGCCATATTTTTTGAAAATGGTTTTGATAAATGCCCCATCCTCAGACAGCTTGAAAAACTCATCGATAGTTAATGGTCGGTTCAACTGCTCTATTCTGGTTAGCTCCCTGGCTAGCCATTGGCAGCCATTCCGTAAATCCTCAGCACTTACTGTCATTGTCGTTCTCCTGGTAGGTGAGTAATTCTCGGATAGCTTAGCGTTTTTGATTGAAGACTTCATGCTACGCAACTTGTGGCTTTTTCGTTGCTAGCGCCGCACCCTCTGCTACGATTTCACCATCTTTAATTGATGGGAGTAGGGACATGACGGAGGACGAGTGGCTGGATGGCCTGCGGCATCTGTCGAATGATAAGATCATTCAGGTGCATTTCGGGTTGCAGGAGCAGATTAAGAAGCACTACAAGCTTCGAGCTGACGACAAACATCTTAAAAAAGCTATAGCATTGTGCGAGCAACAGATTGCACTTGCTCCATGGGTGTTAAAAGCGTTAAAGGCAAAACATCAAGCAGACGTGGAAGAATATCGCTCTGTGATGGGGAAGCCTCATCCAAGGCCACAGTTCTTCAACCCAGCACATCATGGGTACCGCCAGTACGCAGTTATACTGCGCCGTCAAAAAGACTTTGATAAGCTTGCGCAGATAGAGGCGAAGAGAAAGTTGGAAGGTTGGGCTGGTTGATATGGGGTATCTATGAAAAAGAATTTATTTTTACTTGCATTGTTTGTTTCTCCATTAGCCATGTCGGCAGAGTATAAAATTTCAATACCTACCGATTCCAAAGCTGTGTATACAGTGTTAGGCAAGGGAGAGCATGATGGTCTGAAAACCATTATTACTAAGCGAGAGGGTAGCTCCGGGGTGTCATACTCTGAACGTGCTTATGACTGCGTTAATCGCACAGTAAAGTACTTGGGTGATGGCGAGACTCTGGAGCAAATGAAGTCATCCCTCGCAGATCAGAATATGAGCGATATAGTGCCAGAATCAATAGCCGATTATGTAGGTAATGAAGCCTGCAAGTAAAATATTAACCATAAGAAAATAAACCCCGCTTAGCCGGGGTTTTTTTATGCCCGGAGATCAGTAAATGGCGGAGCAGGACGGTGGGAGCTTGGTTTACCAAGTTGATATTGAAACTGCAAAGATGGTCACAGGTAGCCGTCAAGCAGCTGTTGTTTTGGGGGAGATGGAAAAACAAGCCAATCGTTCATCTAAAGCAGTCGATGGGCTGACTTCCTCTGCTGATAGTGTTGGTCGGTCTATGTCTGGGTTTAAATCAGTGTTAAGCGGTGTTGCAAGCGCGATATCAGTTGCTTTGATAATTGATTACGGCAAGGCATTTTTGACAGTTGCCGATAATATCACGCAACTCCAGTCACGGATCACCAGGCTATCAACTGACGCAGCAACAGCAATGTCTACGTTTGAAACGTTAACGGCCATAGCATCGACTACCGGCGCTAGCCTCAGGGATACGGCCAAGCTATGGGAGGCAATGACCTCTGCGCTAAAAGGGACAGGAGCAACAAACACCCAAATACTGGCATTAACAGATACGCTTCAGAAAATAGGCAGGGTTGGCGGTTCATCTACAGAAGAGATGGCAAATGCGCTAAGACAATTCGGACAGTCTATTTCTTCGGGCACGGTAAGAGCCGAAGAATTTAACTCCATCCTTGAACAAATGCCTGAACTTGCAAGGCAGATTGGCGCTGGTATGGGGCTATCAATGGGGCAGTTGCGGCAAGCAATGCTCGAAGGGAAGTTGAGTGCTCAGGATGCACTTAATGCAATCATGAAGCAGTCATCGGCAGTTAACGATGAATTCTCTAAGCTCCCAAGAACGATGGATCAAGCGAGCAACTCCCTTACAATTTCCCTTCAAAACCTAATAGGGAAAATGAACGAAGCCATGGGCGCTAGCGCAACTATGGTGAAGGTTATTGACTCCATCAGCGCAGCAATAGATAGGCTGAGTGGCAAAACAGAGACGGCATCACAGAAGATTGCAGATCTCACGTCAACCGGAGAAATGTATGCACGAAGAGCAAGAACGTGGTCATGGCTTGGCCTTGATGGCTGGTCAGAACAAAATCAGGCGTTAGCGGCTCTCAGCAACAAAGCTGCCACGCTGATCGGCGACATGAATTCGGTGGCAAAAGCTTCAGAAAACGCGGCCAATGGTACGATTAATTTCAATAACTCTGGCACTGCAAACCCTAAGCAAGATGCATTGGTGAAACGTTCTCAGCGACGCATAGAGCTATCGAAACTTGAAGGGGAAGCAAGGGCCAGGCTACAGGCAGTATATGACGCTGAAGATGCTGGCATATCTAAGAATGATCCACGAGTGAAGATGCTCCAAGATCAGTATGCAGAGATTGAGCGGAATACTAAAGCCCAGAAAGAAAACAATGCGGAAGGTAAGAAATCTGCCAGCCAAGCGGAAAGTGCCGCCCAGAAGCTGGCGAACCTTAAACAGCAATCTGAACTGGCTGCAGGCTCTACCCAGGAATTAACGCGTGAACAGGCGATTCTTGTTGCTCAACAGTCATTAGGAAAAGGTGCGACGCAGGAGCAAATCAGGCTTGCTGGTCAATATAGAGCGGAGATCTGGGATACAGCGGCAGCTTTGAAGGCACAGAATACTGTTCCTGAGCTTAAAGAAAACGCCGATTACGCTAATAAGAAATCTCAACTGGAAATGCTGAAAGCTGCCAAGGATGACCAGGGCAACTTGCTCATTTCACAAAAGCAATACAACCAACAGTCAGAACAATTGGAGCAAGAGCATCAAGTTGCTTTGGCGCAGATTCGCGCAGGTCAGGCTGTTACACCACAGCAGGAGGCCGCTGGTTCGGTTGATCCTGTCCAGACGTTAGCAAATGAAAATGCCAAGAAATTAGCGCTTATTCAGCAGTTTGAGACTGCCGGAACGTTGTCGCATGATCAGGCTATAGCTTTGCGTGCCGCTGCAGATCGGCAGTATGAGTCTGACCGTGTTAATGCTCAATGGGCGCTGTTCACCCAGCAGAGCATTGGTTATGAGGCTTTGGGCGCTGCTGTTGACTCCTTTGGGAGCGGGGCGGGCTCTGCGCTTGCAGGGGTAATAACTAAGACGCAGTCAGCCTCTGACGCAGCTCAAAACCTTGCAAACACAGTCCTGAGCAGCGCACTGCAATCATTTGTTGATATGGGAATGCAGCAAGCCAAGTCTGCAATTATGGGGGCTACAGTTCAGCAATCTGCCATTGCCGCCACTACTGCAACTCAATTAGGGGCTTTAGGAACAACTACAGCAGCAAGCGTCACATCAGCAGGCACGACAATGGCAGCATGGTTACCGGCGGCGCTGGTAGCTTCTGTTGGCTCATTCGGCGCGGCAGCAATCATCGGTGGTGCTGCTTTGGTAGGGGCGTTTGCGTTGTCCAAGACGTTATCAGGAAAGCGCAAGAATGGCGGCCCCGTTTCTGCTGGAAGCATGTATCAGGTAGGTGAAGGTGGTATGCCTGAAATCTACCAGGCATCGAACGGCAGCCAGTACATGATCCCTGGTGATAACGGGAAGGTGATCAGCAATAAGGACATGCAGGGCGGAGGAATGAATGTCGTGGTTAACTTCAATGATTATTCATCAGGCTCGCATACTTATGATTACCAAGCATCACAGTCAGGCAATACGCTAACCGTTGATGCTTTCATGGCAGACATGGATAACGGTGGGCCAATGAGTCAATCAGTTGCCAGGAATCATCAGGCTCCACGTCGTGCAACAGAATAAATAGAATCAGCATTTAATCACATAACATTAGGGAAAGTGGTGATACCGTTGTTATGAATTGCAGACAAAGAGGGTTACATATGACAGTTTTTTCTGGGAAGCAAGAAGGTGATGTCACTGCAAATAGTGATTTAACAATAAATGGAATGATCACTGGCTCTCTCACCATTCCAAGTGGTGTGAAAGTATTGCTGTCGGGTATGGTGTGCGAAAATGTTTATCTTAAAGCAGGTGGGAGATTAACAGTTCGGGGGACTGTCTGTAAAAACCTTGTAAATGAAGGTGGGCATGCGGAAATCTATGGCGTCATTTCCGGCTCTTCTATCATAAGTAGTGGGACAACGATCGAACATCGTGGCTGCATTGTAAACAGCGTCCGAAAATAGAATAAAACTGATCTTATTATCATGATAACAACCCGCTACGGCGGGTTTTTTATTACCGGGAGAAAACCGTGGCAATACCTTATCCCGACTGGCTATCCCTTCCTCAGAAGCCCAACAAGAGCCGCACGATTGATACCGGGTTTCGTACCGATCAACCGGCAGTGGGTGCACCTATCTTCCAGCGGCTGACCGATGACCTCAAAACCACCTGGTCACTGAACTGGATTTTCACGCTGCAGGAAGACCGAGCATTTGAGCAGTGGTATCGCAGCCCGCGCTATCTCGATAACGGCAACCAGTGGTTCACCATGCTGTGCAATCTGGGTGGCTCTGGTCTGCAGATGCAGGAGCTGCATTTTGTGGCCCCACCGGTACAGACAAGTATCAACGGCAACACGACGACCTGGACGGGCAACGTCATTACCCGGAAGGTTTACAACCCGGATGATGAATTCTCAGACGTCATTGTTGAGCTGCCGCCAAACCAGTGGGGGATCATTGATGAGGTGGTTAACCGCGATTTACCGGAGTTTTAAATGCCAACGTTACGCGAATTTCAGTCTCAGCGGCCTAACCGCATTCTGTACGACACCATGACGTTTTATCACTCGACCTTCGGCTATATCCGCCTGGTGAATCGTCAGATTTCCCCCAAGCCGTTTGCTGGGCAGGTCTACACCCCATGCCGGATGGAGGTATCAGAGAGTCAGCAGAGCAACACGCCGGTAATCAACGCCACGGTGAAGTTTGGCCGCCTGGCACAGGACTTTAAGCAGCAGTTGAAATTGTGGCGCACCTACTCGCGGATAACGCCAATATCTGCCACCTATCAGCGCTTTGATGCCGCCGACATGAACACGCCGCTAAAGCCGTGGACGCTCTACGTGAAAGACGTATCGATGGATGAGAGCGACGTCACGTGCTCACTGACGCTACAGAACCCGCTGAATAACAACATCGCCTTCCTCTACAACACAACCGACTTCCCAGGACTAGCCAATGCATAAAGCTGACTTTGTGACCGCTATGGAGGGTAAGCCGTGGCGCGATCGGGCGTGTTCGTTTCAGGCAGCTGATTGCTGGGGCCTCGTCGTTTTGTATTACCGGCATGTGTTGGGCATTGAGATACACCAAACACCGGACTACGAAGCCGGTAGCGACTTCCTGACGTGTTTTGAGGGTGATGTTGTGTTCTGGCAGCGGGCCGCAAAGTCCGCCGATGGTCGCATATTTATCGCCTATTACGGCGATGAGCCAAGGCATGTTGGCTTGGTGGTCGATGGGCAAGCATTCCATAGCCGTGGCGAGTCTGGCCAGGTGCGTTTCGACAAGCTTCGGACGTTAGAAAAAGTGTTCACCAAAGTGGAGTTTTACGACTATGCCGTTGATCGAAGTTCAGCGCGTGCCGGGGATACCGAAAGAGCGACATAACCTCGCAGCCGGCAGCATGTTTTACCCCTGGCTGAAAAAAGCCAACCTGCATTGTAATGTTGAGATACTGAGGAACGGAGTAAAGCTTAAACCTGATGATGAACTTAACTTTCCGCTAAACCAGGGCGACATCATCAGCGTGTTTGACCAGCCAAAGGACGGTGCACTTGGCACGATCTTGAACCCGCTTGAACACTTCAACCCAATTAAGTTTACTCAAAAAATCCTTTCGTCACTCATCAGGCAGCCCAGCGCAAATGCGGCCACAAACAACTCCAAGACTTCACCGAATAACAGCCTGAAAGGGCAAACCAATATAGCCCGCAACGGTGAGGCTAAACCGGATAACTACGGCCAGGTGAGGGCGTTTCCAGACCTGATCCAGGAGTCTCTTTTCGAGTATTCGGAGAATGTGAAGTACGTGACTGAGTGGATGAACTTCGGGCTCGGTAAGTATGACGTCACGTCAGTTCGTTACTCAGAGTCAAATCTCGGCGCATTGGCGGGGGCGTCTTATCAGATCTACCAGCCTGGGCAAAACATACCGCTGATCAACGAAGGCTTTGCGTTTGACGATATTGACGGGCAGACGTTACCAGGGCCGAATGAAAACGAAGAGTTTCCAGCAGAGACAGCGACAACCTCGGCTGTGATTTCAGGTACTTTCGCCAATGGCGAAATATCGGTGAAGATAATTAAAAATAGTGACTTCGACTATTTCTATGATCTGTCATTTCCGCACTCTGTTTCTTTCATTATCAACGTTACTTACAACACAGTATCAGGGCCAGTAACCCGTGACGTTACGATATTCGGGGATATTATTTCATCTGAAACGACAGATGACGGTTCGCCAACAAGCCCTGTATATTTCTACACCTTCGTTTTTAACAATCTCTCCGGCAGTGACGTTTCTTCACTTCCTGCAGACACGATCATCAACACATCAATTCTGACGATAAATGACAACGAACCCTTTGTTGTTGGGCCAACATTCGCACCTGTCTCAGGCACTCAGCTATGGGTGCATTTGCAGGCGCAGCTGGGTGATGAGCAGTATGCAAACTGCCGAATTACATTTTGGCAGGTGGATGAAGATAACGTTTTGATTCCAGGGACAAGGCAAGAGACGGAAGCGGGGTTCCCTGGTGGTGATAGAGATCCGGACACTTTCTATAAAACAGTGAAAATCACCCCAGCAGCGGGCGATGGTAGATACGCTGTGCAGCTTGAACGGCTTGAAAACAGCAATACCGAAAGCAAGCTCAAGGTTGAGGCCATTCATATTGTCAGGACGAGAGTTAACGTCGCGTATGCGAATGACACGCTCGTCACTGTCAGCGTTAAGGCGACAGAGCAGGCGACAAGCTCACGTGACCGCAAATACAACGCCCTCATCACGCGTCACACCATTAGTTATGAACTGGCAACCCAGACTGTCGATTACTCCGAAAGGCCGTCTCGTTCGTTTGCAGATGCCGTGCTGCACACCTGGGTAAAAATGGGCGGGCAGGCAGAGTCCAGCATCGACATTTACGAACTGTATTCCATTGCAGCTTCATTGCCGGATCCGCGACTGGGGTACTTCGACTACACGTTTGATGATGAAGATATCTCACTTGGTGCCAGGGTTCAGACGATTTGTGATGCGGCCACTGTTACCGCATTCTGGGATGACGGCGTGTTGTCGTTTACCCGTGATGAGCGCAAGCCTAACGCTGTGACCGTTTTTAACCGCGCCAACACCAAGGCCGAGGATTACAGCCTCTCGTATGACATGACACTGCCCGGTGGATTTGACGGAGTGCAGGTCACTTACAAGAACCCCACGACAAACAAGCAGGCGTTCATTCGTTACCGGATCACCGGTTCAACCATTGAGGAGGGGGAGCCAGTCAAGGCGAAGAAGTTCGACATGCTTTATGTCAGGAACTCATATCAGGCGCGTGATAGGGCTCTGAAAGAGGTTAAACGGTTACTTTATTCCCGGCAAACGATGTCTATAAGGGCCTTGTCAGATGGGGAGTGGGTAAACGTCGGACAGATGGTGCAGGTTCCTGACATCTACGATGCCAATCAGCAGGACGGGTATATTGTTGCTAGGAATGGAAACGATTTTGACACAAGCGAACGCATTGAATGGCAAGGAGACATGTTTGTCATCGTCACCGATGCTAATGGTACACCAACCGCGAGAATCCAGGCATTTCCTCGTAGCGACACGATATTTGGATTCACCGCAGCAGTACCAGCAATAACCCTTAATATTTTTGACGGCTACAACGTGCAGTCACCCTCCAGGTATGTCATAGCCACGCAAGTGGAGATGGATGCGACCAAGTGGACGATCACAGAAAAGAAACCTAATGGCGACGGGACTACCTCGTTAACCATGTCTGAATATAACGACGAAATGTATAATTATGAGGTTGCCGAATAAATGACAACGCCAACATCCAAATCAATCCCAAGTAATGATGTAATCGACCTAAAGTTCAACGCTGAAAAAATCGATGAGGTAGTTAACTCTGATGCCGAGAAGTACGTTGATAGATTTGGGAATGAAAGATATACCATTACAGGAATAGCAAATAACGCTGCATTGCTAGGTAAACCATATGCAACATTAGAGCTTGCGCAAGCAGATATTAACTCTGGAAAAATAGCAAACAATGCTACTCTCTTGATTGTTTCTGACTCGATTGCCAACGCCGTAGATATTTATCAAAACGTTAATGGTGTGCCAACTTTTACTGGGCGATCTATCATTGATGGGAATTACGTCACTGAACTTGCCGCATTAATGAATTTTGTTCTTACTGTCATACCAAAGGATCTTTCTAATTCAATACCTGGATGGGCGTTCTCATTTATCAATGCAGAAAAAACGGGGTTGTTTGGTGGATTTAAAACTGATGGTGGGTGGCATCTTGCAGGAATGCCTGACGCCGTGCAGGACAGGCTAAAAGTCATAGCTGATACCGAAACTACTGCCAGAATTGCCGGATTTCACCTTGTACTATTGGATGTGTTAAAAAAATCTGGATTTGCAATTTCTGATGACTGGGGGCTCTGGCTCGCAGGACTTGAGAAACCGGTACAGGACGAAATAAATGAACTCAAAGCAGGTGGTGGCTCTGCGCTCTTAAGGCCGTATAACGGACAGCTTGCAGTCTTTAAAGATGCTGTGAGCACAACCCCTGTTTATGCCGTTAATCCTGTAGCCTATGTATCTAAGCTGTCAGTTGGTGGAGCAAGCCTGGTTTATGATGAAGAAGGCGTTACGAAAACAGGTACCATTAACCTTATCGAGCATACAGTGTTCAATGTTACGCCTAATAACTGGACGCAGCGTCCTATTGCTTCCTTCGTTAATGAGGTCTGTTTCCGCCTGTGTGTCGGGCAGAGTTTAGCCGTAGGTGGTGGCAACCGGGTTACTGAAGTAGACCAGAACTTCTTGGGCCAACATTTTGTATTTACTGCTGCTGGTGGAGATCGCGGTGCAGGCGGTACAGGTACCGCAGAAGGCCCGGTAACTGCAGCTGCTCTCAACGTATTTAAAGATGCTGAAAGTATTGGTGACTTCCGCGAAAACTGTATTGTCCCCGGTGGTCAACGTTTCCAAAGCGACCTCGTTAACCTTTACGGCTATAGCAAATTTAAGGTACCGGCCATCGTATCTCGTATTGATGCTCGGTCAGGCACCCCTTACTCTGGTTTGAAAAAAGGCACGCAAGCTTACACCGATGGGCTGACATCATTCACTACCTTCGTTGAACTTACCTTGGCCCAGGGTAAGATTCCAAAATCACACTCAATTATTACTGTTCATGGAGAGAATGACTCAGCACTGGTAACTGCATTGGGTCAATATAAGGGTTACCTGAATGAATGGATTACTGATATCCAGACTGACCAATTGGCCATTCTTGCTGACCATGGCGTGACTCAAGACGATAAAGCGATCGCTTATGTAGACCAAATGGGAGGCATCGGTAAAACTGCATCCAATCGGGGTGACTGGATTGCGTACGACCAGTTGGCTATCAGTAATGAGCGTGCTGATGTTGTTTGTACTGGGCCTGCATATCATCTCAACCGGAAATATCCACTAGATAATACCGCCGGTCAGGTTCACCTGCTTGGCGTTGGTTACGCAATTAAGGGAGAGTATCAAGGCCAAGCTGAGGCGTTCATGTACAAAGAGCGGCTGGCGGGAACAAATAAAAAATGGAAATCCGTGCAGCCGATCAGCATGGTCAAGAACGGCCTGGTCGTCGATGTGACATTTTCTTCACCGCTCGGGCTGCCCCTTAAGCCCAACACTAAATTTGGCACGGCTCCAAATCTTGGGGCCGATCTAGAAAATGGCTCAGCAAACATCGTCAGCGCCGTCCAGCAGAGTGACTTTGTGTTCAGGTTTACACTGAGCGCTGAGCCTGCCGCTGGGGAATACCTGCGTTTCGGCTTTAGCGCCACAGACTCTCACTACCCGCTGGTTTGCATCAGCGATACATCAGCACGTATCAGTAAATCAGATCCAACATTCGTGATGGAAAACTTCTGCAGCCTATCCCATATCGCTATTAACTAAGGTAATAAAAATGACAGCGCTACTATCATCAAGGCCAACAACAGGTAATCGTACATTATTACCATTCACTATCTTTAACCCGCAGACAATATTTAATGCACATAAAGCGCGGGTTATTGCAGACGGTGGGGTTATTTTAAATGAGGGTTCATTGCTGGATGAAATTACATTCTTAGTAGGTGAGGGGATGTGGGAATATGTCACGTTCTATGCTTCCCCAGAATGGGGGATTAAATACGACACGGACGGAATCAGTGTTTTAAAAATGTACGGACTTGGGCCCACAGATTTTATCTCTTACGATGTGGGTCGAGCCTTGAAGCGCCCAATCACGATAGATACATCGGTATCACCGCCTAAAATTAAAATGTGGGTATGGGACGGTGGATCGCTAATGCGAGCTGAGAAACTTGTAACTGCGCAATATTCAAAAAATAGTCCGTACTTGTTTTCGGCGATCATGGATGATACTGAGTCCAGTGATGCGGCGGGAATTTCTATCGTTGCTTGCAGAACCGGTCATGTAAATTCGATGGCTGGTATTACTGTTGAACGCGCAACGAATAAGCCCACACCTACAGATATTGGCTTCCAACACAGCGCAGCGATGGTCTATCCGGCAACCGTGACAGCCAACTGGATCAACTATATCCGCACGCCTTATGTCGCAAACATCAAAAATGCGATGTTGCTTAATCCAGTTAGCGGAACGATGTTGAGCTATGAAAACGGCACCCTGGTTCACACTACAGTATCAAGTAGCGGCGTTCTCGTTGACTCAACAGCGGAGCCAATGCAATTCAACATCGGACCAACGAACAATGCCGTGAGCGCATGGGTATCTGGTTATATCACTCGCGGCGGCCTGACTCGTCTGCGCTGTCTGTCGTACGCAACGCCAGCACAAGCAGAACTGATTTCGAAGCGTGGCTGATTTTAGATTGGGCTTGTAGATGCGGCCACTGCAGAACACAGGGCTTAGTGGAAAAGTGGTCGGTGGGGTGGGACAAACTTGGGACAGGGATGTTTTCACATCTGTTGGTATGGTTTTCTAACTTTTTGCATCTTGGGACGTGTGAGCGCGGTCTGATGCGGTAAGTTGGTGATATAAATGCTAAATCATACAACTCTTAATCAATTGGTCACAGGTTCGAACCCTGTACGACCCACCAACAAATCATGCGGTTAGCCGTGATTTTTATTTTTCGGTTTTTCTCAAACGCACAGATTTGAGACGCGCTTCGCAAAAAACGCATCAATTTAGTGTGAATGTTCAGTTGAGTGATCTGGCGCAAGCTGGGTCCGTCCCCGCCTGTTTTTTTCGGCTTCATCCCGCCAATTTCCCGTAAAATTGATAATGGGACTCTTGACGGGATGAACCTGCTTGCTCAGGCGCAACACAAGGCGTGAAGACGGAAACGGCACCTTTTGTACCGGAATACTTCATGTAGAAATATAAGCTTATCGGGTTATTAGGGAGGTAGATTTTGGGCGGATCTTTGTGGATGAGCTGATAGCCTTCCTGATCGAATCCTCACCGTTAGCGATGGCGCGGATACGCCCTGAAAAGTACAGGCTCATTTCTTTTAAGGCTGACTTTATACATTTATACCTATATCATTTACTTTTCCTGGTAAATATTATGCATCCAGCAGAAATGCTGCCAGACACATAATATTTAATGAGTGTGTGTAATGTTATTTAATTATTAAGGCACTTTCGTTTTGGCATGGATGTTCATGGTTGAATGTTGTTATTAATAGTTCACCATCTTTGTTTGCCATAAAATAAGGTAATTGGCCCGAAGGGATGAGATAGCTGACATCTTGAAAATTCCCTTTTTCGAAGTCTTCCCATTTTTTCCAACGGATCAGTCTTTTCTCTTCAGTAGGGGTGCCATTAGCCCAGGATTTAGTGAAGTAGTTGCTTGCATAAAACCAACCATTAAATTTATCAATGTCATTTATTATTGGTCCAGTTCTATCGTATGAACCAGCGCCATCATTTATTTTATGGCTTGATGTTTTTATTTCTTTGTAGATTCCTTTATCAAAATCGATGATCTTAATCAGGTTTCCACTGCTTGAATTTACTACATATAATTCGTTGTCAATTATTTTTAACGAACGCGCATATCCTAGAACGCCGGATTTAAACCAAAGCTCCGAGATTTTTTCGTAATCATTACTAACCTTGAGCAATCTTAATGAATCAATGATGTAGATGTCACCATTTTTTGAAACGGCCACCGCATGAGGTCTATTTATATTTGTTCCATTGACTGAAGTTATCTGTTTAATGATAGATGAGTTGTCTAATTTATTTGTTATTATAATTCTGTTATTTTCTGTATCATCAATAATGTAATTTCCTTTTTTGTCGGTGGCCAGTGAGTGAGCACCATGTATATTTATTTTTGACTGCACCCATTTTCCATTTTCTTGTATCAAAAAACGATTGTTTTTGTAATCGGTAATTATGAATTTACCTTGTTCTTTAGTGAGCTGAGTTGGCCAACAAAGCGGCCCAAGTTGATTGTTATAAACAGATCGTTGGACTGATGGCAGACTATCATCATTTACACCATTACACGAAATTAAAGCAAGCGAAGAAATAATCAACAGAATAGGCTTTATATATTTTATCATTTAATATCTGCCCCAATGTCTACCATTTTTGTTAAAATACAGTCAAGTTCGTTCTTACTTAGCACCAGTTGAGCCGACATAAAAAACAGGATATGAAGTGACATAGCACGAGGTTCTACGCCACCAGTATATTTGCGCCACTGACTATTACTGGCAATACCCGCTAGATCGGCCATCTGGTTACCGGTATAACCCAAGGCAGTTTTTAACTGCTCTAAATCCTCTGTGGTAGGTGGGGTATATTCGCTTATCAATTTCATTACATTCCTGCCAAAAAAAGCCATTTATTGGCTTTTTGTTAAATAATTTCGATGGTGATGGACGTTACCGTAGACATTATACCAATCAGGCCCATTGCGATGGCTACCGTATACTACATTGTTTTCAGTTCCATATTTTCTGTCTCGGCCATTAGCCTGGCAATTTCAACGTAAATCTTTTCAAACTCGGTGATGGTCAGGGTGATCATCTTTTTCTACCTTCCGTGGGCGGCTCTTACGCCTGTTTATTTAGCAAGTATTAGCCCTAATGGGGCTGCATGTCAATCATTAACGTGCTGTTTATTATGGAAATAAACCATTCATTGCAAGGGATTATCATTGATTATGTTTGCAGGTGCCAATTCAGTATCGGGTACCCGTAGGACCATTAAGATGAAAAAGTGATCTCGACCTTTCAATTGGCTGGCAGCGAGGCAGACTCAGTCGATACTGCATGGCAATTTAGTGAGGAATTTAAGAGCTTTGCCAATGAATTATTTGGACTTGCTTGCAATTTGAAAACTGACGTCATGCAAGGCGTGAGCGTGTTTTTTCAGGGGGCCGGGGGATCAATCAGGTGAATGTGCTCACGGCTCTCATGGAACAGTCTTCGACAAAGAATGCGGTAACAGTCTCGGTCGAACTCATCGGCCGGGAAACTGAGCTTTTCGGCGGCAGACAGCGACGGTGCAGTACCGAGGTAAAACCAGTTGCTGATGACGTGGAAGGCTTTAAGTTGGCCTTGTCGTTCCTCGATGGCGATCCTGCCGGGGAATGGCCAGTGCCGCACCTGGGCCTGCTCCAGGGCGCCAAGCAGCCTGCTCTGGTGCGCTTGCGGGGTCTCTTTGCCACAGCATACGCCCGCGCATTTGCCTAATTGATGGCGAAAGCAGGGTTGTCCGGGGCGTCCTTTTTCAATATCCAGGTATGTCAGGCAGAGCTGTTCCCGATCGGCAATGTCGATCAGAAAATCGACGGCCGCCGCACGCCGCAGGAACAGGCCGTATAAGTTAGGCGTTCGGGAAAAATCTAGCGCATCGCTGTATACGATTCGCGTTTGGGAGTCCTGCACCTGCAGCGCGCATAACCGGCGGATTTTACGCAGCCGCTTGTTGTAGAGCGGGCTTTGCTGTTTAACCAGGGAAGATTCAAGCAGCAGCGCACCAATCTCCCCCACGGTTTCGATGCAGGTTATGCGGCGGGTGGCGGCCAACAACCGAGCTTCGCGCGGATTGCGCAGATGAGACTGAACGCGGCGGCGAATGTTGACGCTCTTGCCTATGTAGAGGGGATGGGCGCCGTTGTCGCCGTGAAAAAAATAAACCCCGCAGCTCTGCGGCAGGTTGGCGACCTCTCCGGTCAGATGTTCAGGGTATTGATACATGGGCTATCAGAAACTCACGGCTTATAAGGAAGTGGGGCATCACGCCAATGATAATATTTTCTTATTATAATTCACACCCGGCTTTCGGCTAACGCTAAGAGTTGAGATTTGTTATCATTTGCAAAAATTTTATCTATAGGGAGATAGAGATGCGTAAAGCGCTAATAATGGCTCTGGGTGTGATGGTACTGTCAGGCTGTGCGGGTCAACAAGACGACTATGAGTCGCGTAACAAAGCCTCTGCAGATCCTTCAGGCGGCAAAGAGTGGAAGGAGTTTGTCGCGCCTTTGTCCGTCAAAACACAAACGCCGGGCGAGCGGGAAATGAAGCGCGCAACCCGCCAGAACTGATTTACTATAAAGCCCACTTGCGTGGGCTTTTTGCATTCTGAACAGGCTACGGGCAAGCGGATTGGTATCGCCTGCGATACCCCATCAACGAATAGGTCTGTTTTAAAAGGAAGGGAATCATGAGAAAAATTCATTCAGGATCCGAAACTCGCCTGTCGGCAGTATTGCTTGTTATCGCAACGCTGTTGTTAGCAGGCTGCTCGGGGATGGACACTGCGGCTAAACCTGAGGTAGCTGGAGGCGAAGTCGATGACCTTTTTGCTGGATTGGAAGGTAAAACGGCGCCAGCAGCACCTGGGCAAGAGATCAACCGATATCTCATGCAGATTACAGCGGCTATACAAAATCATTTTCACTATGACAGCGTTTACGCCGGCAAGGAATGCTCATTACGACTCAAGTTGGCTCCGGATGGCATGCTGTTGGATGTCCGGGCTGAAGGCGGTGACCCCGCGCTTTGCCGTGCGGCTGTAGTGGCAACCGCAAATGCCAGCTTTCCCAAACCCCCGACACCGGCGGTTTACGCTGTGGTTAAGAATGCCGCGCTGGAATTTCGTCCCCAATGATCCGGAGCCGCCGTTAAAACAGCTGACCGACGGACATCAGGGCCACGGCCCATACCCCGGCAGACAGCGCACTGGCACAATAGACCTGTTTGCGCGGCAGGGCGATCATGCCGGCAACCAATGGCACGGTATAGCGCATCACGGCCAGAAAGCGCGATATAAACAGCAGCGGGATGCCGTTGTTGTGTAACGCGGATTGCGCCTTGTTTAATGCGCCGTGGTATCTGGCCGGTAGCCAGTTCCCGCTTTGGCGCTTTTGAAGCCATGCGCCGCAATGGAAAGACAAAACGGAGCCAAGCAGGGCACCCAGGGTTATCGCCGCCCAGACATGAGCGTCGGCCAGCACCGGCTTGCCGGCGACAATGCCCAGCATCAACGTCACCGATGCGGGCGGCAGAACCGAAGAAACGAAAATGACCGACTTGCCCAACGCAAACAGAAAAATCAGCAGCAACAGGAAGCCGGGCTCCGGGCCGTATTGGGTGATAATAGCGGTTAATGTCTCCATGGATGACCCTCAAAAAATGTAGGGTCAGTGTCTCATTCACCGCTTCAATATAAGCTAAATCGAATGGGCTTCAGCCCAGGCTTATCCACTAACCTGAGCTTGACGTTCGGCGCTCTGCGTAGCCCACCCTTTGAGTGCAAAAATCAGCGCGGCGCACAGCAAAGAGAAAATCGCCAGTACGATCAGGCCGGCATGCGGGCTATCGAAGCGCAGTTCTGCCTCGGTGCGGATTAGTGGTGCCAGGAAACTGAACAGTGCGCCCAGCGTGGTGCAAAAACCGATGCCGGCCGCCAGCGCCGGGCCTGAAAGTATCTGTGCCGGTAAGGTCCAGAATATCGGCTGTACCGCCAGGAAGCTGACGGCGCAAAAGCACAGCGCAATAATGGCAATAGTCGGGCCGGCATAGGACGAGACAACCAAACCCAGTGCGGCAATCACCATGCAGCCGATAGCGATGGGCAAGCGGCGGGAGGTTTTGCGGTCGGCATAACGCGGGATGTAATAGACCCCAAATGCAGAAACGGCCCAGGGAATTGCCGCTACCAGCGATGCCTTAAACCCGATAGTGGTGCCCATCAGCGAGGCCACCTGCGAGGGCAGAAAAAACAACAGGCCATACACGCCGACCTGAATGGTGCCGTAAATAAAAGCCAGGTGCCAAACCTTGGTATTTTTCAACGCCTCTCTCACGCTGCTGGCCTCGGTATTTTTTTGCTCCAGGGCCAACTGTGCCACCAATGCCTGCTTCTCTTCCGGGTTAAGAAATCGCGCCTTGGCCGGGCTGTCGTCAAGATAGAAATAGGCGAAGATCCCCAACACGACGGCCGGTAAGCCTTCCAGAACAAACATCCAGAACCAGCCTGGCCGCCCCAGCACACCGTGCATTTCGAGCAGCGCACCCGAAATGGGCGAGCCGAGCGTCAAGGCTGCGGGAACGCCAAGCACAAAAATACCAATCACCGAAGCCCGGACCTTGTTGGGGAAATAAAGGGAGGCCAGCAACAGAATACCGGGGTAGAAGCCGGCCTCCGCCAATCCCAGCAGGAAGCGCAGGGCGATAAATTGATATTCGTTGCTGACGAAACCGGTGCAGGCGGACAAGGCCCCCCACACTGCCGTGGTGGCGCTAAGCCAGACTTTCGCCCCCAGCTTGTTCATCATCAGATTGGCCGGGATCCCGAAGATGGCGTAAGCCGCGAAGAAAATGCCAGCGCCCAATGCGAAGGCGGATTGCGACAGGGCAATATCCACCGACATCGCCTCCTTGGCAAAGCCCACGTTTACCCGATCGATAAAGGCGACGAAATACAGAGAGAACATCAGGGGGATCAATCTGCGCCACGTTTTTTTAATCGCCGAATTGAGCGCGGAACTGGTGTTGGTCGTATTACTCACGGGTTACCCTCTCAAACAGGTTGAACGACTGGGGCCGGCGTAATACCGGCAGTTTGCCTGCACCCATTGCCACTGCGGAACATTCATCGTCGGTTTTGGCTTTCACTAAAGGCCTAAAGGACTAATGGTCAGGCCTTTAATGGCAAAAAAAACGGCGATGAACGCCATCCTGGCCTATGCAGCCACGGTAAATCTGTTGATAGAAACCAAAAATTGACAATTGGTTAACCTGAAATTCACACATGGCCGGTCGTGATTCAAGCCTGCTGATGAATATCTGTGCGCGTAATCACTGAATGACAAACTTTGAATTATCACTACGATTAATAAAGGCAAAGTCTGTTCTTCAAAGGTAGAGTGGCCCTGGATGACAGATAAACTGAAAGGGAAAAGACGCCATGCTAAAGGTGATTGCTGAAGATTTTATCAAGCACGACCGCATTGAAACGGTGATGCCGCTGTATCAGGAATTGGTAGAAAAAACCCGTCAGGAGGCACTCTGCCTCTCTTATGAGTTGTTTATTGACCATCAGGATCCGGGGCATTTTATTTTCGTCGAGGAGTGGCCCGACCGGGCGGCGTTGGAC
The DNA here is from genome assembly GCA_012719855.1 of Serratia liquefaciens. GTDB lineage: Bacteria > Pseudomonadota > Gammaproteobacteria > Enterobacterales > Enterobacteriaceae > Serratia > Serratia liquefaciens_A. The sequence continues at coordinate 159,056 of JAAXZN010000050.1, read as the reverse complement.
GTGCACTGTCAAACCGAACATTTCAGACGCCTGGTGCCGTTAATCAATCAGCATCAGAGCAAGCCTTGTACCTTTTTGTTTATGCAGCCTTTTCCCTCAGAGAAAAGTTAACCAGGCAAAAAAATCCCCGCACAGCGGGGTCAATGGCTTCTCAAACACGGTCTTGTAGTGATTAAAAATTAGACTGCGAATGATTGCCATTCCTTCAGAATGCTCTTAAAAGCCTTTTGCCGCCAACCGCACCTGATCGACCCAACTTTGTTGGTAATCAAAGCTGGGGGCCTCATGTTGCGCCATTCCATGACGAACTATGGCTTTTACCGCCTGGGTAGCCAACGGGTTTTTCTGGGCAATTTGCTGGGCGATCAGCCGTGCGTCCTCCAGAGCGCTTCCCTCACTGATACGTGAAAAAACCCCGTGCCGCCAGGCCTCCTCCGCGCCTATCAAGCGGCCGGTCAGCAACCAGTCGAGGGCGATATAGGGGGAGATGCGCGCCGGCAGGCGTGAACATCCTCCTTGTGCTGCAATCAGCCCCAGCCCGGTCTCCGGGAAACTGAATTGCGCATCTCGCCCGGCTACGATCAGGTCGCAGGCCAGCGCTATTTCAAACCCTCCACCGAAGGCGATACCGTCCACGGCGGCGATAATCACCTTGGTGAGCTGCGCATGCACCAGGCCGGCAAAGCCTTCCGGCTCGACCACCGGAAGTTCGCCCTGTTGAAATGCTTTGACGTCCATCCCGGCAGAGAACACCTGTGGCTGCCCGGTCAACAGGATCACCCGAACCTTGTCATCCTGCTCGGCCTGTTGCAGATAGCGTTGGATCAGGCGAGCCATCGCCAAATTGATGGCGTTCTTTTTTTCCGGCCGGTTCAGGGTAATCACGGCGATGCCGTCCTGTTGCTCATACAGCACCGGTGGCGGCAGGTCCGTCATGGGCTTTTTCTCCCTGGAAGAACACCAGCGTCAGCAGCAGGGCGATGGCCCCCAGCGGCAATGAAAACAGCGGCAGGTAATAGGCAGGCAAGGTATACAGCGTCAGGCCGCCGAGCATGCCCCCCGCCGCAATGCCGGCATACAATACCGAGCTGTTCAGCGACACCGTCAGCGCGCCAAAACGTTTGGACAGCGACAACAAGTGGTGCTGAATAGGTACCAGATACATCCAGCCGGTAATCCCCCACACCAGAAATATTGCCAGCACCCACCAGGGGGAAGTGACGTAAAAGGCCAGCAGGAACAGCGAGAGGGTTTGAATCGACACGGAAAACAGCAGGACAAATTTACTGCCGAAGGTATCGGTCAATAAACCGGAAACGAAATTGCCGATGACGGCCCCAATACCGAAGATCAGCAGCGCGATGGGCAAAATCGCCTCCGGGCCCAACTGAGTATTCTTCAGCAATACGCTCACATAGCTGTAAACAATATGTTCGGAGCAGACCGCGAAGAAAGTGATCAGCAGCGTGGTCAGCACTGCCTTTTGCCGTAGCGGGGCCAACCGCTCTTTCAGCGTATGTTTCCCCGGCGCGGCGATGGCGTTCAGCGCCAGTGAAAGCCCCAGCAGTGCAACGGCACCTAACAGGGCGATCAGCAGGAAGATCTCCCGCCAGCCGATCAGCTTGGCCAGGAAGGTGCCGAAGGGAATGCCCAGCGCGATAGCCAGCGTCATGCCGCCATACACAATCGATATCGCCAGCCCGCGGCGTTTTTCCGATACCAACCCTACCGCGGCGGCGGCGGCCTGCGGCGTGTAGCAAGCCGCCCCCAGCGCCGCCAGTACGCGCCCGGCAGAGATTTGCAAAAAGCTGTCGGCGTAGGCGCAAACCAGGTTACCGGCGATAAACAACAGCAGAGCCAGCTGCAAGATATGTTTGCGGTTGAGGTTGCCCAGCAGCCAGGCGGTCAGCGGAGCGAACACCATATAGGCCAGGGCGAAGACCGAGATTAACTGCCCCGCCTGCGCGGGGCTGACGGCAAAGGTGCCGGAAATCTCGTCAAGTATGCCGGCGACGATAAACGCATCGGTACCGATGGCAAAGGTGCCGGTAGCCATCAGGCACAGCGTAAGAAAATGGCCGTTATAGTCCGTCAACTTCATCCCGCTCTCCGTAACGTATTGGCGGCCCAGACTTTGCTCAGCGCCACCAGGAAATACTCCACATCCTCATGAGTATGGGCCGAGGTCGGCGTAACCCGCAAACGCTCGCTGCCGGCCGGCACCGTCGGGGCATTGACCGGTTGCACGTAAATATCGTACTCATCGAGCAGTTGTTTGCTGATGTGTTTGTTCCTGTGTGGATCGCCGACCAGCATCGGCAGAATATGGCTGTCCTCCGAGACCAGTGGAATACCGGCGGTGCGCAGGCCGGATTTCAGGTGATCGATAATCGCCAGCAGATGTTTGCGTTGGTTGTCATGCTCCAGGTTGTATTTGAAGCTGGCCAGCGCCGCCGCCACCACCGGCGCGGGGGAGGAGGTGCTGAAGACGAACGCCGGTGCCCAACTGCGCACGGCTTCGACCACCACGCGCGGCGCAGCGATATAGCCACCGGCAGCGCCGTAGGACTTACCAAAGCCCCCCTGAATGATGGTGATCTTGTCCAGCAGGCCCAGTTGTTCGGCATAGCCCAGGCCCCGCTGGCCGTAAACGCCGGCGGAGTGGATTTCGTCCAGATAAGTCAGCGCCTGATGTTTCTCCGCCAGCGCGACAATCTGCGCCAGCGGGGCAAAGTCGCCGTCCATCGAATAGAGCGATTCGAAGGCGATCAGCTTGGGACGCTGCGGATCGGCTTCCTGCAGCAGCTCGGCCAGGTGCGCAACGTCATTGTGGCGAAAGATTTTCTTCTCCGCTTTGCTGTAGCGAATGCCGTAAATCATCGAAGCATGGTTCAGCTCATCAGAAAAGACGATCAGGTTGGGAATGGCGTCGCACAGCGTCGAGAGCGTGGCGTCATTAGCCCCAAAGCCGGTGGTGAACAACAGCGCGGACTCCTTGCCGTAGGCCGTGGCCAGCAAGGTTTCCAACTCGCTGTGGTAGATCGAAGTGCCGGAAATACTGCGTGCCCCGCAGGTACCCAGCCCGACACGGTTTACCGCCTCGGTGGTGGCCAGAATCACCTTGGGGTGATGGCTCATCGCCAGATAGTCATTGGAGCACCAGACGTTCAGACGACGCTCACCCTGTTGCCCGTGGCTGGTGGCCCAGGGTTTATCCAGTACGCTGCGTTCCAGGTTGAGGAACTCGCGGAACCGGCCCTGTTTTTTGGTTTCGGCCAGTTTTTCTTCAAGAATGTTCAATACGCTCATACGGAATTCCTTGCATTAGAGGGCTTTAATCACCAGTGAAACACCCTGGCCGACACCGACACACATTGTCACCAGCGCATTGTTTAATTGCCGGGTATGTAACTCCAGCGCGCTGGAAAGCACCAGTCGCGCGCCGGACATGCCCAGCGGATGCCCGAGGGCGATGGCACCGCCGTTCGGATTGACTCGCGCATCGTCGAAGTCGATGTGCCAGCTTTGCAGCGTCGCCAACACCTGCGCGGCAAACGCCTCATTAATTTCAATGATGTCGAAATCGTTCAGCGTAAAACCGGTTCGCGTCAGCAGGCGCTCGGTCGCGGCGATTGGCCCAATCCCCATCAACGAGGGGGCAACGCCGGCGCTGGCGCTGTCGCCAATTTCCGCCAGCGGCTGGAGTGACTTGCGCTTGACATAGCGACCGCTGGCCAGCAACAGCACGGCGGCGCCGTCATTGATACCGGAGGCATTGCCGGCGGTGACCGAGCCTTCGGCGGTGAAGGCCGGTTTCAGCGCCTGCAGTTTTTGCAACGTGGTCTGGCGCGGGAACTCATCTTGAGCGAAGGATTGGCGAGTTTTGCGATCGATCTGCACATCCAGCGCGGTGATCTCCCTGGCCAATCGGCCATTTTCGATAGCCCGCCAGGCCTTCTGCTGCGACGCCAGGGCAAAATTATCCTGATCCTCGCGGGATATGCGGTATTGCTGCGCGACGTTTTCGGCCGTGATACCCAATGGATCGCTGCCATAGCGTTGTGCCAACTGCGGATTGACAAAACGCCAGCCCAGCGTGGTATCGAACAGTTTGATCCCCTTGTCGAAAGGCGTTTCGCTTTTGCCCATTACATAGGGCGCGCGGCTCATGCTTTCGACACCGCCCGCCAACACCAGATCGCTAAGGCCGCTTTTGATTTTTGCGCCGGCATAAATCACGGCGTCCAGACCGGAGGCGCACAGCCGGTTAAGGGTAATCGCCGGTACTCCCTGATCCAAACCGGACAACAACGCCGCCATGCGTGCGACGTTACGGTTGTCTTCACCGGCCTGATTGGCGCAGCCCAGCACCACCTCATCGATATCCGGCTCGCTTTCCGGGTGTCGTTGCAGCAACGCCCGAATAATCGAGGCCGCCATGTCGTCCGGACGGGTTAATGCCAGACTGCCGCCATATGCACCGATCGCCGTGCGCGTACCGTCGATCAGATAGACCCCATCGTCTTTAATCGTCATTATTTTTCCTCATGGCGCGACGGCCAGCTCGGGCCTGGTAGCGTGGAGCAACGAGTAGTGCGGGTAATAGCGGGCGGAATGCAGCAGTTGCGCCATATTATCCAGCGTCGATTTCACGTTTTTCTGCCCGAGCTGCGCCAGCCAGGCAAAAATGCCGTCGGCATAGTTGACGCCGGCCACGGCGGCGATATCGATGTCTTCTCGGCTACAAACTCCGCTCTCCACCATGATCACCGACTCATTGATCAGGCTGCTCAGAACCCGGGCGACGATCAGGCCTGGGGAATCTTTAACAAACTCCACCTGCGGGATCACCGTTTGCAGCAGCGTGAGGAACAGCGCTTTATTCGCCTCGGTAGCCTGTTGGCTGTGGGCGGCCACCAGAAAAGCGGTGTTGGCATAGTTCAGTGCAACGTCGACCACGAAGGTATCGAGGCCCGCCAGCTCGGCAAGCTGATTGGCCGTTCGCCCGTCGGTGATTTTGACTGCCAGACTGTCATTCACCTGGATAAAACGGCCCAGAACCGGGTGTTCCGGCTGACGTGTTATTGCCAGGGGGGCCCAGGTCGCGAAGGCGTGCTGTTGCAGCAGATCAAACAGCGGGTGTTCGCCAAAAAAATGCAGCGAGCTCAGCGTACCGCCGCCGGTAGCCGGTGGGTTGGCTGCGTCAGCCGAGGGGGAAAAAAAAGAGCGCCCGTTTTTCTTCCCCAACAGCCCGGCATCCACCAGCGAACGTTGCAAATGGCCGGGGGTATAGCGGGGGTCATACTGCATGTCCTGCCAAATCTGGCTGCTGACCTGATAATTAATGTCCTGACCGATAAAATCAGTCAGCTCCAAAGGCCCCATGCGAAAGTGGCCTCCGGCCTTCAGTGCGCGGTCGATTTGCGGTGCCAGCGCCACGTTTTCCTCCAGCAGGCGAAAACCTTCCAGATAAAAAGGTCGCGCCATGCGATTGACGATAAAGCCCGGCGTGGCTTTGCAAACCACAAATTTTTTGCCTATCGCCGTGACCAACTGCTGGCAGCGTAAGGTGGTGGCCCGGGCGGTAAAATAGGACGGGATAATTTCGATCAGCTTCATCAGCGGTGCCGGGTTGAAGAAATGCAGGCCGATAAAGCGCGAGTTGTTTTCTATCCCTGCGGCCAGTTTATTCAGCGACAGCGAAGAGGTATTGGTGGCGATAATAGCCTCTTTTTTTACCGTGGCGGCAATGGCCGCGAGGATCTCATGCTTGGTGGGTTCATGTTCCGCTATGGTTTCAATCACCAGGTCACTGTCGGCAATGGCGTCGAAAACAGGCGAGAAAACCAGATTGGCCAGGATCTCGCCCTTTTTCTGTTGGCTTATTTTTCCGTTGTCGATTTTTTTATCCAGGTCGCCGACAATATAATCCCGAGCCTGGTTAAGATGATTACCGTTACGATTATAAAGCAGGGTTCGTATGCCGTTCAGTGCCAAAAGATAGGCAATGCCTCTGCCCATGGTTCCGGCGCCAATCACGGCGACCGAATTTATTGCCGTATTATTCTCTGCCATAAAAATCCCCGTGAGTATTCTTCTGCTTTGCAAAATTCGCAAATGCTTATATTTTATTCGGCTTTAAAAAGCACCAGGTGCCTATGGCGAAGGTAATTGGCGGCGGTGTGACTGTCTAACGGTAGAAGTGACAGGTTTACAATAAATAGGCTTTATGTTATTCGCGTAATTCGTGGCGCCGGTGAAATATAAAGTCGTTATTTATTAATAATGGCAGGGGAATAGCTGTTTTTGTTATAGCCATGGTATTTTTTATTATATGAAACGGCTGTTGTCGTTCTGAGCCCTCCACTATAGTTAACCTCACTTAATGATTGCGGCGCTGTGCTCTGGAGAACCCGTGTTATGGACACTCACTTTCAGCCTTTGATGGATGATCTGCTTAGTAGCCTGTCTGACCGCGACCTTTTTTTAAGCCGTCTGGCACCTTGCGCCCAGGCGCTGGGTTTCGAGTACTTCTCTTATACGGTCTTTTCCTGCTACCCGGCCAGCCGACCCAAGATGTTGATAGAGGGTAATTATCCCGCGCAGTATCTGGAAGATTGCCGCAAACTGCGGATCTATCTGCAGGATCCGATGATCGAACAGGCCCATCACTCTACGCTGCAATTCTATTGGGACGAGCCGTTCTACCGGGATAAACCGGAGCTGTGGTGGCGCATGGCGCAGTACGGCATCCGCGAGGGATGGTCACAGTCCGTCAAGGATTGCTACGGTCGGCTGGGCATCCTTACTTTTGCCGGTAAGAGTATCCCCGCTCAGTCCCCGCAGGCCGGGGCTCGTAACGAAACTTTCTTTCTGTGGCTGGCGCAGATCGCCCACAAGACGCTGCGCGAAGCATTAATATCGGTAAACGACGAGGCGATAAAGGATGTGCTGACGCTGCGTGAGAAAGATATTTTACGCTGGTGCAGCGAAGGCAAAACTTCGGAAGAAACGGCATTGTTAATGGGGCTGAGTGAGCGCACCGTAAATTTCCACATCGGTAACTCGATTAAAAAGCTGTCGGTGGCCAATAAAACCGCCGCCACCGCAAAAGCGGTGTATTTACAGCTGATTTAATCGACTTTGAAATAATTATTCGGCTAGCCGTTAGACAAGTTGTGTTTATATTTTGTTAAATAAGGAAATATCCCACTCAGTATTTACCGCCGATCACAAAAGCGCGATAAAGCGATTCACCCTTATCCTTCCCGGCAGTACCCTGTGGGCACCACGGTTACATAGAAGGGATGTAATATGTACAAGACCATATTAGTGCCGATAGATATTGAAGAAGATCTGTTGACCGAGCATGCGCTGGAGCATGTGGTGTACCTGGCAAAAATGTCCGGTGCCAAAGTGCACTTTTTCCATGCGCTGCCGGACGCCTCGGCATTCGTGACCGCTTACTCTTTTGGCATCAAAGAGTTTGAGAACAAGGCGGAAGTGAAGGCGGTGGATAAGCTTAAGCAGATCATGGCGGAAATCGACCTTCCGCTGGAGCGGCTGGATTACACCGTCAGCTTCGGTTCACCGCGCGATCAGGTACTGGAACTGGCGCAGGAAATTGAAGCCGATCTGATCATCATCGGCTCGCGCCGCCCGAGCGTGAAAACCTACCTGCTGGGTTCCAATGCGGCGGCCATTGTTCGCCATGCCAATATTTCGGTGATGGTCGTTCGGTAATCCTTTCAAATCAGGCCCGCAGTTTAACGCTGCGGGCCTGCCTCATTTTGCTTTAGCGGCACAGCGCCATAATCTCCTCATACAGCGTCTGCGGTAGGGTGACGCCGTGCTGCTCACTGTGTTGCCGCTGTTGAAAGCGCCGTTCCCCCGGGATGCGCGCGCCTTGTTCGCTCATATCAGCAAACAGGGCTTCTGCCCTGGCCAAATGCATCGCTTTATCCGGCCCCAGAAAACGTTCGGGATCCATGGCGATGATCAGCTCGCCGCCGTAGGGCGAGGAGCCGGTCTGCCGATCGTAGGCCAGTGACTCCTTGCTGGTCATGTCGCCGATCAGGGGCCCGGCAATCAGTTCCACCATTGCTGCCAGCGCTGACCCCTTATGACCGCCGAAAGTCAGCATTGCGCCCTGCAATACGCTTTCGGCATCGGTTGAGGGTTGCCCTTGCCGGTCGATGCCCCATCCTGGCGGCAGCGGGGTACCGGCACGGCGATGCAGTTCAATCTCGCCTCGCGCGGCGGCGCTGGTGGCCATATCAAAAATAAAGGGGGGCCGCTGTGGTCGTGGCCAGCCGAAGGCGATAGGGTTAGTGCCGAACAGCGGTCGGGTTCCCCCTGCCGGCGTGACCCAGGCATGGCTGGGCGTGCAGGCCAGCGCCACCAGACCTTGATCGGTTAAAGGTTCGATATCGGCCCATAATGCCGAGTAATGCACGCAATGATTAATGGCCAGCGCGGCGATGCCGTTGGTGTGCACCTTTTCGATAAAGGCCGGCAGTGCCGTGCGATAGGCCAACAGCGAAAAGGCCCCGTGGGCGTCAACCCGCAAAATCGCCGGGGCTTGATCGAGTAGCGTCGGTCGGGCATCGGCGGACACTTTACCCGCCAGCAGCGAACGCACGCAGCCAAGCACCCGATACAAACCGTGCGAGGCGCAGCCATCGCGTTCGCCGGCGGTCACATTCTGCGCGACGGCTTCGGCGTGCTCAACGCTAAAACCGTTGCTGCGTAATGCGCGTAGCGCGAGTTCATAGGCTTGCTCCAGCGTCAGGCTCTGGGTTGGCATCATCGAATATCTCCTCTGGGTTTACTCTTCTTCATCACCGGCAAAATTTGCCCGAGGCAAACAGGTATAGGCGCCCCAGTAGTAAATCGCCAGCGCAATGACCGCCACGGTTATGGTGTCCCACGGGTGACCAATAGCGTTGATACCGCCAAAACTGCCGAGGTAGGAAGCGATGATAATCAGCGCATAGAAGGCAATCAGCCACAGCGAAGACCAAACCTGCTGCCTGAGGCTGACGGCGTGGGTCGGCACCTTGTTTTTGAACAGGATATAAACCACGAACATCAGAATTTGCAGGCCGAGCAGCCAGGACACGGTGTTCCAACCGGACCAGTAGACGATCAGCGCCGAGATGATAAATGACACCGGACCGAGTACGCAGAAGCCGCGCACGAAAAATGGTCGCGGCAGCTCAGGGGCATTGCGGCGCAGGCCGGCGGCGGTGACGGGCGCAATCGCGTAACTCAGTACCAGCGCGGCGGAAACCACGCCGATCAGCTTCTCCCATGAAGGGAAGGGCAGCGTCCAGAAGATCGACAAGGCGAAAGTCAGCCAGAGAGCAGGACGCGGAATACCGGACTCGCCGTCGACGCGAGTGAAAATTTTAAAGAAGGTGCCGGCGCGCGCCCAACCGTATACCACCCGTGGTGTGGCGTTCATATAAATGTTGCCGGTGCCGCTAGGCGAGATAATCGCATCGCTCACCACTAGAAAAGCCAGCCAGCCCATGCCCAGGGTGATGGCGATATCACGGTAGGGCAGCGAGAATTGCTGGCTGATCCCGGCCCAGCCGCCGCTCAGCATCTCGCTGGGAATACTGCCGAGGAAAGCCACCTGCAGCAGCACGTAAATGAGCGTGGACAACACAACCGACAGGATCAGCGCAATAGGAATGGTACGCTGCGGGTTTTGCACCTCGCTGGCAACCGAGATAATCGGCGTCAGGCCCAGGTAGGCGAAAATAATCCCCCCGGCGGATATAGCGGCCTCGACGCCGGCGGAGCCAAAGGGAGCAAACCCCTGGCTATGGAAGTTTTCGGGTTTGAAGAAACTGAACAGCACCACGATCACCAATAGCGGCACCACGAATTTAATCACGCTGATCAGGTTGTTGGACTTGGCAAAGGTTTTGACGCTGTAGTAGTTCAGCGCAAAGAAAAAACACAGCAGCAACAGTTGGACCAGCCAGCCGATCAGCGTCGGATCGCCGGATCCCGGTTGGCTCAAAAAAGGAAACCAGGCGGCGGCGTACTGGCGGGCGGCCACGATCTCAATGGAGATCAGGCTGGAGAACGCGATCAGGGTAATAAAGCCCAGTAGATAGCCCATCAGTTCACCGTGGGAAAACACCGGGTAGCGGATAATACCGCCGGCGCGCGGCAGCGCTGCGCCCAGCTCACAATAGACAATGCCGAGCAGCAATACGGCCAGACCGCCGATCAGCCAGGAGTAAATACCGGCCGGGCCGGCAATGGAAGAGACGTGGCTGGCGGCGAACAGCCAGCCGGAACCAAAGATTGCGCCCAGGCCGATAAACGTCAGATCGGTGAGCGTAAGCTGCTTCTTGAATTTGCCTTGGGTTGTCATGGAATGACCCTTTTGTTATTAGGTGGCAGACAGATGCGATTTGGTTAGTCGTTGGCAGGTGAGCGAAGAGGATCACGGGTATAAATCCCGTTAACCAGCCGCAGCAGGCCCAGCGGATTGCTGTCTTGCAGCTGCGGGGGCAGCAGCGCCGCAGGGTAATTCTGCAAACAGACCGGGCGCAGAAAACGTTGAATAGCCAGCGTACCCACCGAAGTTCCGCGTGCGTCGCTGGTGGCCGGATAAGGGCCGCCGTGCACCATGGCATCGCAGACCTCTACCCCGGTCGGATAGCCGTTGAACAAGACCCGTCCCGCTTTTTGGGTCAGCCGTTGGGCCAGCGGTTCTGCATCAGTCAGATCCTCGTTTTCTGTCAGCAGCGTGGCGGTCAGTTGCCCCTGCAGGCTGTCCAGTGCGGCGACCAACTGCTGACGATCTTCCACTGCCACCAGAATGGCTGCCGGGCCAAACACTTCCTCTTGCAGCAGCGGGTTTCCGCTGAGCAGCAAATCGATATCGGCTTGATATAGCTGCGCCGTGGCTAAATGCGGGCGCTGTTCGCGGTGACCGGCCAGGTGACGGATACCGTTTTGCTCATCAAGGGAGGCTAACCCGTGGCGATAATTAGCCAGCGAGCCGGCATTGAGCATGGCTTGCGCAGGTGCGGCGTTGACCTGCGCGCTCAGTTCGCGCACAAATTCGCTGAATGCTTCGCCGCGTTGCCCGATGATAAGCCCTGGTTTGGTGCAGAACTGGCCGCAACCTAGGGTGAAGGATGCGACCAGCTCGCGGGCGATCTGCTGCCCACGGCGAGCTAAAGCCTGCGGCATAATGATCAGCGGGTTGATGCTCGACATCTCGGCAAATACCGGGATCGGTTGGGCGCGCCGCTGTGCCAAATCGAACAAGGCCCGGCCGCCCCGTAGCGATCCGGTGAAACCCACCGCCTGAATGGCCGGATGCTGCACCAGCTCCGCGCCAATGCGCTCTCCGTAAATCATGTTGAAAACCCCTGCCGGGATCTGCTGTTGTTCTCTTGCCCGTTCGATGGCCAGCGCGGTCAGTTCTGCCGTGATCATATGGCCGCTGTGCGCCTTGAACACCACCGGACAGCCTGCGGCCAAAGCGGCCGCGGTGTCTCCGCCGGCGGTGGAGAATGCCAATGGGAAATTGCTGGCGCCAAAGACCGCCACTGGCCCTAGGGCGGTGCGATACTGCCGCAGATCCGGGCGGGGCAGCGGCGTTCGTTGAGGTAATGCGCTGTCTATGCGCACGCCATGCACATCACCACGGCGCAGCAGGGTGGCAAACAGTCGCATCTGGCCGCTGGTTCTGGCCCGTTCACCGCTCAGTCGGGCTAACGGCAGGGCGGTTTCCTGCATGGCGTAGCCGAAGAAATCCTCATCCAGAGCGTCTAATTGCTCGGCAATGGCCTCAAGAAAGTCGGCTCGACGCTCGGCGCTGAGCTGAGAATAGGCCGTGAATGCTTGTGCGGCGGCATCGGCGGCGGCGGCGGCTTCTTCGTGACTGGCCGAGAAAAAAACGTGGCCGGTCGGCAGGCCGTTGTCGGCGCGCAGGCTGACAAGCTGGGCCTCGCCGCTGGCACGGCGTTGACCGCCGATAAACTGTTGGCCGCTGATGGTATGGGCGTTGGGCATGGGTTCCCCCGTTGGGTCAGTGACATAGCCCGGCAGGTCGCCGGGCGTGAGTGGCGATCAGAGGCCGACATCCGGCAGCGCAGGGCGGTTGGCCAGCGCTTTATTGACCACTGCTGTGACCTCGGCCAGGGTATCGCCCTGCAATGCCAGGCGTGGCGGGCGGGTAATGGCGCTGCCGCGACCCACCAACTCTTCACACAGCTTGATGCACTGCACCAGATCGGGACGCGCATCCAAATGCAGCAGCGGCATAAACCAGCTGTACAGCGCCAGCGCCTCCTCGAAGCGTTTTTGCTTCGCCAGACGGAACAGGGTTTCGCCTTCACGCGGGAAGGCGTTGGACATGCCGGAGATCCAGCCTTCGGCGCCGACGGCGATGCTTTCCAGCACCACGTCATCCAACCCGGCGAACAGCACAAAGCGATCGCCCACTTCATTGCGCAAATCGATAAAGCGACGGGTGTCGCCGGAGGAGTCCTTGAAGCAGACGATATTTTCGCAATCGACCAATGACGTCAGGATGTCCGGCGTCACGTCGTTTTTATAAATTGGCGGGTTGTTGTAGACCATGATCGGCAGATCGGTGGCGGTAGCGACGCTGCGAAAATGCGTTGCGGTTTCATGGGGTTTGGCTGAATAGACTAACGCCGGCATTACCATGATACCGTCGACGCCGACCTTTTGGGCATCGCGCGCCATATTGCGCGCAAAGGCGGTGGTGAACTCGGCGATACCGGCAATCACCGGGACCTGACCCTGAGCTGCGTCGCGTGCCACTTCAATCACCGACAGTTTTTCCTGAACGGTCAGCGAGGTGTTCTCACCCACGGTGCCGCACACCACCAGGCCCGAAACGCCGTCTTTGACCAGGTTTTTGATCACCGTATGGGTGGCGTCGAGATCCAGAGAAAAATCGCTGCGGAACTGGGTGCTGACCGCCGGGAATACGCCGCTCCAGCTAATGGCTTTATGGCTCATAGTGTTTTTCCTGTCGTCCAAGTTTGTTAATCAATGGTGAATTATTGGTAAAATCCAATCACAGATTGACCTGTATTGTTCGCAGGGGCTTGACGGTTTTCGCCGAATGCCATGACGAAATTGGCACAGTAAGGCGGGACTGCAGACGAGAGGGAGCCTGATGCACAAGGCACCATGGCGATTTTTTTAATTATATAAATCAGCGCGTTAAAGAGTGATGGTGGTGCGGAAATCGCGCGGTGTTGAGCCGGTCATGGCTTTGAATTGGCGGCTGAATGCGCTGTGATCGGTGTAGCCGCACTGCAAGGCGATGTCGGTAATAGGCATATCACCGGCCAGCAGTTCGGTGGCTTTTTCCAGCCGCACCTTGTGGATCATCTGGCGCGGGGTGAGATGAAAAATACGTTTGCAGTAACGTTCAATCTGCGCCACAGAAAGTGCCGTGAGCGCCGTCAGTTCCTCAAGTGCGATCGGTCGGGCGTAATGCTGGCGAATGTAGACATCGATGGCAGCCAGCCGTTGATAGGCTGGGTGATTGGCCTTGGCTTCCTGCAGATCGTGCGAAATGCCGGCCATGCCGATGATTTTGCCCTGCGCGTCGTACAGCGCCAGCTTTTGCGTCAGACACCAACCTGTCTCGCGGCCGTTATACAAGTGCATTTCCAGTTGATCCTGGATCAGCTCCCCGTGGCGCAGCACGCGCAGATCCTGCTCGGTATACCCCGATCCGAGCTGGGCCGGGAAAACGTCCGCCGAGGTTTTGCCCAGCAACGGCGCGACGGTTTTAAACCCACAGCGTTTGGCCAGCGTCAGATTGGCGAACAGATAACGGGCTTGCACGTCTTTGATGAAGAACACCACGTTGGGTATGGCATTGAGCAGCGGGGCGATCAACGCCAGTGAATTCAGCAGATCGCGCAGAGTATTCGGCCGTTGCTGTGCCAGGCCATCACACCAGCGGGAAAGCTGTTCAACGGCGAACGCATCATCTTCCTGTTCATCGAAAGCGGGCCGGGTGTCAGTGATAACCTGGTGGTGTTGAGTTAATCGCATGGCAATACCTTTTCCCGCTGAATGGCACAGAATCTGGAGTGGCCAGGTCGGCCATCTTTAACGCGCCTCATCAATATTAACTTTCCTATAACTTTTCAAGCGGAGCCTTCAATTATGCGGATCACCGCAAACTTTTTCCTTCCGTGACGTATTCCATACAGAAAAAATGACCTCTTTCGCACCGGTCTAGAGGTAGCATGAAAGTAACAAATTGATAAATAACTCATTCTTATGGTTACTCACTTTTCTCTGTTCGGCGCTAACCGGATATCCAATTAAGGACTGTGCTGATTTCTGCATGCGCCGAGCCGAAATGCATCAAGCGGCGATCGGCAGATTCGGTCAGGCTAATGTCATCGGTAACATTTCATTAACTCAGGAGGCTCCGATGGCACTTTCTTCGCATTTCACCGCGCTGCGGGCGATCGATTCCCATACTGCCGGTGAACCCACCCGGTTGATCATCGATGGGTTTCCCGATTTGGGTACCGGCAGTATGGCGGAGCGCAAAATCCGATTCGCCCAAGAGTATGACTACTGGCGCAGTGCCATCATTCTGGAGCCGCGCGGCAATGATGTCCTGGTCGGGGCTCTACTCTGCCAGCCCTGTTCGCCACAGGCCGCCGCCGGGGTGATTTTTTTCAATAACGCCGGCTATTTGGGCATGTGCGGCCACGGCACCATTGGCCTGGTGGCCTCATTGGCCTATCTGGGGCGAGTTGGCGTGGGGGATCACCTGATTGAAACGCCTGTCGGCACGGTCAATGCCAGGCTGCATGAGGATGGCAGCGTGACGGTGGAAAACGTACCGGCCTATCGCTACCGCCGACAGGTAAGGGTGGAGGTGAGTGGTTATGGCCCGGTGGTGGGCGATATTGCCTGGGGCGGGAATTGGTTTTTCCTTATCGGTGAACATCAGCTGGCGATCGATACGCAAAACCTGGACGCGCTTACCGCTTTTTGTTGGGCGGCGCGGGTAGCGCTGGAGTCTGCGGGGATTTATGGCGAAGACGGCGGGGTTATCGACCATATTGAACTGTTCGCTGCCGATCCGCAGGCGGACAGCCGTAACTTCGTGCTTTGCCCGGGTAAAGCCTATGACCGCTCGCCGTGCGGGACGGGCACCAGCGCAAAACTGGCCTGTCTGGCGGCCGACGGCAAGCTGCAACCGGGTGAGATCTGGCGTCAGGCGAGCGTGATCGGCAGCCAGTTCAGTGGTTATTACCAACGCAACGGC
Source organism: Serratia liquefaciens (assembly GCA_012719855.1). Taxonomy (GTDB): domain Bacteria; phylum Pseudomonadota; class Gammaproteobacteria; order Enterobacterales; family Enterobacteriaceae; genus Serratia; species Serratia liquefaciens_A. Next base: position 143,740 of record JAAXZN010000050.1, on the reverse strand, counting down.
GATCGCGTGACGCCGTTTATCCGTGGGCAAGCCTATGTGTGCGCTGACAGCCAACTGCTGTTGGACGAGCGCGATCCTTTCGTTTGGGGTATCCGCTGATGGCTGCCGAAAGGCCTGCTGAAGCGATTGTGGTGGGGGCCGGTATTATTGGTGCCGCCTGTGCCTGGCGTCTGGCGCAACAAGGGCTGCAGGTGCTGCTGGTGGATAATCAGCGCGCCGGTGCGACCGCCGCAGGCATGGGCCATCTGGTGTGTATGGACGACAACCCAGCCGAGCTGGCCTTAAGCGCCTACTCGCTGCAGCTGTGGCGCAGCCTGGTGGCGCGAATGCCGGAAAACTGCGCCTGGCGTGGCTGCGGTACGCTGTGGCTGGCAGAGCGGGACGATGAAATGGCGATTGCCGAAGCCAAGCTCCAGCGTATGGCGGAGTATGGCGTGACCGGCGAAATGCAAAGCGCCGCACAGGTGGCGGGCCTGGAACCTATGCTACGCCCCGGTTTGGCGGGCGGACTGCGAGTGCCGGGCGATGGCATTGTTTATGCGCCTAATGTGGCCCGCTGGCTGGTGAGCGACGCCGGATCGGCAATCAGAATCATTACCGGGGAGGCTTGTGCGTTGGAAGATCGGGCCGTCGTGCTGGCGAGCGGTGAATGTCTGACGGCACCTGTAGTGGTGTTGGCCTGCGGTCTGCAGGCCAACAGGTTGCTGAAACAGCCCCTACTGCGGGCCAAGAAAGGGCAGTTGGCGATTACCGATCGCTATCCGCACAGAGTTCATCATCAGTTGGTTGAATTGGGTTATGGGGCCAGCGCCCACGCCAGCGACGGGACTTCGGTGGCGTTTAACGTTCAGGCGCGCCCAACGGGCCAGTTGCTGATCGGCTCTTCTCGCCAGTTTGATGCTCCCGACAGTGACATCGATTTGCCGTTGCTGGCCGCAATGTTGGCGCGTGCCAACGCTTTTCTGCCCACGCTGGCACAGATGAACGTCATTCGCTGTTGGACCGGCCAGCGTGCCGCCTCCGCCGACGGTTTGCCGCTGTTGGGCCCGCATCCGCAACACCGCTGGCTGTGGCTGGCGCTGGGGCACGAAGGGTTAGGCGTCACCACCGCGTTGGGCAGTGCTGAGCTGATTGCTGCGCAGATCCTCCATCATCGCCCGGCGATTGACGACGCGCCTTATTTGGCTGCACGCATGTTCAGTACGGAGGCGTTAGCGGTATGAGCCAAAAACAGAATCAACTGAGGGTGACCCTTAACGGTGAAAGCCTCTGGGTTCCGGAAGGGGTTAGCGTGGCGGCGGCGCTCAGTCTGAGTGGTGCGGACAGCTGTCGTGTTTCGGTCAGCGGACAAGCGCGCACGCCGTTTTGCGGCATGGGGGTTTGCCAGGAGTGCCGCGTGACCGTAAATGGCTTGCGGCGACTGGCATGCCAGACGCTCTGTCAGCCGGGAATGCAGATTGAGAGGACGGAGAATGAGTGACCTCGTGTGCGATGTGCTGGTTATCGGTGCGGGCCCTGCCGGGCTGGCGGCGGCCGGGGCGGCGGCAGAAAGTGGCCAGTCAGTGCTGGTGCTTGACGATAACCTGCGGCCGGGCGGGCAGATCTGGCGTGACGGACCCAACGTGGTACTACCGGCGTTGGCGCATCGGTATCGGCAGGGCGTGGAGGCCCCGAGTAATCTGACCTTGCTTAATGGGGTGAAGATTATCGCTCAGTGTGGGCCGCAGAAAATGCTCTACGAAGATGCGACAGGCAGCGGAGTGGTGGACTATCAAACATTGATCTTGTGCTGTGGCGCGCGTGAGTTGCTGTTGCCGTTTCCCGGCTGGACGTTGCCTGGTGTGACCGGTGCCGGTGGGTTGCAGGCACAGATCAAACAGGGATTACCGATCAAAGGGGAGCGGGTGGTGATTGCCGGCAGTGGCCCGTTACTGCTGGCGGTGGCCAACAGCGTGATCAAGGCCGGGGGAGAAGTGGTGAGGGTGGCAGAACAGGCACCAGCCACGCGCCTGACGGCGTTTGCCGGTGGGTTGTGGCGTTGGCCGGCCAAGTTACGCCAGTCATTTACCCTGATCAACCGCCATTACCGCCCTGGCAGCTTTGTGCTGGAAGCAATAGGTGATCAACGGTTGACGGCGATACGGCTGCAAACGGGCACTCGAGTGACGACGCTGGCCTGTGAACGCCTGGCCTGCGGTTTTGGCCTGGTAGCGAACGTCGAACTGGCGATGCTGCTGGGCTGCCGCCTTTATGATGACGCCGTTACCGTGGACGATAACCAGCAGACCAGTCAGCCGAAAATTTATGCCGCCGGTGAATGTACCGGAATAGGGGGCAGCGAGCTGGCGCTGACGGAAGGGGCTATTGCCGGGTATGTCGCCACCGGCAATCAACAACGGGCGAAGGGATTGATGCGGCAACGTGATAAATGGCGGCGATTCGCCGATGCCGTGGCACAGACTTTTGCGTTGGATCCCGCGTTGAAAGCGTTGGCGCAACCGCAAACCCTGGTGTGCCGTTGTGAAGACGTTTCCTTAAGCCAGCTAAGCGGCTTTCCTGACTGGACGACGGCCAAGCTGAGCAGTCGTTGTGGCATGGGGGCTTGTCAGGGGAAGATTTGCGCGACGGCGGTGCGTCATTTGCTTGGCTGGCCGCTACCGGCTCCGCGGATACCGCTGACGCCGGTAAGGGTCGAAACCCTGGCGCGATTGAACGGCATCGAGACTGACCAATAAGCCTGCTACACTCAGGCAAGATGACCGGACAAATCGGGCGGATAACGGATGACGAATGCATTGATCACGCTGGGGCTGTGCCTGCTGTTGATGCCGCTATTGTTGTGGTTGATTGGCCGGGCGCTATCGGCCGCAAAAGATAAAAAGCCGGAAGGGGACAAGCGAAAACCCAGGACCGGCATGCCGCACGGTGATGATGAGTGAACTCAGTGGCGCGTGAGGCGATGTGCCGGCCGCGCCGCTGTTATTACGGCTACTGTGGCCAATAATAGGTTTTTTCGTGCCAGCCTTTCCCATACATACATGCCTGAATGGTTGCCGATCGTGCATCTTCGTTACGATCGTTCTGCACTGTTTTAAACGAAGGCTGCTTATCGTAACGGTAGCCTGCCGGGCAGTCCTTCTTGTTTTTCTCGCAGGTCTGGTATTGGTTCTCGTAGCTAAATTCAAAATCTCTCACCACATCGGGCGGAAAGCGTTCATAACCACGCCCTTTGCATTCGGCATAGTCGGCCTCGCGAGTGGTGCTGCTTGCGCCAGGCTTTTCCCACTGGGTACAGGCAGTCAATGTCATTAATGGCAATATAATCAAAAAACTAAACGTCTTCATGGTATCCCTAACTCTTCCTTTCATCCTGTATTCACACGCTAAGAATCTTCCTAGGCGAGAGAGGGCATGAGTGTAATAAACTGATGTTAAAATTGGAAATGATAATAGTTATTGTTTAGACGAGGTTGATGTAATACCGACAGTGCAGGGCTGAAAACGTCATTTCTAATAATGAAATAGTACCCATTGTTATAATGTACCTGCTAACTTTCATTGGGTGCGTATTGATTCTATTTCTTTAAGATATTTACCTAAAGATTAATTCTTATTATTGGTAACGCAAGGGTATTTGAAGAGTCATGAATTAGAATAGGGTTTCTTCTATTGCTTTTTATGAATTATAGAAAATAAAACTATTATTCAATTTGCCGGTAATACGATTGCAATTCATGTGTAAATTTTTTAGATTCAGGATCGAGAAGCAGTTGTCATGATGATGAAGATGTTAAAGGGAGTTTTATTTTGGCGAATAAATCTGAAGTACCTAAAGACAGTGCTGATTTACCTTCATTATCAGAAGATTGTGACAGGTTAAGAAACCTTTCCGATGTCGGGGATTCATTTGGTTACGGTCGTACTCGTTTTTATCAATGGTGCCGGGGGCGCGGCTTTCTCACGCTGATGAATGCGCCTTCTACAGAGATGATCAGTGCGGGTTACATGGTGACGACGTTATCAGAGAATGGTTACTCACGCGTTTATGTGACTGAGGATGGTTTTAATTTTGTGGGCGATGCCTTTCGCGAAGACATTCAAAAACGTATGGTCAAACTTTAAAGGGATCATAAAAATCTTATTCATTTCAGTATTCTAACTACGGAATTTTCTTATGTCAGCCGGCAGTTTTGGCCGAACAGCATCACGGCCGGTGAAGGTAAGCGCATGGCCTTTACGATTAGCTTGAGTATACGGGAAGTTATCCTATTTTTTCATTGATGATGCTCTGGCGCTATAGCCGCAGGCTATTGTGTTGCTACTATAAAAGTTGGTTTTCCCCAGGAGCTCAGGATGAAGCGTTACGCCGCGTTACTTGTTACCACCGTGCTGTTGTCTGGCTGCGCCACGCAGTCTGTTCCGCTACAACAGGCCGAATTAGCGCCTCCTAGCCGGCTGTTGCTTTATCAGAATATGCCGCAGACCCCTTTTGCCACGATAGTGGTGGTACGTGACAGTGGGATGTTGGCTGGCAGTTGCCGAACCGGGGTTTATATCAACGGGGAGTTTGCTGCGTCGCTGGCGGCGAAAGAAAAGGCCGAATTCCGGGTGCCGGTCGGCAATAATGAAATCAGCATTGGGCAGGATATGATCGAAAACAGTCTGTGTATCTGGCGCGATACCAGCGGCCGGTTACCGATGACGTTGCGTGCCGGCGAAAGCCGCTATTTCCGCGTGGCGGGAGATATGCAGCGCGGGTTTGTTCTGCAGGCCGGCAGGCCGTAAGTCTGGTGGGGCACTCAACGCCCCTGCCACCATCCCCACAGGGTAATCAAAAGCCAGGCCGCCGCGATCCAACACAGTACCGCTGCGGCCAGCGCCCAGGACAATCTCATGCTGTTGATAAAGAAATACAGCGAAATCAGATACACCAGATAGGGTAAAACGGCCCACATGCCGAAAATCAGCGTGGTTCTCAACGCTTCGATTGAGCGTTCGCTGCCGACGATGTAATGGGCAATCAGTGCGAAGGTCGGGAACAACGGCACCAGACCGGCGATATAGTAGCTGCGGCTTTTGGCAAGCAGGCCAATGAGTACCACCACCAGTGCGCCAATCAGCGCTTTTACCACGATGCCCATATGTCTCTCTGGCGTAAATAAAAGCACATTGCCTGAAATAACCAGGGTGATCAATCACCAGGAGGCTGGAGGGAAACGGGCCCGCGGTGACGGCAGGCCGGAAGGGAATAGCTTATTGGCGGTAGGCGTGCTTAATCTGCTGAATGCTGTTTTTAAAGATTTCGGCCTGGGTCGGATCTTCAATCTGCGCGATAAAGCGTTCCATGTTGATAATGACTTTCCCGGCGTCGGCCTGGCCGATCGATTTCAGGATCAGCGTCAGCGTGGCTTTAAGACAGGCGACTTCTGTCGCCAGCGTTTCCGGGTTTGCAGACGTAGTAAAGTCAACGTTGCTCATTTTCTCTCCTGATTTTGAGGCCGAAGCCTGAAACAATGTGCTTTGTGATGCGCACCCGCACCGGTTTCATTCAACCAGACGTGCAGATGCGTATTTAACTGGGCGCGGAGTATAGCATAGTATGCAGATATCCATCTGTACCGATAGCGCGATATCCGTGTAGGTATGGCTAACGCGGCATCGATCGCGGTTTTATCAACTTCCACATTATAGTGCATACTGACTAGTGATTATTGAATAGACTGTTGGTAGTTTGGTACCGGAGCCGCCGAGGAATAATAGCCAAGTTATTTTTTACGAGTTAATAAGTATTTGCCTGTCGGGTTATTGTTAACTTGTCAGGGTTATTTAAATCATCAACCCTGGCGTCTCACAGACGTCTGGAGCAAGTAATTTCTTTGCGCAATGACTCTTACAGAAGAAGATAAAAACCAATCTGCTATATTGTTCTATTTCAATGGATTACAATCTTGTTGTGTTAGTGTTAATATTATCCGTGTTGCGATTGCTTACACTGATTTTACCTTCGCTTCGGGATTGTCGCAGTCCCATGTGGCCCGGTTCACTAGGGGTAATATTGACATCGATGGCTTTTTATCTGCAAACAAGGGTTTTATCAGGCGACCTGAGTGACTAAAATTCAAAAATCTGGCCCACTGCGCAAAGTTAATCGGAAGTAAGTATTAATCTGTGTTCATTCTTGGCAGAAAAACAAGTAATATCGCAGGCTATAACAAAGGCTGATTGCGTTACTCCCTTCTTTTTGGAGATTTTTCCTTGATTAGCGTTCTTCTTGTTGATGACCACGAACTGGTGCGCGCAGGGATACGACGCATTCTTGAAGATATCAAAGGTATAAAAGTTGTCGGGGAGGCCCAGTGCGGTGAAGACGCCGTGAAATGGTGCCGTGGCAATGCTGTAGATATCGTTCTTATGGATATGAACATGCCGGGTATTGGCGGGCTGGAAGCCACGCGCAAAATTGTACGCTATGCGCCCGACGTTAAAGTCATCATGCTGACTATTCACACTGAAAATCCCTTGCCGGCTAAGGTGATGCAGGCCGGAGCCGCAGGTTATCTCAGCAAGGGTGCGGCGCCGCAGGATGTGGTGAATGCCATTCGTACGGTGCAGGCCGGGCAGCGTTATATCGCGTCCGATATCGCACAACAGATGGCGTTGAGCCAGTTGGAGCCACAGACGGAAACCCCGTTCAGCTGCCTGTCTGAGCGCGAGCTGCAGATCATGCTGATGATCACCAAAGGCAAAAAAGTTAACGAGATCTCGGAACAGCTGAGTCTCAGCCCGAAAACGGTGAACAGTTACCGTTACCGCATGTTCAGCAAGCTGAATATCAGCGGTGACGTCGAATTGACACACCTGGCTATCCGACACGGATTGTTCAATGCGGAGACGTTGTTAAGCAGTGAGTGACCGTTTTGATGCCAAAGCATTTCTCAGTACCGTAACCAGCCAGCCTGGCGTCTACCGTATGTATGACGCTACTGGCACGGTTATCTACGTCGGTAAAGCCAAAGACCTGAAAAAACGCCTCGCCAGTTACTTCCGCCAACAGGTTGGCAGCAGAAAAACGGAGACGTTGGTTAAAAATATCGCTCAAATAGACGTAACTGTTACTCATACCGAAACAGAAGCGCTATTACTGGAACATAACTACATAAAGTTATACCAGCCACGATATAATGTTCTTTTGCGAGACGATAAATCTTACCCGTTGATCTTCCTGAGCGCGGATAGCCACCCACGTCTGGCGGTTCATCGCGGCGCCAAACACGCCAAAGGGGAGTATTTCGGGCCTTTCCCCAATTCTTATGCCGTGCGTGAAACGCTGGCGCTGTTGCAGAAATTGTTCCCGATACGCCAGTGCGAGAACAGCGTGTATCGCAACCGTTCGCGTCCTTGCCTCCAATATCAGATTGGGCGTTGCCTGGGGCCTTGCGTCGCCGGGTTGGTGAGTGAGGAGGAATACCGGCAGCAGGTGGATTACGTGCGTCTGTTCCTGTCCGGTAAAGATCAGCAGGTGCTGCACCAATTGATCGAAAGGATGGAAAACGCCAGCAAGGCATTGAACTTTGAAGAAGCGGCGCGTATCCGCGACCAGATCCAGGCGGTACGCAGGGTGACCGAACGTCAGTTCGTTTCCGGCAACAGCGACGATCTGGATGTGATTGGCGTGGCTTTCGAGTCCGGCATGGCTTGCCTGCACGTGCTGTTTATCCGTCAGGGGAAAGTGTTGGGCAGCCGCAGTTACTTCCCGAAAGTGCCGGGCGGCACCGACATGAGCGAAGTGGTGCAAACCTTTGTCGGGCAGTTCTATCTACAGGGCAGCCAGATGCGCACCTTGCCGGCGGAAATTCTGTTGGACTTTACCCTGCCGGAAAAAGACCTGTTGGCCGAGTCGCTTTCAGAACTGGCCGGCCGGAAAATTCAGATCCAGAGCAAGCCGCGAGGGGATCGCGCGCGCTACCTTAAACTGGCTCGCACCAACGCGGCAACGGCGCTAACCACCAAGCTTTCCCAGCAGTCGACGATCCATCAGCGGCTGGCAGAATTGGCGAAGGTGCTCAATCTGACCGAAATTAACCGCATGGAATGTTTCGACATCAGCCACACCATGGGGGAGCAAACTGTGGCCTCCTGCGTGGTATTTGACTCGAATGGTCCGCTACGTTCTGAATATCGGCGCTATAATATCACCGGTATTACCCCTGGGGATGATTATGCCGCGATGGCGCAGGTGTTGAAGCGTCGTTATGGCAAAGCCCTGGAAGAGAAAAAAATCCCCGACGTTATTTTTATCGACGGCGGTAAGGGTCAGCTTGGTATGGCGATTGACGTATTCAATTCGCTGAACGTGACCTGGGATAAAAACAAACCCTTGCTGATTGGCATCGCCAAAGGCGCCGACCGCAAAGCCGGGTTGGAGACGCTGTTCTTTGTGCCGGAAGGTGAGGGCATTGCCTTGCCGTCGGATTCACCGGCGCTGCATGTGATCCAGCATATCCGCGATGATTCGCATAACCATGCGATCACCGGGCATCGGCAGAGAAGGGCAAAAGTAAAGAATACCAGCGCGTTGGAACTGATCGACGGCGTTGGGCCAAAACGGCGACAGGTGCTGTTGAAGTATATGGGCGGACTTCAACCATTATTGAACGCCAGCGTTGAGGAAATTGCAAAAGTGCCGGGTATTTCACAAGCATTGGCAGAAAAGATCTACAATGCATTGAAACACTGAGGGCAATGTAGCAACATACTCTTAATTCCCACTCCAGCCAGATAGTTACCTTAGCATTATGCAATTGAATATACCGACTTGGCTTACTCTGTTTCGCGTAGTTCTGATCCCATTCTTTGTTCTGGCATTTTACCTGCCGTTCACCTGGGCTCCGATGGTTTGCGCCGTCATCTTTGTGTTTGCTGCCATAACCGACTGGTTTGACGGCTTCCTGGCCCGTCGCTGGAAGCAAACGACCCGTTTCGGGGCGTTCCTCGACCCGGTGGCGGACAAAGTGATGGTGGCGGTGGCGCTGGTGCTGGTGGCGGAACACTATCACACCTGGTGGATTACCTTGCCTGCGGCAACCATGATTGCCCGTGAAATTATCATCTCGTCGCTGCGTGAGTGGATGGCGGAGATCGGTAAACGCAGCAGCGTGGCGGTGTCCTGGATTGGCAAAGTCAAAACCATGGCGCAAATGATGTCGCTGGTCGGGCTGCTGTGGCGTCCCGATCGTACCGTCGAGTACGTGTCTTTTGGTTTGCTGTACATCGCGGCGGTGCTGACTTTCTGGTCAATGTTCCAATATTTGAACGCTGCGCGGAAAGATTTGCTGGAACCCTGATCAAAGCGATGCAAAAATCGTCAAACGAACGTAATGAGACAACAATTTTATTGACTCATTACGTCAGGTAAGTAGAATGCATCGCATCAGACGGCAGCGGTGATTTGCCGAAAGATAGCAAAAAAATCAGTAAGTTCTGATTAATGCGGGAATAGCTCAGTTGGTAGAGCACGACCTTGCCAAGGTCGGGGTCGCGAGTTCGAGTCTCGTTTCCCGCTCCAAATTTGATGAAGCTGGTGTTTCACGAGCTTTAGCCTGATAAAGGCAAACAAGAATTTAGGCGCGTTAACAAAGCGGTTATGTAGCGGATTGCAAATCCGTCTAGTCCGGTTCGACTCCGGAACGCGCCTCCAATTTTCCCGAGCCCGGGTGGTGAAATCGGTAGACACAAGGGATTTAAAATCCCTCGGCTTATGGCTGTGCGGGTTCAAGTCCCGCCCCGGGTACCAGGGAAATAAATTCCAGAATAATCAAAGCAATAAGCAGTAATGTCGTGACCGCCGGAAGGCGGTTTTTTTGTGCCTGAAATTCCATTTCGTCATATCACATCATAATATTCTTCTGCTATCACTGTTATCCTGTTGTCGGGCAAAGGCCATTTTTAAAGATGCTTGGTAAGAAGTGATCTATAACCAAAGAGTGCAATAGATAAGGAGTGTTGGATGAAAGGGGGATTATTTTTATTGGCAATTATCATGCTGTCTGGTTGTTCAGGGTCTTTTGGATCGATTCTGGGTGTGATCCCGCAAAGCTCCGATGTTTGTCCTCAAGGGAAAAATGCGATCACCGGCGAATGCCGTTAGCTCGCATTGTCGGCTTTTTTTCAGCCTAAACCCTGCGGCCAGCCTGAAACTATGGCTGGCAACCCAATCAAGACATATCCGGCTGTTTGATCGCTGTGTCGATCGCCGGATACTGCCTGTTCCAGGCGTTAGAGCCTAGCCTCCGCTTCCCAGTAGCGGAAGCCTATCCGCACTGCAGTTTGCCACCCACATCACCGCCACGACGACAGCGATGGAGATGATCGCGCACAGATCCGATTTGCGCATACTTCTCCTTAGCGAGCGTTGATTCCAATAACCTCGATTGCTGCTCTGTGCAGTTTCTGACCGTACTCGTCGGGTTGCCTTTCGATTTCAGCGATGAGGTAGGCGAGAATATTTTGCTTGCTGATGGGTTTGTTAGCGGAAAGCACCTGAATAATGCCTTTGCCGAGCAGGTTGTATATTTGTTCACGGTATGTCTCGATATCTCTATCGTGGAGACCGTAAAGGGAGTAATCGATCATAGAATTTTACCGCTGGTGAAATTTAAAGTGCCAGCCGAAGCTGGCAGAGAAGCCATTAAAAAAATAAAGTCGTGCAAATTTCACTTAGGTTGATAGCTAAGTGGAATGTTAACGATAACGTAGTAAGAATATTCCTATCAATAGGCAGTGGTAGCCCAGACCGCGAATTAGGAAAAACCTCAGGCCACCGCAGCGGCGGCGGAGTTTGCCGTTGAAGGCCCTCGCAACCGGTGCAGTGGCAGAGACTCAATCTTCCGTTTGTGTCCCCAGGCTTTCAGGCAATAGCTGTGCCAGCAGCAGGTCTAGGGTCAGCATCAGTCCATAGCGTGCCGTACTGCCACCGCTGAGCGGCAACACTTTATCCGCCAGCCCGGCCAGCGTGGTACCGGCCGGGGTCAGGGCGATACGATACGCGCCGGTGGCACCGGCCAGTTTGGCGGCGTTAAGCAAATCGCTGTTTTCCCCACTCATCGACAGCAGGATCACGCACTGTTGCGTGCTGAGCGTGGAGGCCGTCATGCGCATCAGCGCAGGCTCCTGGCAGACAAAAGCGGGGTAACCCAGACCCACCAGGCGTTGTTGCAGCTCATTGGCATAAAGCGCCATGCTGTTTACGCCAAAAATATGCACGCTTTTGGATTGGCTCAGTTGCTGGCAAGCATCGATCAGCGCTGCATGTTCTACTTGCTGCAGCTGTTGATGCAAAGTGGTTTCCACGTCGTTTACGCGCTGTAACCACAGCCGTGGTGGGCCATTAGGCGTAGTCTGGGCGGTCAAATAGCGTGAGCCGCTCACGCTGGCCTGAGCCAGTTTCATGCGCAGATCGCGAATATCGTCGCAGCCAATGGTTTTGGCAAAGCGGGTAATGGTGGCCGGGCTGACCCCCGCCTGGCTGGCCAGCAATTCGATGGTGGCGGAGGAAGCGAAGGCGATATCGTCCAAAATGGTCTGTGCGACTTTGGCTTCCTGCTGACTGAACTGGTTTTGCCGTGCGCGGATCTGATAGACGATGTCGCCAATATCTTCACAACCGATGGATTTAGCAAAACGGCTGAGGGTGGCGGAGCTGACGCCAGGCAGTTTGCCGATGCCGGCAGCGGAGGCAAAGGCGATATCCATGCCGCCGAGCACGGGTTGGGCTACCTCTGTCGGGGTGGTTGCCAGCGCAGGTTGGGTGCGCATTAGCGCGATAAAGTCGTTAAGATCCTGACAGCCAAGGGATTGGGCAAAATGAGCGACGATATCGGTGCTGACACCTGCGCGCTCTGCCAATTGCTCAATGGTGGCTGTTGAAGTAAACCCCGGGTTGTCCAGTATGGCGCGGGCAACTTTTGCTTCCTGGCGGCTGAACGGATCCTGGCGAAACTGAATGTGGTAAACGAGATCCATGACTGCAGTGTCCCTTCTGTAATGCCAACCGGCGATCTGTGCTTCAAACTAGCCTGTTTTTCACACGGCATAAAGCGATAACCAGAAGAATAAGCCAATGAAAATAATTTTCAATCCGTACAGATTTAAAACGAGATACTCTTCGCATTGTTTATCGGTCAGTGATTTATCACTATGTTTTTAAACATAAAAGGCCATTTTTAAATTTCATGGTTATGAAAAATTAGATCGTCGATCACAGTGTTGAAAAAAATTTTCATGACGGAAATTGTTTAATGCATTGTTTTTAAACGATTAGCCAAAAGTCATAATCAAATCATATGGAATCAAGGTATTTACAAGCGTGTTACAGAACTGTTTTATATTTGCATCGCCAAGTGGCTAACAACCGGGATACTGAAAATGCAAACCATCGTCTTATGCTGCGCAGCAGGCATGTCGACCAGCATGCTGGTGCAAAAAATGAAAGCCGAGGCGCAAAAACGGGCGCTGGATATCGTGATTGAGGCCGTGCCGGTGGCGGATTTTGAGCGCATCGTCGAGCGTGCGGATATTGTGCTGCTCGGGCCGCAGGTAAAATATGAACATGCACGTCTTAGCGAACTTGCTGCGCCAATGGGTAAAACTGTCGCGGTGATCGACATGATGGACTACGGCACCATGCGTGGAGACAAGGTGCTGGACAAGGCGCTGGGCTTGCTGGCCTGATAACACCCTGAGGGGCTTGGCCCCTTATATCCTTTTATTTATTCATCGACCGTGGGTTATTTCATGACTCTCGGCGGGATCACTGTGCCTGAAATCAGGCCGGGGAGGCGAAGGTGGATTTGGAAACTAGCGTTATGGAGTTGCTGGTTCATGCCGGTAGCGCGCGCAGTTCGCTGCTTTCGGCGCTGCAACTGGCACGTCGCGGTGAGTTCGTGGCCGCAGAGGCTAAGTTGGAAGAGGCAAAGGCCGGCATCGGGAGGGCGCACGGCATGCAGACGGAGCTGATTGGCATGGATGAAGGGGTTGGGAAAATACCGGTCAGTCTGATTCTGGTGCATGCGCAGGATCATTTGATGAACGCCATGCTGATTCAAGATCTGGCCACCGACATGATCGAGCTTTATCGCCGTTTACCGCAGGGGCAAAGCAATGACTAAGATAACCGTAATTGGCGGGGGCAGCAGCTACACGCCGGAGTTGGTCGAGGGGCTGATCGCCCACTATCAGGATGTTCCATTAACCGAACTTGCCTTGGTGGATGTAGAGTCCGGCCGCGAGAAAGTGGGCATCATTGCCGAACTGACTAAAAGAATGCTCAAGCGCAACGGGCTGGAGCAGGTGGTGGTGTCGGTGCATTTCGCATTGGAACCGGCCATTCGTGGTGCCAGCTTTGTGCTGACTCAGCTGCGGGTCGGGCAACTGGCCGCCCGTGCTGCCGATGAGCGTCTGGGGTTGAAATACCAGCGCCTGGGGCAAGAGACCACCGGTGTCGGTGGTTTCGCCAAGGCACTGCGCACCATTCCTGTCATGCTGGAAGTGGCGCGTACCGTAGAAACGGTGGCGCCGGACGCCTGGATCATCAATTTCACCAATCCGGCCGGTATTGTCACGGAAGCGGTCTCCCGTTACAGCAAGGCGAAAATTATCGGTTTGTGCAACGTGCCGATCACCATGCACCACATGATCGCCGACATGCTGAAGGCTCCCTACGATCAGGTGGACCTGCGCTTTGCCGGGCTGAATCATATGGTGTGGGTGCATCAGGTTACGCAAAGCGGCAAGGATGTGACCGCCCAGGTGCTGGAGATGCTGAGCAATGGCGAAACGCTCTCGATGAACAACATCAAGGATCTGCCTTGGCCGCCGGCATTTTTGCAGGCGCTGGGGGCGATCCCTTGCCCGTACCACCGCTATTTTTATCAGACGGCCAGCATGCTGGACGAAGAGCTGGAAGCGGCCGCCGCGCAGGGAACCCGTGCTGAGCAGGTGATGAAGGTTGAGGCAGAGTTATTTGCCCTCTATGCCGATCCGACGCTGGACAAAAAACCGGAGCAGCTAAGCTTTCGTGGCGGTGCCTTCTATTCAGAAGTTGCGGTCGAACTGATCCGCGCCATTCACAATAACAGCGGCAAGGTGCTGGTGGTGAACACCCGCAATAACGGCGCGATCCAGGGCTTGCCGGAAGATGCGGTAATTGAAACCAACTGCGTGATCGACGCTCAGGGCGCTCACCCGCTGAGCTTCGGACCGCTGCCGCTGGCCATGAACGGGTTGACTCAGCAGGTAAAAGATTTCGAACGCTTGACCATTGAGGCCGCGGTGCATGGCGATCGTCAGAGTGCGCTGTTGGCGCTGGTGGTGAATCCGCTGATTGGCGGCGTCGGTATCGCACAACCTTTGCTGGATGAGGTGCTGAACCTGAACCAAGCCTATTTGTCGCAGTTCAACTAAGTCGATATTCCATAATAATAATCATGCTAGCCGGCTTGGCCGGGCAGGGGGAATGATGGCGGGTTTAAATAGCATTCTGGAACGTTACGTATTGCCGACGGCGTTAAAAATCGCCGGGCAAAAACACATTTTATCGGTACGAGACGGCATCATTCTCAATATGCCGTTTATGTTGATCGGGTCATTTTTTCTGATCTTCGCCTACTTGCCGATCCCGAGCTATGCCAACCTGATGGGGGAGGTATTCGGTGCGGCCTGGCGAGACAAGCTGTTGTATCCGGTCAAGGCGACCTACGACATCATGGCGATTATCTCCAGCTTCGGCATTGCCTACCGGCTGGCGGAAAAATACCGCGGCATGGATCCGCTCAGTACCGGTGCCGTTTCGCTCGTGGCCTTTATCATGACCATTCCCCAGCACACGCTGTTTGCGCCGGTGAAGGGCGCTGCGGAGCAGATTGTCAAAGGCGTACTGCCGATGAATTTTATCGGCAGCCAGGGATTGTTCGTGGCGATAGTGGTGGCGCTGTTGTCGACGGAAATCTACCGGTTCGTGCATAACCGCAATCTGGTGATCAACATGCCTGAAGGGGTACCGCCGGCGGTGGCGAAATCCTTCCTGGCGCTGATCCCGGGGTTTTGCGTGCTGGCAGTGATCCTTCTGCTGCGCCTGATCGTCGAAGCCACGCCGTTTGGCGATATCAACACCATGATCGCCACGCTGATCGGTATCCCGATGCACCACGTGGGCGGAACGCTGCCGGGGATGATTTTCTCGGTGATCCTGATTGGCCTGCTGTGGACGCTGGGGCTGCATGGCGATGCTATCGTACTGGTGTTCATTCAGCCGGTGTGGTTGGCGAATATGTCGGAAAATCTGGTGGCTTTTCAGAACAACCAGCCTATCCCGCACATTATTACCCAGCAATTTTACGACTTATGGATAGCGCCCGGCGGAACCGGCGCCCTGTTGGGGTTGGTGATCTTCATGCTGGTGCGCAGCCGTAGCGCGCAGATGAAACAGCTGGGGAAAATCGCCGCACCGGGGTGCCTGTTTAATATCAGCGAGCCGATGGTATTTGGTATCCCGCTGGTGATGAACCCGTACTTCTTCCTGCCATTTATTTTGACGCCGGTGGTGCTGGTGATCGTGACCTACACCGCGATGGCAACCGGTTTGGTGACGCCTCCGGTGGGCATTGCCTTGCCATTTACCACGCCGATTTTCATCAGTGGCTATCTGGCGACCGGCGGCCAAATTTCGGGAACCGTGATCCAGGTGGTCAATCTGCTGATTTCAATGGCGATTTACTACCCGTTCTTCCGTGCCTGGGATAAGCAGAAATACCGCGAAGAAAATCAGGCCGCAGCATCAGTACCAAGCGCTGCGGTCGGTGAACAACCCCTGACGCCGTAAAGATAAAGGCCCCCTCCTGCGGTAGTGAGCATAACTGCTGCCGCAGGAAGGATAAAAACCGCTTCACACACGAATTGTTACATCATAACAACGTTATTTTTCTCCTCCTTAGCAACGCCTGCCTAAATTGCCTGTCAGATAACCACCCAGCAGCAGGGGGAGAGAAACTCTCACAACAACCTGTATCTGGCAGATGGCTATGAACTCACTTTGGCGGGAATGGTATTAAAAATGCAGAAGTTCCGACGTTGGACCCAGTTGCAGGTCTCTTTCTTTATCGCTTTTTATCTCGGTGTTTTACTCAATATCCCTATATTTTATCGACGCTATCAACAACTCCACAACGACAACCTGTTGTCGATTGGCATTGAAGTCGTCGCTGCCTTTTGTCTGGTGTGCTTTATTACCTTGCTGATCTCGTTTTTGGGGCGCCGTTTGTTTCGGGTTTTGGCCTCGCTGCTGGTACTAAGCTCGGTTGCCGCCAGCTATTACATGGTGCTGTTCCACGTTGATATCGGTTACGGCATTCTGGCGGCGGTAATGACCACCGACGTTGATTTGTCCAAAGAGTCGGTCGGCTGGCATTTTGGCGTGTGGATGGTACTGGTGAGCCTGTTGCCGCTGCTGCTGATCTGGCTGGCCCCCATGCACGAAGCCGCATTCAAGCGCGGTAATCGGCTGGCATGGGGTAAAAAAGGCGGCATTATGTTGGCCGCAGGGCTGTTCTGCTGGCTACCGCTTCAACTGATGGGCCAGGTGCAGGATCAACACGATCGTGAAAATAATCAGATGATGGCCAGCTATGGCGGGGTAGTGGCCGGCAGTTATTCGCCGTCCAACTGGCTCTCGGCATTGGGTTTGTTGACTTACAGCTCGTACAGCCAGGCGGAAGACAGCCGTAATTTGTACGATCCGGCGGCGCATTTCACCTACCAGCCGCCAAAGGATGTCAACGATCTCTATGTGGTATTCGTGATTGGCGAAAGCGCCAGGCGCGATCATATGGGAGTCTACGGCTACCAGCGCGACAATACGCCGAATCTGGACAAAGAAGCCAACCTGGCGGTGCTGCAAGGTTATTCTTGCGACACATCGACCAAGCTCAGTCTGCGTTGCATGTTCGTCAGAGAAGGTGGAGCCTCGGAAGAGCCGCAGCGCACACTGAAGGAAATGAACGTTTTCTCGGTGCTGAAAAAGCAGGGTTTTTCCTCCGAGTTGTTTTCCATGCAAAGCGAAGCCTGGTTTTATAATAAGACCCAGGCGGACAGCTATTCTCTTCGGGAAAGCATTCAGGCGGAAAAACGCAATGCCGGCAAACCCGTTGATGATATTGCGTTGATCGATGAACTGAAGGATTCACTGGACCGTCATCCGCAGGGCAAACATTTGGTCATTTTGCATACCAAAGGCTCGCATTATATGTACACCGAGCGCTATCCCCGGGCTTTCGCCCGCTACCAGCCGGAGTGCCAGGGTATTGATGACACTTGTTCAACGGAATCGATGATCAACTCTTACGATAACAGCCTGTTGTACACCGACTATGTTCTTGAGCAGGTGTTCAATCAGTTGCGAAATCGCAACGCTATCGTGTTTTACGCATCTGACCACGGCGAGTCGATCTCGGAAAATATGCATTTTCACGGTACGCCGCGCGATCATGCGCCGAAAGAGCAACGCACCGTGCCTATCATGGTGTGGGCATCTGACAAATTCCTCAGTCAGCCCGATCACCAGGCGGCGTTTAACCAGTTAAAGGCGCTGCAACAGGCTAAAACACCGGTGTTTCATGAAAAGCTGTTCGACAGCGTGTTGGGTTGTATCGGCTATACCTCGCCGGACGGCGGGATTGTGAAGCAGCGTAACTGGTGCCAGGTCAACTGAGTCCCAAACCGCACCACCAACCGCCGTAAGGCGGTTTTTTTTATGCGCTAAACCGGGAGGGCAATGCTTTAGCGGAGGCTCTCTATCCAGTGAAAGATGCGCGCCAGGGTGTGTGCGATATCGCCAATGTTAAATAACGCGCCTATCCATATCGCAATCATGATGCCTACGGCAACAACGATCGGCATATCCATTCTACTCATTGGCTATCTTCTTCAATGGGTTAACTTGATTTCAAGCCTAGCATCAATCGTCGTCAGGATAAAATATCAGGCTAATAGTGCCAAAATTCAGTTTGTCGAAATCGTATTATGGCCGTTTTTATTCCGATTACTGCTGGCAGTGAAAAACGACGTTCGTACTCGAGGCTGAGAAGGAAGGTTATACAAATTTGCGTTAGGACGTTGAGCGGATTACGACAATAAAAAAGCCACCCGAAGGTGGCTTGTCGCGAGAACGTTGTTTTAGTCCAGTTTTGGATGCTGGTCGATCAACGTCTGTTTTTTCTTTTCCAGCTCGGCGATCTGCTCATTGATGTCTTCGACTTTTTGTTCGATGTTGTCGTAGTTTTCCTGCAGCAGCTCTTTGGCTTCCGAACGATCCGAGGCGGCCGGGGTGGCACCGCGCAGCGGTTTGTTGGCCGTTTCCTTCATGTACAGACCGGTGATCAGGCCGATGACGGCGACGACCATCAGATAGTAAGCCGGCATATACAGGTTCCCGGTCGATTCGACCAGCCAGGCAGCAACCGTTGGGGTCGCACCGGCAACCAGTACCGAGATGTTGAATGAAATCGCCAACGCGCTGTAACGAATGTGCGTCGGGAACATCGCCGGCAGGGTGGAGGCCATCACGCCGGTGAAGGAGTTCAGCAGCACCGCCAGCACCAACAGGCCGACGAAGATCAGACCAATCACATTACTGTTGATCAGAATAAAGCACGGAATAGCCAGTGCCAGCAGGCCGACGCTACCGCCGATAATAAACGGCTTACGGCCGATGCGGTCGCTGGCCAAACCGATGACCGGTTGTACGAACAACATGCCGATCATGATGGCGATAATGATCAGTACACCGTGATCTTCCGAGTAGTGCAGGTTATGCGACAGGTAGCTCGGCATGTAGGTCAGCAACATGTAATAGGTCACGTTGGTAGAAATCACGATACCGACGCAGACCAACAGGCTTTTCCAATGCTTGGCCGCGATCTCTTTAAAAGAGGTCTTCGGCGGGTTTTCGATGGCGTTGCGATCTTCCTTCTCCATCTTTTCCACGTGCTGCTGGAACGCCGGGGTTTCTTCCAGCGCATGACGCAGGTACAAACCGATCAGCCCCAGAGGTGCCGCGATAAAGAACGGAATACGCCAGCCCCAGTCGAGGAAGTTGGTTTCACCGACGATACTGGAAATCAGCACCACTACGCCCGCACCCAGTACGAAACCGGCAATGGAGCCGAAATCAAGCCAGCTGCCCATAAAGCCGCGCTTTCTGTCCGGCGAGTATTCGGCAACGAAGATTGCCGCGCCGGAGTATTCGCCACCTACCGAGAAGCCCTGTGCCAGTTTGGCCAGCAACAGCAGAACCGGTGCCCAGATGCCGATGGAGGCGTAAGAGGGGATCAGGCCGATACAGAAGGTACTCACCGCCATGATAATAATGGTGATGGACAGCACTTTCTGGCGACCGAACTTATCGCCCATCGCGCCAAAGAAAATACCGCCTAACGGACGTACCAGGAAGGGAACGGAAAAGGTCGCCAATGCGGCAATCATCTGCACGCCAGGGGTGGCGCCAGGGAAAAATACTTGCCCAAGGGCGTAGGCCACAAAGCCATATACACCGAAGTCGAACCATTCCATCGCGTTACCCAAAGCGGCTGCGGTAATGGCTTTTTTCAGCTTGCTGTCATCGATGATGGTGATGTCATTAATATGCATCGGTTTATGTCGTTTTTTTCTTAACTTCATATAATCATCCCTTAATCAATTTTAGTCGTACGTGAATTCGCAATCCTCGTTCACTTCTTCTGCCCAGTTATCAGCGTGGCTTATCTTATGGCTCTCTTGCCAAATTCGCCACTGCCTTTTTTGTGTGATGCGAGTCACGTAATAAGTCAATTTTCACCGGGAATATGTCATTTAGGTGACTAATTATTTTGCATCTATAGCTTAACGTTATATCTTGCGGCGATCAAATTTAGCAGTTTATCTTATGAATTTGCACCGATATAGCGCATAAATAGATTAACTATTGCGCACATTGATGATTTTTTGTCTGGTGGGGTGAGGCAAGTATAGGTAAGGTCTGCGGCAAAAACCGGCAAAATTAATGCCTGTGGGATAAAAAAGCCCGACGCGAACGTCAGGCTAAAGCGTTACTGTGCGGAGCCACCAAACTCCAGATAGAGTTGCGCCAGGTTTTGGTATTGAGCGAACCGGTTTTCATCTACTGCCAGTTCCGCCAACCGACGGCGATTTTGCGCATCCAGCCAGAAATTGATCGGCACCGAGCCTTGCCGGTAGCGGCTTTCATTCAACCGTTCAGATTTACGTGCCAGCACCAATGCCGTCTGCAGGTGTTTCTCCTGTGCCATCAGTTGCGTACGTAACGACAGGGCATCATCAATATCGGCCATGGCTTTATACAGCGCCTGCTTGAATTCCAGCACCTGCAGTTCATAGTCGCTGCGGGCGATTTTGATGTCGACGTCCATTTGCCGCCATTCGAGGAACGGCAGCGACAGTCCGGCACCTACCGTTGCCAGCGGATTGCGCAAAAACTCCAGCAATGCGGTGCTGCTGGCACCCAATGAGCCCGTCAGGCTGAAGGCCGGGTAGTACTGGGTGCGTTTGATGTCCACGTTAGCCAGAGTTTCACGCAGTCGCCACTCTTTGGCGCTGATATCAGGCCGATGGCTTAGCACGCTGGCCGGAATGCCGGCATTGATTTGCGGCAGTGGGCCGGTCGGCAGGCGATCGGGCTCAACCAAGGTGTTCCCCGGTGGCGCACCCAGCAGTACCGTCTGTTCGTTCAGTGCCTGCTGACGTTCACGCAGCAGTGCCAGATGGCTGCTTTCCTGATTTATCAGGTTTTGTTCGGCATCCACCACGTCCAATGAAGAGACGCTGCCCGCGCGGTAGCGTGCCTTGACCAGCCCAAGGGTTTGTTGGGAATAGTCGATGCTTTGCTGACTGACGCGGATGCGCTGATTGATAAAGCCGATACGCCAGTAATTCTTGCTGGCGCTGGCGAGCAAAGCCAGGCGCGCACTTTGCAAATCCTGTTGCGTGGCCTGGCTGGCCCATTCCGCGGCGTCACGTTGCCGTGCCAATTTGCCCCACAGATCGACTTCATAGCTGACGCCGAGATTGGCGCCGCTGCTTTTATTCCAGGCTGAGGAGCCTGAAAGGGCGGTATTGGCTCCGCTGCTGAGCGTTGCGTTCACACTTGGCGCGGTGCCGATGTCGGCCCGCTGTGCCGCCAGTTGGGCACGGTAGACGCGCAGCGCGGCGGCGGCCAGATCGTTGTTGGCTACCATTACCTGCTGCAGCCATAGGTCCAACTGAGGATCGTGGAAATCACGCCAGTTAAAGGGCACTGGCGTGGTGGCTTCGGCGCTTTGCTGCCAGTGGGCCGGATACTGCACCTTTGGGGACTGATACTCGCTTTTCAGCGCATTCCCGCAGCCGGTACTGAGCAAGGCCGCGAGGCATAATGCGAGAGGGGATAAGGTTTTCATAAGTTACTCGCTGGCCAGAGAAATGACCGGATCCATCCGCGCCGCTTTGCGGGCCGGGAGATAACCGAAGATCATGCCAATCAGGGTGGAGCAGCAGAAGGCCACGGCGGCGGCCTGCCAGGAATAGATGGCGGTGAGCATGCCCCCTGCCAGCAGGGTAAACAGTGAGCCGGCAGCGAACGAAAGCAAAATGCCCAATGCGCCACCGATCAGGCAAACCAGCACGGCCTCGATCATAAACTGCTGCATAATATCGCTGCGACGTGCGCCAACGGCCATGCGTACGCCGATTTCGTGCGTGCGTTCGGTCACTGATACCAGCATGATATTCATCACGCCCAGACTGCCGATAATCAGGGAGATCGAGGCGACCATCAGGATCAGCAGGGTCAGCGTCATCGAGGTGTGTTCAATCGATTTTCGGTATTTGTCGAGATTGAACAGCATAAAATCCTTCACGCCATGACGTTGAGTCAGTAACTGTTTAATGGCGGCGACGGCGGCTTCGTTGGAGACGTCCTCTTTCAATCGGACATTAATGCTGCTAAGCGTCGATTTACCCACCATGCGATACATCACCGTGGAATAGGGCATCCATACTTTGATGCGATTGGGGGCCGAGTCCTGGTTACTTTGGACTACGCCGACCACCCGGGCCGGTACTGCACCGAGGAACACGATCTGGCCCAGAGGCTCAACGCCGAAATCGCCGAATAACGCCTGCCGCGCGTTTTCGTCAATGATCACTTCCTGCAGCGCATTGCGGTCATCCAGGAAGTTTCGACCCTGTATCAGCTTGAGGCCGCTAACGCGCAGGTTATCGCGGCCCACGCCGCCGATTGTCGCATTGGCCGATTTGCTGCGATAGCGAATGCTCTCCGAGGCGCTGACTTCAGGGCTGACGCTGTCGACAAAGCTCTGGCTGGCCAGCGCATCGGCATCCGCCGGCACCAGAGTGCGGATGCTGTCGGTGCTGTCGTCAAAGAAATCGCGCCCGGGATAAATGCTGACGACGTTAGTGCCCAGATCTTTAATGCTTTCCAGCGTGCGCTGTTTGGCGCCTTCGCCCAAGGCGACCACCGTGACCACGGCGGCGATGCCGAAAATGATGCCGGTCATGGTCAGCGCTGTGCGCAAGCGATGGGCGTTCATCGCTTTCAACGCCATCTGCAGTGACTCCCGGGTGCGGTCGAGCAAACTTTGCCAATAGCCTTGTGCAACCGGCGCGCTCTTTTTCATTACCGGAGGAGGAACCGGCGATTGACGGCCGCTGTCGGCAACGATTTCACCATCCTGCAGTTCGATGATGCGCTGCGCGTGTTGGGCGACTTTCATATCGTGGGTGACGATCACCACCGTATGACCGCGTTGGTTGAGTTCGCTGAGGATCGCCAACACTTCCTGGCCGGATTTGGAGTCCAACGCGCCGGTCGGTTCGTCCGCCAGGATGATTTCACCGCCGTTGATTAACGAACGAGCAATGCTGACGCGTTGCTGCTGGCCACCGGACAGTTGACCGGGCTTGTGGTGTTCACGGCCTTCCAACCCCAGGCGCGCCAACAATTGTGCCGCGCGCAGGCGACGTTGGTCGCGCTTGCTGTTGGCGTAAATCGCCGGGATTTCGACGTTGCCCAACGCGCTGATGTCCGGCATCAGGTGATAGCGCTGGAAGATAAAACCAATGTGTTCGCGGCGCAGTCTGGCCAATTCGTCCGGCGACAGGTGTGCGGCGTTATGGCCGCTGATGAAATAGTCCCCCTGATCCGGCACGTCCAGACAACCGATGATGTTCATCAGCGTTGATTTGCCCGAGCCTGAGGCACCGATAATGGCGACCAACTCCCCGGCGGCAATCTTCAGATTGATGTTTTTCAGTACGGTTAATGGCTCGCTGCTGTTGGTATAGGTGCGGCCAATGCCTTTCAGTTCAATAATGGCGTTCACAGTACCAGACCTTCTTCGCCTGGCTTGGTGCTTTCCTGCACCAGCACTACGTTTTCACCCGCTTTTAATCCGGACAGGATTTGTATATCGACGTTATTGGTAATACCGGTTGTCACCTCACGCATTTCCACCCGGTTCTCCCCGGTCAGCACTTGTACCTGCTGTTTTTTGTCCGCGTTTTTATGCACTGCCTGAATCGGAACCAATAGCGTATTTTTTGCCTCACCCAACAGCAATGAAACCTGAGCCGTCATGGCAATGCGCAGCCGGTTTTCCGGATTGGGCACGTCGAGCAGCGCGTTGTAATACACCGAAGCGTTGGCGCTGCCGGAGCCTGAGGCGGAACCGCCGCCGCTGAGGGAGTCGTCTTTCATGACGGACTCAGGCGCCAATTCGACGGTGCGCAGCGTGGCGTCGTACTTTTTGTCCGGTTCGGAGAAAATAGTGAAGTAGGCTTTTTGTCCTTGAGTCACGCGGGTAATGTCGGCTTCGGAAATCTGCGCCTTGATGGTCATCACATCCAGCTGCGCCAGTTTGACGATGGTAGGGGCGCTCTGATTGGCGTTTACCGTTTGGCCTTGCTGGGTAATGACGGCAATCACAATGCCGTCCATCGGTGCCAGGATGCGGGTGTAACTCAGATCGACCTTCTTCTTGTCCACCTCAATTTGCGCCTGAACAATACGTGCATTCAGCGCGATCAGTTCGGCGCGGGTGGCGGCAAGCGTGGCCTCTGCCGATTCAAAATCTTCGCGCGAGCTGGCTTCATCGTTCAACATGCGTTTCTGGCGTTTAAAGCGGGACTCTGCCTGCTTCAGCAGTGCCTGTTTGGCCTGCAAATCCGCTTTGGCCGCGTTCAGCGCCGCTTCGGCGTTACGCAGGTCGTTACGTTGCGGCAGATCGTCGATGTCGGCAATCGGCTGGCCTTTGGTGACCCGGTCGCCAAGCTTGACCTTCAGGGACTTTACCTGACCGGAAACCTGAGCACCGACGTTGACCCGTTCGAAAGCATCCAGCTTACCGGTGGCCAATACCGCGTTTTCGATATCGCCAAGGCGAACCGGCGCGGTGACATAGGGGGCCTGCGAGGGGCTTTGCAGTGAGATCAGTGTAACGACGGCAGTAATGACCAGCAGGACGCCGGCCAGAGTAAACGCCAAACGGCGCGAAGTGACTTTCATAATGTTATCCGTAACAGCAACGTTGATCCCAGAAGCCGCTATAGTGGCATCCAGCGCTTTAACTAACAATAAACATGCCGCAGACGGCGAGAGAAAAGTGCCGGTGTTTAACTATCGCGGAGTGAAAGTAATTGGTGGCTGAGGGAGGTATAGGCGAAAAAACAAGATTTCTCTTAAAATTCAGTTGTTCATAGCTACTTGTGTTGAATCCATAGCATTAATATGGATAATAACGCCCCGAAGCAAAGGAATGCGCTATTAACTCAGTTGGCAGAGTGGTTGGTTTTATAATGCTTTTTTGGCTACAAAATTGATAGACGCGGGTTCGAGTCCTGCATAGCGCGCCAGCTTCCTTTTCGGACCAGTTATCATAAAGCGCACCCGGGTTGATTTGCACTATCGGCTCCTTGTTGGGATTTTCGGGTGTGCTTTACCCTAACCGGTTCTCTTCTTTTGTTAATCTTCCTCTGTTGCAATCGATCTTTGCTAGACTCTAATCAGGCAGGTTCGCTGCCCGGCAACAGGAGATCGCCATGTCTGAGTCCGAGCAACTGCAGGAGTTATTGCAACGTGTAGCGGCACTCGAAGCCAGAGAGAAGTCGCTGACTGCCGCCTCCAACGCCTATCAGGCAATCATCACCACCATGCTGGGCAACCTGGCTCAACAGGAGCGCGACAAGATTATTGCGATGATCGATCAGGCGCATGAACTTGCTTATGCGCGCGCTATTCAGCGCTGTAACGAACCGCAAAAGCAAAAAATCAAACAGGCCGACGATATCGCCCAACGGATGTTTATGTTTGCCCAAGGCAAAAACTCGCTGCAGCGCTAGCCACTGAAGGTATAACAGTTACCGATATTAAATTGCATAACTGATCTACCTGGGCAAACTGTACCTGTGTTAGTTTGAGGAATGATTATTGATAGCAATAATGTCCCCCCAAGGCATAAGGTTGTAGCTATGGACGCGATTAAAAGCATCTTGGTAAAAGAAATCGAACGGATCAATCGGCAGGAAGGGCGTGACGGCAAGTTGCGCTTCAATAGCGAGTTTGCTCGCGATCACCGTTATCTGTGTCTCGCCATGTTTGCCGGTTATTTTGCCGTGATCGCCGTGATGTATCAGGTTCCTTACATGGGCTTCATCTCGTTTTTGGCTTTCACCGCTTTCGTTCTGTTCATGTTCGCCATGCTGCTGATTGAAATCAAACCGGTCTATCGTTTTGAAGATATTGGCGTGCTGGATCTGCGCGTTTGTTATAACGGCGAATGGTATTTCACCCGCGCGCTGTCGCCGCAGTCGGTGAAAGCACTGCTGGATGAACCGACGATCGGTGCCGCGACGAAAACTCGCATGCAGGAAATCATCGCCAATAAAGGCGAGATCGACTTCTATGATGTCTACGATTTGGCGTACTCAAAGAAGCCGCAGGATGAGCAGCCTCAGGTGGCCGTGCTTAACTGAGGGGTTTCCGCTCGCGCGGTTGTCGATTATACTCACGCATTGAAGTCAGATAAGCCTGAGGAATTTACGATGAGTGATGATATTTTCGATTTTGATATCGATGCCGAATTGGCGCAAGCAGAAGAAAAAGCGGCGCAGAAAGTGAAAGAACTCCCCGAGATCCTTGAGGACGAGGCGGATTGCGAAGGTTGCAAAATCTGATTGCCATCGCCTTTAAAGAACCGCTTCGGCGGTTTTTTTATGCTCAAAATTCGGGGGCTGCGGGCAAAAAAAAGCCCGTTTCAGGCGGGCCAACACTTAAAGGGTATGAGGGTTTATTTTTATAACTCACTGCGTCTAGCATACGCGCAATGGTTGGCAAGTGATGTCGGCGTTTTGTAACAAAACGGTTGTTGTAGTGTTGTGATGTTACTGCGTCAGCTGGGGGGGTTAATCCAGTACAAATCCCCAAATCAGCAACGCCGCCACGATTATCAGGCAGAGTGCGGAAACGGTAACCAGTATTTTTCCGAGAATGTCTTTGTCTTGCTGCTGTGCCACGTTAACGTTATCCAATTAAGAGTCTATGGACCAAATCGGCGACGCCCAGGTCCAGCACTATGACCGTCAGTGCAATCCCCAGCATGGCCGATAGAAATCGAGTTTTACTGTTCAAATCGATACCCATCACCGCGATGCGGTGTTCCCAGAGTAAAGGTTAAAACGTCGGGACTGAATGCCCGGTTTGGGTTATTCCAGAGTTTAAGAACCTTCCCAGACGTATAAGTTCCGTCTGTTTGAAAGGTCCGCTGCGGGCATGGCCGCACAGCAGACCGGTTTTGCGGAGGGGTCAATCAGTAACAATTCTTACGCCGACTTTACTGATCGCATTGCCATCCATTTCGGCGATGGTCCAGGTCAGGCCATCCCATTCGATCTGATCGCCCACCACCGGTTCGCCGCCAATCAGTTGAATGACGAATTGGCCGAGCGTTTGCTGTTCATCCACGCCTTCGTGCAGATTCAGACCATAAACCTGTGAAATATCGCTCAGGCGGGCGTCCGACTGCAGGATAAAATCACCGAAGAAGCGTTCATCCAGCGTAACCACCGGTGCCTGGCTGAACAGCTTGCCCAGCACCGGCAGGTCATGCTCATGACCAATAACGCACAGAATGTCATCTTCGCGCAGTCGCGTGCTGCCGCTGGGGTGCAACAGTTCTTTTCCTCGGAACAATGCGGCAATGCGCGTACCCGGCGGCATTTTCAGTTCACGCAATGCGGCACCGACGCACCAGTTTTCTGACGAAAGCTGATAAACAAACTGCTCCCATTGGTTTTCCGGATGAACATCCAGCCCCACCCGTGAAATCGGCGCCAGTGCCGGCGGGACGATCACCTTGGCTTTTTTCGCGGCGAACGACAGGGTGGTCCCCTGGAGCAACAGGGAAACCAACACCACAAAGAAAGCCACATTGAAGAACAGCTGGGCATTGGGCAACCCGGCCATCATTGGGAAGACGGCCAGAATGACCGGTACGGCGCCGCGCAGGCCGACCCAGGAAATAAAGCTGCGTTCGCGCAGGGTAAAGCTGCGAAACGGCAGCAAGCCGATAAATACCGACAGTGGACGGGCAAACAGGATCATCCACAGCGACAGCAGCAGGGCAGGGATGGCGATGGGCAGCAGCTCATGCGGGTTCAGCAGCAGCCCCAGCACCAGGAACATGCCGATCTGGCTCAGCCAGGCCAGCCCGTCGAAGGTTTGGACAATGCCATGCCGGTTGCGGATCGGGCGATTGCCCAGCATCAGCCCGCACAGGTACACCGCCAGAATGCCGCTGCCGTCCAGTGCGGTGGTGAGGGCAAAAATCAGAATGCCGCCGCTGACGGCCAGCAGCGGATACAGGCCTTCGGCCAGCTTAATGTGGTTGATCAACGTCAGCAGCAGCCAACCGCCACCGAGACCAAAGACAATCCCCATCCCAAATTGCTGCAGCAGATGAACAGGGAACATCCAGCTCAGCGTGGTTTCGCCGGCGGAGATTATCGCAATCAGCGTAATGGTAAGGAACACCGCCATGGGGTCGTTGCTGCCGGATTCGATTTCCAGCGTGGCGCTGACGCGCTCGTTAAGGCCTTTGCCGCCTAACAGCGAGAAGACGGCTGCGGCGTCGGTAGAGCCGATAATGGCGCCAATCAGCATGCCCTGCAGCAGATCGAGGTTGAACAGCCAGGCGGCGGCCAGTCCGGTGAGCCCGGCGGTGATCACCACGCCGATGGTGGCGAGAGAAAGTGCCGGCCATAACGCGACGCGGAATGAGCTGACGCGGGTACGCATGCCGCCGTCCAGCAGGATCACCGCCAGCGCCAGGTTACTGACCAGATAGGCCACCGGATAGTTGCTGAAAACGATCCCACCCGGTCCATCGACCCCCGCCAGCATGCCAATGGCCAGGAAGATCACCAGAATAGGAATACCCAGACGTGACGAAAATGAACTGAGAAGAATACTTGCTCCCACCAACACGGCACCGATGATGAACAAACTGTTAATGGTGCTGGCATCCAAAATGACGTTCTCCTGCAGGCTGGGGGGAAGGGCGTTGCGCGCAAGCGCAGATACTCCCTGATGATAGCCTGTTTTTCAGGTAAAACGCCAAGGCTGATTCATAAAACAATTTGGTATTTATTGTCATTTAAGCGGAGAAGCATGTGGAAGTGGGGGGAAACCGGTGAACTTCTTGCTTTTATCTATATTTATCAGCTTGCTGTGGTTGCACTTGGGCAATAAATGGTGGGCGTTGCCGTGCCCAGAGAATGAAAAACCATTAAACCCCCTCCAGGAGGCTTAATGGTTTGCAGGCGAGGCGTTACAAATGGTCGAGTGACTGCAGGGCCCGTCTGATCAGCTCGGCAGCCAGTTTTCTTTCTGACTCTGAAATACCGTCAAGATTAAGGCTGGAGAGCTCGGCGACCAGAATGCTGCGATCCTTACCGCCGATCGACGAATCCAGCGCGGAAAGCAACCGGCCAAGAATTTTCAGCAGGGTGGCGTTTTCTGGCACGGCTTCCTGAGCCGAAGTGTCTTTATCAGTCATTAAAAATCCTCTCTGTCGTGACGGAAGGGAGATGCTGCAAGCCTTGTCGCGATGATGACAACGCCGTCCCTTAGGGTTCATTGAGCCCAATCGCTACCGTAAGGCAGGGATGTGGATTTCCACTTATGCATTGCCGTTATAACAACTAGCGGCAATATGCTCCAGCATAACTTTGCCTTAACTTTCGCCACGGGGGTGAGCAATCTGTGCTCAGCACTTGATTAAGCTGACGGCGTTGCCGACGCGAAGAGAAATGATAGTGGCTCTGGTAGACAGATGTATGACAGTAGGCACCCGGCAAGCCGAAACGGCAGCCGGGTAGTGGGATTATTGCGGTTTACCGGAGAACAGGAAACGGAACAGCGGGATACGTTTGTGCAGTTCATATAACAGGAAGGCGCAAGAGAAGACAAACACCAATCCGGCCAGAAAACCCAGCAGGTTATTGTTGATATGCGGCGTCACAAAAGCGCCATATATCAGGGTCAGCGGATGGTGGACCAGATATATAAACAGCGATGCATTCACCAGATAAGTGATGCGGGGCGAGTGATAGTTCAGCAGATTATGTCCGAATGAGAAAATCACGTTGGCCATCAGGATCCCCAGCAGGGTTTTGATCAGCACTTCCAGCTCAAACATATAGCTGCTGTGGGCCAAAAACTTCTGATTCAGCATATAGGCAATGAACAGCAACAGCGAACCGAGCAGCGCGCCGAGGGACGGCTTGAGGAAAATCTCTTTCAGCCACACGTACTTAAAGGCATAAGCGCCCAGGATGAAGAACGGAAGATAGAACATCGTCTCCATCACCACGAAATTGAACAGGCCGTTGGAGA
This sequence comes from Serratia liquefaciens, assembly GCA_012719855.1. GTDB lineage: Bacteria > Pseudomonadota > Gammaproteobacteria > Enterobacterales > Enterobacteriaceae > Serratia > Serratia liquefaciens_A. The sequence goes on along the minus strand of JAAXZN010000050.1, from coordinate 113,730 downwards.
GTAAACCCGGGGCAGCAATTAGAATAATACGGTGCGCGGCCGCATAGCATAAAGCATAAATAAGAAAGATCAGTGAGATGTTTCTTAATCCGGTCATTTTATTTATCGGGTAAGGAACGGTATTATTTTTAAGTGCCTTGATTTTTTTGAACAGATAAAAACACAGGGTGGTCAGCAATGACAGGGTTAATAAAAACCACAGGTGAGAAACCAGCTCCCAAACTGTTACATTTATTTTCTGATAGAGCGAAAAATTTTCCCAACCGTTTAATTTGTCCGTGAAGTATTTCAGCATGAAAAACTGCGGCACTGTTATTAAGGGAATTGAGCTCAGCAGGGGGATCGCCACCCGCTCAAGCCTGACCTTCAGCCACTGGTGGCGCTCGTAGCGCTCATAGAGCATGTAAGAGAAGTAGCCCGAAATCACGAAGAACACCTGCATGCGGAAAGCATGGATGAAGTCGTTCAGCACCGTCAGCGAGAAGGAGGGGCTGGCGCTGTTCACCGCCCAGGCATGGCTTGAATAAATCAGAGAAAGATGAAAAGGGATGCCGAGCAACATCAAATAAGCCCGGATCGAATCGAGGAAAAACTCGCGTTGGTTGCTGCCTTTAGTCATAGGTTACCGCTGGTGATTTTATCGAATGGTCATTAACACGCTTAATAAGTCGGCAATGGTTAAATCGAATCTCAAACCCTACTATACCGTTTCACATTTTTCCATAGCGTCTTGTTGCGCGGCTTGCTACGCTGGTGTTTAGTCAGCTGCTTAAACTATGAGCCATAAACATGAACCATCCATTTATCATGTTGTCGGAAAGCTGAATAATCCATTAATATGGATTTAAATGATTTGAGCACACGAATAGGGGGGGATGTGCTAGTTAATATTTTATCCAAAAAACCACGCGCCGCGAGCGTACGTTGGTTAGGTGCGACCGTATTGTTCACGCTGTTTACTTCGCAGGCATGGGCCTTTTCTATAGATGATGTGGCCAAGCAGGCGCAGGATCTGGCAGGAAAAGGCTTCGAAGCCCCGAAGAGCAACCTTCCTTCTCAATTCCGCGAGATGAAATTCGCGGACTATCAGCAGATTCAGTTCAATCACGATAAAGCCTACTGGAGCAAACTGAAAACCCCTTTCAAGCTTGAGTTTTATCATCAGGGGATGTACTTCGACACGCCGGTGAAAATCAATGAAGTCACCGCGACCAGCGTAAAACAGATCAAGTACAGCCCGGACTACTTCAATTTCGGTTCGGTAAAACACGATCCGGAGTCGGTAAAAAACCTCGGCTTTGCCGGGTTCAAGGTGATTTATCCGATCAACAGTGCGGATAAAAACGACGAAATTATGAGCCTGCTGGGCGCGAGCTATTTCCGCGTGGTGGGTAAAGGACAGGTGTACGGGCTTTCCGCACGTGGCCTGGCAATTGATACTGCGCTGCCGTCCGGCGAAGAATTCCCGCGTTTCCGCGAATTCTGGGTTGAACGTCCGAAGCAGGGCGACAAGCATCTGGTCATTTACGCGCTGCTGGATTCACCGCGTGCTACCGGGGCTTACCGTTTTGTGGTTTATCCGGGCCGCGACACCACCGTGGACGTCGAGTCCAAAGTGTTCTTGCGCGACAAAGTCGGCAAACTGGGCATGGCGCCGCTGACCAGCATGTACCTGTTCGGGCCGAGCCAGCCATCGCCAACCCTGAACTACCGTCCGGCGCTGCATGACTCCAACGGCCTGTCTATTCATGCCGGTAACGGGGAGTGGATCTGGCGTCCGTTGAATAATCCGAAGCATCTGTCCGTCAGCACTTATCAGGTCGAAAACCCTAAAGGTTTCGGTCTGCTGCAGCGTGGCCGTAACTTCAAGGATTACGAAGATCTGGACGATCGCTACGATCTGCGCCCAAGCGCCTGGATCGAGCCGCGTGGCGACTGGGGCAAGGGCAAGGTTGAGCTGGTGGAGATCCCGACGGCGGATGAAACCAATGACAACATCGTTGCCTTCTGGACGCCAGACGTTCTGCCGGATGCCAAAACTCCACTGGCGCTGAGCTATCGCCTGCATTTCACCCGTGACGAAGACAAACTGCATTCGCAGGACATTGCCTACGTCAGCCAGACCATGCGTTCAACCGGTGACGTGAAGCAGTCCAACCTGATCCGCGAGCCAGACGGCAGCGTGGCATTCCTGGTCGACTTCGTGGGCCCGGTTCTGAAAGGTCTGGACGGCGCTACGCCGGTCGCCTCTCAGGTGAGCATCGGCGATAACGGTGAAATGGTAGAAAACAATGTCCGCTATAATCCAGTGACCAAAGGCTGGCGCCTGACGTTGCGTCTGAAAGTGAAAGACGACAAGAAGCCGGTAGAAATGCGCGCTGCGCTGGTCAATGGTGATAAGACCCTGTCGGAAACCTGGAGCTATCAGCTACCTGCCAATGAATAAGCCTACTCAACTTGCCCAGGATTATCTTGCGGCAATGCCTCTGACCGCTGAGCGGTCAGAGGCGCTTAAACCACAGCCGGGGGCGGATGACGCCCAGGCTTTTGAGGCGCTGCATCGCAAGATGGGCGCTGACGATGCCAACGTCGATACGCTGTCTGCCGATGACGTCACGCTGGCCTCGGTCAAAACACGAATCGAAGACGCCTGGCCGGATGCGGTCAGCGACAAAGATTTCGATACCGACGTGGAAGGGCGCAGCATTCTCAAGGCTACGCCGCCAATCAAACGCACCAGCATGTTCCCGGAAGCCTGGCGTACCAACCCGGTGGCGCGCTTCTGGGATTCTCTGCTGGGGCGCACGCCGCACAATCGTCACGCCTCCAAAGAGGAAGCCGCAGCGGAAAATCGCTGGCGTGTGGTCGGCTCGATGCGTCGTTATGTGCTGTTGGTGCTGATGTTGGTGCAGACCGGCATCGCCACCTGGTACATGAAAACCATTTTGCCATACCAGGGCTGGGCGCTGATCGATCCGATGGCCATGCTGGATCAGGATCTGATGCAGTCGGTGCTGCAACTGCTGCCTTATGTGTTGCAAACCGGCATTCTGATCCTGTTCGCGATCCTGTTCTGTTGGGTCTCGGCCGGTTTCTGGACTGCGCTGATGGGCTTCCTGCAGTTGCTGATCGGCAAAGACAAATACAGTATTTCTTCCACCATCAAGGGCGATGAGCCGATCGATCCGACGCACCGTACCGCGTTGATCATGCCAATCTGTAACGAAGACGTCGAACGCGTGTTCGCCGGCCTGCGCGCGACCTATGAGTCCGTCGCGGCCACCGGCCAGCTCGAGCATTTCGATATCTACGTGCTGAGCGACAGCTACGACCCGGATATCTGCATGGCGGAACAGAAGGCCTGGATGGAGCTGTGTCGCGACGTAGATGGCCATGGCCGTATCTTCTACCGTCGCCGTCGTCGTCGCGTTAAACGCAAAAGCGGCAACATCGACGACTTCTGCCGTCGCTGGGGCGGCGAGTACAGCTACATGGTGATCCTGGATGCCGACAGCGTGATGAGCGGTGAGTGTCTCACCGGTCTGGTGCGCCTGATGGAAGCCAACCCGAACGCCGGTATCATTCAGTCTGCGCCGAAAGCCTCGGGTATGGATACGCTGTATGCTCGCGTGCAGCAGTTTGCCACCCGGGTTTACGGGCCGCTGTTTACTGCCGGCCTGCATTTCTGGCAGCTGGGCGAATCGCACTATTGGGGCCATAACGCGATTATCCGCGTGAAGCCGTTTATCGAGCACTGTGCGCTGGCACCGCTGCCGGGTGAAGGGTCTTTTGCCGGTTCCATCTTGTCCCATGACTTTGTGGAAGCCGCGCTGATGCGCCGTGCCGGTTGGGGCGTGTGGATTGCTTACGATCTGCCGGGCAGCTATGAAGAACTGCCACCGAACCTGCTGGATGAGTTGAAGCGTGACCGTCGCTGGTGCCACGGTAACCTGATGAACTTCCGCCTGTTCCTGGTCAAGGGCATGCACCCGGTGCACCGTGCGGTGTTCCTGACCGGCGTGATGTCCTACCTGTCGGCGCCGCTGTGGTTTATGTTCCTGGCGCTGTCTACCGCGCTGCAGGTGGTGCATACCCTGATGGAGCCGCAGTACTTCCTGCAGCCGCGTCAGCTGTTCCCGGTGTGGCCGCAGTGGCGTCCTGAACTGGCGATAGCGCTGTTCTCTACCACGCTGGTGCTGCTGTTCCTGCCTAAACTGTTGAGCATTGTGCTTATCTGGGCGAAGGGTGCCAAGGAGTACGGCGGCGGCGTGCGCCTGTTCCTGTCGATGCTGATGGAAATGCTGTTCTCGGTGCTGCTGGCGCCGGTGCGCATGCTGTTCCACACGGTGTTCGTGGTCAGTGCCTTCCTGGGTTGGGAAGTGGTATGGAACTCGCCACAGCGTGACGACGATGATACCCCTTGGGGCGAAGCCTTTAAACGCCATGGCTCACAGATGCTGCTGGGTCTGGTCTGGGCTGGCGGTATGGCCTGGCTGGATCTGCGCTTCCTGTGGTGGTTGTCGCCTATCGTCTTCTCGTTGATCCTGTCGCCGTTCGTTTCGGTCTTGTCGAGCCGTGCGACGCTGGGTATCAAGAGCAAGCGCGCCAAGCTGTTCCTGATCCCGGAAGAGTATTCTCCTCCTCGCGAACTGCTGGCTACGGAAGAATATCTGCAGCTAAACCGTGAACGCGCACTGAGCAATGGCTTTATGCACGCGGTCGTCAATCCGTCCTTCAACGCACTGGCGACGGCGCTGGCTACCGCGCGTCACCACCTGCGCGGTGCCATCGAGCGTAATCGTGAACAGCGAGTGAACGAGGCGTTGGAGCTGGGGCCGGAGAAGCTGGTAAAAGGCAAACGTCTTGAGCTGCTGAGCGATCCTGTCGCGCTGTCGCGTCTGCATCAGCGCGTTTGGTTATTGCCGCAGGGCGCCGCCTGGCGGGAGTTCTACCAGCAATTGCCACACAATGAACGGGCTCATCCGGTGGGTCAGCGTTAAAAGCTGATCGGGTGACCCAAACGGGGAATGCGCAAGGCGTGTTCCCCGTTTTTTTTGGCTTTTAGCTTACGCAATGCTGACAAACTGGCAGGCAAAAACTGTGTTAAAATTCGCGCCGGGCGTTGTGGCCCCTCAAAACAACCCGGGGCAAAAGTCATTTTGGTGAATCTCTCTTCTCTTCTTCGTCTGGTAGTGGTGGTGGCAGGAGTCACGGCGTTAACCGGCTGCGGCAGCATTATCAGTCGCACGGTGCCGGGAGCCGGGCACGGCCATCAATATTATCCGGGCGTTCAGTGGGATCTGCGCGACAGCCCCTGGCGGTATATCACGGTCATTGATGTGCCGCTGTCGATGGTGGTAGATACCTTTATGCTGCCGTTTGACGCCCAACACGGCCCCTACGAGTAAGCTAATCCCCGGTGGCAAATACCACCAGTTGGTAACCCTGATCGCCACAGCGGAACGGGGCCAGCGCCGTCATCTGCAATCCCTGCACATGAGCCGCCAACGAATGCGGGTTACTGTCGTCAATAAAGAGTGCACCCACGTCGAACTCCTTGCGGGTACGCGCCTTGACGGCGGCGTAGAGCTGCTTCAGCACGCCTTTGCCACGCCAGGCGGTGTCAAGGCACACCGGACCATACAGAAACACCTGCTGCTCACTCAGTGGCCGTCCCTTGAATGATTGACCGGCCAGCGTGTCCAGCATCGCATCCACCACCGGCGGGTGCGGTTGCGCATTTGTCGGCATCAGGCAGACAAACCCGGCCAGGGCTTCACCTTCAACCGCCACCAGAATGCCCAGCCCCTGATTAATGCTTGCGAGCTGCGCCTCATTCATGCGCGAGACGATAAACCCCTGGCGCTTTTGACTGTCGCTCAAGTTTGCCGGGGTGTTTTGTGTTTGCAGTTGCAAAATTGCGGGGAAATCTTCGGGACGTGCCTGGCGGATAATCATGCAGCCTCTCAGAAAATCATAGGGTGAAGGGCGGGGGATTGTCTGCTCCCGCCCGTTATCATTCAACGCTCATCCCACTCGTCGGCGGCTGTCTGGCCCTCTTCGGTATCCAACGGTGGATCGAGCTGGAAGTCTCCTTCTTCCCACTCGTGCAGCGTATTTTCCTCAATCCATTCGACGTTGATTTCGACTTCGTCATAATCCCCGTCGAAAATAGCCTGAGCAGCGGCGCCGCTGCGTAACGTCAGGCACTCGACCGATTCGCCTTCTTGTTCAAAGAATTCGGCCTGCCACATGATATCACCATCCAGCATCACGTATTTTTGCAGATTGAATTGTTGCGGCATCGGCGGTTCGTTGTCGTTACCGCCTTCGGCAGACTCGATAAACTCTTCGCGCGCCGCTTCAACGGCTTCTTCCAGGGTTGCATACAGGCTCATATTTTTCTCCAGTCAGGGAAAGCTTTGCTCAGGGGCTGGGGGCGCTGAAGCGCCATGGCAAACGTCAAAATTAATTGTTGCCGTACTGGCGCAGGATGCAAATTTTTTTGTTGTCCGTTTCGCGACGATGGTTGTCTGCTAAGCGGGAGCAGGGGAGATCGCGGCGGGAAATAATAGGGCATTGCTTATTACCGCCAGGAGAGTGCCATGTTAACCGACCCTTCCATCAAATACCGTCCGTTCCCGCCCGTGACTTTACCGGACCGCCAGTGGCCCGGCCGCACTTTGCAGCAGGCACCGCGCTGGTGCTCCAGCGATCTGCGTGACGGCAATCAGGCGCTGGCAGAACCTATGGATAACGTCCGTAAGCGCCAGTTTTACCAGATGCTCCTGGCGTGCGGGTTCAAAGAGATCGAGGTGGCGTTTCCTTCCGCCTCGCAAACGGACTTCGATTTTGTCCGCTCGCTGATTGATGAGCAATTGATCCCGGACGACGTCAGCATTCAGGTGCTGACCCAATCGCGAGACGATTTGATCGACCGTAGCTTTGAAGCGTTGCGTGGCGCACCGCGCGCTATCGTGCACCTGTATAACGCTACCGCACCGATGTTCCGGGAAATTGTCTTCAAACAGGACAAGGCGGCGACGGTAGCGCTGGCGGTTAATGGCGCGCTGCGTATTCGGCAGCAGTGCGAGCAGCAGCCGGAAACGGCCTGGACCTTCGAATATTCGCCGGAGACTTTCTGTTTTACCGAGCTGGAGTTTGCGCTGGAAATCTGCGAGGCCGTTGCCGATGTCTGGCAGCCCGGGCCGGGGCGCCCGATGATCATCAACCTGCCGGCCACGGTGGAGGTCAGTACGCCGAACGTCTATGCCGACCAGATTGAGTGGTTCTGCCGCCGTTTCAGTCAGCGCAACCGGGTGACCATCAGCGTGCATCCGCACAACGATCGTGGCACCGGAGTGGCCTGTGCCGAGCTGGCGATGCTGGCCGGTGCCGATCGGGTCGAGGGCTGTCTGTTCGGCAACGGTGAACGTACCGGTAACGTTGATCTGGTGACGCTGGCGCTCAACCTGTATACCCAGGGCGTTGCCCCGGGGCTGGATTTCAGCCAACTGAAGCAGGTGGTGGAGGTGGTCGAGCAGTGCAACCAACTGCCTGTGCATCCACGTCATCCTTACGCCGGTGAGTTGGTGTTCACCGCCTTCTCCGGCTCTCATCAGGATGCGATCAAAAAAGGCTTTGCCGCCCAACAGCAGAGGCAGGACGGCCTGTGGCAGGTGCCTTATTTACCGCTCGATCCGGCGGACGTCGGCTGCAGCTATGAGGCGGTGATCCGGGTTAACAGCCAGTCGGGCAAAAGCGGCGCCGCCTGGCTGCTGGAGCAGAACCATGGGCTGTCGTTGCCGCGTGGGCTGCAAATTGATTTCAGCAAGGTGGTGCAGCAGGCGACCGACGGCAGCGGCAAAGAGATGACCACCGCCGAGCTGTGGCGGCTGTTTAGAATCAGCTATGGTTTGGTTGAACAACCGCGGCTGCAGTTGCTGAGCTATCAGACCGAAAGCCACAGCATCGAGGCTTACAGTTTCAGTGCCAGGGTGTTGTTCGAAGGGCAACAGCAAAGGCTGCTGGGGGTAGGGAACGGTTTGTTGTCCAGCGCGGTGGATGCGCTGCGCCAGCGCTTTGGTCTGAATATGGCGATAGAGGACTACCATGAACATACGCTGGGGCACCAGAGCCAGAGCCGTGCCGTGGCCTATATTCGCTGCACGCTGGCGCACGGTGAGGCGGCTTACGGGGTCGGCATCGACGTCGATTCCGCCAGCGCTTCCCTGCAGGCACTGTTCAACGTGGCTGCGCGTTATTTAGCGAAATAAGCACTGGGCGCTACGCCCAGCAGGCGGCGGAACATGGCGCTGAAAGCACTGGGGCTGTCATAGCCCAAGTCCAGCGCCACTTCCAGCACCGAATGTCCGGCGGCCAGGGCATTCAATGCCGCTAGCAAACGGGCGCGGCGCACCCAGTCGCCAAAACGCAGCCCGGTTTCTCGTTGAAAACGTCGTGACAGCGTGCGGCCGCTGACGTTGATGTAGCGGGCCGCCTGCTCTAACTCCCAGGGGTGGGCCAGCGATTGCTGAATATGTCGGCACAGCGTCAACAAAGCATCGCTGCGTGGCTCAGGCAAATTCAGCGGCAAAATAGGCAGTACGCGCAGCTCATCCAGGATCAACTCCATGATCCGCTCTTCACGGCCTCCTGCGGGGTAATCCGCAGTAATGTCCATCGCGCAGATAATCAATTCACGCAGCAACGGTGATACCTGCACCACTTCGCAGCTTGCCGGCAGATCGGCGCGCGCCAGCGGATCCACCAGCAGCGCTCTCGCCGCCACTTTGCCGGTGATCTGCAGGCTGTGTTCTACCCGAGCGGGCAGCCAGACGCCGCGGCCGGGGGGCACCACCCAACTGCCCAGACGAGTATTCACCTGGACTACGCCGCTCAGGCTATGAATCAACTGTGCGCAATCGTGGTAATGGAGCGGCTCGAACTCGCCGTGCTGATAATCTTTGGCGACCGGCACAATCGAGCGGTTCGCGGGCACAGCGTCATGAAAAAGCAGCATTTCTTGGGGCATCCCCGGTCCACGGAAAATCATAATGGCAGCATGCCACGCCGATACCTTTCGTACCAGCCTCTGGTACGGTGAGGTGTTATAGTCTATAAATAAACAATATATAATTTTATAAATTGTTTGGAGGGACGATGGATATCGACAGTATGAGGCAGGCGGCAACGCAGGCCGGGGCGTTGCTGCGGACGCTGGGCAATGAAGATCGTTTGCTTCTGCTGTGTCAACTCAGCCAGGGCGAGATGTCGGTGGGGGAGCTGTCACAGGCGCTGGAGATCCGCCAGCCGACGCTTTCGCAACAGCTTGGCGTACTGCGCCAGGAAGGACTGGTGTCAACGCGGCGCGACGGCAAACAAATCTACTATGCCGTTTGCGATCGGAAGGCACTGGCGCTGCTTAATACTTTATATCAACTCTATTGCCCGGCACGGGAGGAGAGGCCATGACCCTCGACTGGCTGCATTTTACCCCGCTGTCTGCGCTGGTCGGCGGGGGGATTATCGGCAGCGCGGTGGCGCTGTTGTTGCTGTTTAACGGCCGCATCGCCGGCATCAGCGGCATTACCGGTGGCCTGCTGACGCCGCAGGGCAAAGAGAAAGGCTGGCGGCTCGCATTTCTTGTCGGGTTGCTGGTTTCGCCCTGGTTGTATCGTATCGTCAGGCCTTTACCGGACATGCCGGTTAGCGGCAGCAGTTTATGGCTGATCGCCGCCGGGGTATTGGTCGGGCTGGGGACTCGCCTGGGCGGCGGCTGTACCAGCGGCCACGGTGTTTGCGGCGTGGCGAGATTGTCTCCGCGTTCACTGATGGCCACGGCGGTATTTATGCTGTTGGGGTTTATTACGGTATGGGCCGTCCGCCAGTGTGGAGGTGTTTAACGTCATGTACCGATCCGTGTTTGCCTTACTGAGTGGCGCCATCTTTGGCCTTGGTCTGATCGTCGCCGGAATGACCAATCCCGCCAAGGTGCTGGCCTTTCTCGATGTTACCGGCCACTGGGATCCGTCACTGGCCCTGGTGATGGTGGGAGCGATAGCGGTGGCGGCACCGGCGTTCTTTTGGGTTCGCCGCCGACCACGTACCTTGTTGGGTGAAACAGTACAACTTCCGTCTTCCCGTCGCATCGACCGTCGCTTATTGGCCGGCAGCGCGCTGTTTGGCATTGGGTGGGGAATGGCGGGCATCTGTCCCGGCCCCGCCTGGGTACTGGCCGGTGCGGGCTCGTTAGCCGGCTGGCAGTTCGTTGCGGCAATGCTGGCGGGAATGGCGTTGTATGAAGTTATTCTGTTTTGGAGAAAATAATGCCGATAGCTAACGCGGTGTTGCGCATTGCGCGCCCGACCGACAGATTGCAGGAGATTGCGACCCTGTACTGCCAGGGCCTGGGCTTCGAACGGTTGGGTGAGTTCCGCGATCATCAGGGTTTTGACGGCATAATGGTCGGGCACCCGCAGCGCGGTTATCACCTTGAGTTTACCCATCATCGGGGAGTGGCGGTGGGGCAGGCGCCGACGCAGGATCACTTGCTGGTGTTTTATTTACCGGATGAACAGGAGTGGGTTACAGGATGCCAGCGCATGCTGACCGCCGGTTTTCGGCGCGTTGCGGCATACAACCCTTATTGGGATGCCCATGGGCAGACGTTCGAGGATCCGGACGGTTACCGGGTGGTGCTGCAACAGCAGGCGTGGGGGACATAAAAAAGCCAGCGCACCGGGCGCTGGCTGAAAGGGTAAAGCGTAAAGACTATCAGGCGTTGGTCGCCGGTTTCTGCGCGCTTTTACCTTGAGTATTTTCCATCATGCGACGGATAGGGACGATCAACAGGGTCAGCACCGCGGCACAAATCAGCAGCGCAATCGAGCAGCGTGCGAACAGGTTAGGCAGCATTTCCAGTTGGTCGGCCTTAACATGGCCGCCGATCAGGCCGGCAGCCAGGTTACCCAGCGCGCTGGCACAGAACCACAGGCCCATCATCTGACCGCGCATTCTTTCCGGGGCCAACAGGGTCATGGTCGCCAAGCCGATTGGGCTAAGGCAGAGTTCACCCAGCGTCAGCATCAGGATGCTGCCCACCAGCCACATCGGAGACACACCGGCACCGCCGTTGCTCAGAACGTTCTGCGCTGCCAGCATCATCAGGCCAAAGCCTGCCGCGGCGAACAGGATGCCGATAACGAACTTGGTGATGCTGCTCAGGCGTACCTTGTTACGTGCCAGGGCCGGCCATGCCCAGCTAAATACCGGTGCCAGCAGGATAATAAACAGGGCGTTGATTGACTGGAACCAAACCGCCGGGATCTCGAAATCGCCGATCATACGGTTGGTGTAGTCGTTGGCGAACAGGTTGAACGAGGTCGGTTTCTGTTCGAATGCGGACCAGAAGAAGGCGGCCGACACCAGCAGGATAAAGCAGACCAGCAGGCGGGCACGCTCTTTGCGGCTCAGGCCGGCAAACACGAACAGATAAATGAAGTACAGGGTCACCGAGGCGGCAATCACGTAAACCAGCATGCTGGCCACCGCTACCGGGTTAATCACGATGATGCCTTGGGCAATCAGGGTGATAATCACCGCCACGCCGACGGCTAACGCCAGCAGCCAGCGACCGACACCATTTTTCTTGGCGACCGGGTTATTCCAGGTGGAGTCCAGGCCGACTTCGCTGTCATAGCGCTTCATCGCCGGTACCGCAAAGACGCGGAAGATCACCAGCGCCACCAACATCCCGATCCCGCCGATGCCGAAACCCCAATGCCAGCCGTGGGAACGGATCAACCAACCGGAGATCAGCGGGGCGATGAACGAGCCCATGTTGATACCCATATAAAACAGCGAGAAGCCACCGTCGCGGCGGTTGTCGCCTTTCTTATACAGCGTACCGACCATCACCGAGATACAGGTTTTGAACAGGCCGGACCCGAGCACGATGAACATCAGGCCGATAAAGAACAGGTTGTTGCCCATGATGGCGGACAGCGCGATCGACAGGTGGCCGATCGCGATCAGAATCGAGCCGTACCACACCGCTTTTTGCTGGCCAAGCCAGTTATCCGCCAACCAGCCGCCCGGCAGGGCAGCCAGGTACATGCTGCCGGCGAAAATGCCGACAATCGCCGAGGCGTTTTCACGTGCCAAACCCATACCGCCGTCGTACACCGTGGCGGCCATAAACAGGATCAGTAATGGGCGAATGCTGTAAAACGAGAACCGCTCCCACATTTCGGTAAAGAACAGGGATCCGAGCGGATAAGGATGGCCGAAGAAGGTCCGGCTTTCTTGTTTATTAACAGAGGATTGCATAACGTCTTCCCAATAAAATGCGCCGCAATGATGCAGCTTATACTGTGGTATGTATGTGTATTTAAGGAAGGTGATCCACCCAATGTGGATTACCCGACAAAACCGTTGCCGCAGCGCCCGTTAACCGTGGAAAGCGCGTTAGCCTTTTTTCACTTGGCCAATGATTTACAACTGGCGTGATATTATTTAACCATTTGATAACTGGATGATGGTTTTGTCTAGTCCCTGTATCCCATTTTTTAGATGAAAAGTCGACAAACATCTCCTTTCCTGGTTTTTATGTTGGTTGGAGAGGGAATGTTATTGACAGGCGATTTATTGCGCTAAAAGTTAATTATTTGTTTAAAAACAAATAATTATATGATTGTTTTTCTTGTGGTGAGCGTGAAGAGAGGAAGTGAGGGTATCAACGCGAAAAGTAGGGTAAACAGGCCGTCGACCCTTTATGAGGACAGAACTGGTGATAAATGCGGCTATTGCTCCTCTTGCAGGGTGTCTTCCCGCATTCGCCTCGGGCGACGTTGCAAACACCACCAGGAGTAAATTGCGTTGAACAGCACCACCATCGCGGTCACGCAAAAGACGGCCCGGAAGCCGTAACTGGCGGAAACCGCCGCGCCCATCAGCGGGCCGCTGACGTTGCCTATATCCCGGAATGACTGGTTATAGCTGAATATCCGGCCTGCCACCTGATTGGTACAGTTATAGATCAACAACGTTTGCACCGCCGGTAACAGCGCGCCATCGGCGGCACCAAGCAGGAAGCGCAACACGCCGAGCTGCCATGGGGATTGCACAAAGGCCATGGGGATCAGCAACAGCACCGACACGATCAGCATAAATACCAGAATGCGTTCCGGACCAATTCGGTCGCCCAGCTTGCCTAACCGCGGTGCGCTCATCAGCGCGGCGACGCCGGGGACTGAAGCGATAAGGCCGCTGACAAAGGCCAGGTTATGGATATTGCCGGCCAAATCGCGCACGTACAGCGTCAGAATCGGCGCAATGGAGCCTGTGGCAATCTGAATAATCATGGTGGTCACAAACAGGCTAAGGATCAGTTTGGGACTTTTCAGCGCCGCGAAAACCTGGCGAGCGTGCAGCATGTCTTTCTTCTGTACCGGGGTGAATTGCTCTTTGACGTACAGCAGCGTTAAAACAAAGCAGGCCAACAGTACGCCGGCGGTGATGTAGAACACTGGCCGCAAGCCGTACTGGTCGGCCAGCAAACCGCCGATCAACGGGCCAATCAATGCCCCGCTGACGCCGCCGGTGGACAGGGTGCCCAGCGCCCAGCCGCTGCGGTTGCGCGGTACCTGGGTGGCAATCAGGGCATTGGCGTTGGGAATAAAACCGCCGAGCAGGCCCAACACTGCGCGCAACGCCAAAAACTGCCAGATATTCTGCGCCATGCCCATTAAAAGCATCACAATCGACATGCCCAGCGCCGATCGCAACAGCATCAGCTTGCGCCCGCGGCGATCGGCCAGACCGCCCCAGAATGGCGAAGCTATAGCCGAAAACAGGAAGGTGATGCTGAATACCAGCCCTGACCACATGTTCAGCGCTTCGTGGCCGGTAACGCCAAGGGTTTCCACATAGAGCGGCAGGAAGGGCATGATCAGGCTGAATGCGGCCCCGGTGAGAAAGCACCCCAGCCAGGTGACGAAAAGGTTACGTTTCCAGTTGATGGGTTCTGGTACCGAAGCCATAAATTCCTGCTGCAAAAGGGGGAGCGCTTTGCGCGTGTGCACAGGCAATGGGGCAAAGCAAAAAAGTTAGCCTGATAAGTATGCGCTTAATTATAGGTGGCATCAATCGATGTGGCAGGGGATATTCTGAAAATGAAATAAAGTTTTAAAAATAGAATATAGACAGTATTCCGCGCTGTGCGCGCGGAAAAAAGCCTGTTTAAAGCCCGGCCAGCAGTTCAAAACCGCTGGAGGTGGTCGAGAGGGTCACGTCGGTGATCTCATAGTGAGCCACGGCGTTGAAGGGATCTTGCGCCACGATGGTATCCAACTGTGAACGATCAATGCCTTTCACCAGGATCACTCCGCCAGTGCGCGGGTTTTTACGACCGGAGGCGATGAAAATGCCGTCCTGGAAGTATTTTTTCAACCAGGCGATGTGCCCCTCGAGGTGGCTGTCGACTTCTTCTATCGGGCGGTGGTAGGTCAGGCTAACGATGTACATAACGGCTCCAGGATTAACGGCGAGGGCTTTACCATCCCACCGTTGCAGCCGTTTCTCAAGATCTGCGGCATAAAAAACTAACCCGCCAAACGGCGGGTAAGAGAGCAGACAAAGTCCTGTGTGTTTGACCGTTATGTTTTGTGTGCTGGTAAAAACAAAGAATTATGTCTTCAGCTTTACCCCAAACATCCGAAAACCACGCTTTTCGGGTGTTTGTCATAAAACTAACCCGCCAAACGGCGGGTAAGAAGTCAGTAGAGTGACGGCTCGCCTTCCGGGCGAGTCTTGAAGCGGCGGTGCAGCCACATGTATTGATCCGGTGCCATCAGGATCTCTTTCTCCACCACTTTGTTCATGAATGCGGCGGCTTCGAGCTCATTATCCAGCGGGAAGTTTTCCACCGCCGGCTGCATAATCAGCTCATACCCTTTAGCGTCCGGCAAGCGGCGTGGGGTAAAGGGAATAATGGCCGGTTTGCCCATTCGTACCAGCACGTAGCTGCCGGTGGTGGTGGCGGCTTTCTCTACGGCGAACAACGGGGCGAACACGCTGCTGCGTGGGCCGTAGTCGTGATCGGGGGCGTACCAGATGATGTCACCTTGTTTCAGCGCCCGGATCATGCCTTTCACGTCTTTGCGGTCCAGCATGGATTTGTTGGAGCGCATGCGGCCCCAGGTTTGCAGCCAGTCCATCAGCTTGTTGTCGTGCGGCCGATAAACGCCGATGCCCGGATTGTGAATGCCAAAGATGCGGGCACCCAGTTCGAGCGTCAGGAAATGCAGACCGATCAACAAAACGCCCTGATGGTTGTCTCGCGCTTTTTGAATGTGCTCCAGCCCGCTGACCTTGAACCACCGTTCGATACGCCAGTTCGGCCAAAACCACGCCATACCGGTTTCAAACAGCCCCATGCCGACAGATTCAAAATTCTGCACCACCAGCGCATCGCGTTCGGCCTGCGGCATATCCGGGAAACACAACACCAGGTTACGTTGGGCAATCGCCACGCGGCGCTTGAGAAAGCGCATGGAAAAACGGCCAAGTCGCGTGCCAAGACGATAGATAATCGGGTAAGGCAGCAAGACCAATAAATAGAGCAAACCGATGCCGAACCAGGTAAGCCAGTAACGCGGATGCAGTAAAGAGCGATTAAAAGAGGGAACTTGAGTCATGTGTTCTCAGCTTAGAAGCAGTCATTTAATGATAATAACAGAGTGATAGCATGGCTTACATCCAGAAGAGGTTTGGCCGTCTATCCATTTTCTGCCGTTTATAACCGAGTATTGTGGCACTTTTATCGCACAACGTGAAAAAACACCGCATTAAAACATAATTTTTAGTGATGGATTGGGGATATTTGGCGATTAATTGGGCTAAAACGCCCTAAAGGCTAAGGTCAGTAAACCTGGAGTGCGTATAATTTCGCGCAACTATTTTAGGGGGAAACATGTTGGCTTCATGGTTGAGTGCGGGTTTATTGGTCACCGGAGCACTGTTGGGCAGCTTAGGCGCTCATCTGCAGTTTAATCCGTTGTTGTTGGTAGCGGGCATCGCCCTGTTGGCGGGGATGGTAATTTCCGGTTTTACCGAGTGCCGGGGCAGATGCTGAGCATCCACCCCAGAATCATCAGTCGTTTTTAAACAAGCCCTTCAATACGTGCGGCTCAGAACGCCAGTATTGCGGTGGCGCGCTGACCTTCTCGCCCAGTTTGGCGGCGGCGTGCCATGGCCAACGTGGGTTGTAAAGGATACCGCGCGCCAGTGCCACCATATCCGCTTGCCCGGTGGCGACAATCGCTTCCGCCTGTTCCGGCTCGGTGATTAACCCCACGGCAATGGTTGGCAGCCCGCTTTCGCGCTTGATGGTCTCGGCGAACGGTACCTGGTAATTTGGCCCCACCGGAATTTTCTGCAATGGCGAAAGGCCACCGCTGGAAACATGGATGTAGTCGCAACCCTGCTCCTTCAGCGCTTTTGCCAAGACTACCGACTGCTGTTCATCCCAACCCCCTTCGACCCAGTCACTGGCGGAAATACGTACGCCAAGCGCTTTATGAGCCGGAAACACGGCGCGCACCTCATTATAAATTTCCAGCAGCAGGCGCATGCGGTTTTGCAACGAGCCGCCATACCGATCGTTGCGATGGTTGGACAGCGGTGACAGGAACTGGTGCAACAGGTAGCCGTGCGCACCGTGCAGCTCAATCAGTTCAAAACCCAGTCGGTCGGCGCGTTTTGCGGCAGTAACAAACTGCGCTTTCAATTGCTCGATTTGCTCAAGGCTCATCGCCGCAGGATTGGCGTCAGCCGGTGCGAAGGGGATGTCGGAGGCCGACAGCGTCTGCCAGCCGCCGTCGGCCCTGTTCAACTGGCCCCCTCCGGCCCAGGGAACGGCACAGGATGCTTTGCGCCCGGCGTGGCCGAGCTGAATGCCCAGTGGCAGGGTAGCGTGTTTTTTTACCGCCTGTACCACTTCGGCCAGCGCCTGTTCCATTGCGTCGTCCCACAGCCCAAGATCGCTGGGGGTGATGCGCCCTTCAGGGGCGACCGACGTGGCCTCGACAATCAACAGGCCTGCGCCGGACAATGCCAAATGGCCGAGATGCACAGTATGCCATTCGGTGGCCTTGCCGTTATCGGCGGAGTATTGGCACATCGGTGCGATCACTATACGGTTGGGCAAACTCAGTTTCCCCAGCGTAATCGGGGTAAATAGCTGACTCATGACGTCCTCCTGGTCCGTGGTAAATTGGCGATAAGCCCCCCTTAAGGCTTATCGGGATTTGTGAACAGCGTCAAGTTTCCTGCGCCGGGTATCCCCAGCGCGTTAATGCTGTTTTGAGCCCCATTTTCGGGTATTATGTGCGCCGCGCGTGGGCCTGCGGCCGGCGCGCATCCAAATCAGTCACCTCCGAAAGACAGGAAAGTACACCATGCCAGTGTTACATAACCGAATTTCTAACGAGGAACTGAAGGCGCGCATGCTGGCGGAAACCGAGCCGCGCACCACAGTTTCTTTTTATAAATACTTCACCCTCGACGATCCCAAAGCGTTTCGCGACAGCCTCTACGTCCAGTTCGACCAACTGAAGGTGTTTGGCCGCATTTACGTGGCGAAAGAGGGCATCAATGCGCAAATCAGCGTACCGCAGAACAAGTTCGAGGCGTTTAAAGCCGCGTTGTTTGCCTCGCATCCGGCGCTGGATCAGGTGCGTCTGAATATCGCACTAGAAGACGACGGCAAATCCTTCTGGGTGCTGCGCCTGAAAGTGCGCGATCGCATCGTCGCCGATGGCATCGATGATGAAAGCTTCAATCCAGCGAATGTCGGTGAGTATTTACAGGCCGATCGCGTGAACCAGATGATTGACGATCCGGATACG
The DNA here is from genome assembly GCA_012719855.1 of Serratia liquefaciens. GTDB lineage: Bacteria > Pseudomonadota > Gammaproteobacteria > Enterobacterales > Enterobacteriaceae > Serratia > Serratia liquefaciens_A. Next base: position 95,821 of record JAAXZN010000050.1, on the reverse strand, counting down.
CTGTTTGTCGATATGCGTAACCACTACGAATATGAAGTCGGCCACTTCGAAAACGCCATTGAAGTGCCTTCAGATACCTTCCGCGACCAGTTGCCGATGGCGGTCGAGATGCTGCAAGACAATAAAGACAAAAATATTGTTATGTATTGCACCGGGGGTATCCGCTGTGAAAAAGCCAGCGCTTACATGCTGCATAACGGCTTCAAAAACGTTTATCACGTGGAAGGCGGCATTATCGAGTACGCGCGCAAGGCGAAAGAGCAGGGGCTACCGCTGAAGTTCGTCGGTAAAAACTTTGTGTTCGACGAGCGTATGGGCGAGCGGATTTCTGACGATGTTATCGCCAATTGCCACCAGTGTGGCGCGCCCTGCGATACCCATACCAACTGCAAGAATGACGGCTGTCACCTGCTGTTTATTCAGTGTCCGAGCTGCGCCGCCAAATTTGAAGGTTGCTGCAGCGAGATCTGCCGCGAAGAGCTGAAGCTGCCGCGTGAAGAGCAGCGTGCACGCCGCGCCGGCCGTGAGAATGGCATCAAGATTTTCAATAAGTCAAAAGGGTTATTGCAAACCACGATGCATATTCCTGCACCGGAAGAGGATAAAGGCCCAGCCAACTGAGCCTGAAAAGAAGCGCGGCAGCTTTGCCGCGCTTTTGCATTACTTCGCGCGAACGCCTTCCACGGAAATAATCAGCTCTACGTCCTGAGACGCCGGGCCGAGATCGGTGGTGATGCCGAAGTCTTTCAGCTTGATTTTACCGTTGGCTTCGAAGCCGGCACGGTAACCGCCCCAAGGGTCATTGCCTTGACCGATCAGCTTGGCGTCCAGCGTTACCGGCTTGGTCACGCCGTTCAGCGTCAGGTTACCGACAACCGCATAGCCTTCACCGTTCTTTTTCACTTCGGTAGATTCAAACTTGGCCTGCTTGTTCTTCTCCACGTTCAGGAATTCTGCGCTGCGCAGGTGTTTGTCGCGTTCAGCGTGGTTGGTGTCGACGCTGGCGGTGTTGATGGTGACGCTAACCTTGTCCTTGGACGGATCTTTTTCGTCGAAGGTGAAGCCGCCGTCAAAGTCTTTGAAGGTGCCGTACAGCCAGCTATAGCCCAGGTGCTGGATGCGGAATTCGATAAAGGCGTGCTGGCCCTGTTTGTCAATTTTGTAGTCGGCAGCCAGCGCGGAACCGGCGCTCAGCAGCAGTGCACCTGCGGTCAAGCCCAGTACGGTTTTCTTCAACATAGCAATCTCCATAAATCCAAAGGTTAATCGGCGCTGCTACCCAGCATCCGTTTCAAAGTAACATCACGATCAACGAAGTGATGTTTAAGCGCAGCCAGAGCGTGCAGTACTGACAGCACCACGACGACCCAGGCCAGGTAAAGATGGATGGTACCGGCGGTGTCGGCCTGCTCCGCCATGCCTGTGACGGTTGCGGGGATATCGAACCAGCCGAATACGCTGATTGGCTGACCGTCGGCGGTGGAAATCAGGTAGCCGCTGATCAGGATACTGAACAGCACCACATACAGCGCCAGATGGGCCAGAATGGCACTCACACGGGTAAAGCGACCGTAGCTGGCCAGCGGTTTGGGCGGCGGCGAAACAAAACGCCAGATCACCCGGACCACCATGACGATGAACAGCAGCGTACCGATGCTTTTATGAATTTCCGGCGCCTGGTGATACCAGACGTCGTAATAACCCAATGTGACCATCCACAGGCCCAGGGCGAACATGCCGTACACCGTCAGCGCAACCAACCAGTGGATCAACACTGAGATATGACCAAAGCGATTGGCGGTATTTTTCCAAAGCATGGTGTTTCCTTACATTCCACATTTTCTGGCTGCAATAATTAAACTTTAAGAAACATAAAATCAATAATAAATTTAACTATGTTACTTCTTTAAAATATTAATCAGTGAATTTGGCCGAGATAGCGTCAGGTTAATCAGTGAAATCGTTGAAGTGAATACTTTTTCTTGCATATGTGTATTTTGTTATTAATTGAAAAATAATGATTTTATTTATTATTGTCAGCTTTTGTCATTTTACGTAAATAGCGCGAGTTGTTGTGGCGAATAAAACGCTAGTCAAAGTTGTCGATTATTTCCAGTCAATGTTCGGCAAAAAGGGATTTTATCCGTGCCACAATACCCCTGCGGCATGACATCAGAGTTTGCTAACATAAGTCATCATCGGATGACCCTCTGGGTCAGCGCAATTAACACAAAGGAAATGTCATGGGTCGAACCCTGTTGACCGATCGAAGCCTGCGTTTGGCCGTTATGCTGGCGATGTTGGTGATTATCCTCGCCGGCGTCAAAGCGGCTGCGGAAGTCGTGGTGCCATTCTTGCTGGCGGTGTTTCTCTCTATGGTATTGAACCCGTTGGTGGTGCAGTTAGAACGCTGGCGGATACCGCGCGTGCTCGGTGTGACTTTACTGGTGGTGCTGGTCGTGGTGGCGTTGATGTTGTTTATCGGCATATTGGGCGCATCGCTGAACGAATTTGCCCGTTCGCTCCCCCAGTACCGCGGCATGATGATGGAAAAATTGAGTGAGCTGCAGCATTACGCCGATCGCCTCAACATCACCATCTCCCCCGAAGCGATGCTGCAGTATGTTGACCCCAGCTCGGCGATGAATTTGATCACCCGCCTGTTAAGCCGTTTCTCGGGCGCCATGACCAATATTTTTCTGCTGCTGATGACCGTGGTATTTATGCTGTTTGAAGTGCAGCTGCTACCTTACAAACTGCAGCAGGCACTGGATAAACCCAGCGAAGGCATCGCCAATATTCGGCGTGCGTTGGACGGCGTCACTCGTTATCTGGTGATCAAAACGGCGATCAGCCTGGCAACCGGCGTTATCGTCTGGGGATTTTTGGCTGCGGTCGACGTGCGCTTTGCCTTTATTTGGGGGTTACTGGCGTTTTTGCTGAATTATATTCCCAACATCGGCTCGGTGATCGCTGCGGTTCCTCCCCTGATCCAGGCGCTGTTGTTTAACGGTTTCGGTGATGCGCTGGTGGTAGCCGCAGGCTTTATCGCCATCAATCTGGTGATTGGCAACATGCTGGAGCCGCGTGTCATGGGGCGCGGACTTGGGTTATCGACGCTGGTGGTCTTCCTGTCGTTGATCTTCTGGGGCTGGCTGATGGGGCCGGTGGGGATGCTACTGTCGGTGCCGCTGACCATTATTACCCGCATTGCCCTGGAGACCACCGAAGGGGGGCATAAATTGGCGGTGATTCTCGGCGATGGTCAGCCAGGCAAACCGGTTACTCCGGAGTAAAGAAGACTTTCCCCTGAGTTTTGCTGTCGGCGGCGTGTTGCAGCGCCTGTTTATATTGCCGCAACGGATAAATAGCCGCCGGACTTTGCAACACCAACTGGCCGCGTCTCACCAGATGGAACAGCTGTTGGAATGCGGCCTGCCACTGCACCGGCGTTGCCTGAGCGTTCCATTTTCGCAGGTGAAACAAAGAGGTTCGAAGCCTGAGTTGGCGAGCAAGATACTGCCAGTCCACCTGCCGGTTGCCGAGCAATCCCAGGGCGACAAAATCACCGGCCACGCTGACCGAAAGTGCCAGATGCAAGCCGTCTTCACCGCCGACGCAGTCGATAGCGGCACGCGCCGCATGGCCCGTGAGCTGCTGCAGCCGGTATTGTTGCAGTAATTGTCCTTCCACAACCCGCCAGGCACCGGCATTCAACAGCGCCTGGCGATGGGCGGCATTACGTACTACAACCACCAACTTGATACCGCGCAAAACCGCCAACTGACAAAACAGCAGGCTGATCGCCGAACCGCCGCCGTTAATCATCAGGATGTCCCCCGCGTTTAGCGGCAGCCATTGTGTCAGCAAGACCCAGCAGGTCAGCGGATTAATGTAGATTTGCGCCGCACTGGCGTCGTCGATGTCGTCCGGTACCCAAATGGTTTTGGCGCTATCGATCGTGACAAAGCTTTGCCAACTGCCATCGCCCATGACTGTCAGCACGCGCCTGTCGGTAGGTTGACCGCGAGGATCAATCGCGACCCCAACCCCTTCGTAGCCAGGAACCTGAGGCAGGAGAGTACGGTGCGCATACTGGCCATAGATTGGGATCAAATCCGATGGATTTATCGGTGCGTAGCGCATCTGCAGTAGCAGTTGATCGGGCTGCAGCGCTGGAATGACGGCGTCTTCCAGGGCAATCACCTGTTCCGGCGAACCGAATCGGCTAAAGCGCAAACGGGAAAAAGTCTGCGGCATGGGGTTAAGGCATAAAGAAGAAATAGACGTCCAGCGCCAACAGCACCAGCCACAGGCAGATATACAGCACCAGATGTTCGCGGACGTTGTTGACGATCGCCGACAGTATTTTGTTTAGCATTCTCAGCAGCCAAAAGATAAGGACTGGCAGATTATAGTATTTTTGCTGCCAGCGTTAATACTGCCGAGAAGGCAAAGTCGGGTATCGGGGGGGATTTTGGTGTGAAAACAGCCTGCTTTGCAGCAGGCTTCGGTTATACCGCCATCAACGAAGGGGACATAGCGCTGACGGGAACGCTCGGCGGATAAAAATAACGCAGCACGTTATACAGCGAATAAAATTCGAGCCGATTACGGGCGTTGATTTTCTCTGTGATGTGGCGCTTGTGCACATAAACGGTGTGCGAACTGATTTGCAGCTTTTTTGCGATGCGGTAATTGGGCATTTCCGCCATCCAGTGTTTCATCACCGTCAGCTCCTGCGGGCTGAACAGAGAGTGTTCCACGCTGCAATCCATCAGTGAGACCGGCTTTTCCCGCATCATACGCAGGGTGACGGGTAAAGTGGCTTTGTTGAACAGGAAAGCGTGGTCAGCGATACGCATCGGCGTTTCGCTGTAAGGGTACGGCGTGTCCAGATAAATAAACAGCAGTGCGGATGGGGTGGCTTCGATAAAAGCCTGCAGTTGAGCATCATCCTCACTGTAACGACAGTGTTTGGTCAGATTGACCAGGATATGGCTTGGGCGGTAGTGATCCAGCAGCGGAGTGGCTTGTTCCAGGCTGTGGCAACATTTTACCTGGCTGAAAACATTGTCCGTAAAATAGTTATCGATACCGACCCGGGTGAAGCAGCATTCGTCCACGACAAGCAGTTTCATGGTGACGTCCTTGTTGAGCGATAAATTACCAGGGGCATATCAGCTGTAAAATAGAACTTACACCACGGGGGATCAATTCGGAAATCCGGATACTTGCGCCAGAAATTTCCGTTGAAATATTATTCCCACTATATTTCAAATTGATACGCTGAATTCAGCGTGTAACTGCGGGACATAACCGCCTCCAGGCGTGCTGACGGGGGCGATTATGTCCATGGAGGAGGGTTATTTGAAGCGTTTGAGCGTAAAGGCAGAGATATCTACCGGTAAGGTTTTATCCTCGGCAAACAGGGCGGCGATCTCGCCCAGCACGCTGGCAAACTTGAAACCATGCCCGCTCAGGCCGCTGATGACCATCAAGCGATCGCAGTCCGGCAGGGTATCAATAATGAAATCTTCATCTGGACTCATATCATAGCTGCATGCTTCACCGTGTAAACATACCCCTACACCCGGCAAAAATTGGCGTAAAAAATGAAACACCTCGGTTCCGTCACTGGTGAAACTGCCAAAAGGCTTGCGCTGATCCGGCGTTTCCATCGCTTGCCCGCCATCGTGCTTGCCGATTTTCAGCCCGTCGTTATCGGCAGGGAAGCCGTAATAATGGCTGCCGTCCTGGGCTTCGGCGGTGAACGCCGGGAAACGGTTGTTGATGCTGTAGCGGCCATCGGCCTGATGCCAGGAAAATACTTTGCGCAGCGGCGAAATCGGCAATTGCGGCAGCAAAGCTTTGACCCAGGTACCGGTGGTGACCACGGCCTTGCGGCCTTGAAAACGACCTTCGGAGGTGACCACTTCGACACCCCCCTCGACAGGTTGCACCCCCGTTACCGGGCAATTGAACAGTTGGCTGCAACCGGCTTCTTTGGCAAGTTTGATCAGGCTGGCGACCGCCTTTTCAGAACGCAGGAACCCGGCGTCAGGTTCAAAAACGCCAACGTAACCTTCCGGAGCATTGAATTCCGGCCAGCGTTGGTTAATCTGTTCTGCGCTCAGATTTTGTGTATTAAGACGGAATTTCTTCGCGCTGTTTTGCGCATTGCGGATGAATTCAGACTGCTCCGGTCCCATATTCAGCACGCCGCAGTCCTGAAACAGCTCTTCGCCGGTTTGTTTTATCAACGCATTCCATAAGGCCTGGGCACGGAGAATGAGCGGGACATATTTTTCGCCTTCGCCATAGGCATGGCGGATGATGCGGGTATCACCGTGGTGGCTGCCGTTACGGTGTGGGGGCATGGCGCTGTCTATCATTAACACTTTCAAGCCGGCCCGGGTCGCATAGTAGCCTGCTGCTGCACCTACCGAACCGCTGCCCACAACAATTAAGTCATATTCCACGTGCCGTAACCTCTCTGTTATACGTTTCTTATTTCGTTATGATAAAAGGTTGAGCGCCGCAATGCACCCGTTGCGCTGCCCGTGGGCAAAGAAAAAGGCGCCAGAGAAAATCGCTGGCGCCTTAGGTTTTTTGGTGCGGTGAATTAGTGTTTTCTACGATCAAGGTCCTGGTAATCCGTTGCTTCAATCTTGGCGATGCCGGCTTCTAAGATATTGATTAATTGACGTGCGACATCTGTGGTTAGCCAAAGCGTTCTGTCTACTTGGGCGTCTTCGGGCGTCTGGTCTAGTGAAGACAGGTAATGAAGGCGTATCATCATGGCGTCATAAGCGTCGACAGTACTGATATCCCAACCAACAAGCGGGTGCGTCTGAATTACTTCATCATTTCTGTCCATAAAGACCCCTTATTGAGTAGTAACTACCGTGAGTGACTAACGAGGATCAATGCGGCCCATCATCATGTGAGCCATTACAGTATACGCATCTGGTATCACTGGTGGAGCTTTTCCCTGCTTATTTTTTAAAATAAATATTTATATTGGACGATCATTCTGCAGCGTGACTTGCGAATGCGTTCCGGACGGGTATCTCGTCGTCATTCAACTTCAGAAGGGGGTGGGGCGGCGTACAGCCGTTTTTCCAGCTCGGTGGCCAAATGGGCAAAGTGCTTTTGCGTTTCGGCGTCACGATTTTGATTCTGCGATTCCAGCTTAAGGCTGTGAATCAATAGCTGATTGGATTTGTCATCCAAACCAAAGGTCAGGTAGGAAAATGCCACTTCAAGTACGCTCAGGCGACGTTTTTGATCGGCAATCAGCGCCAGCAGTTCGCCAAAGGTCATCGCTTCTTCGGTTTTAACCTTGTCCGGGGCCATGTCAAAGATCTCCTGTTAAAGCATTCAGTACAGACCAGATAAGGCTTTTCTTCCAGCAGAAATTTAACCGCGCGGTGCCGGGCTTCAGATACAAAAAAGCCGGAGAGCGACCCCCGGCAAAAACTACCTTGCAGTATTATTCTGCGCTAAACCAATCGTCGGCGCTCTCCCAGGTTTCCTGGAGGATCTCCTCGATCAGGTCTTTATCTGTTTTCAGGCCGCCCAGTACTGAAAGCCCGTTAGAACCGGCATAACGCACCTGAACCACGGCATCTGGAAATTGGCGGTTTACCCGTTTACCCAGCTCGCCAGTCAGCGCTTCAATGGCGCCTGCCGGTAGCGGTTTGGTTTTATCTATAGTGACTTCAACACGCATAATTGCCCCCGAAGCGATTTACTGGATATTTATACAGTTAACCGTGCGTGGGGGCAATAGGCTGCGTTAAAAAAAGAAGATTATGCTTTCACTGACCACTTCAGCGTCTCTCCGGCCAGGAAGGGCACCACCGTTTCGCTGCCCATGGCGATCTCTTCCGCCTGAGTGGTTGGCACGCGCTGCAGTTCGATGAAATCGGTATTGACCGGCAAACCATAAAAGCCGGGCCCGTTGAGGGAACAGAAAGCTTCCAGGTGCTCTAGTGCGCCCAGTTCCTCGAACACGCTGGCATAGGCCGGAATAGCGTTAGGCGCATTGAATACGCCAGCGCAGCCGCAGCTCGATTCCTTACGGTGTTTGGCATGAGGGGCGGAGTCGGTACCGAGGAAAAAACGATCCGAACCGCTGGCAACGGCTTTGCGCAGCGCATCCTGGTGAATATTACGCTTGAGGATCGGCAGGCAGAACAGGTGCGGACGAATGCCACCTACCAGCATGTGGTTGCGGTTAAACATCAGATGCTGCGGGGTGATTGTCGCGCCAAGGAATCGATTGCCTTCTTGCACGTACTGCGCCGCTTCTTTGGTGGTGATGTGCTCGAAGACAATTTTCAACTCCGGGAACTGGCGACGAATGGGCTCCATAACCTGATCAATAAAGCGAGCCTCGCGATCGAAAATATCGACGGCGGCATCGGTCACTTCACCGTGAATCAGCAGCGGCATGCCGATTTTTTGCATTTTCTCAAACAGCGGGTAAATGGCCTTCACATCGCTGACGCCATGGCTGGAGTTGGTCGTGGCATTGGCAGGATAGAGCTTGGCCGCAGTGAAAACGCCTTGCTCAAACCCATTAACCAGTTCTGCAGCGGCCAGTGAATTGGTCAGGTAGCAGGTCATCAGCGGGGTAAAGTTGTGCCCCTGAGGGACGGCTGCCAGAATGCGATCGCGATACGCTCGGGCGGCTTCTACGGTAGTAATTGGCGGAGCCAGGTTCGGCATCACAATCGCCCGGCCGAACACCTGACTGGTATAGGGCAAAACCGTTTTCAGCATATCGTCGTCACGCAGATGAATATGCCAGTCGTCAGGGCGGCGGATTTTCAGGGCTTGAGGCTGTGCGGTCATGGTACAAGGCTCCGGCGGTTAGATACGGGTCTGAGTAAAAGCGAATAATGGGGGCTTATTCACGCCGGGGTACAAGGATAAGCGGAAAGTGCCCGCGATGCATCTGTTTGTTCACGGCAAGTTGAAATCAATGGGTTATCGGGTGCATAGTGGCAAGGATTTTAATGATCCCCGCGTCATCACTGTCGGGTTATCAACAATCACATTGGAATGGGAGAATAAAATGGAAGTGCGAGTTATTGCCACCCTGCAGGCTAAACCTGAGTTTGTTTCGGCCGTCAGCGATGCGGTGCATGAGATTATCGATCCAAGCCGTCAGGAACTGGGCAATCTGCAATATGATCTGCACCGCGACCTTGAAAAACCAGGCACCTTCGTGTTCTTTGAACGCTGGGCAAGCGCAGAGGCGCTGGAAAAACACAACGCCACCGAGCATTTTAAGCAGTTTGTCGCCAGCATTGACGGCAAGCTGGATTTGCTGGATATCAAGCAATTGAAGAAAATTGCCTGAGTTTATTTTTGGGCAATAAAAAACCCGCCGGATGGCGGGTTTTTTTATCGAAGCAGATTAACTTATTCGTTAACCGGCTGCGGTTTGGTTGCCGGTGCGGTCGCTTGATTTACTGCCGCATGGCCACCGGCTGAGCCTTTACCTTCGAAGGCGAAGGAAGGGCGCTGCCAATCGCTGTGTTGCTGCTGCTCCGGCACATAGTCCGGTGCAGGGGCCTTGGTCATTGGCGCCGTAGCGATATGCTTGTACAGCGTATCAGCCTGTACCGGTGCGGGTTGCTGTTGCACTGCCGGCGCTTGTTTTTCAACAACGGCCGGCGCTACAGTTTCCTGAACCGGGGCAGTTTCAACCACAGGTGCAACAGGCTCGATGACGGCTTCTGCCACGGTTGCCGTTTCTTCCACCACCGATACCGGCGCTGCTTCTGCCACTGGAGTTTCTTCAACCTCAGGAGCAGTTTCAACAGCGGATACAGCTTCAACGGCTGGGGTTTCTTCGACCACGGCGGCTGCTTCAACCACTGCAGTTTCTTCAACCGCTGGTGTTTCAGCTGCTACCGGAGTGTCTTCAGCCTGAGCAGCGATGATTGGCTCAGCGGTTTCAATAACCGGTTGGGCTTCTTCAACCGCTTCAGCCGCGACTGCAACAGCTTCCGGCTGGTTAACCGGGGCGATGGCCTGTTCAGCAACCGCGGCAACCACTGGAGCGGCCACGCTGACGGCTTCTGGTGCCATGACGTTATCGGCAGCGATTTCACTAGCTTCGGCCTGAACTTCAGCTTCTTCAATCACTTGCGCAGTTTGTGTGACAGGGTAACTTACCCACACCTTGCCTGACGCCATTTCTGGTGAGGCAAAAGCCCCCGCCAGTGGCATTGGCGACTGAGTTGGGTAACGCTCGTCACGGTAACGACGACGACGCTGACCGCTAACGCGCAGGTGGCGCGGAGAACGACGTGAGCGGCGTGGCATGCCGTTTTCGCCATTAGCGCGGTTGTCACCTTGTGCATCGTCTTCAGCCTGCGCTTCAACGGTTTCCGGCAGCAGTTTAACGCTTTCTTCGGCCTGAGCAGGTTTCGCGTCCTGAGCTTTCGCTACAGGCGTTTTAGGTGCCAGCAGTTCTTCCGCTGCGCGATGCAGTTCTTCTTCTGCAGACAGCACACGAACCTTCTGCGACAGAGGACGACGTTGACGACGTTGCATATTCTGCATCTGACGTTCTTCGTGATCTTCATCGCTGGCGGTATTGGCAGTAGCAGCCTCTGTGCTTTCCAGTGCGGCGACTTCCTGCTGAGCCTGACGCTTTTCTTCCTGACGACGGCGTTGGCGTTCGGCACGCTGTTCACGGCGCTGTTGCTGCTCTTCGCGCTGTGCCTTGGCGGCTTCTTCAGACTGTGGCTCATCGGTAACTGCAGCGGTAGTTTGCTGCGTATTGCGACGGTTGCGGCGCTGCTCGTCACGCACTTCGCGTGTTTCACGGCCTTCGCGGTTATCGCGCGGTTCACGATTTTCACGCGGCTCACGATTATCACGTTCGCGGTTATCACGGCCTTCACCGCGCTCTTTGCGCTCACCGCGTTCTGGACGATCGCTACGTTCTCCACGCTCACCGCGGTCTTTACGACCGGTACCCTGACGGCGTTGACCACGACGATCCTGGCGACGGTTTTCACCGTTGCTTTCGGTCTTAGGCGCTTCGACGACAGGTTTGGCTTCGACAGCCGGTTGTTCTTCACCAGCAAACAGCGCTTTCAGACCACCGAACAGACGGCCCAACAGGCCCGGTTTGGCAGCGGCTGGTGCAGCTTGTTTGGTTACTGGTGCGGCAACAGCGGCCTGAGTAACAACGGCTTCTTCAGCCGGTGGTGGTGCATCGGCGGCCAGAGAGAACGAGGCCAGAGCCGGCTGTTCCGGGCGTTTGCGCTCCATCGGCGCATCTTCCAACGGCTGAGCCATCTCTTCTTCGTGCAGTTTCGGCAACAGGTAGCTCAGGGTTGGTGTTTCTTCACCCTTACGTACGCGCAGCACAGAGTAGTGCGGGGTTTGCATCTGATCGTTCGGCACGATGATCGCTTTCACGCCACCCTGACGTTTCTCGATCGCGCTCACCGATTCACGTTTTTCGTTCAGCAGGTAAGAAGCCACCTGGACCGGCACGATAGCGTGAACTTCCTTGGTGTTTTCTTTCAGCGCTTCTTCTTCGATCAAACGAAGAATGGACAGCGCCAGAGATTCGTTATCACGGATGGTGCCGGTGCCGTTACAGCGCGGGCAAACGTGATGGCTGGATTCACCCAGTGACGGGCTGAGGCGCTGACGCGACATCTCAAGCAGACCGAAACGGGAAATGCGGCCGATTTGGATGCGCGCACGGTCTTGACGCACGGCGTCGCGCAGGCGGTTTTCAACTTCACGCTGGTGGCGAACCGGGGTCATGTCGATAAAGTCGATAACTATCAGACCGCCGAGGTCACGCAGGCGCAGTTGGCGAGCGATCTCGTCTGCCGCTTCCAGGTTGGTGTTGAACGCAGTTTCTTCGATATCGCCGCCGCGGGTTGCACGCGCGGAGTTGATGTCGATAGCGGTCAGCGCTTCGGTAGAGTCGATAACGATCGAACCGCCGGAAGGCAGGCGAACTTCACGCTGGAAGGCGGATTCGATTTGAGATTCGATTTGGTAGTGGCTGAACAGAGGGATCTCACCGCTGTACAGTTTGATTTTGCTGCTGAAATCCGGACGGCCCAGGGCAGCGATGTGCTCTTTGGCCAGATCGAGAACTTTTGGATTGTCGATCAGGATTTCGCCGATGTCCGGGCGCAGATAGTCGCGGAATGCACGTACGATGACGTTGCTTTCCTGATGGATCAGGAAGGGCGCAGCGCGGCCTTCAGCGGCTTTTTTAATCGCTTCCCAGTGCTTCAGGCGGAAAGAGAGATCCCACTGCAATGCATCGGCTGATTTGCCAACGCCTGCGGTACGAACAATCAGGCCCATGCCATCCGGGAGTTGCAGAGAAGAAAGCGCTTCTTTCAATTCAGTGCGGTCATCACCTTCGATGCGGCGTGAAATACCACCGGCACGTGGGTTGTTCGGCATCAGAACCAAATAACTGCCGGCCAGGCTGATGAAGGTGGTCAAGGCGGCGCCTTTGTTGCCACGTTCTTCTTTATCAACCTGAACGATCACTTCCTGGCCTTCGCGCAGCACATCTTTGATGTTCGGGCGACCATGGGAGGAGTAGTTACTTGGGAAGTATTCGCGAGCGATTTCTTTAAGAGGGAGGAAACCATGTCGTTCGGCGCCGTAATCTACGAACGCTGCTTCAAGACTTGGTTCTATACGAGTGATTTTGCCTTTGTAAATATTCGCTTTTTTCTGTTCATGACCCGGACTTTCAATATCCAAATCATACAGCCGCTGTCCATCTACGAGGGCAACACGCAACTCTTCCTGCTGAGTTGCGTTAATCAACATTCTTTTCATCTTAACTTACTCGTTATTTTTACATTATCGACAAAGCTGCGGGCAAAATAACCTCATGGCCGGATTAAAACCGAAAACCCCGTGTCTTCTCGCAAAGCCGTCAACCTCACGGTTGTCGCCTGCATAGGGGCGCATTATCTCGGTAAGCCTGTATTTCTTTGTGAAAAACAGCACTTTTACTAGGGGAATAGCCTCTGATTTACGTCGACAGATCTGATTCCATTTGCCGGCCAAGCTGCAACCCGCAGCCCGCTAATTGTTTGATTTCACATTACGTCTTACGCCATTGCTGCGTTTTTGCGCCATCAGACAAATTTTATAATTCCACCGTTTTCCCTGTTTAACGAGAATCAACGTGGAAAGTAAATGCATTATTCCACTGCTGATACTGTTATAGCAAGGTGACTTTTCCTTAACTGCGGAAGAAATCGCAAACGTTCAAACCGGCTTGCTGCCTTATTGTCCGTCAGGGTTTCTCCTGCAGTCAGAGAGACAGTTAAGCACAGAAAAAGAAGTGGCGCTATTTACGCGCTCTATTTAGAATCCCGCTCCATGAAAACGAACATTCCTGCAGTACAATTAATCACGATTTCTGACGACGAAGCCGGTCAGCGAATCGACAACTTTCTGCTTGCTCGCCTGAAAGGCGTGCCGAAGAGCATGATTTACCGCATCGTACGTAAAGGCGAGGTACGGGTTAATAAAGGGCGCATCAAGGCTGAATACAAGCTGGCTGCCGGTGACGTGGTGCGCGTACCGCCGGTCCGCGTTGCCGAGCGTGAAGAAGCACCGGTTTCCGCCAAGCTGGACAAAGTGGCAGCACTGGCCGATTGCATTTTGTATGAAGACGATCATTTGCTGCTGCTGAACAAGCCTTCAGGCACCGCGGTGCACGGTGGCAGCGGCCTGAGCTTTGGCGTGATTGAAGGCCTGCGCGCTCTGCGCCCGGAAGCCCGTTTCCTGGAACTGGTGCACCGGCTGGATCGCGATACTTCCGGCGTGTTGCTGGTGGCGAAAAAGCGTTCTGCACTGCGTTCGCTGCATGAGCAATTGCGGCTGAAAGGTATGCAGAAGGATTATCTGGCGCTGGTGCGTGGCCAATGGCAGTCGCATTGCAAAGCCGTACAGGCCCCGTTGCTGAAAAACATTCTGCAAAGTGGCGAACGTATCGTGCGCGTCAACAGCGAAGGCAAGCCGTCGGAAACCCGCTTCAAGGTAGAGGAGCGCTTTGAACACGCCACGTTGGTCAAGGCCAGCCCGATTACCGGACGTACCCACCAGATCCGCGTTCACACCTTGCACGCAGGGCACCCGATAGCCTTCGACGACCGCTATGGCGATCGGGAATTCGATCGCCAGTTGGCAGGTACCGGGCTCAAACGCCTGTTCTTGCATGCCGCGGCACTGCGGTTCGAACACCCGGGCACCGGCGAAACCCTGCGTATCGAAGCGCCGATGGACCAGGAGTTGCGCCACTGCCTTCAGGTATTGCGCAAGCAGGCCAAAGGCCAGTAAATTTTATACCAGCGGGTTGATGCCTTCAGCCCGCAGCATCTCCAGCAGGGCTATCAGCGGCAGACCGATCAACGCGTTCGGATCTCGCCCCTCCAGTTTATCGAACAACGCAATGCCCAGACCTTCACTTTTAAAACTGCCCGCGCAGTTGAGCGGCTGTTCAAGACGCACATAAGCGCTGATTTCTGCGTCGCTCAGCGCACGGAAATGCACATGGAAAGGCTCGCAAAGCGCCTGCAGATGTTGGCTGCGGCTGTTGTACAGTGCCAGACCGGTATAAAACGTCACCCTTTGGCCGCTGGCCTGGCGCAATTGCGCGCAGGCGTTCTCTTCGGTATGCGGTTTCCCGGTTATTTTACCGTCGATCACGCAGACCTGGTCGGAACCGATAATCAAATGATCGGGATAGGCGATGGCCAATGCCTGGGCTTTCGCCGTCGCCAGCCGCAAGACCAGCGCTTCGGCAGTTTCCCCGGCCAGCGGGGTTTCATCGACCTGCGGTGCGTCACAGGTAAAAGGCAGATGCAGTTTTTCCAACAGCATCTGGCGGTAGGTCGAGGTGGAGGCGAGGAGCAGTCTCTGCATAATTTTTTTCGTAAACCGTAGCGTAAATAGAGAGGGCATTTTAAACTGTCCGCCGCTGAGGAAGCGAATATTGGTGAAAGGTGCCGTTTTACGGCCTTTTTCTTTGACTCTAAGTCGTTACAAAGTTAATATGCGCGCCCTATGCAAAAGGTAAAATTACCCTTGACCATTGATGCGGTACGTACCGCTCAGAAACGCCTGGACTATGTTGGTTCCTATGCGCCTGAGCAGGTTACACGTGTTGCTGCCTCTGTGGTCAGTGTGGACAGTGATGTTGAGGTCTCGTTATCTTTCGATATTGATAACCAGCGCCTCGCGGTGATAACAGGGCATGCGGACGTCCAGGTAATGCTGATGTGCCAACGCTGTGGAGTCCCGTTTGAACACCATGTTCACACAACATATTGTTTTAGCCCGGTCGTCAATGATGAGCAGGCTGAGGCATTACCGGGGGCGTACGAGCCGATCGAAGTCGATGAGTTTGGCGAAGTTGATCTGCTGGCAATGATTGAAGACGAAATTATTCTTTCACTGCCTGTCGTCCCGGTACATGAATCTGAACACTGTGAAGTGTCCGAAGCGGACATGGTCTTTGGCAAACTGCCTCCAGAGGCGGAGAAACCAAACCCATTTGCCGTATTAGCCAGTTTAAAGCGTAAGTAATTAAGGAGTAAGGTCCATGGCCGTACAACAAAATAAACCAACCCGTTCCAAACGTGGCATGCGTCGTTCACACGATGCTCTGACCACCACCACTTTGTCTGTTGATGCGACTTCTGGTGAAACTCATCGTCGTCACCACATCACTGCCGACGGTTTCTACCGCGGTCGCAAGGTTATCGGCTAAGTAGCGGTACCTTGACTCGTCTAACCCTGGCGTTAGATGCAATGGGCGGGGACTTCGGTCCCTGCGTCACAGTGCCTGCTTCATTGCAGGCACTGGCCTCTAATTTACAGCTTCATCTTCTGCTGGTCGGCAATCCCGACACCCTCTCTCCTTTACTTGCCAAAGCCGATCCGGTTCTTCTGGAACGTTTGCAAGTCGTGCCCGCTGAATCTGTGATTGCCGGCGACGCCAAACCCTCACAAGCGATTCGTGCCAGCCGTGGCACTTCCATGCGTATTGCGCTGGAACTGACCAAAAACGGTGATGCGCAGGGCTGTGTCAGCGCGGGCAACACCGGCGCGCTGATGGGGTTGGCGAAGATGCTGATCAAGCCGCTGGACGGTATTGAACGTCCGGCGCTGATGACGGTGATCCCGAATCAGCTGGGCGGTAAAACCGTGGTGCTGGATCTGGGCGCCAATGTCGAATGCGACAGCACCATGCTGGTGCAGTTTGCGGTGATGGGCGCGGTGATGGCCGAAGAGGTGGTGGGGATTGCGCAACCTCGCGTGGCGCTGCTGAATATTGGTGAAGAAGAAACCAAAGGTCTGGATAATATCCGCGAAGCGGCTGCCGTGCTAAAAAATACACCGGCAATCAACTATATTGGTTACCTGGAAGGCAACGATCTTCTCACCGGGAAAACCGATGTGATGGTCTGCGACGGCTTTGTGGGTAACGTCACCCTGAAAACCATGGAAGGGGTGGTAAGAGTATTTTTATCGCTGCTGAAATCATCCGGAGACGGTGGCAAGCAGGCGTGGTGGTTAAAATTGTTGGGCCGTTGGTTGCAAAAACGGGTGGTAAAGCGGTTCGGCCACCTGAACCCCGACCAGTATAATGGCGCATGTCTGTTAGGATTGCGCAGCACCGTAATCAAGAGCCACGGCGCTGCGAACCCGCACGCGTTTGCAGTTGCAATCGAACAGGCTGTGCAGGCGGTGCAGCGGCAAGTCCCTGACAGGATTGCTGCGCGCCTTGAAGCTGTATTACCTAAGAGTGACTGATCGTACATGTATACAAAGATTCTCGGTACGGGGAGTTATTTACCCGTACAAGTGCGCACCAACGCTGACCTTGAAAAAATGGTGGATACCTCTGATGAGTGGATCGTCACGCGTACCGGTATCCGTGAACGCCGTATCGCTGCCGCTGATGAAACCGTGGCGACGATGGGCTTCCATGCTGCTGAAAAAGCGCTGGAAATGGCAGGTGTGGCTAAAGAAGATATCGGGCTGATCGTTGTGGCTACCACCACTTCGAGCCACGCATTCCCAAGTTCTGCCTGCCAGGTGCAGCAGTTGCTGGGGATTAAAGATTGTGCGGCTTTCGATTTGGCGGCTGCCTGTGCCGGTTTCACTTACGCGTTGAGCGTTGCCGATCAGTACGTTAAGAACGGTGCGGTGAAACGGGCCCTGGTGATTGGCGCCGACGTGCTGTCCCGCACGCTGGATCCTGAAGATCGCGGCACTATCATTCTGTTTGGTGATGGCGCGGGCGCAGTGGTGCTGGGCGCTTCTGAAGAGCCGGGCATTCTGTCGACTCACCTGCATGCGGACGGCACCTACGGCGGTCTGCTGACCTTGCCGTTCAAGGATCGTCAGGATCAGGACAAGCCGGCCTATGTCACCATGGCGGGCAATGAAGTCTTCAAGGTTGCGGTAACCGAACTGGCTCACATCGTTGACGAAACGCTGCAGGCCAATAATCTGGACCGCAGCCAGCTGGATTGGCTGGTGCCGCACCAGGCCAATCTGCGCATTATCAGCGCAACGGCGAAAAAATTGGGTATGGGGATGGATAAAGTGGTGGTGACGCTCGATCGTCACGGTAACACCTCTGCCGCCTCGGTCCCCGCAGCGCTCGATGAAGCGGTGCGCGATGGGCGGATCCAACGCGGCCAACTGGTGCTGCTGGAAGCCTTCGGCGGCGGCTTTACCTGGGGCTCGGCGCTGGTTCGCTTCTGATTAACAGGAAGAAAAAATGACGCAATTTGCTTTTGTTTTCCCAGGCCAGGGCTCACAGTCCCTGGGCATGCTGGCCGATTTGGCCGCTCAATATCCGATCGTTGAAGCGACTTTCAGCGAAGCTTCTTCCGTGCTGGGTTACGACCTGTGGCAACTGGTTCAGCAAGGGCCGGCGGAAGAACTGAACAAAACCTGGCAGACGCAGCCGGCATTGCTGGCTGCTTCCGTGGCGATCTTCCGCGTCTGGCAGCAGCAGGGCGGCAATATGCCTGCCATCATGGCCGGCCACAGCCTGGGTGAATACTCGGCGCTGGTCTGTGCGGGCGTGCTGGATTTCCAAGCAGCAATCCGCCTGGTTGAGCTGCGCGGCAAACTGATGCAGGAAGCGGTGCCGGAAGGTACTGGCGCGATGTCTGCCATCATTGGTCTGGACAACGCGGCTATCGCCAAAGCTTGTGAAGAGTCAGCCCAAGGGCAGGTCGTTTCTCCGGTGAACTTCAATTCCCCGGGCCAGGTGGTGATTGCCGGCAATAAAGAAGCGGTTGAGCGTGCAGGTGCAGCCTGTAAAGCTGCCGGTGCCAAGCGCGCACTGCCGTTGCCGGTGAGCGTGCCTTCGCACTGCGCACTGATGAAGCCGGCTGCAGATAAACTGGCCGTGGCGTTGCAGGACATCACCTTCAGCGCACCGCAGGTGCCGGTGGTGAATAACGTCGACGTCCGTGCTGAAAGCGATCCAGAAGCGATCCGCAGCGCGCTGGTGCGTCAGTTGTACAGCCCGGTACGTTGGACCGAGAGCGTTGAGTTTATGGCAGCACAGGGCGTTACATCGCTGCTAGAGGTTGGTCCGGGCAAGGTTCTGACCGGTCTGACTAAACGTATTGTTGATACCCTGACGGCGGCGGCGGTGAATGACGCTGCCAGCCTGACAGCGGCGCTTGAACAATAAAGAGGAAAACAATGAGCTTCGAAGGTAAAGTTGTTCTGGTCACCGGCGCGAGCCGGGGTATTGGCCGGGCTATTGCAGAAACGTTTGTGGCACGCGGCGCTAAAGTGATCGGCACCGCCACCAGTGAAAGCGGCGCTGAGGCTATCAGCAGCTACCTGGGTGCGAACGGCAAAGGGTTTGCATTGAACGTGGTCGATGCTCAATCTATCGACAGCGTTCTGGCATCTATTCGTGCTGAATTTGGCGAAATCGACATTTTAGTGAATAATGCCGGCATTACGCGTGATAACCTCCTGATGCGTATGAAGGACGACGAGTGGCAGGATATCCTGAACACCAATCTGACTTCGGTATTCCGTCTGTCAAAAGCGGTAATGCGAGCTATGATGAAAAAGCGGTTTGGCCGGATCATCACCATCGGTTCCGTCGTCGGTACCATGGGGAACGCAGGGCAGGCTAATTACGCGGCGGCTAAAGCCGGTCTGATTGGCTTTAGTAAGTCTTTGGCACGTGAAGTTGCTTCGCGTGGCATTACGGTCAACGTCGTGGCACCTGGCTTTATTGAGACGGACATGACACGGGCGTTGACAGATGATCAACGCGCAGGCATTTTGTCATCAGTTCCAGCCAATCGGCTGGGGGATGCTAAAGAAATCGCCAGCGCTGTTGCATTTTTAGCCTCTGATGAGGCTGGCTACATCACCGGTGAAACGTTACATGTCAATGGCGGCATGTACATGATTTAAAAAATGCGAAAACTATTTGCGTTATTTGGGGTAAAAACCGCAAAATAGCGTAAAATCGTGGTTTGACCAGCCGGGATTTAGTTGCATCTTTTTCAACATTTTATACACTACGAAAACCATCGCGAAAGCGAGTTTTGATAGGAAATTTAAGAGTATGAGCACTATCGAAGAACGCGTTAAGAAAATCATTGTTGAGCAGTTGGGTGTTAAACAGGAAGAAGTTTTAAATAACGCTTCTTTCGTTGAAGATCTGGGTGCTGATTCTCTTGACACCGTTGAGCTGGTAATGGCTCTGGAAGAAGAGTTCGACACCGAGATTCCAGACGAAGAAGCTGAGAAAATCACTACTGTTCAGGCAGCTATTGATTTCATCAACGCTAGCCAGCAGTAAGAGAACATATCTAGGCGGTCACTCGACCGCCTAAGTTTTTTCTATCCCTAGTGTCATATTTTTCCCTCCTTGGAGGACAAACGTGTCTAAGCGTCGAGTAGTTGTGACCGGACTGGGCATGTTGTCTCCTGTCGGCAATACGGTAGAGTCCACATGGAACGCTCTTCTTGCCGGTCAGAGTGGCATCAGCCTGATCGACCATTTCGATACCTCTGCCTATGCGACCAAGTTTGCAGGCCTGGTAAAGAATTTTAATTCAGAAGATTTCATCTCCCGCAAAGATGCGCGCAAGATGGACGCCTTCATCCAGTACGGTATCGCAGCCGGCATGCAAGCCATGCAGGACGCACAGCTGGATATCACCGAGGCTAACGCCAGCCGCATTGGCGCCGCTATCGGCTCCGGTATTGGCGGCCTGGGTTTGATTGAAGAGAACCACAGTTCACTGGTTAACGGTGGCCCACGGAAAATCAGTCCGTTCTTTGTGCCGTCAACCATTGTTAACATGATTGCAGGCCACCTGACTATCATGTACGGCATGCGTGGCCCGAGCATTTCGATCGCCACCGCCTGTACTTCAGGTGTGCACAACATCGGCCACGCCGCGCGTATCATTGCTTACAATGATGCTGACGTCATGCTGGCCGGTGGGGCAGAAAAAGCCAGTACCCCGTTGGGCGTCGGCGGCTTTGGCGCAGCGCGCGCGTTGTCGACCCGCAACGAAGATCCGCAGGCAGCCAGCCGCCCTTGGGACAAGGACCGTGACGGTTTTGTTCTGGGTGACGGTGCCGGCATGATGGTGCTGGAAGAGTATGAGCACGCCAAAAAACGCGGCGCCAAGATTTATGCTGAAGTTGTCGGCTTTGGGATGAGCAGCGATGCTTATCACATGACGTCTCCACCGGAAAACGGTGCGGGCGCTGCGCTGGCAATGGAAAATGCGTTGCTCGATGCCGGTGTGACCACGTCACAAATCGGCTATATCAATGCGCACGGCACCTCAACGCCGGCTGGCGACAAAGCCGAAACGCAGGCGGTGAAGTCGGTATTTGGCAGCGATGCGCAGCGCGTGATGGTCAGCTCGACCAAATCGATGACCGGCCACCTGTTAGGTGCGGCAGGCGCGATTGAGTCGATCTTCACCGTACTGGCATTGCGTGACCAGGCCGTTCCGCCAACCATCAACCTGGATAATCCGGATGAAGGTTGCGATCTGGACTTCGTTCCGCACGAAGCACGCCAGGTGAGCGATATGCAGTACACGCTGTGTAACTCCTTCGGTTTCGGCGGCACCAACGGTTCTCTGATCTTCCGCAAGGTCTAATAACCGCTGCTGGCGGACGGTAAAAAAGCCCGGTTTTTTAAACCGGGCTTTTTTTATGGCGCGGACCCGTCGGGGCCCGGCTTGGCGATGCTTTTGCCGAATGGCCAACTGCTGCTAATGGCGCCGGCGCCTGTTATTCTGTAGTGGAAACCAAAGCGGTCAGGGGGAGTCTATGTACTGGATAAACGGGCAGCAACACGATGCGCTGGCGCCGAGCGATCGCGGTTTGCAATTTGGCGACGGCTGTTTCACTACCGCACGAGTGGTTGAGGGCAAAATTGACCTGTTGCCCTGGCATATCGAACGTTTGCAGCAAGCGGCGCAACGGTTGATGCTGCCTGCCTGTGACTGGGCGGCTTTGGAATATGAAATGGTACGCGCGGCAGAATCTATCCCGCAGGGCGTGGTCAAAGCGATACTGACGCGCGGCAGCGGTGGGCGAGGTTACAGTCCGAAAGGATGTGAGCATCCCACGCGGATTGTTTCTCGCAGCGCCTATCCGCTGCACTATTTGCAATGGCGTGAGCAGGGCATCAGCCTGGCACTTAGCCCGGTAACGCTGGCTCGTCATCCGCTGCTGGCGGGGCTGAAACACCTGAATCGTTTGGATCAGGTGTTGATCCGCGCGCATCTTGACCAGACGGCCGCCGACGAGGCGCTGGTGCTTGACACTGCCGGTATGCTGGTGGAATGCTGTGCGGCTAATTTGTTCTGGCGAAAGGGGAAGGCGGTCTTCACGCCGGATCTGAGCCAGGCAGGCGTGGCCGGACTGATGCGTCGCCGGGTAATTGAGCTGCTGGCAGGCAGTAAGTATTCATTGCATTACGTCAGCGAACCGCTGGAGACGCTGGCCGAGGCCGAGGAATTGCTGGTGAGCAATGCGCTAATGCCATTGCTGCCGGTGAACATCGCACAGTCCTGGCATTACTCTTCGCGCCAACTCTATGATTTTTTGCGCCCACATTGTTAACGATGGCTGATTGATGAAGAAAAGTAAGCTGAAGTTCGTTTCTATTATTGTTGTTCTGGTAGCGGGCCTGCTGTTTTGGGTATACCAGAAGGTCGAACGCTTCGCGGACACGCCATTGGCGATCCAGCAGGAAGCCATTTTTAAACTGCCGGCGGGCACCGGGCGGGTGGCGCTGGAAGGGCTGCTGGTTCGTGACAAGCTGATCCGCAACGGCATGTGGTTCCCGTGGTTATTGCGTGTGGAGCCGCAACTGGCGGAGTTTAAGGCCGGTACCTACCGCTTTACGCCTGGCATGACGGTGCGCGAGATGCTCAAACTGCTGGCCAGCGGCAAAGAAGCCCAGTTCAGCGCGCGCTTTATCGAAGGTTCTCGTCTGCGTGACTGGCTGGCGGTGCTGCAACAGTCCAAATACCTCAAACATACGCTGGCGGGCAAAAGCGAAACGGAAATTGCCGTGGCATTGGGCTTGCCGGAGGGGACTAACCCTGAAGGGCGCCTGTACCCCGATACCTATCTGTACACTGCGGGCATGAGCGACATTGCGTTGTTAAAGCGTGCTCATTTGCGAATGACCAAGGCGCTGGAAGAGGCCTGGCAAGGTCGCGACACCAGCCTGCCGTACAAAACGCCCGAAGAGCTGCTGACTATGGCCTCGATCATTGAGAAAGAGACCGCAGTGCCGGAAGAACGCACCAAGGTGGCTTCGGTCTTTATTAACCGCCTGCGCATTGGCATGCGTTTGCAGACCGACCCAACGGTGATTTACGGCATGGGGAATAGCTATAATGGCGACATTACCCGCAAAGATTTGGAAACGCCGACGGCGTACAACACCTATGTGATCAACGGCCTGCCGCCAACGCCGATTGCCATGCCTGGCAAGGCTGCGCTGGCTGCCGCCGCCAATCCGGCGACAACCCCTTATCTGTACTTTGTTGCCGACGGCAAAGGCGGGCATCAATTTACCACTAACCTGGCCAGCCATAATCAGGCGGTGCGCGCCTATCGCCAGGCGTTGAAGGAAAAGAATGAAAAGTAAATTTGTGGTTATCGAAGGGCTTGAGGGGGCGGGCAAAACTACCGCTCGCGATACCGTGGTCGACGTACTGCGCCAGCACGGCATCAACGATATTGTCTTTACCCGTGAACCCGGCGGTACGCCGTTGGCGGAAAAGCTGCGCGACCTGTTCAAACGCGGCGTGGACGGTGAGCTGCCGACCATCAAAGCCGAGGTGCTGATGCTGTACGCAGCCCGCGTGCAATTGGGGGAAACGGTGATCAAACCGGCGTTGGCGCGTGGTGCCTGGGTGGTTGGCGATCGTCACGATTTGTCTTCGCAGGCCTATCAGGGCGGTGGTCGTGGTGTCGATCAACAACTGATGGCTTCATTGCGTGACACCGTGTTGGGCGATTTCCAACCGGACCTGACGCTTTATCTGGATTTACCGCCGTTAGTGGGGTTGCAACGCGCCCGCGCCCGCGGCGAATTGGATCGCATCGAACAAGAAGCGCTGCCGTTCTTTGAGCGCACCCGCGCGCGCTATCTGGAGCTGGCTGCGCAGGACGAGTCCATCGTCATCGTTGACGCGGCCCAATCGCTGGAGCAGGTGACGGCAGCTATTCGTCACAGCGTCAGCCAATGGCTGCAGCAGGAAGGCGCGTAATGAACTGGTACCCGTGGCTGAATACCCCTTACCGGCAGTTGGTCGGGCAATATGCTGCCGATCGCGGTCATCATGCTTTGCTGCTGCATGCGGCGGCAGGCAATGGCGAAGAGGCGCTGGCCTATGGGCTGAGCCGCTGGCTGATTTGCCAGCGCCGTAACGGTGAGAAAAGCTGCGGCGAATGTCATAGCTGCCGGTTAATGCTGGCGGGCAATCACCCGGATTATCACGTGCTGACGCCGGAAAAGGGCAAAAGCAGCCTGGGCGTAGAGCCCATTCGTCAGGTGATTGAGATCCTTTACTCCCATGCGCAACAGGGCGGAGCCAAGGTTATCTGGTTACCGCAGGCGGAGCTGCTGACCGAGGCGGCCGCCAATGCGTTGTTGAAAACCCTGGAAGAACCGCCGGAAAAAACCTATTTCCTGCTGAGCTGCCGTGAGCCTTCACGCCTGTTGGCGACGTTGCGCAGCCGCTGTTTGTACTGGCACCTCGCCAGCCCGGACGAACAGCTCAGCCTGCAGTGGTTGAACCGGCAAACGTCGGGTAATCCGGTCGATCTGCTGACCGCATTGCGTTTGCACGATGGCGCTCCTCTGGCCGCCGAGCAGCTGTTGCAGCCGGAACGTTGGCAACAGCGTAGCGCGCTGTGTACTGCCCTGAGCTCCGCTTTGCCGCAGCATGACATGCTGTCCTTGCTGCCGGTGTTGAATCACGAAGACGTCGCCGAGCGGCTACACTGGTTATGCGCATTGCTGGTGGACGCCATGAAGTGGCAGCAGGGGGCGGCGAGTTTTGCCCTCAACCAGGATCAGCAACCCTTGGTGCACCAACTGGCCAGCCGTTTGAGCAGCAATTCGCTGCAGCAAGTCGTGCAGCAATGGCTTAATTGCCGCCATCAGTTGCTCAGCGTGGTCGGCGTTAACCGTGAGCTGCTGCTGACCGAACAGTTACTTGGCTGGGAGCAGATGCTCGGCGCTACCGGCTATTCTCACCCTCATTCGCTGTAAAAGAGTTAAATATTATGTTGTTAGTAGATTCTCATTGCCACCTCGATGGCCTGGATTACCAAACCCTGCACCAAAACGTGGGTGACGCCCTGGCCAAAGCCAAGGCGCGTGATGTCGGTTACGTGCTGGCGGTTGCTACCACCTTGCCGGGCTATCAGGCCATGACGCAGTTGATTGGCCAACGCGACGACGTGGCTTTCTCCTGCGGCGTGCATCCGCTCAATCTGGAAGGCGGTTACGACTATGCGGAGCTGCGTCGTTTGGCGGCGGCAGAGCAGGTGGTGGCGCTAGGGGAAACCGGGCTGGATTATTTCTATCAGAAAGACAATCTTGAACTGCAGCAAGCGTCGTTCCGTGAGCATATCCGCATCGGTCGCGATCTGAACAAACCGGTGATCGTGCATACCCGTGATGCGCGTGAAGACACGCTGGCGATCCTGCGGGAAGAAAATGCCCAGGACTGTGGCGGCGTACTGCATTGCTTCACTGAAGATTGCGCCACGGCTGAAGCACTGTTGGACTTAGGGTTCTACATTTCCTTTTCCGGCATCCTGACCTTCCGCAACGCCGAGCAGCTGCGTGATGTGGCGCGTTATGTGCCGCTGGACCGCATTCTGGTGGAAACCGACTCGCCGTATCTGGCTCCGGTGCCGCACCGCGGTAAAGAAAACCAACCTGCCTACGTGCGCGATGTGGCTGAATACATGGCGGTATTAAAGGGCGTGAGCCTGGAAACGCTGGCCGAAACCACCACCGCCAACTTTTCACGCTTATTTCACATCGAACTCTGATCTTTGGCCTAGGCTATAGCTGTAGTCATCGAATCTGGAATTTTTTTTAAGCTCGTAATTAATCGCCGAAACGGGTAATGTTCCCACCCGTTTCAGGGCGAGGTGCGGGCGTTTTTTCCTCTTTTTTGACAAAAAATAGGCGATTTAAGAAAAATACCCGGTTTTGTTCATTGAAACGTGACTGCCATCAAACATTGCGCAGCCTATTTATTTTACTCTGCGTAAAAATTCAAGGGGTGCTCAGACACCCTGAATTGCAGGGGTTTTTTCTCCCCCCCTTGCAACGCGAAGAATCGCGGAAAGTAGCAAAGCACTATTACTCAGGAGCACACTCAACTATGTTCAAGAACGCATTTGCAAACCTGCAAAAAGTAGGTAAGTCGCTAATGCTGCCGGTGTCCGTATTGCCTATCGCAGGTATCCTGCTGGGCGTCGGTTCCGCCAACTTTAGCTGGCTACCTGCGGTAGTCTCCCACGTGATGGCGGAAGCCGGCGGTTCCGTTTTCGCCAATATGCCGCTGATCTTCGCCATCGGTGTTGCCCTGGGCTTCACCAATAACGACGGTGTCTCCGCGTTAGCCGCAGTAGTGGCTTACGGCATCATGGTGAAAACCATGGCGGTAGTGGCGCCTTTGGTGCTGCACCTGCCGGCTGAAGAGATCGCGGCCAAACACCTGGCGGATACCGGTGTGCTCGGGGGGATTATCTCCGGCTCCATCGCGGCCTATATGTTTAACCGCTTCTTCCGCATTCAATTGCCGGAATACCTGGGCTTCTTTGCCGGTAAGCGCTTTGTGCCGATCATCTCCGGCCTGGCGGCAATCGTTCTGGGCGTAGTGCTGTCCTTCATCTGGCCTCCTATCGGTACGGCTATCCAGACCTTTTCCCAGTGGGCTGCGTATCAGAACCCGGTAGTGGCATTTGGTATCTACGGCGTGGTTGAACGTGCGCTGGTGCCGTTCGGTCTGCACCACATCTGGAACGTACCTTTCCAAATGCAGATTGGTGAATACACCAACGCGGCGGGCCAGGTGTTCCACGGTGACATCCCACGTTATATGGCGGGTGACCCGACTGCGGGTAAACTGTCCGGTGGCTTCCTGTTCAAAATGTACGGTCTGCCTGCTGCGGCGATTGCCATCTGGCACTCGGCCAAGCCGGAAAACCGCGCAAAAGTCGGCGGCATCATGATCTCCGCTGCGCTGACCTCGTTCCTGACCGGTATCACCGAACCGATCGAGTTCTCCTTCATGTTCGTTGCGCCGATCCTGTACGCAATCCACGCCATTCTGGCTGGCCTGGCGTTCCCGATCTGTATCCTGTTGGGGATGCGTGACGGCACCAGCTTCTCGCACGGTCTGATCGACTTTATCGTGCTGAGTGGTAACAGCAGCAAAATCTGGCTGTTCCCAGTGGTCGGTATCATCTACGGTCTGGTGTACTACACCATCTTCCGCGTGCTGATTGCCAAACTGGATCTGAAAACACCAGGTCGCGAAGACACGGCTTCTGAGCAGGTTGCCCAGGGCGGTTCAGAAATGTCTGCTGCACTGGTTCAGGCTTTCGGCGGTAAAGAGAACATCACCAACCTGGATGCCTGTATCACTCGACTGCGCGTTAGCGTGGCGGATGTGAGCAAGGTTGACCAGGCTGGCTTGAAAAAACTGGGTGCTGCCGGCGTTGTCGTCGCAGGCTCGGGGGTTCAGGCTATCTTTGGTACCAAATCTGACAACCTGAAAACGGATATGGACGAATACATCCGTAACCATTAATTCAGGTCAGGCAGGGGAGTTTTAAGGGAGGCGAAAGCCTCCCTTTTTTGTGGGCGTGGGTTTATTTTTCTGCGTGTTTTTGCAGGAACTGTTCAAACACCGCCAGGGTGTCGCTGGAAATGTGGTGCTCAATCCCTTCGCTGTCCAATTCCGCCGTTTCGTTCGGTACCCCGAGACACACCAGCAGGTCGACGACTATCCGGTGACGACGGCGTACCTTCTGCGCCAGTTGTTCACCTTCCTCCGTGAGGAAAACCCCTCGATAAGGCCGTGACTCCACCAGACCCGCACTCTTGAGCCGGGCGATGTTCTTGATCGCGGTCGGGTGCGACACACCGAAGCGTTTGGCGATATCGGTGGTCCTGGCCTCGCGGGTGGTGACCAGCAGGTCGGCTATCAGCTCGACATAATCCTCAATCAGCGCATTGGATTGCGCCTCACGAGCGCGGGTGAAGCGCAGGGCATGTTCAGCCTCGTCCGGCATTTCGGCCACAACGGGGCGATCGGCGTCATCTGGTGCGCTTGTTGCCATAGTCTGAGACGTCCTTTAAACGTAAATCCAGTGAGTTGCAGATTAATGCAGTTCCGCCATACGTTAGTCCAAAGGCGACGCATTATCAATTCGCCAGGCGCATCGGGTTAAAATTAGAAATATTTGTACACAAAGGTAGAGTATCTTCCGTTTTGCATAAAGTGTAGCCGATGCTACATTGCTGGGAGTGTTGGGTGAAAAATAACCAGAAAAAGATTGAGGGTAAATCATGCGTGATGCGGCAACCACCACATCGTTAACCGAACGAACCAATACGGCGATAGGTAACGCGCTTGCCGGGCGCAAGCGTGGCGCATTCACGCCGCTGCTGTTCGCCGGGCCAGCGGTGATTGCCTCCATTGCTTATATGGACCCCGGTAATTTCGCCACCAATATTCAGGCCGGCTCGAAATACGGTTACAGCCTGTTGTGGGTGGTGGTGATGGCCAACCTGATTGCAATGCTGTTCCAGGCGCTGTCGGCCAAGTTGGGTATCGTCACGCACCGCAATCTGGCAGAGATGTGCCGCGATCAATTTTCGCGCCCGGTGGTGATCGGCATGTGGCTGCTCAGTGAAGTGGCGGCGATGGCAACCGATCTGGCGGAGTTCCTCGGCGGGGCTATAGCGCTTGCCTTGCTGTTCCATATGCCGCTGTTGCCGGGAATGGGGGTGACCGCGGTCATCACCTACGCTTTGCTGATGGTGGAGAAAAAAGGATTCCGCCCGGTAGAACTGATGATCGGCGGCCTGGTCGCGATTATTGCCCTGTGTTACCTGGTCGAGATGTTTATTGTGCCGGTGGACTGGGCTGCGGCGGGCATGGGCATGGTGACGCCGCAGTTGCCGGATGCACAGGCGTTGACCATCGCGGTGGGGATTATCGGCGCCACGGTGATGCCGCACGCCATCTTCCTGCACTCCGGGCTGACTCAACACCGTGCGCCGGCCAGTGACAGCGGTGAAAGGCGTAAGCTGCTGCGTTTTTCCAATATTGAAGTGGTGATTGCCTTATCTGTCGCCGGGCTGGTGAATATCGCCATGGTGATTATGGCTTCCAGCGCCTTCCATGCCGGAAACAGCGACGTGGCGGAGATTGGCACCGCATACCATACGCTGACGCCTCTGTTTGGCGCTGCCGCTGCGGGCATCTTCCTGATGTCGCTGATTGCTTCCGGCATTTCCAGCTCGGTGGTGGGGACGATGGCCGGCCAGATGATCATGCAGGGGTTTGTCGGTTTCCGCATTCCGGTATGGGTGCGCCGTATGGTGACCATGGTGCCGGCGTTCATCGTGGTGGCGCTTGGGGTTAATGCCACCGATGCACTGGTTTACAGCCAGGTCGTGTTGAGCCTGGCGCTGCCGGCGCCGATGATTGCCCTGGTGATGTTTACGCGTCGCCGCGACATCATGGGCGAGTTCGTGAATAGCCGCCTGACCAGCCTGGTGTCGATCATAGGTACGGTGATTATTATTCTGCTCAACATGGTGCTGCTGCTGCAAACTTTCGGTGTCGCCATTCCCGGTCTGGGCTGATGCCAAGCCGTGCAGCCTGTGCTGTCACGGCTTGATATCACCACGTGAAATCATCGCCGCTATAAATTCCCTACGCCACCGTCGATCAGCAACTCGCTGCCCACCATAAAGGCAGACTCATCCGATGCCAGGAACACTGCCGCCTTTGCCAGCTCCCATGCCGTACCCATACGGCCGATCGGCACCAGAGCGCGGATCTCGTCGCGCAGCGCCTGCTCATCGGCATCTTTTAACCCCAGCTTGCCCAGCGCCGGGGTTTCTGTCGGGCCGGGGCTTAGGCCGTTAACCCGGATGCCGCGCGGATGCAGTTCGCCGGAAAGCGTTCGGGCCAGCGACAACAGCCCGGCCTTGCTGGCGGCGTAAGCGTTGCTTAGCGGCAGCCCGATATGCGCACTGACCGAACCGCACAAAATAATCGACGCCGGATTAGCCAACTGTGGCAGCAGCGCCTGGATCAGGAAGAACGGACCCTTCAGGTTGATGTCCATCAACCGCTGATAGCTTTGTTCATCCCACTCTTGCAAGGGATGGTGCGTGACGTCACCGGCGTTGATATACAACACGTCGAGGCGCGGCCAATGGTTGGCCAACTGCTGCGCCAATGTGCGTTGTTCAGCGATATCCCCGGCGTCGTTGCGTAATAACAACACGTCACCCAGTTCTTTTCCCGCCGCCTCGAGGCCACTTTGGCTGCGCCCGGTGATCGCCACCGTGGCTCCTTCGGCGATAAACTGACGCGCCGTTTCCAAACCAATGCCGCTGGTGCCGCCGGTGATCAACGCGTATTTGCCTTTAAGTCGTGACATAGCCCACTCCTGTTTATTGTCGGTACGGCCATTATTTGCGCTATAGTATCCTTTGCATAGTAGGCACCTTTTGGATACTAACGGGCGAAGAGGGATGAAATGAGCAAAGCTGGGCTTTCCGCCACGGAAAATAATTTAGCCGGGTTACCGGCAGCGGGCGAACCTTGCCCGATGGTGGACTTCGTGAATCTGGTTGCAGGGAAGTGGGCGATCCCCATCCTTTACCGATTGATCTTGATCGACAGCCCGGTGCGTTTCAGTGAACTGCAACGCGCGGTTGCGCCGATTGCCCAGAAAGAGTTGACGCGCCAACTGCGGCAGTTTGAGCAGCGCGGTCTGGTCACGCGGCAGGTGTTTCCGGAGGTCCCGCCGCGTGTTGAATATCAGATTACGTCGCTGGGTAAAACGCTGCGCCCGACGCTCGACTCCTTGGCTAACTGGATGCGAACACACGCACCCCAGTTAATTGAGGATTAGTCGCCGATACCCGGTGGATTGATGGTGGAGCGTGGGACCTTTTCATCCTGTTCCCCCCAACGGTCCAGCACCTGCGCATATTCTCCGCTGACGATCACCCCGTTGATGGCGGCGTTGATGGCCGCCACCAGACCGTTGTCTTTTTTGGTGGTGACCGCCACATAGGCCACGTTGGGGCCGATGCCGACCATTTTGGTTTTGCCGGTCAGTGCCGCCTTGTAGGCTCCGGTCGAGTGGGGGCCGAAGTAGGCGTCGACGCGTCCGGATTGAATGCTCAGGTTGGCCGCCGCGTCATCGGTGACATAAATCGGTTGCACCGGCGGCAGGCCGTTGGCGCGGTTCTGTTTATCCCAACCCAACAGGATGTTTTCCTGATTGGTACCGGAACCGACAATGATTCGCAGCCCGGCAACGTCTGCAGGTTGGTTGATTGAATTGATTTTACTGGTGGATTTTACGTAAAAGCCCAGCGTATCCACCCGGTAGGTGGCGAAATCAAACTTGGTTTTGCGCAGTTTGGTCACGGCAATATTGAAAATGGCGGCGTCATACTTACCGGAACTGATCCCGAGTGGCCAATCCTCCCAGGAGGTGGGCACCAGATTTAATTCCAGCCCCAAGCTGTCTGCCACCAGTTGTGCAATATCCGGGTCACTGCCAATCAGTGTTTTATTGTCTTCGGCAAACAGCGCCAGCGGCGGGGAGTTTTCAGAGGCCACCGCGACGGTCAGCTTGCCCGGTACGGCAAAAGGGTAATTGGCCGGTATCAAGGCGACGGCAGCCGGATTCTTCGCCGCCCGCACATGTTGTTGGTTGGCCTGCAGATCGATAATGCTTTGGGTTTCGGCCACGGCATGGCCGCACAGCAACAGCGCACCCAGCGCCAGGATTTTGAATTGCATGTTATTTTCTATCCTTTGCTAATCATAGGGTTACTATTGGCGGCGGCCGCGGGCAAGTAAAGCAACAATAGTGAATAACCAAAGTGAAAAAATCAGATATGCGCTGCCGGGAACGACGTAATTATTCTGGCTGGTTGCCTGATTCTGCATCACTCAACGCGGAAAGTGCGCAATCAGGTTGAAAGCAGTAGAATTTGTCACTCATACTGCGTACAGCTTTTTTCCCTCTACAAGGAACGCCAGATGGCCGAAGAAACGATTTTCAGTAAAATTATCCGCCGCGAAATCCCTGCTGATGTGGTCTACCAGGATGAACTGGTCACCGCTTTCCGTGATATTTCACCTCAGGCGCCGACCCACATTTTGATCGTTCCGAATGTGCTGATCCCGACGATTAACGACGTAACCGTGGAGCACGAAGCTGCACTGGGCCGCATGATCACTGCCGCGGCAAAAATTGCCGAGCAGGAAGGCATCGCCGAAGACGGTTATCGCCTGATTGTTAACTGCAATCGCCATGCCGGCCAAGAGGTCTATCATATTCATATGCATTTGGTCGGTGGCCGTTCATTGGGGCCGCTGCTGTCACGCTAACCGAGGTCAATCATGCGCTATAGCAAATCCCTGCGTTGTCTGATGGCGCTGGCGTTACCCGTCGTCGTTCTGATGGGCTGCAGCAGCCCGAAGGGCATCGCGGTTAACGAAGGACAAACGGTCGTGATGGATTCGCCGGTGCTGACCGCGGGCATTCTGGCCGACAACCCGTCGATTTCGGATGCTTCCGGGCGCGTGATGGCTACCTCGGAACTCAGTAACAGCCAATCCACACCGGTAACGGTACACTATCGTTTTTACTGGTATGACGATCAGGGGCTGGATATCCGGCCTTTTGAGGCGCCGCGCACCATCACTATTGCGCCAAATTCAGACGCCACAATTTACTCGCTTAACGGCAATCTCGATGCCAAACGCGTGCGTCTGTATCTATTCTTGTAAACTCTTGGTTCAGTGGAGAGGGATTAATGAAAAAGTATCTATTTATGGCGCTGGCCGCGTTGACGTTAACCGGCTGTCTGTCGCGTCCGCCGGAACCGGAACAACCGCAGCCGCCGGTGACCGTTGAGCCGGTAACGCCGCCGATCGAAGAGCCGAAGCCCCCGATCAGCGAACCCGTGCCGCAGCCGCCAAAAATTCAGCAGCTCGACTGGCTGAGCAGCGTGCAGCCTCTGGTGAACCAGATGCTGAAAGCCGATGGCGTTAATCCGGGCAGCGTGCTGTTGCTCGACAGCGTGAAGAACAACACCAACGGCGCGTTGCAGACGGCGAAAGCGACCTCCGCGCTGCACAAAGCCCTGGCATCTAATCAAACCTTCTCCATCGTGCCGGAAGCGCAGTTGGTCAGTGCCAAACAGACGCTGGGCCTGTCGGCAGATGACAGCCTGGGTTCACGCAGCAAAGCTATTGGTCTGGCGCGGATCGTCAGTGCACAGTACGTGCTGTACAGCGACGTCAGCGGCGACGTGAAGTCTCCAACGTTGGATATGCAACTGATGCTGGTACAAACCGGTGAAATCGTCTGGTCAGGCAATGGCGCCGTTACACACTGAAGGCGCATTGCGAACGCTGATTGAGAACGAACTGCCGGCGGTGAAAACCGCCGGTTGTCGTTTCAGTCCGGTGCAGGGGCTGACCGGCGAAAGCTGGCGTATAGAAGGTGAAGGCGTGCAGCTGTTGGCGCGTCAGCAAAGCCGCGAGAAAAGTGCGCTGGGCGTCAGCCGTCGGCGCGAGGCGAGAGTGCTGCATCGCAGCGGACAAGGCATCGGACCACAGGTTTTAGTGCAAAATAATCAGTGGATTATCCTGCAGTGGCTCGATGGTGACGTTGTCACAGATGCGGATTTTTCTCGCCTCAATGAGCGGGGCGACTTGGCGGCGTTGATGGCCAGCTTGCACCGGCAACCCCCCAGCGGCTACCCGTTGAACCTGCATCGGCAGTTTATCCGTTACTGGCAGCAACTGGATGGTCGGCGTTTGACGCCGGCCTGGCTGCGGTTGCATCAACATTTTCTGCATCGTCGCACACCAACGCCGTTGAAACTGGCGCCGCTGCATATGGATGTTCATCCGGGCAATTTGATCGCTCAGGGGGAAAGCCTGCGGCTGATTGACTGGGAGTATGCGGCAGACGGCGATATTGCGTTGGACATCGCCGCGTTGTTTTGCAGTAACGCCTGGTCACCCGCGCGCCGACAGCAATTTTTGCAGCATTATGCTCGCATCGGTTACCTTGATTTGCCGTTGCTGAGCAGGCAGGTACAGCGCTGGTTGCCATGGGTGGATTACCTGATGCTGCTCTGGTTTGAAGTGCGCTGGCAACAGACCGACGATCCTGAATTTTTGCGCTGGGGCGCAGTGTTGCACCGGCGTTTTTGTTTAACATCCCCATGTTCTGAATGAATAATGAAGTGAGGTGGCCGTGGGCCCTGTAATGTTAGATGTCGCCAGCTATGAGCTGGACGCAGAAGAACGTGAGATCTTAAAACACCCGCTGGTGGGTGGCCTGATCCTCTTCACCCGCAATTTCCACGATGCGCAGCAGTTGCGTGAGCTGGTGCGGCAGATCCGCGAGGCTTCCCACGATCGGCTGGTGGTGGCGGTGGATCAGGAAGGCGGCCGCGTTCAGCGTTTCCGCGAAGGTTTTACCCGCCTGCCGGCGGCACAGTCATTTGCCGCCTTGAATTCTGCCCACGAGGGCAAGCGTCTGGCGCAGGAGGCCGGTTGGCTGATGGCAGCGGAAATGATCGCGCAGGATATCGACATCAGCTTCGCCCCGGTGCTGGATATTGGCCATGTCAGCGCCGCGATTGGCGAACGCTCGTTCCACAGCGATCCAACGCAGGCGTTGGTGATGGCTGAGCAGTTCATTTTGGGCATGCACAGCGCCGGTATGAAAACCACCGGTAAGCATTTCCCGGGGCACGGCGCCGTCAGCGCGGATTCCCACAAAGAAACGCCGCGCGATCCACGTCCGCTGGCGCAGATCCGCGAACACGATATGGCGATCTTCCGTGAATTGATTAACCGTCAGTTGCTGGACGCCGTAATGCCGGCGCACGTCATCTATACTGAAGCAGACTCGCGTCCGGCCAGCGGCTCACCTTACTGGCTAAAGCAGATCCTGCGTCAGGAGCTGAGCTTTGACGGCGTCATTTTCTCGGACGACCTGTCGATGGAAGGGGCGGCGATCATGGGCAGTTATGCCGAACGTGGCCAGGCGGCGCTGGATGCCGGCTGTGACATGATCCTGGTGTGCAATAACCGTGCAGGGGTGGTCAGCGTGCTGGATAACCTGTCCCCGGTCAAAGCAGACAGGGTGAAGCAGTTATATCATCGCGGTCAGTTCACCCGTCAGGAGCTGCGTGATTCTGCGCGCTGGCAGCAGGCGCATAAGGAACTGAATGCGCTCAGCGAACGCTGGGAGGAGCACAAACAGCGTAATGCGGGGTGAACCCAGGGCGTCGTAATGCGGCGTAAACGATGAGGGCTGCGGCGCGGCCCTCAGCTTGTTGCGAGGATCCACATGATTATCTATCTACATGGCTTCGATTCAACCAGTCCCGGCAATCATGAAAAGGTGTTACAGCTCCAGTTTATCGATCCGGACGTGCGCTTTATCAGCTACAGCACCTTGCATCCACGCCATGACATGCAGCATTTGTTGAAAGAGGTGGACAAGGCGGTTCAGCAGGAAGGGGATAAACATCCGCTGATCTGCGGGGTGGGGCTTGGGGGCTTTTGGGCCGAACGTATCGGCTTTCTGTGCGGCATTCGACAGGTGATCTTCAACCCCAATCTGTATCCTGAAGAACATATGCAGGGCAAAATTGACCGCCCGGAAGAGTATCGCGATATCGCCACCAAGTGTGTTGAAGACTTCCGCGAAAAAAATCGCGATCGCTGCCTGGCGGTACTTTCTCGTCACGACGAAGTCTTGGACAGCCAACGCAGTGCGGAACTGCTGCACAAATACTATGAAATCGTCTGGGATGAGCAGCAAACCCACAAGTTCAAAAACATCTCGCCGCACCTGCAACGTATCAAGGCGTTCAAGACCCTGGTTTAACAGTTTTATAACGCCCTAGGTCGCCGCAATGCTTGCTTCCGCCAGGCAAACATTGCGGTATTTCTTGCTCAAAAAGCGCCGTTTGGCCCGTTGGACGGTAAAATTTGAAACTGTGACCCAGCGCTAACTATTTGAATCACAATCCTCAAGAAAGCCCTTCGTCCAGCCTTTAACCAAAAAAATTTGATGTACATCAATTTTGGTATGACCAAATAACCCCCCATGCTATTCTGGCTTTAGATAGCAGGTTTAATTTACGCGAACCCTATGTATTCTAAGGATATTATTTATTTACCCTTAGGCAACAATTGGTTCACATTTAGGGGGTTATTTTGACAACGCCAAAGAAAAAAATCGTCATCGTGGGCGGTGGTGCCGGTGGTCTGGAACTGGCGACCAGCCTGGGCCATAAACTCGGTCGTAAGCACAAAGCAGAAATCACGCTGGTGGATCGTAACCACAGCCATCTGTGGAAACCTTTGCTGCATGAAGTTGCAACCGGTTCCCTGGATGACGGCGTTGACGCGCTGAGCTACCTGGCGCATGCGCGCAATCACTCTTTCAGCTTCCAACTGGGTTCGCTGACTAACATCAACCGTGAAACGAAAACGCTGCACCTGGCGCAAATCTGCGACGAGCAGG
Organism: Serratia liquefaciens; assembly: GCA_012719855.1. Lineage (GTDB taxonomy): Bacteria > Pseudomonadota > Gammaproteobacteria > Enterobacterales > Enterobacteriaceae > Serratia > Serratia liquefaciens_A. The sequence continues at coordinate 59,386 of JAAXZN010000050.1, read as the reverse complement.
GCGGCGAATTGGTGCCGGAGCGCGAGTTGTCTTACGACATTCTGGTGATGGCGCTGGGCAGTACCTCGAACGATTTCGGCACTGCCGGCGTCAAGGATCACTGTATCTTCCTGGATAACCCGCACCAGGCACGACGTTTCCACAACGAGATGCTGAACCTGTTCCTCAAGTTCTCGGCGCAGCCGGGGCAAAAAGAGCGGGTGAATATCGCTATCGTTGGCGGCGGCGCCACCGGTGTGGAGCTGTCCGCCGAGCTGCATAATGCGGTGAAGCAGCTGCACAGCTATGGTTTCGAAGGCCTGGACAACAGCGCGCTGAACGTAACGCTGGTCGAAGCGGGCGAGCGTATTCTGCCTGCGCTGCCGCCGCGTATTTCCGCTGCGGCACATCAGGAACTGAACAAGCTGGGCGTGCGCGTGCTGACCAACACCATGGTCACCAGCGCGGATGCCAACGGCCTGAACCCCAAGGGCGGCGAATTTATCGACGCCGATTTGATGGTGTGGGCGGCCGGTATCAAGGCTCCGGACTTTATGAAGGACATCGCCGGGCTGGAAACCAACCGCATTAACCAACTGGTGGTAGAGCCAACGCTGCAGACCACGCGCGATCCGAACATTTTCGCCATCGGCGACTGTGCGTCCTGCCCGAAAGAGGGCGGTGGTTTTGTGCCGCCGCGCGCCCAGTCGGCGCACCAGATGGCGTCACGCTGCTTTACCAACATTCTGGCGCTGATGAACGGCCAGACGCTGAAGCCGTACGTTTACAAAGATCACGGTTCGTTGGTGTCTCTGTCCCGCTTCAGCACCGTGGGCAGCCTGATGGGCAACCTGATGCGCGGCTCGATGATGGTGGAAGGCCGCATTGCGCGCTTTGTCTACATCTCACTGTACCGCATGCACCAGGTCGCTTTGCACGGCTACATCAAAACCGGCCTGATGATGCTGGTTGGCGGCATCAACCGGGTGATCCGCCCGCGTTTGAAAATGCACTAACCGCCCCGTTATCGACCACCCACGCCGGTTCGCCCGCGTGGGTTTTTTTATGCCTACAACCGCAAGAACGGGCAGGCAGCAGCTGATTATTCAGCACAATGTCCCGTCGTTATGGGTAAAAGTCTTAAGAATCCTCCTAAACACTGGGGGTAAGTGGGATTTCCGGCATTTTTGGTCACATTGTCTTATTGCGAGGTTCTGGAACATTGTGCAGACTTTCTCTCGTTTACAGACGGCGCGTCGCGCACGCCGTAAACCGGAATACCACGTGCCGCCAATGCGCAAAATAATAAGCGCGGTGCAATGTAGGTAAAGTCCCCGGTACAAATGCGTGGTAACACTTTCAGGAGGATTTCCTGTGAACAAGTCAATGTTAGCCGGTGTGGGTATTGGTATTGCAGCCGCTCTGGGTATTGCTGCGGTTGCCAGTCTTGACGTTTTCTCTTCCGGTCCGCAATACGCGCAGGTACTTGCCGCAACGCCGATCAAAGAAACCATCAAAACCCCGCGTCGGGAATGTCGCAATGTCACCGTCACACACCGTGCGCCGGTGCAGGACGAAAATCGTATTGCCGGCTCCGTGCTGGGTGCGGTTGCCGGCGGCGTAATCGGTCATCAGTTCGGCGGGGGGCGTGGACGTGACGTCGCCACGGTCGTCGGCGCATTGGGCGGCGGCTATGCCGGTAACCAGGTGCAGGGGGCGATGCAGAATAATGACACCACCAGCAGCACGCAGCAGCGCTGCAAAACGGTCTACGACAAATCACAGAAGATGCTGGGTTACGACGTGACCTACAAGATTGGCAATCAGCAGGGCAAGATCCGCATGGATCACGATCCCGGCACCCAGATCCCGTTGGATAAAAGCGGCCAGCTGGTGCTGAACAAAGCCTGATCGCCCGATAAGAATTAAACCCGCGAACAGTGTTAGTTCTGATCGTTTAACCCAGTTAAGCGAGCGGCATTAATATTGGCGCGGGTTTCTGTCTATTTACTCCCCGCCGTTTTGCCTTCAGGCCAGTACTGACGCTATTTCCCACACTAATGTATCCGTGCGATTTATCCGGGCATACCTTCAATAATGCAACAGTGTTTGTTATATTATTGTGCAGTTGAGTGGGTGTGATGGCGTTATCTCACACCGACCCAGTCCAAGTATTTAGTCTCCCGGAGACAGAGATAAAAACATGTTAGATTTTCGCTTTCCGACTGCAATGCAAATGGTACTTAGCGTGGCCGTGGCTGAAAAGCTGGGTGTGCGTTCGACCAGCGCGGTGCTTGCCGCCGGTCTGGAAGCTAACCCCAGTTTTATCCGCAAGCTGATGGTGCCCTTGACCAAAAATGGCATCATTGTCTCGACCCTGGGCCGTAACGGCTCGATTCACTTGGGGCGCCCGGCGGAGCAAATCACCCTGCGGGATATCTATTTGTCTGTTATCGATGACAAACGCATTTGGGCCGCCCGGCCGGAAGGGCCGGCACGTTGCCTGGTCAGTGCCAACGCCTGCTGGTACTTCAAGTCAGTGGTGAACGAAGCGGAAGAGGCATCGTTGAACGTACTGGCGCGCTACACGGTGGCGGACTCTCTGGCTGAACTGGAGCGGGGCGATAAGCGTGCCTGCGCAGCGTATGCGATGCAAGATGTAGACGTAAAAGACGAAGAGACAGCGGAAAAATAAATCACGCTAAACGCTAAAACAAAGAAAAAGCCCGGTGTTTAAACCGGGCTTTTTTATGGCTGACAAAGTCCTTTGTCGTTAAAAACTCTGATCTTGGGATGAAAATACACAAAGAATTATGTCTTCTGCTCTATCCCAAACATCCGAAAATCCCATTTTTCGGGTGTTTGTCATCAGACTAAGCCCGGAGTTTAAACCGGGCTTTTTTATGGCTGACGCAAACGCAGCGTTATGCCGTTTGCTGGCGCACCTTACGCGTGACCATACGACGCAGGGTCACGTAGAACACAGGGGTCAGGAACAACCCGAACAGCGTGACGCCCAGCATGCCGGCAAACACCGTGATACCGGTGACGCCGCGCACCTCTGCACCGGCGCCGTGCCCCAATATCAGGGGAATGGTCCCGGCGATAAAGGCGATAGAGGTCATCACGATCGGCCGCAGTCGCAGACGGCAGGCTTCCAGCGCCGCTTCCATGATGCTTTTGCCCTGCAGCTCAAGTTCGCGGGCGAACTCGACAATCAAAATGGCGTTTTTACAGGCCAGCCCCATCAAGACCACTAATCCCACCTGGACGAACACGTTGTTGTCGCCCCCGGTCAGCCAGACGCCGAACAGCGCCGACAGCATGGTCATCGGCACGATCAGGATCACCGCCAGCGGCAGCGTCCAACTTTCGTACAGCGCCGCCAATGCCAGAAAGGCCAACAGCACCGCCACCGGGAACACAATAATCGCCGCATTGCCCTGGGTTGATTGTTGGTAGCTCAGGTCGGTCCATTGGATGTTCATGCCGTTCGGTAACAGCTTATTGGCCATCACCGTCAGCTCGCTCATTGCCTGTGACGATGACAACACCCGAGGATCGGCATCACCAATCAGGTCCGCCGCCGGGAACCCGTTATAGCGGATCACCGGGTCCGGGCCGTAGGTGGTGCTGATACTGACCATGCTGCCAATCGGCACCATTTCACCCTTATCGTTGCGGGTGCGCAGGTTGGCAATATCTTCCACGCTGTCGCGGAACTGACCATCGGCTTGGGCCATCACCTTCCAGGTGCGGCCGTAGCGGTTGAAGTCATTGATGTATGACGAACCGAGATAGGTCTGCAGCGTGCTGAACAATGCGTTAAGCGGTACGCCTTGCGCCTTGGCCTTGTCGCGGTCAATTTTCGCGTCCAACTGCGGCACGTTGGCCTGATAAGACGAAATAGGGAAGCCCATGCCCGGCGTTTGCATGATGGCGCCCGACATTGTATTGATCGCAGTTTGCAGCGCGCCATACCCCAGACCGGCACGATCCTGAATATACAGCGAATACCCGGAACCCTGACCGATGCCGAGAATGGGCGGTGGCATGATCGAGAAGGCGAAGCCTTCCTGGATTTGTGAAATCTTGGCGTTAATTTCGGCGTTAATCTGCGCCGCACTGCGGGTGCGGGTGCTTAACGATTCAAGCGCAAAGAACACGGTACCGGTATTGGGCGTATTGGTGAACTGCAACGCATTTAATCCGGGGAAGGAGACTGCATCGGTTACGCCGTCGACGCTCAGGCCGATGGCGCTCATCTTGCGGATCACCGCATCGGTACGCTCCAGTGACGAACCTTCCGGCATTTTCACCCCGCCAATCAGGTAAAGTTTGTCCTGAGTAGGGATAAATCCGCCCGGCACGGTTTTAAACATCACCCCGGCGGCACACAGCAACAACACGTACACCACAAATACCGCGCCACGCTTGCCTAATGCACGAGAAACCCCACGCTGATAACGTTGCGAACTGTTGGCAAAGAAGCGGTTGAACGGGCGGAACAACCAACCGAACAGCCGATCGATCAGGCGTGAAGGCATGTCCTTCGGCGCACCGTGTGGTTTGAGCAGCAGCGCGGCCAGTGCCGGTGACAGGGTCAGCGAGTTGATGGCGGAAATCACGGTCGAAATGGCGATTGTGACGGCAAACTGCTTATAAAACTGGCCGGTGACGCCGGAAAGAAACGCCATCGGGACGAACACGGCGCACAGCACCACGGCGATGGCGATAATCGGGCCGGAAACTTCACGCATTGCCTGATGCGCTGCCGCCAGCGGCGACAGGCCTTCTTCAATATTGCGCTCGACGTTTTCCACCACCACGATGGCGTCGTCGACCACGATACCGATGGCCAGCACCAGCCCGAACAAACTCAACGTATTGAGCGAGAACCCCAACAGATAGAGCGCAGCGAAGGTGCCGACGATGGAGATCGGAACCGCCAGCAGCGGGATGATCGAAGCACGCCAGGTTTGCAGGAACAGAATAACCACCAGTACCACCAGCAGCACCGCTTCAAGCAGGGTGTCTATTACCGAGCGGATAGAATCGCGCACGAACACCGTAGGGTCGTACGGCGATTCCCAGCTCATGCCGTCCGGGAAGCGGGTCGACAGCTCGGCCATTTTGGCCCGCACCGCATTGGACAGCTCGATGGCATTGGCACCCGGCGCCTGGAAGATACCGATCCCGACCGCATCCTTATTATTGAGCTGCGCACGCAGCGCATAGCTGCCGGACCCCATTTCAATTCGTGCTACGTCACGCAGGCGGACGATCTCGCCGTTGTCGCCGCTTTTGAGGATGATATTGCCGAACTCTTCCTCGGTTTGCAGGCGGCCCTGCGCGTTGATTGACAGCAGGTAATCACTGCGGGTCGGCATAGGTTCCGCACCCAACTGGCCGGCGGAAACCTGCACGTTTTGCTCCTGCATGGCAGAAACCACGTCAGAGGCCGTCAGCCCGCGTGAAGCGACCTTGTTCGGATCCAGCCAGATGCGCATCGCATATTCGCCCGCACCGAAGATCTGCACCTGACCGATCCCCGGCAGACGGGCCAGCTCATCCTTGACCTTCAGGGTGGCGTAGTTGCGCAGGTAAAGTGAATCGTATTTGCCGGAAGGGGAGACCAGGTGTACCACCAGCGTCAGGGCCGGGGATTGTTTCTGGGTAGTGACCCCTTGCCGCCGAACATCCTCCGGCAGGCGCGCTTCTGCCTGCGCCACGCGGTTTTGCACCTGTACCTGGGCCTGGTCAGGATCGGTACCCGGGCGGAAGGTGACGGTGGTTACCAGTACGCCGTCAGAACCGGCCACTGATTTCATGTACATCATGTTTTCGACGCCGTTGATCGCCTCTTCCAGCGGCGTAGCTACCGTTTCGGCGATCTCTTTCGGGTTGGCACCCGGGTATTGGGCACGCACCTGTACGCTGGGCGGCACAACGTCAGGGTATTCGCTGATCGGCAACAGCGGGATGGCAATCACGCCGCCGACAAAAATCAGGATCGACAGCACCGCGGCAAAAATCGGTCGGTCGATGAAAAAACGGGAAAAGTCCATGGCTCAGAATTCCTGCTGGGGCTTAGTTAAGCGCGGAAGCATCGGCGTTGATCGCCACGGTTTTTGCTGCAACCGGCATGCCCGGCATAAACACTTTTTGCATACCGTCGACGATCACCCGATCGCCCGCAGACAGGCCTTTGCGGACAATCCGCAGCCCGTCGGCCTCGCGGCCCACCTCGATGTCTCGGCGCTGTGCCTTACCGTCTTTATCGACGATATAAACAAACTTGCGGTCCTGATCGGTCATTACCGACTTGTCGTCAATCAGCATGGCGTTGAACACGGCGCTGCCGGGCATCTGCACCCGTGCAAACAGCCCTGGCGTAAAGCGGCGCTCAGCGTTTTCCAGCAGGGCGCGCATACGAATGGTACCGGTGCCGGCATTCAGCTGGTTATCGGTAAAATCCACCACGCCCTGATGCGGGTAGCCGTTTTCGCCCACCAGCCCGACCTTTACCGGCAGTTTTGCCGTGCGTCGGCCATCACTCTGGTAACGCAAGAAGGTGGCTTCATCGACGTCGAAATAGACATACACCTTATCGAGCGAGACCAGCGTGGTGAGCACGCTGGCGCTGTCGCCGGTGGTGACCAGGTTACCGGCGGTGATCATGGCGCGGCTGGCACGACCGTCGATCGGGGCGATCACTCGGGTAAAGTCGAGATTCAACTGTGCCATATCGAACTGGGCCTGGGCTGCCGAAACGTTGCTCTGTGCCTGTGCGGCGGAGGAGCGGCGTTGTTCCCATACCTCGGTCGAAATCGCCTGGCTGCCAATCAGTTTCTCGGTACGGCTGGATTCGCTGCGGGCCAGCGCGGCCTGATTGCGTGCCCGTACCAGTTCGGCCTGAGCCTGTTCGCGGGCGGCGCGGTAGGTGCGATCGTCGATGGTAAACAGCACCTGGCCTTTCTTGACTTCATCGCCTTCGGTGTAATTCACCTTGTCGATATAGCCGGAAACCCGCGGACGCAGCTGCACGCTTTGTACCGCTTCGATTCGGCCGTTAAAGGCATCCCATTGGCTGATGGGTTTTATGACCACCTCGGCGGCGCTGACGGCCGGCGGCGGGGGGGCCGCATTCTGAGCGACGCTGTTATCACACCCGGCCAGCAGCATGGCCAGCAGCGCGATTGCCGAGAGGCGTGCGCCGAAACCGATAGCGTTCTGACGGCCTGGAGAGGGGAACAATGAGTTTGGCTGGCTTGGCATTCTTTTTATTTCCAGTGGGTAAGCACGATCAGGCCATACACCCGGCCCTGTTATCCGGGTAACGACTCTGGCCTGAGGCCGGCGGCAGTGCGGTTGCACCGTCATCGGCGCAACGGTTAGGTTTTGAAACACATTGTTGTCACATTAATGTATCAATATCGGTTACATTAATTGGGTGGATTATAGAAGTGCCCCTCCGTTAAATGCAATAATAAAAATTGCATTTAGTGCGAAACTGCTGCAACGTAATGACATCGGGCAGCGGAATTACCTGCCAACGTCATGGGAGCGTCAGCATGAACAGCACGGGTTTTATTACTGATTTGATTGAGTGGATTGACAATAATCTGGAAGAGAAGCTGGATATCAACACCGTGGCGGGGCGCGCGGGATATTCCAAATGGCACCTGCAACGTATGTTCAAGCGCCAAACCGGCTACGCGCTGGGGGAGTATATCCGTATGCAGAAGCTGAGGGTTTCAGCCGAGCGCCTGGCCAACAGCGGCGAGCCGATCGTCAGCGTGGCGATCTCACTCGGCTTCGATTCGCAACAGTCCTTCAATCGCAGTTTTAAACGCCATTACGGCCAAACCCCGGGCGACTGGCGCCGAGGCGGAATGCAGCCGCACATGACGGCCAACCGACCGCACTGAGGCGGATTGCAGACAACAAAAAAGCCTGAACTTGCGTTCAGGCTTTCTCTTTAAAATATGGCGGTGAGGGAGGGGTTCGAACCCTCGATACACTTACGCGTATACACACTTTCCAGGCGTGCTCCTTCAGCCACTCAGACACCTCACCGTATTTTGTTGTTGCGTACTCACTGGTGCAACGGGGCGCTACTATAGGGAGAGAGGGCGATCCGGTCAAGCAGAATTTCTTGGTTTCGGCGCGTCCGGTTAACCTGTGTTCGCTTTGCTGAAAACTACGGCGAACCGCACGCACAGGCAGTTTCGCCGGGGCGTTTCATGCGCTGCAGACAACAAAAAAGCCTGAACTTGCGTTCAGGCTTTCTCATTAAAATATGGCGGTGAGAGAGGGGTTCGAACCCTCGATACACTTACGCGTATACACACTTTCCAGGCGTGCTCCTTCAGCCACTCAGACACCTCACCGTTTTACTTCATCGCCAACGCGTTGCGCTGTCGACGGGCGCTAATGTAGGAGAATCTGATCCCAGCGTCAACCCTCTTGTGACATAACCATGACTGTTTAGCTAAACTTGCAGCAATTTGCTGATTTCCCGAGCGATCGACCACCGGGGGGGACACCTCCGCTGGACCATCATGGGGCTAAATTGCCTCACGGGCTAATATTTGTACATTTTGGTATTGGTTAGCTCAATATATCAGCAGTAGAATTATCCGTAGTGCAGTTATATGCATTAATACTGGATTATTAGTCATATGTGTCGCTAAATAGATTGGTGCAGGCACGGCGGTTTTGGCAAGGAATATCACACCGCCGGGCAGGTTGCCGGGCAAGACGCCGGCGATAACGCAGACAGGGACTGATCAATTAAATAATAATGCAGTAGAGGTTCATTTTGACTCCATCGGACTCCACAACGGCAGCGCCGCAGCGCCATGCCATCCCCCCGGGTGCCGGGGCACTGTTCTTTATCCAAATCTTCGCCACGCTGGGTTTTGCCGTGCTGTATTCCACGTTGGTGCTCTACGCTACCAAGCGCCTGGGGTTCAGCGAAGGCAGCGCCAACGCCATGATGGGCGTATTCGGTGCGTTCAACTACGGTTTGCATATGTTTGGCGGTTACCTGGGCGGGCGCTTCCTCAGCAACCGCAACCTGTTCGTGCTGGGCATGGTGCTGCAGGTGGTCGGTTGTGCGTTGATCGCCGTGGCGGGTGTTTGGGGGCTTTATTGGGGTCTGGCGATGTTCCTGACCGGCAGTGGGCTGAACGTCACCTGCATTAATATGATGCTGACCCAGCGCTTTAAACCGGATGACGATCGGCGCGAATCGGCCTTTTTATGGAACTACGCCGGGATGAACCTGGGGTTCTTTGTCGGTTTCAGCGTGGCCGGCTACTTCCAACTGACCGAAAACTACCGTGCGCTATTCCTGTTCGCCACCTTGGGCAACGCGGCGGCGATCGTCGTCGCCGTCAGCCGCTGGCGCATACTGGCCGATCTTAACACCCCGCTGCACGATGCCAGCCGTGCGCAATATCGCTGGCGCATGCTGGTCGGGCTGGCGGTGTTGGTGGCGCTGGTGCCCATCATCCGCGTCATGCTGACCCATGCCGAGTTCAGCGGCCATTTCGTGATTGGCCTCGGGGTGCTGATTTTCCTGATGCTATGCGTGGTAACGCTGCGCCACCATCCACGTGACGAACGCCGCCGGATGACGGCTTACCTGATCCTGGCGTTAAGCTCTTTGGTGTTCTGGGCGCTGTACCAGTTGGCGCCGATGGGGCTGATGCTGTTCTCCGAACACAATATCGACCTGAACGTTTATGGCATTCAGGTAGCGCCGCAGTGGATCCAGAACATCAATACGCTGGTTATTGTGGTGGGGGGCCCGCTGATGGCCTGGTGGTTCAACCGCCTGCGCGCCCGCGGCTGCAATATCGATATTCCGATGCAGTTCTCCGGTTCGCTGTTCTGCATCGGACTGGGCATGCTGGTGTTGCCGTTGGGCATCAGCCTGGCCGGTGGCGACGGGCTGGTGGCGTTTAAATGGATCGCGATCAGTTACGTGTTGCAGAGCATCGGCGAGCTGATGATTTCCCCTATCGGTTACGCGATGATCGGCAAACTGGCGCCGCCGCGTTATCAGGGCGTGATGATGGGCTGCTGGATGATGGTCACCGGCGTTGCTTCGGTGCTGGCGGGCTATGTCTCCGGCCTGATGCCGGAAAACAGCGGCAGTACCCCGCTGCAGACCAACCCCGGCTACAGCGAGGTGTTTAGCGTGTTGGGTTGGGGCGCCGCAGGCGTTGGCGTGGTGATGCTGATTCTGATCCCGCTGCTGCGTCGCCTGATCCGGCATGACGCTCCTGCCGCTGCCTGAGATCCCGCAGCCTAAAAACAGCCCCACTGGTCGGGGCTGTTTTCATTTTGAGCTTTAGCGCTTGCATCTGCCGGCGAATCGCGGAAGTCTGGATGCAAATGCATAAAAACAGACGGGAGCCGCACAGATGAACATCATTTTTTACCACCCTTTCTTTAATGCCCAGGACTGGCTGACAGGCCTATCGCAGCGCCTGCCTCAGGCGACGGTGCGCGCCTGGCAACCTGGCGATGATCGCCCGGCGGACTATGCGCTGGTGTGGCGGCCGCCCTATGAGATGCTGGCGAATCGCGGAAAGTTAAAAGGGGTCTTTGCCCTCGGAGCAGGGGTTGACGCCATTCTTGAGCAACAGCGTCTGCACCCCGGCACATTGCCGGCCGGTGTTCCGCTGGTGCGCCTTGAGGACACCGGCATGGCGCAACAGATGCAGGAATATGCGCTGAGCTATGTGCTGCGTTATTTCCGCCGTTTTGACGAGTATCAACTGCTGCAACAGCAGCAGAAGTGGCAACCGCTCGATCCCCATCAGCAGGATAATTTCACCATTGGCATTCTGGGGGCCGGGGTGCTGGGGAAAAGCGTGGCGCAGAAACTGACGGAGTTTGGCTTCAACGTACGCTGCTGGAGCCGCAGCCCCAAACAGATTGCCGGCGTGCAGAGCTTTGCCGGCGCAGAGCAACGCGCCGCATTTCTCGATGGCGTGCAATTGCTGATCAACCTGCTGCCCAATACGCCGGAAACCGCCGGGATCCTCAACCGGCAACTGTTCGCGCACTTGGTGCCGGGCGCTTACCTGATCAACCTGGCACGTGGCGCGCATCTGGTTGAGGACGATTTACTGCAGGCGCTGGAGCAGGGCCAAATTGCCGCCGCCACGCTGGATGTGTTCGTCGAGGAGCCGTTGCCGCAGGCGCATCCGTTCTGGCGTCATCCGCGTGTCACCATTACCCCGCATATTGCTGCCATCACTTTGCCGGAAGCGGCGATGGATCAGATCGCGGCAAACATCCGCGCACTTGAAGCCGGGCAAACACCGGCTGGCGTGGTGGATGTGCAACTGGGTTACTGATCTTTCGGTGATGCACCTGCTAAGCTAAATAAATAATAAACCGCGCCGGCTGCCGTATTTGTGGCTGGCCGCCAAGAAGGAGAAGCAATGTACCCCGTTGATTTACATATGCACACCGTTGCCAGCACCCACGCCTACAGTACGCTGCATGACTACATCGTCGAAGCCCGGCAAAAGGGCATCAAACTGTTCGCCATCACCGACCATGGCCCGGATATGGCCGATGCGCCGCATTATTGGCACTTTATGAACATGCACGTGTGGCCACGCCTGGTGGACGGCGTGGGTATCCTGCGCGGCATCGAAGCCAACATCAAAAACCTGCAGGGCGATATCGACTGCACCGGTCCGATGCTGGATAAAATCGACGTAATTATTGCCGGTTTCCACGAGCCGGTGTTTGCGCCGCAGGACAAAGCGGCCAATACCGAAGCGATGATCGCCGCGATGGCGCAGGGGGACGTGCACATAATCAGCCACCCCGGCAACCCAAGATACCCGATAGACATTGCGGCAGTTGCTGCCGCAGCGGCCAAATACGACGTGGCATTGGAACTGAACAATTCGTCGTTCACCCATTCGCGCAAGGGCAGTGAGGACAACTGCCGGGCGATTGCCGCCGCGGTACGCGATGCCGGTGGCTGGTTAGCGCTGGGTTCGGATTCGCATATTGCCTTTTCGCTTGGGGGATTTGAGCACTGCGAACGCATCATTGCCGAAGTGGAGTTCCCGCAGGAGCGAATCCTGAACGTGAGCCCACGCCGCCTGCTCGATTTTCTCGAACGTCGCGGCAAGCCGGCGATTGCGGAATTGGCCGATTTGTGACATCGTCCCGGCAAATTTTTCCGTATTGTATAAGGCATTATCATGAATGAGTTTTCCGTAGTTTGCCGCGTGCTGGGGACGCTGTTTTATCGTCAGCCGCAGGATCCGTTGCTGGTGCCGCTGTTTACGCTGATCAAAGAAGGCAAGCTGCAGCAACACTGGCCGCTGGAACAGGACGAACTCTTGGTGCGCCTGCAGCAGGGTTGTGACGTCAACCTGCTGTCCAGCGACTTCAACGCCATGTTCGTCGGCAGCGAATGCAGCGTGTCACCTTTCCGTTCGGACTACGTTGAAGGGGCAACCGAAGCGGAAGTGCGTACTTTCCTGCAGCAGCGTGGTATGCCGCTCGGCGAAGCGCCGGCCGATCATTTCGGCTCTTTGCTGCTGGCGGCCTCCTGGCTGGAGGATCAGTCCCAGGAAGACGAAGCGCAGGCGCAAATCACGCTGTTTGACGACTATCTGTTGCCATGGTGCGGCCGTTTCCTGGGTAAAGTGGAAGCGCATGCCACCACCGGTTTCTACCGCACCTTATCGCTGTTGGCTCGCGAGTCGATTCAGGCGATGCGCGACGAACTGGCGGAGTACGAACAGGAAGAAGAACAACCGGGCGAAGAGGGCGAACAGCCTTAATCCGGTAGTGGCCGGCTGGCGCCTGATGGCGAAGTCGGCCTTTTCCCGCCATCAACGCTCCCCGCTACACAGGTTTTCATCCCCCATACGTAAACTGACAAAAAATCCCCTAATCTGACGCTTTACCGGCGGCCTGGCCTTTTTGTGCCTGCGCGCCTTGTTTCCTCACGCAAAGGGTAAAGCATGAAAAATAACTGGATGCAGCAGATCCAATCGATGATTGGGCAAAAGGCCGGTTCAATCGGCGGTTCGGAAGGTATCGGCAAGCTGCTGGCCCCGACTGCGTTGGGTGGTCTGGTGGGCGTTTTGCTGGCGAATAAGTCTTCGCGCAAGCTGGTCGGCAAATTCGGTAAGAATGCGTTGATTATCGGCGGCAGCGCAGCGGTTGGTGCAGTGCTGTGGAATAAGTACAAACAACGGGTGAAAGAAACCCACCAGAACGAACCGCAGTTTGGCCTGCAGACCACGCCGGTGGACCTGCGTGCCAAACGCCTGGTGCAGGCGCTGGTGTTCGCCGCCAAGAGCGACGGTCATATTGATGCGGAAGAAAAGCTCGCCATCGACCATAGCCTGGAACAGCTGCAGGTAGGGGAAGAAGCGCAAAAATGGGTGCAAGAGGCGATCGATCAGCCACTGAACCCGGACTTGATCGCTCAGAGCGTGAAGAATGAAGATGAAGCGCTGGAAGTGTATTACCTGAGCTGCATGGTGATCGACGTGGATCACTTTATGGAGCGTGGTTATCTGGATGCCCTGGCGCAGTCGTTGAAGATCCCGGCGGACGTCAAGCAGGGCATAGAAAACGACGTGAACGAGAAAAAACGCGAGCTGGCGTAGCGCTGCTTGGCAAGCCGGGGGGAATCGTGTCACTCTTGCCCTAATCAAGGTAAGCGGATGATTTAACAATGATGACCCCCCCTAAGGCAGAAAAACGTCCTTATCCTATTACCGTTCACGGCGACACGCGTGTGGACGACTACTATTGGCTGCGCGACGACGATCGCGCAGACCCGCAGGTGCTGGACTACCTGCAGGCGGAAAACGCCTTCACCGACGCGGCGTTGAAACCGCAGCAGGCGCTGCGTGAAACGCTGTATGAAGAGATGGTGGCGCGCATTCCTCAACAGGAACATTCGGTACCCTATGTCAGAAACGGCTACCGCTATCAGACGCGCTTCGAACCGGGCAATGAGTACGCGATTTATGTGCGTCAGCCGCAGGCGGGAAGCGAACATTGGGACACCCTGATCGACGGTAACCAGCGCGCCGAGCAGCGAGAGTTTTATACCCTTGGCGGCCTGGAAGTCAGCCCCGACAACCAAAGGCTGGCGGTTGCGGAGGATTACCTCTCCCGTCGCCAATACGACATTCGTTTCAAAAACCTCAGTGACGACAGCTGGACCGACGAAGTGCTGGAAAACACCTCCGGCAATTTCGAATGGGCCAATGATTCAGCCACCGTTTATTACGTGCGTAAACACGCTAAAACGCTGCTGCCGTATCAGGTCTATCGCCACGTGGTGGGCACCGATCCGCAGCTTGATGAATTGATCTACGAAGAGCTGGATGACACCTTCTACGTTGGCCTGGAAAAAACTACCTCCGAACGTTTTATTCTGATCCACCTGAGCAGCACCACCACCTCGGAAATTCTGCTGCTGGACGCCGAACGCGCCGACAGCACGCCACAGATGTTTGTGCCGCGCCGCAAGGATCATGAATACGGTATCGATCACTATCATCAGCACTTCTACATCCGTTCCAACAAGGACGGCAAAAACTTCGGCCTGTATCAGAGCGAACAGGCAGACGAAGCGCAGTGGCAGACGTTGATTGCTCCCCGCGTAGAAGTGATGCTGGAAGGCTTTAGCCTGTTCCGCGACTGGCTGGTGGTAGAGGAACGCAGCGAGGGATTGACCCAACTGCGACAAATCCACTGGCAGAGCGGCGAAGTGAAGCGTATCGCCTTCGACGATCCGACCTACACCACCTGGCTGGCATACAACCCTGAGCCGGAAACCGATCTGCTGCGCTATGGTTACTCCTCGATGACCACGCCCACCACGCTGTATGAGTTGAATCTCGACAGCGGCGAACGCGTGATGCTCAAGCAGCAGGAAGTGAAAAACTTTACCCCGGAAAATTACCGCAGCGAGCGAGTCAGGGTGAAGGCGCGCGACGGTGTCGAGGTGCCGGTTTCGCTGGTTTATCGCCCGGACAGCTTCGTGCACGGCAGCAATCCGCTGATGGTGTATGGCTACGGCTCCTACGGCAGCAGCATGGATCCGGCCTTCAGCGCCAGCCGCTTGAGCCTGCTGGATCGCGGTTTTGTCTTTGCGCTGGCGCACATTCGCGGCGGCGGCGAATTGGGGCAGCTGTGGTACGAAGACGGCAAGCTGTTCAACAAGCAAAATACCTTCAACGACTTTATCGACGTGACGGAAACCTTGATTGCTCAAGGGTACGGCGATGCCAAACGGGTGTTCGCCATGGGCGGCAGCGCAGGCGGCTTGCTGATGGGCGCGGTGATTAACCAGGCGCCACAGCTGTTTAACGGCATCGTGGCGCAGGTGCCGTTTGTCGACGTGGTCACCACCATGCTCGACGAGTCCATTCCGCTGACCACCGGGGAATATGACGAGTGGGGCAACCCGAACGAACGGGCTTATTACGACTACATTTTGCAGTACAGCCCGTACGATCAGGTCAAGGCGCAGGATTACCCGCATATGCTGGTCACCACCGGCCTGCACGACTCGCAGGTGCAGTATTGGGAACCGGCCAAGTGGGTAGCGAAATTGCGTGAGTTGAAAACTGACGACCGCCAGCTCCTGCTGTATACCGATATGGACTCCGGCCACGGCGGCAAGTCCGGGCGTTTCAAGGCCTACGAAGATATCGCGCTGGAGTACGCCTTTATTTTGGCGCTGGCGGAGTAACCTTCGGGCGGGCGGCTGGCACTGCCCGCTTTCTTCAGTCGATCAGGTAGTATTTCAGCGTGTGTTTCATGTCCGGACTGAGATCATCAATGGATTTCAGCATCCAGCGCAAATAGCCGGGATCTTCCTGAGCGATGCGATCAATTTCCTGCCCACGGTATTTTCCGAACTTAAACTTCTTCAACAGCACCGGTTGTTCGGTGATTTGCGCCATTTGCTCCGGCGTCCAGCCTGAATCCTTGATGATGCGTTGCAACAGCGCGGCGGTCACGTAGCAGTCATACAACGCCCGGTGCGGATACAGCGTGGTGTCTTGCGGCAATTGAACATCAAGATTGAGCGCGTAGCGCAGATATTGGTTGCCGTATTTGATGTCCGGGTACAGGTTACGGGCCAGCTTCATGGTGCAGATCCAGGCGCCGTTCATTTCCGGCAGTACGCCGCGATCGAAAGCCGCATTGTGAGCGACATAGTAGGGGCTGCCGAGATAGCGCCCGATCGCCACCGCGATACGCGGTTTCCCTTCGACCATTTGCTCGGTAATGTGGTGAATGGCCATGGCTTCAATGCCAATCGGCCGATCGGGACTGACCAAATCGCTCATGGGATTGGCGATTATCCCGTCAATCAGATCAACGGAGGCTACCTCGACCACGCCGCCTTCCAGCCCGCAGGTTTCAGTGTCTATTACGCGTAAATTCATGGTTTCCTCAGGATGGCTGTACTGGCTTAGCTTAACGGGCCGTTACGCCAATGCCAACCTTAGAAAGCGGGGCGTTATTGCAGGCAACAAAAAACCCGCCTTGGCGGGTTTAACTACGGTTAGAAGTTCGCTTACTCGCCGGACGATTGTCCTTTCTTGGCGCGTTTGTCTGCGCGTTTTTCAGCAGGGGTTTTCAACGGCTTCTTCTTCGCATTTTTTTTGCTATCCATTCCCTTACTCATGATGGCCTCTCAGTTACCTATGGTTGGGTGGGTTGCTCAACCATTAACCCCCTTACGCCTGCGGGATGCAAGCATGAAAGCGCTCGTTTTGATTAATCGATTGTTTATAGGGGGAATTTTGTTTTTCAGGAATAGCTGCTGAAAATGTTTGATATGTTATAATATAACAATTAAATCCTAACCGGAGAGCGCCATGACAGTCGTTTCCATGTTAAACCAGCAACAGCTCCTGGCCATGCCGGAGTCTGACTACATGAACCCGGCGCAGCGGGCATTTTTCCGCCAGCGCTTGCTGGACGAGCAGCAAAAACTGCTGCAGCACATCGAAGCGTTAAAGCGGGACATCGACAGCGGTGAAGTCTCGGGTGACGAAGCGGACAAGGCCGCGCGTGAAGAAGACTTGCGGTTGCTGTTCCGCCAGCTGGATCGCGAAAGCCGTTTGCTGCCGAAAATCAGCGCGGCGTTGACGCGTTTGTATAACGGTGACTATGGCTATTGCCGTGAAAGCGGGGAGCCTATCGGCCTGGCGCGCTTGCTATTGCGGCCAACGGCGGAGCTGAGCATCGAAGCCAAAACCGCACAGGAAATGCGCGAGCCGCATCTGCGTAAGCGTGGTTGATTTCCCGGCTGGCTCCCAGGAGCCAGCCGGTATTTTGTCGGCAAGTCGTATTCATTTTAAGCAAACGAACCTTAACTTGTTGGGGAACGTAGGAGTTTTCAGGTTTTACCGTTGACCAAATGAGTGGCTTCGGCTTTGATGAGGGTATGACCCACAGAGAGACGGAAGCGCCATGGAACAATTACGAGGTTTGTACCCGCCGTTAGCAGCATATGACAGCGGTTGGCTGGACACCGGAGATGGCCACCGGATCTACTGGGAACTGAGCGGCAACCCGAACGGTAAACCCGCAGTCTTTATTCACGGCGGGCCGGGTGGCGGTATTTCTCCTTACCATCGCCAACTGTTCGATCCGCAGCGCTACAAGGTATTGCTGTTCGATCAGCGTGGCTGTGGCCGTTCCAAGCCGCATGCCAGCCTGGACAACAACACCACCTGGCACCTGGTGCAGGACATCGAACGGCTGCGCGAAATGGCCGGTGTCGATCAGTGGTTGGTATTTGGCGGCTCCTGGGGCTCAACGCTGGCGCTGGCCTACGCGCAAACCCATCCGCAGCGCGTCAGCGAAATGGTGCTGCGCGGCATTTTCACCCTGCGCAAGCAGGAACTGCATTGGTACTATCAGGACGGCGCTTCGCGCTTCTTCCCTGAGAAGTGGGAACGTGTGCTATCGACTCTTTCAGAGGAAGAACGCAAGGACGTGATTGCTTCTTACCGCCAGCGCCTGACCTCAACGGATCCGCAGGTGCAGTTGGAAGCAGCCAAACTGTGGAGCGTGTGGGAAGGGGAGACGGTAACCTTGCTGCCGAGCAGTGAGTCGGCTTCTTTTGGCGAGGACGATTTCGCACTGGCGTTCGCCCGTATCGAAAACCACTACTTTACTCATCTGGGCTTCCTGGACAGTGACGATCAACTGCTGCGTAACGTTCCGCTGATCCGCCATATTCCGGCGGTGATCATCCATGGTCGTTACGATATGGCTTGCCAGGTACAAAACGCCTGGGATCTGGCGAAGGCCTGGCCGGAGGCGGAGCTGCATATTGTCGAGGGGGCCGGACACTCATTCGATGAGCCCGGCATCCTGCACCAGTTAATGCTGGCGACCGACAAGTTTGCCGGCAAATGACACCGAGCCCGCCACTACGGCGGGCTTTAATTATTTGGATTTCGGCTCGTACGGCAGGCGCGAATACTTGTGCGATTCGGCACGGTAGTGCGCCACGCGCTCGCGGAAATAATCACGCAGGTGCTCGGGCTGTTCGCGTTCAACCATTTCAGGGATCACCGGCATGTTGTAGCGCTCTTTGAACGCCACGCCGGAAGCTGCGAGATCAACGTTCACTTTGTCCATCTCTTCTTTGGAAAGCTCTGCCAGATTGTAACCCACCGTATTCTCCTTACTGTTACCGCATTGGATCAGCGCAGAAGGTAATCCACCCGGCGGCGCTTGGCAAGCCTGAAGCGCGCAGGGAGGCGAAGGTCACCAATAACCGACAACGGGAAAGGTTATTTATTATTCTGGCAGCAATGCAATTCATTTATTATTTTAAATAAGAATGATTCGCTTTTTGATTAAATATATAGATGGAAATAGTTATCATAATTATTTAAATGAATAATTGGTGTTTTTCATAACCATTTGATTTTATTATAATTTAAAATTAAATCATCGATGATGTAAATCAGGTGTTTTTATTTTGTTTTCGTCAGGGCATAATGCGGAAAAATTAAGTTGATACCTGCAAAATAAAGGAATGATTATGCTGACGCCTGAAATGACCAAAAAGCTGAATGAGCAACTGAACCTGGAGTTCTACTCTGCCAACCTGTATCTGCAAATGAGCGCCTGGTGCAGCGATAAAGGCTTTGAAGGTGCCGCGGCATTCCTTAAAGAACATTCTCAGGAAGAGATGCAGCACATGCAGCGCCTGTTCGAATACCTGAGCGATACCGGCGCACTGCCGCTGTTGGGCACCATCGCCGCGCCGCCGGTTGAGTTTGGCTCCCTGGCAGAGGTGTTCCAACAGACGTACGAGCATGAGCAACTGATCACCCGCCAGATCAACGAACTGGCGCACGCGGCAATGACCGCTCATGATTATTCAACCTTCAACTTCCTGCAGTGGTATGTTGCCGAGCAGCACGAAGAAGAGAAGCTGTTCAAATCCGTGCTGGATAAACTGGCGCTGGTGGGTAACAGCGGCAATGCCCTGTTCTTCATTGATAAAGATCTGAAGAAAATGGGTGCGGCTGGCGAAAACGGTAACGGCCAGGCCTAATCCTTTTTGTAGAAAACCGCGTGTCGGCGTTGGCCGATGCGCGGTTTTTTTATGCCCTGCATTTATCGCGGTTTTACAGCGATATGTGCTACTGGATCGCAAAATGCCAGCGTTCTGCTCGACTTGCATAATGACACTCGTTATCATTTGACTCGATACGCTACAGGGAAGGTTGAGAGTCAAAACAGGGGGTTACTCCCATAATTCTGTTTACCCGTGGCGCAATCATCTGCGGTGGGTTGGGCTGCTGATACATCGCCCTGGCGGTTAGCCTAGCCCCTTATCACCCTCGATTATTGCTTTAAGGGATATCACTGTGATCGGTAAAATTCGGACTTCTTATCGCCTGCTTTCCACCATTTTCGTGCTGTTTGTCGGGCTGTCGTCACAGCAGGCGCTGGCGCATGCCCATTTAAAAGTTGAAACGCCGGCGGCAGATGCCAGCGTGAGTCCGGCACCCAAAGTGCTGACGCTCAATTTCTCCGAAGGTATTGAGCCCAACTTCAGCGGCATTAAAATCACCGGCCCGGACAACGCCGAAGTGAAAACCGGCAAGCTGCAGCTCGATGCGAACAACAATACCCAGGTCAATCTGCCTATCGAAGGCGATCTGGCGGCGGGCAAATATAACGTCAGCTGGCATGTGGTGTCGGTCGACGGTCATAAAACCAAGGGCCAATACAGCTTCACCGTAAACTGACCCATGACTCTGGCGACCCTGTTTGTCCTGTGTCGCTTTGTGCACTTTGCGGCGGTGATGCTGATGTTTGGCTCCAGCTTATTCACCGCCTTATTGTCGCCGCAGCGCCTTTCTCCGTATCTCACCCGTGATGTGCGTCCTTTGTTGGTCTCTTGCACCTGGCTTGCCGGGCTTTCCGCTATTGCGTTGCTGGCTATTCAAGCCGGGCAGATGGGGGACGGCTGGGCAGATACCTGGCGACTTGACGTGTGGTGGGCAGTACTGGGCACCACATTTGGCGAGGTTTGGCGCTGGCACCTGGGCATTTCAATGCTGGCGTTGCTGAGCCTGTGGCTGGCCGAGCCACGCCGTACGCAACTGCTGGCGCTGCTTTCCACACTGCTGTTGGTCAGCATGGCGTTTATCGGCCATGCGGCGATGCATGGCGGGGGGCTTGGCGCACTGCATCGTTTCAATCACGCGCTGCACCTGCTGGCGGCCGGGTACTGGTTTGGCAGCCTGTTGCCGCTGCTGGTCTGTTTGCGCTATCTGGCCCAACCGCAGTGGCGCAGCGACGCGGTGACCACATTGATACGCTTCTCGCGCTGGGGACACCTGGCGGTAGCGCTGGTGCTGCTGACCGGCGTGATCAACAGTTTGATCATTCTCGGCAGTTGGCCGTTGGACGTAGATTCTCCGTACCAGCGCCTGCTGCTGTTCAAAACCGCGCTGGTGACGCTGATGGTCATGGTGGCGTTAGCCAACCGCTACGCCGTCGTCCCGGCGATGAGCAGCATGCCACGGCTGGCGCAACGCGGCCTGGTGCTTGCCTGCTGGGCGGAGTTGGGGTTAGGGGCGGCGGTGCTGCTGCTGGTCAGTTTATTTGCAACCTATGCGCCGGTATAACATTCCGGCTTGCCGGATGCCCCCAAACTGCGGGAAAATTGAATCAAATAGCAACCCTAAGGCCATAACATGAAATCGGTATTACTTGGCATGACGCTACTGGCAACCGCGACCAGTGCTTTGGCAGCAGACCAACTGGTGAACATCACCAAGCTTGAATAAGGCAAGCAGTGGGCGTTCACCAAAGAAGAAGTGACGCTGCAGTGCCGCAGCGGCGGTGCGTTGTTCGTGCTCAACAACAGCACGTTGATGCAGTACCCGCTTAACGCGGCCGCAGAAGCGCAGGTGAAAGCAGGGCAGCAACGCGCTCAACCGCTGGACGTGATCCTGCTCGATGACGCCGCCAATCCGGGCCATAAGATGAGTGTTGAGCCGTACCGCGAACGCGCCGAGAAGCTCTGCGCGAACTAATCGCTTATCCCCCAATGGCTTAGTGTGAGGTTAACCGGTGATGAAGAATTGCACGAAATTAATTCCGCAATGAAACTATCACCGGCCGTGCGGCTGGCTGGCAAAAATAGCGCGGTAAGCTACTCTTAAAGTGCATGGCTGAACAAGCCTTGCACAAAATGCCAACTTTTAGCGCACGGCTCTCTCCCAAGAGCCATTTCCCTAGACCGAATATAGGAATCGTATTCGGTCTTTTTTTGTGTTTGATTTATAAGGTAAAATTTTACCCGTCCACGAAATTTCCACGAAAACCTATATCCGGTCTTTTTAGACAAGTACGTATTCCTTGCCTCTGGGATCGAAATATTTCTTCGTCATGAGTGCTGATTTGCGCCCCAGCCTCGCGCTGCGAAAACCCTTCCCTTTAGTCTTGTAAGCACACCCGTTTCACTTCAGTGGGGGCTATTGCCTGATGATGCAAGTTAATCAAGTCTGCAGCACCATCAATTCGTCGCCGAAGCAGAGGTGAATGGTTGATGCTTAAGAGCCGCAGATAGAGGACGGATGCAGGGGATCACAACGGAAGGTATTAACGGACTCAGACAGTACTGTGGTGCTTGAAAAACAGGATTGAGTTGGTGCGTATTGATCGTACTTTAACCGTGGTGCAGAAATGGGGTGAGGTAGATCGTTTTATAGCTCAACGAGATAAACTGGTATGGCAAGCGGTTGAACGAGGGGGGATTTTAATAAGTGATTTTTTATTATTTTATACTTGATCTGACAATTTAGTTGTACTAGATAAGACTTAATCTGAACTATTGAAAAGTGACAGAAGTGAACGTGTGACAGGTATTGAAAATAATAATTACCTGAAATAGATATAATAATATGATCAACGGCTTGAATGATTGGTATGCGTTATAAAAGGAAGGTCAGGAAATGGTAGCCTCCGAAGTTGAACTGAGAACTTGTTCACGATCTATATTTTATGGCGTGGCTTGCATTCTTATGATTGTCTGCCATGCTTTTTGAACATGCTATTTTGTCGACGAACAATAGTGTGTGTCATTTCTTTCGTTCAATACTATGATCCTGGAGGATGAAATGGGTAATTTATACGTTACAAATGTTACAGGTGTCCCGATTTCAGTAAATAAATTCATTATAAATAAAGAAAATCTTAATCAAGACTCAACTCCCTTGAACTCAGGTTCGACAACATCTTGGCGATACGCTGACTCTACAGCCGCGAACTTTGATGACATGATATTAACAGTGAGCTGTAATGATTCAGATTATGCCATTGATTTGAATAGAGGGCATTTCTTTGGAGATAACGATAATGCGTATCCTGGTGCAGATTATGATATTAACTTCGTACTAATGGGATTTAACGGCGACGAGATATCCATGATGATGGTTTATCGAAGTTCTGCAGGCGGTATCTTTAATTATTGTGACGATGTAAAGAATTTGCAGTCATAGCATTTATTACCATGATAAAGTACGGAAAATAGCCGTTCGTATTTTTATTAGTCTCGGTTAGAGTCTGGGAGGAAGTAATTTATAAAGTGATGTGTCTTTATATGTCAAATGGTATTTCTACCCCTTACTTTCCATTGTCATTTATTATTTATTTAAAATAATAGCATTAATATATTTCTGAGTGATTTCAGTGATGTACTATTTTGGGTTATTTATAGGTGACCCTAATTATATTTTCAACAGTGAACACTAACTTCATAGTGTTCAATAGACTAACCAGGGAATATCATTTTAGTGATCGATAAGGTCATGGTGATCTGTGAGCTTAACAGTGCAACAGATACATCAAGCCCTACTAATCAAAATAGGGCTTGCGAGGGCGATTGGGTTTTCTTGTTGATAACTCAAAACCATCAGCGGCTTGCAGCTCCTGCCCGGAAGGGGTAAGCGGCAAACAGCGCGGTTACCGCCTGTTGGATCTGCGCCTGGCTGGCGGGTTGTGCGTCTGAGTTGAGCGTGTCACTGGCGGTTCCACGCCAAACCAGCTGTTTCTTCTTGTTGTCCACCAGATCCACCGTCAGGGTGCCTTCGGTGTAGGTCCACATAGTTTGATTGTAGCCGCCCCAACCGGCGTAGCCCCAGCGGCCAATCGGTGCGGGGGAGTTATTCACCTGCACTTTGTTTTGTTTCATTGCGCTGCTGTAAACCAACAGGTCTGGGGATGCACTGAGTGTATAGCCACGTTGCTCCATCTGTTGCGCTATGGCGCTATGAATATACTTACCCGTCAGCGTTTGGTATTGGCCTGCAGCCTCTGGGGAAAAGCCATAAGTATGGTATTGGCTGAAATTAGCACTGTGGTCGTAGTCACTGGTCACCTGCGGCTGATTGGCGCAGCCCGACAATAACGCCAAGGAACTTGCGAGCAAAAGGCAAGAAAGCGGACGCATAGAAAACCCCTTCAGGATTATTAGTTTCATAAACTTAGCCCCAGAAGGTGAGCTTGGCAAATCTGGCCAGCAGGAATGGGCTGGGCGGGCCGCGTGAACGAAAAAACCGTAGCGTTCGCGCCAGAAAGAGCAGGGCTGTTTGTGTTCTGTGGGGGCATCAGGCAATTCAGGCCGCGAATGCTCAGGCCTGTAGCGATAAGCTGGAGTTTCGGCTCGTTCCACCTCAACGCGCCTGAAAATTAAGAACATGCCGCTGGCCGCGGTGGCAGAGGCTTTGTTACTATCGGCGCACCCAAAGTCTCAATGGTGCATTACTTTGAAAATCAAAGCGTTGTTATTTATCGCCTTAGTCGGCCTCGCCGGCTGCAGCCAGGAGGGAGCGAAAGTGAGCCAACCCGTGAATAAAGACGGAGATCATACGGAAGTGTTGCTGGTTAACAGCGCGCTGGTAGATTGCATGGGCGTTGCCCCAATGAAATGCATGCAGGTTCGTCACTCTGTGCAGGGCCAGTGGGAAATGTTTTACAGCCAGATTGAAGGCTTTACCTTCGAACCCGGCTACCGCTACCGCCTGAAGGTTAAAGTGACCGAACTGGAAAATGTCCCGGCCGACGCTTCTTCGCTGCGCTATACGCTGGTCGAGCAGTTGGAAAAGAACAAGGTCTGATAGTCGTATGCAGGTCAGGGCCGAATGTCCTGACCTGATAACCTCAAAGCGACAACCCCACGTCCGCCGCCACCTGCTCAATCTGATAGCGCGAAGTCCGCGCCAACGCAGGCTCTTTTTCAACGTAATACGCATACGCAATCACGCCAATCGACAATGCCCAGGCGCGGCCACGCAGCCAGGTGGCTTTATCGGTATCCACGGCGAGTTTAAAATACTTGCGGTTGTCCTGACTCAATAAATTCCACGCGACAATCAAATCTACCGCCGGATCGCCAATCGCCATTCCACCCCAGTCGATCACCGCCGCCAACTTACCTTCGTTGATCAGCAGGTTGCCCGGTTGGATATCGGTGTGGATCCAGCATGGACCAGCGCTGTTCTCCTGTATCTGGCTAACGGTTTCCCACACGTGCAGCAGAATACCCGTATCGAGATAGCCAGCACATTGCGCTATCGCGCTGCGGGTGAGGGCGTCTCTGGCGCCAAGCGGGCCGCCGCGATAGGAGGTCAGGCTCTTTTGCAGCTCAGGATCGGCAACAGGAATGGCATGCAGCGCGTGGACAATTTCCCCCAGCTGTTGCGCCAACGCGTGGCTGCCTTCGCCGCAAACCGGCATTGTTCCCTTGATCCAACGGCCGACGCACCAGTTGAAAGGGTAGCCTGATTGGGGCTGACCCTGCGCAAGCGGAACGGGAACCGGGACCGGCAGATAAGCGGATAACAACGGCGGGTAACGGTTTTCCCGTTCAAGCGCCGCCGCAGCCGACGGCGTGCGCGGCAGACGAATATAGAGCTCGTCGCCCAGCCGCAGCATTACGTTATCGGTGCCGGCAATAGCGACCGGCGTTATCGCCAAAGCCGCCCACTGCGGAAACTGGCTGGCGAGCATGGAAGTCACCAGGTTGAGATCAATATCCACTTCGTCGGCGTGTAATTTGGCGATAAAACTCACGTGCGCACTTCCTTTAAGGCTGAAATTTAAGGCGTGAGACTGGTCTGCTCACTGGGCTTGTTGCAATTCTGCCATGCACCCAGCTTAAGTATATTGATAAAATCAGGTATATTGTCCTTCGGTTTTTAGCTACCAAGAAAAAATTACTATGATTATCAAACCTAAAATTCGTGGTTTTATCTGCACTACCGCTCATCCGGCAGGTTGTGAAGCCAATGTCCGTGAGCAAATCGCCTACGTTAAATCACGTGGCGAACTGAAAAACGGGCCGAAAAAAGTGCTGGTGATCGGTGCTTCCACCGGTTACGGCCTGGCATCACGTATCAATGCCGCTTTCGGCAGCGGTGCGGCCACTATCGGCGTATTTTTTGAAAAGCCGGGCAGCGAAGGCAAAACCGGTTCTGCCGGTTGGTATAACTCTGCCGGTTTTGACAAGGCAGCTAAAGAAGAAGGCCTGTACGCGAAAAGCGTTAATGGCGATGCGTTCTCCAACGAATGCCGCCAAACGGTCATTGACCTGATTAAACAGGATCTGGGCCAGATCGACATGGTGGTTTACTCGCTGGCTTCGCCGGTGCGTAAAATGCCGGAAACCGGTGAAGTGGTGCGCTCTGCGCTGAAACCTATCGGCGAACCGTACAAATCCGTGGCGCTCGACACCAACAAAGACGTGCTGGTTGAAGCCGTGGTTGAACCGGCCAACGAGCAGGAAATTGCCGACACCGTCAAAGTGATGGGTGGCCAGGACTGGCAGCTGTGGATGGACGCACTGGAAGAAGCCGGCGTGCTGGCGGACAACGTGCAGGCAGTGGCTTACTCCTACATCGGTACCGATCTGACCTGGCCAATCTACTGGCACGGTACGCTGGGCAAAGCCAAAGAAGACCTGGATCGCGCGGCGCAGGCCATCGATCAGAAACTGAAGGCCAAAGGCGGCGCGGCTTACGTTGCCGTATTGAAGTCGGTAGTGACTCAGGCATCCTCCGCTATCCCGGTCATGCCACTGTATATCTCCATCGTTTTCAAAATCATGAAAGCGCAGGGGATCCACGAAGGCTGCATCGAGCAGATCCAGCGTCTGTTCGCCACCAAGCTGTACAGCGGCACCGCGCCGGATACCGATGAGAAGCACCGTCTGCGTCTGGACGACTGGGAACTGCGCGACGACGTGCAGAACACCTGCCGTGAAATCTGGGCACAAATCGACGACAGCAACATCAACGAACTGACCGATTACCTGGGCTACAAGGCCGAGTTCCTGCGTCTGTTCGGTTTTGGTCTGCAAGGCGTAGATTACGAAGCCGACCTCAGCGGTGAAGTTAAGTTTGATGTGATTGAGCTGGTCTAAATCCGTCGAGCATTGAGAAAGGGCCGGGCTTCCGGCCTTTTTTACGCCTGTCACCCAACAGCTCATCAGTCCAGTTGATCGTTGACAGCAATAAGTTATCGTTTTACGATAACTTATTGCTGTTTTTATGGATGAACTCGTTATGGGCGCAGTGCCACGGATCCACCTTCCGCTTTACGTACGCTGCTTGTGTTTGTTGATCATGACGATGCTGATTGTCAGCACCGGCGTAGAGATGTTTATGATTGTCCAGGGCTGGGTGCAGGGCGAGGCGTTCAACAGCATCGTGGCGTCCTACCGCGACTATTACCCGGAACTGAACGCCTATGCCGTTCCGCAGCAGCGTTGGGCTCTGGTGGCCACTCTGTTGTTGGATATGTTCTCCTGTGTGCCTTATTACAGCGCACTGCTGTGCGGCGCCGGGCTGTTTTACCAGTTCTATCGCGGCAACGTATGGCACCGCAACAATATGCTGCTGTTGCAGGTCATCGGCATTCTGCTGATTGTCGACGTGCTCTTCCCCTCGCTGGCCGGGATGTTGCAGGTGATGATACTGACGGCCAATGAAAAAATGCTGCTAATAATTTATTATGGCGTCAACAGCGAGTCGATACGCTCGCTGATCGTAGGCTGCGCAATCCTGGTGTTTAGCCGGGTATTCCTGGAAGCGTTGCGGCTGAATGAAGAACAGCTTTCTTTCGTGTGAGAATAGAGTGGCGATAATAGTAAGTCTTGATGTCATGTTGGCCAAAAGGAAGATGCGTTCGAAGGAGCTGGCGGAACAGGTGGGGATCACCGAACAAAATCTGTCCCTGCTGAAGAACGGCAAGGTGAAGGGCGTCAGACTGGAAACGTTAGACAAAATCTGCCGGATCCTCGACTGCCAGCCTGGCGATCTTCTGGCCTGGCAACCGGATAACGAAGGCTAACCCGGTGGCGTGCCCCGCACGCCATATCGTCAATAGACGAATTGATATTTATTACCGACACCCTGGATAGGTTTATTTTACGTTAAATTATTAGCGGCCTTATTTAAATTAAATGAGGTTGCCCTTGCTTTGCCTGTGGTTGAATACTGGTTATTAAACTAAAAAAAGTAATTTTTTTATTTACTGCGGTTAACGATAACGTTTATTTTAAAGGAGGATATATGAAATTACGCCAATGGATCCCGGCACTATTAATTATGCTGAGTGGTTGCAGCCATATTCAACCCGGTTTGTCATCTTCAGGGTCCGGCTGGGAGAAGCCAAAGCCCGCTACCCGCGAGCAAAGGCAGCGCATCAGCGCCGGAGAGTCAGCCTCTGCGGTACTGAACGAGAGAGGGCCGAGTATCGGCGGAACCATCGACTGGTCAAAGTTGTGGGATCGTTAATTCACCAAATATATTTTGATTGCGAATTATAAGCCCAATGGCACTCATTTAATTAGGGTTTATTGTCTGTCGGGTAATATGTTTATTTCCTCGTATTGTTTGTTTTGATAGCACTGAATATCTTTCTTTATTTAATGGAAATGAGCGCCATTATGGGCCTTATTACAGGAGTTTATTGTGGAAAAAGGCATCCCCGTCATTTTCATATTTTTATTGTTGCCCTGGTGTCATCAGGCCTCCGCCGCGCGTTATGAGCGGGAGTATGAAGGCGTCTCTTCGGTGCTGTTTCGCAAAAAACTGAAAGAGGTGGCTCATGGCTTGTGGGACGAGATGGGCAATGAGAAGCCGCGGCCTCTGATATCGACGCAAAGCGAAGACAATACGCTGGCCCAGCGTAAAGCCTGCAAAGGGCAGAGGGGCAAGGTTGCCGCCGCGAGTGAACCGCATCCATCGGCATTGCCGCGTGAAGAACAACCGCTGCTTATCAACGGTTGCTAGCCTCATGCACTACTGGAGTTTTGCTTTTGAAATTGACCTCTTTGATGACAGCGGTACTCGCCCTGTTGGCGTCCTCTTGTTGCTATTCGTTTGTCGACAAGCACGCTCAGCACGCCGATTTCGAGGCGGGGGAAAGCGCTGTGGATTACCGATTGCGGTTTAACGGGCTGTTGCAACATCTGTGGTACGTAGAGCAACTACGTTCGGAACAGGCGCGCCTTGCCGCGATACGCCTTGAACGCAAAACGCTGGAGTCCGCCATGTTGCCGCGTGAATGTCGGGCAACACCTGTGCCGCTGTTTTTAGTCGGAAACAGTGCCATAGCCAGAAGATAGTTTTTTGGGGTCAACAGGTGAATTTAATATCGGGAGTCTATCAGTGAAACGGATTTTTCTTGCCTGCGTGGCGCAGTGGTCTTGCGTCTCATTACAGGCGTCGGTTGACTGGCAATACCATGCCGCACAGCCGCTGGATAACAAAATCTCTGAGGAGTACCAGCAAAAGCGCAGCGGGTTGAAACATAAAGTATGGAGTGCCGAGGGCGTGGCGTCGGCCAATGAGAAGGCGCTTGAGTTGGAACGGCAGCGTGCCGCCGCCGAGCAGGCGAACCGGCAGCAGCTTAAAACTCAGTATGGCGAATACCGCTGTGGCAAAAACAAACAACAGCCTGGCAAACTTTGCGCCCCTCCGGGGCGGGGGATGTATTCCCCGAACTTTAAACCTCATCGTTGAGGCCTGACGTGGGGAGAAACTCTGGAGTTGTAGTGCTATTTAACCGCGCCCTTCTGCAACAGAGGCGGTACGTTCAATGCCAGGAAATCCACCAGTGCACGAACCGAAGGCAGCATTCCGCGTCGTGTAGGGAACACGGCATGCATGATCAGTGGCGCACAGGCCCATTGTGGCAACACACGTACCAGTTCACCTTGCATCAGTGCCTGGTGGCAGGTGATATCCGGCAGCATCGCGATACCCAGCCCCTGGTAAAGAGCACTACGGACAACACCCCACTCGCTGCACATCAGGCGCGGGCGAACGCGGACAACACGTTTCTCTTCACCGGGGCCATCCAGATTCCAGGTTTGCTCTTCGCTCACGTCGACCAGGCTTAACAGCCCATGTTCACTTAACTGTTGTGGATCGGTCAATGGCGGGTGTTGCGTCAGATACTGCGGTGTGGCGACCAGGATACGCACGCTTTGCCCCAGTTCACGCGCGATCATGCCTTCGGTCATGTCTTTACGTTGACGTAGACGCAGCGCCACGTCGATTTTATCGGTTACCGGATCAAACCGGTTATCGGTCGCTAACAGCTGCACCTGAATGCCGGGATTCGCGGCCATAAAAGCGGGTAAGCAGGGAGAAAGAAGGACATCGGCGGCCAATTTCGGGCAACTGATGCGCACCAGCCCCGAAGGCTCTGCCCGACTTTGGTCAATCAGCTCTTGGGCGATCTCCGCTTCGTTGATTGCTACCTGCGCATGTTTCAACAACAGCGCACCGGTTTCTGTCAGCTTGACCCGCCGGGTCGTACGTTGGAATAACAACACACCAAGGCGGTCCTCCAGCGCCAGCACGCGGGCGCTCAGTTTGGACTTAGGAATATCCAGCGCCCGGCTTGCGGCGGAGAACCCACCGTACTGGGCAACCTGTGCAAAATAATAAAGGTCGTTCAGGTCCTTCAATATGCCTTTCTGCATCATCATTGTCCTTAATTTGAGAACAGTCAGTCAGAGTATGGCATCTTTTTGCGCCCAATAGTGCATCTTATACTGCCCCACATCGACGCAATAGCGTCAGGCACCGTGGGAGAAAATATGGAAATTACAGCAGCAGTCAGTGAGAACGCAGCGCAGGGTTTTACCCTCAGGCAACTCCAGCTTGGAGAACCCCGTGCTGATGAAGTATTGGTGAAATTGGTGGCTACCGGTCTGTGTCATACCG
Source organism: Serratia liquefaciens (assembly GCA_012719855.1). GTDB lineage: Bacteria > Pseudomonadota > Gammaproteobacteria > Enterobacterales > Enterobacteriaceae > Serratia > Serratia liquefaciens_A. The sequence continues at coordinate 28,592 of JAAXZN010000050.1, read as the reverse complement.
ACATTGCGGCACATAAAGGTGTCATACCTGTGCCTGCGCCAGTGGTGCTGGGTCACGAAGGGGCTGGGGTTGTGGTGCGAGTTGGCGCTGGGGTCAAGAAAGTGGTACCCGGTGATCATGTGGTGTTGTCGCTGGCCTCCTGCGGCGCCTGTGACAAGTGCAGTATCGGTATGCCGACCTATTGCCGTCAACATGTTCCGCTTAACTGGCAGGTTCAGCGCGCTGACGGTTCGGTCAGCCTGCATGATGAGAATGGTGATGTGCACAGCCATTTTTTCGGCCAGTCCTCCTTTGCGCAATATGCGGTCGTTGATGCCAGCAGCGTTGTGCCTGTCGATAAGAAAGTCCCGCTGGAATACCTTGGGCCGTTGGCTTGTGGATTTATGACCGGGGCGGGTGCCGTCATCAACACCCTGCGAGCACATGCGGGTTCAACACTGGTGGTTTTTGGTCTGGGCGCCGTAGGCCTGGCGGCGGTAATGGCCGCCCGGGTAGTCGGATGCGGCCAGATTATCGCCGTGGATATCAAAGAAAACCGTCTGGCGTTAGCCAAAGAGTTGGGAGCCACCGCGGCCTTAAATCCGAAAACAGTTGATGTTACTGAGGCGCTTAATCAACTGACCGATGGGCACGGCGCGGACTACAGTGTTGAAGCCGCCGGGCATGCGAGCGTAATGGCCGATGCAGTCCAGGTGCTGGCGGAAAATGGCAAATGTGTGCTGACCGGTGTGGTATCGCAGGGAGAGTCCTTGCCACTCGATATTATGCATTTGATCCGTGGCCGGGCGGTGCAGGGCTCCATTATGGGCGATGCTTCGCCGACGGTATTTATCCCGATGCTGGCACAGCTCTTCCAACAGGGGCGCTTTCCAATAGATCGCCTCATTCGTTTTTATGCCATGAATGACATCAACCAGGCGATGGCGGATTCACAATCCGGTGAAACCATTAAAGCCGTTATTCGTATGTAATTTCTCATAAGGTAAATAATATGAAACGACTCTTTTCAGCGGCCCTGCTGGGGCTGATGGGCGCGGCTGTGTCCGCACAGGCCAATGACCATATTATCGAAAAACAGGGACTGTATTATCTGCAGCCGGGATACGGCGTTAACGACGTCGCTGAGTTTTACTGGCGCAGTCTGAACGGCTGGTCGGAAACCCCGGCTAATGTCGCTAAATACTTTACGCCACAGGGGGTATTTGAACTGCCTTATGCACCGGTGGCGGATTTCAGCTTCTTTTCCAAGGCGTCCAAAGGGCGGGAAAATATTACTCGCTACTTTACCAACATGAGTGAGTACCTCGGCGATCTGAAATACGCCGATTGGAAAGGGTGGAATAAAATCGTGACGGCAGAGCCTGGCGTATTTGTGTTTGAATACACCAGCAACGGAAAAATCAAAAAAAGCGGCGGCGAGTATAACCAGCAGTTTATCGCTATCGTAACTATCAGCCATGGGCAGATAGCTAGCGCCCGTGAATATTGGGATCCGTACGTGGCGTTGCGTGATTTTGGCCTGATCCGTAAAACGGAATAATGGCCCTTTGCTCCCCGGCCCTCACCGGGGGGCATCGCCTAGCGGCAATACTCTTTCAGCATGGCAATCGCGTCCGGCTTTAACTGGTAAAGGTAGACCGGCCTGCCGGTGGTGCCGTAGAGAATGCGGGTGCCCAGAATGCCGCTTTCCGCCAGATAGATAAGGTATTTACGGCAGGAAACGCGTGAAATGCCGATAGCGTTCGCCAGGTTGTCGGTCGAAAACTCCCCGTCCTGCTGTTGTTCAATCCATTCGCACACTGTACTCAGCGTGATGCTGGTTAACCCTTTCGGCAGTTTCTTGCCTTCGCTGCTGTTGGGTTGGCGGCGCAGCAGGCTGTCGACATCGGCCTGCGAGAATTCGCGCTGCGCCAGGATCTGCGACTGCTGCTGGTAGTTGCTCAACGCCTCTTTGAAACGGCCGAACTGGAAGGGTTTAATCAGATAATCCACCACGCCGTAGTGCAAGGCGCGTTGCACCGTGTCCACGTCGCTGGCGGAGGAAATGATAATGACGTCGGTTTTTTCACCCAGCTCGCGCAGGCCGGGCAGCAGATCCAGGCCATTCTCCTGCTGCATATAAATATCCAGCAGCACCAGATCGATACCGATCTCGCTATCGGCCAACAACTCGCGTGCCTGCGCCAGCGTGGCAACGGTGGCCTGACAGTGAAAACCGCTTACCTGGCTCAGGTAGTATTTGTTCAACTCCGCTACCATCGGGTCGTCATCAATAATCAATACGTTAATCATGGGTCAGCCCTTGGCCTGATAGGGAATATGGACAAAGAACTGGGTCAGTACACCCGGTTCAGATTCAAAATCAATGCTGCCGCCCAGTTTTTCCAGGCTGCTGCGGATCAGCGCCAGGCCGATACCACGTCCCGGCCCTTTGGTGGAAACACCCTGCTCAAAGATACGGGCGCCCAGAGCCGGATCGATGCCGGGGCCGTCATCGCTGATTATACAGTGTAAGTGATTCTCATTGTGATGAAAGCTCAGGTTGATTTCGTGTCCTTCAACGCCGTCGATGGCGTCAATGGCGTTTTCAATCAGGTTGCCCAGTACGCTGATCAGCACGTGGGTGGTTTCCGCGTCGTCGGTTTCCGGCAGCAGGCTGGCTTCATCAATGGTCAGCTCAATACCGGCTTCGTGGGCACGGCTGATTTTGCCGATAAAGAAACCGGCGACCTCTGGCGACTGTATTTTGCGTAGCAGCGCGCCGATCTCTTCCTGGTAGTTACTGGCGGTGTTGATGATGTAGTTTTCCAACTGCTGATAAGCCTTCATATGCAGCATGCCGAGGATCACGTGCAGTTTGTTCATAAACTCGTGCGACTGCACGCGCAATGCGTCGGCGTAGTGGGCCATGCCGCTCAGACGCTGCACCAACTGGCTGATTTCGGTTTTATCGCGGAAGGTGGCGATGGCACCAATCACCTGGCCCTTGACGATCACCGGCACGGTATTGGTCAGAAGTTCGCTGCCGTTGAAGCTGATCTGCTGGTCACGCAGCGGTTTACCGCTGGCCAAGACTTCCGCCAAATGCAGTTGGGCCGGCCAGTATTTGCTGGCGGATTCCAGCAGCAGATTTTCGAAAGGGCCACTTTGGCGCAGCAGGCGTTTTGCCTCATCGTTAACGATGGTGATACGTGACTGGTTATCGACCGCGATGACGCCTTCTTTAATCGACTGCAGCATGGCGTTGCGCTGTTCGAACAGGTTGGAGATTTCGTAGGGTTCAAAACCGAGCATGATGCGTTTTAACGCTTTCACCAGGAAGAAGGTGCCGAGTGTGCCGACCAACGCGGCGAATGCGAGGGTCAAATAGATGATCCAGCGGCTTTCTGCCACCACCCGGTGAACGGTATCGAGAGCGATGCCCAGCGCCACTACCCCTATCTGTCGGCGCTCTCTGTCGTAGACCGGTGCAAAGACGCGCAGTGAAGGCGCCAGCGCGCCACGGTTGATGGCGCTATTGGTTTTCCCGTGCAGGGCCGGTTCTAAATCGTCGCCGATAAAATGTTGGCCGATCAGCCAGGGTTTAGGGTGCGAGTAGCGGATGCCTTTCATGTCCACCACGGTGACGAACAGCAGTTCGTTTTGATGGCGCACCTGCTCGGCGAAGCGCTGGATCGCGCCACTGTGATCTTCCCGCTGCAGGCCGTCAACGACGTTACCGGATAGCGCCACCGTTTCGGCAATTGCCATCGCCTTCTGGCGCTGCTGATCTTGCCCCTCGTGACTCATCTGCACAAAAAACAGCGCGTACACCACCAGCAGCACCGAAGCAATAATGGCAGACACCATCAGCGTGAGGGTGGTGCTGAGTTTCAGCGGTATCCGTTGTTTGGGCATGGCGGTTCTCCGAATGGGCGTATCAGGATTTTAGCGGGGAATGGGGCGCGGGGCAGCGACCGGCAGCAGGTTATAACATGCTGCCGCCGGGTGAGGGATTATTTTAATTACAAAAGCCGGGATCAGGGCTGATGGTAGATTTCCAGTCCCTGCTGACCGCTGGCTCCCTGATGGATTATCGCCATCAGCGCGCGGACCACTTTTGAAGGATTGTCGTGTTGATACACATTGCGGCCATACACCATGCCGGATGCACCCTGTGCCATCAGCGCTGCGGATTTCTCCAGCACCGCGCCCAGTTCACCTTTACCGCCGCCCCGCACCAATGTCGGGCAGCGCGCCGCCTCAACGATGCGGTGGAAGTCTTCCACCCGTTCGGTAGGGTCTGCTTTGATGATGTCGGCGCCCAACTCACGCGCCAATCGCACCAGCGGCACCATTTTTTCGACGTCGCCCAACGAGCCGTAAGCCGACCCCTGACCGGCAGGTGCCATAACCAGCGGCTCGACCATCAACGGCATGCCATAGCGATCGCAGGCATGGCGCAGGCGGCCGATGTTTTCCACGCACTGGCGGAAAATGCCAGGCTCATCGGGGATCAGGTACAGATTCACCACCACGGCTGCGGCATCCATCTGCAGCGCGGCGAGGATCGGCGCTTCCGGGTTATGCAACACCGCCCACATTTCACGGTGACGCGCGGCGTTATAAGCGTTGCCGACGTCGGTACGCATCACCAGCGCCGGTTTATCGCGCTGTGGCGAGCATTGCAGCAAATCCGCCTGGCCGTAATTCACCTGAATGGCGTCGGGGCGGGCGACGATCAGGCTATTCATGACCCGTTCAATATCTTCCAGGCCGATTAAAAAATCCGGTTCATTGGCGATCCCGTGGTCAATCGCCACGTCGAGGCACTTGCCGTTATTGAACAGCCGGTTCATCCGTACCTTACTGCTGAGCTGCATGTCAGATCCTCCTGAAAACACATGTCCATTCAGTATTGTCGAGTAAACCGGGGGAGGAAACCACGGATCCGCAAACTGCGCGCTCGCTCGCATATTTACTGAGAGAACGCCTCACCTTTTTTCATCGCAGCAGATCGTTTCCCGCCGCTGAACGCACTAAAGCCACGAGCGGGCTGGTGGCTTTTGCGTCATTTGTTAGATCCGTGTCATGTTTTTGTTACTTGGTTATTCCAAAACGCATGTTTCGCTTGTTTGGGTTAAAAAGTTTCAATAATCTCAATTATGAAATAAACATTTAATAGTGACGCAAGGGCGTCACGTCTTTGCCAAAAGTTTTATTTCAATTGATTGTTTTTAATCTATTTTGAGACATCGATCAAAATTTCACACACTGCCAGAAGATGGAAAAAAAGCGGTAAATCTGCCGTATCAAAGGGATAACACCGACCGGATTGTTGTTTGAATGTAAAAAATATTTTTCATTAGCTGTCAAATCAACAGGCCTCTTCACTCTAACGATTAAAGGGTACAGAACATGAAGCTGAAGAAACTGATCGTCACCTCGGTAATGATGTGCATGCTGCCGGCCAGCGTATTGGCAAAAGACATCAAAATCGGCGTTTCAATGGCTTATTTCGATGACAATTTCCTCACCATCCTACGCCAGTCAATGCAGAGCAAAATGAAACAGGACGGCAACGTCAGCGGTCAATTTGAGGATGCGAAAGGGGATATCGCCCAGCAGATCCAACAGATTGAGAACTTCGTCAGTCAGGGCGTCGACGCCATTATCCTCAACCCGGTCGATACCCAGGGCGTGAAACCGATGATCAAACTGGCGGAAAGCGCCAAGATCCCGCTGGTGTTCGTTAACCGCCGTCCGGAAGTGACGCTGCCTGCGGGCATGGCCTACGTAGGTTCAGATTCCAAACTGGCCGGCAAGCTGCAGATGGAAGAGTTGGCCAAGCTGATGAACGGCAAGGGCAACGTGATGATCCTGATGGGCGAACTGTCCAATGAAGCGACCCGCGACCGTACCCGCGGCGTGGAAGAGGTGGCGGCCAAGTATCCCGGCATCAAAATCCTCGACAAGCAAACCGCCAAGTGGGGCCGCAAGGAGGCCGTAGACATTACCACCGACTGGGCGCTGACCGGTCAGCAGATTGATGCCATCGCCTCCAACAACGACGAAATGGCCATTGGCGCGATCCTGGCGCTGAAACAGGCGAAGAAAACGGGCGTGCTGGTGGCCGGCGTTGACGGTACCCCGGATGCGCTGGAATTCATCAAGAAGGGCGATCTGGCGCTGAGCGTATTCCAGGACGCTAAAGGCCAGGGCGAAGGTGCGGTGCAAACCGCCATTCAGCTGGTTAAAGGCGAGAAGGTGGAAAGCAACGTCCTGATCCCTTATCAGCTGATCACCAAGGCCAATTATCAGGAATTTGCCGACAAGAACAGAAAATAAGCGTTAAAGCAGCGCGGTTATATCCTTTGCCGTATTTACCCGGTACACGGCGGTAAATACGGCAGGGATGCATTGACGAACGGCGGAGGTTATCAGTATGTATCCTTATGTTCTTGAGGCTGAAGGCATCAGTAAGCAGTTTCCCGGCGTAAAGGCGCTGGACAAGGTCTCAATTAAAATCAAACCAGGCAGCGTGCACGCTTTAATGGGCGAAAACGGCGCGGGAAAATCCACGCTGATGAAATGTTTAATCGGTATTTATCACCCCGATGAAGGCACCATTAAAATAAAAGGCCAACCGGTGACCTTCAGCGACACGCTGCAGGCGCTGCATTCGGGCATTTCCATGATTCACCAGGAACTCAACCTGGTGCCTTATATGACGGTAGCGGAAAATATCTGGCTGGGGCGTGAGCCGGCGAAGCTGGGGTTCGTAAACCATGATCAACTGAACAAGAAAACCCGCGAGCTGCTGGCGCGGCTGAACATCAAACTCAAGCCGGAAACGATGGTGGGCGAACTGAGCATCGCCAGCCAACAGATGGTGGAGATCGCCAAGGCGATTTCCTACAACGCGGATGTCCTGATCATGGATGAACCCACCTCGGCCCTGACCGAGGGTGAGGTGGTGCATCTGTTCGCCATCATTCGCGAGCTGCGTGAGCAGGGCAAAGGCATTATCTACATCAGCCACAAGATGGACGAGATTTTTGCCATCACCGATGAGGTGAGCATCTTCCGTGACGGCACCTTTATTGCCAGCGATAAAACCGAAAACCTGACCAAACAGTCGCTGATCACCATGATGGTGGGGCGCGAACTGACCCAGATGTTCCCTAAATTCAACAACAATATCGGCGAGGAAGTGCTGCGGGTCGAAGGGCTGCGGCGTTCGGACTGGTTCCACGATGTCTCGTTCAGCGTGAAGCGCGGCGAGATCCTCGGCGTCGCCGGGCTGGTGGGCGCCGGGCGCAGCGAGGTGATGGAAAGCCTGTTCGGCATGCACCCGGCGGACGGCGGCAGTATTTTTATCGAGGGCAAGGCGGCAAAGGTCGATTCCCCCTCAAAGGCCATCGAACTCGGCCTGGCTTTCCTCACCGAAGACCGCAAAAAATCCGGGCTGTTCCTGGTGCTGTCGGTGGTCGAGAACATGAGCATCGTCAATCTGTCGGAGTACATCGGCAAGAACGGGTTTGTCAGCCATGTGCAAATGGCTAAAGACTGCATGGAGCAGATCAAAAAGCTCAATATCAAAACCCCGACCATGGACCAAATCATCAATAACCTCAGCGGCGGCAACCAGCAGAAGGTGCTTATTGCCCGCTGGCTGCTGGCCCAGCCCAAAATATTGATCCTCGATGAGCCAACTCGCGGCATCGACGTCGGGGCCAAGGCGGAGATCTATCGCCTGATCAGCGAGCTGGCGAACCGCGGCGTCGCCATTATTTTGGTGTCGTCGGAATTACCGGAAATCCTCGGCATGAGCGACCGGGTGATGGTGATGCACGGCGGCCGTATTACCGGCATTTTGGATAAAGAAGAAGCGGATCAGGAAAAAATCCTGGCGCTGGCCTCTGAATAACGCAAAGGTGAACCACCATGAGTAATGTAAAAATTGAGAAGCCGCTTGCGGGTAAAGCGCCCCTGTTCTCTGGCCTGAGCGGCAAAATGCCGAAAGATACCGGCATCTTTATCGTGATGATCGGCATCGCGCTGGTCTTTGAAATCCTCGGCTGGTACATCCGCGACCAGTCATTCCTGATGAACCCTAACCGGCTGCTGCTGATCGTGTTGCAGGTAGCGATTATCGGCATCATTGCGGTGGGCGTGACCCAGGTCATTATCACCACCGGTATCGATCTCTCTTCCGGCTCGCTGATTGCGTTGACGGCGGTGGTGGCGGCCAGCCTGGCGCAAACGTCAGACAGCATTTCGCCGATGTACCCGGCGCTACTAGACCTACCGGCGGCGATCCCGATCGGCGCAGGGATCGGGGTAGGTATTGTTTGCGGGTTTATCAACGGCTTCCTGATCACCCGTACTGGCATTCCACCGTTTATCGCCACTCTGGGCATGATGGTGTCGGCACGTGGCCTGGCGCAGTATTACACCCAGGGCAACCCGGTCAGCTTTTTGTCCGACGGTTTCACCTCAATCGGTCAGGGCGCGATGCCGGTGATCATCTTCCTGGTGATTGCGGTGATCTTCCACATCGCGTTGAAACATACCCGCTACGGCAAGTACATCTACGCCATCGGCGGTAACATGACCTCCGCCAGAGTTTCCGGCATCAACGTCAATAAATACCTGGTGACGGTCTATACCATCGCCGGCGGTCTGGCCGGATTGGCGGGCGTGGTCTTGGCGGCGCGCGTCAGCAGCGGCCAGTCGAGCATGGGCATGTCCTACGAGCTGGATGCGATTGCCGCCGCGGTCATCGGCGGCAGCAGCCTGATGGGCGGCGTTGGGCGCATTACCGGCACGCTGATTGGTGCGGTGATCCTCGGGCTGATTAAAAGCGGATTCACCTTTATCGGCGTGGACTCCTATATTCAGGACATTATCAAAGGCGTGATTATCGTCGCCGCCGTGTCTATCGACATGCACCGTAACCGCAAAAAACACTGATTGCCGTAAATCTCCGCCGGTGCGGCTTGCCCGGCGGTTTTTTTACCTCAGGGGAATCACCATGAAATACCTAAAAAGAATCGTGCTGGTGGCGGCGCTTAGCTGTTCCACCTCGGTACTGGCGGAGACTATCGGCGTATCGATGGCCTATTTCGACCAGAATTTCCTGACCATCATCCGCCATTCGATCGACAAGGAAGCCAAGGCACGCGGCATTACCGTGCAGTTCGAAGATGCGCGCGGTGACGTTGGCCGCCAGACCGATCAGGTGCAGAGCTTTATCAGCGCCGGGGTAGACGCGATCATCGTCGACCCGGTCAACTCGGCGGGCACGCCTGCGATCACCAGGTTGGTGACCAAGGCGGGTATTCCGCTGGTGTATGTGAATCGTACGCCGGGCGACAGCACGCTGCCTTCCGGCGTGGTGTTCGTCGGCTCCGACGAGAAACAGTCCGGTACCTTGCAGATGGAAGAGCTGGCGCGCCTGGCAAATTATCAGGGCAACGTGGCCATCATGATCGGTAACCTGACCGACGCCGGTGCGCTGCAACGCACCAAAGACGTGGAGCAGGTGGTGGCCAAGTACCCGAAAATGAAAGTGGTGCAAAAGCAAAGCGCCAACTACTCGCGCAGCGAGGGTATGGATCTGATGCTGAACTGGGTAACCAACGGTGAGCCCATTGATATCGTCGCGGCCAACAACGACGAGATGGCGATAGGCGCGATCATGGCATTGCAACAGGCCGGTAAAAAAGACAGCAAGGTGTTGATTGGCGGTATCGATGCCACCCCGGACGGCCTGAAAGCGTTATCTTCCGGTAAGATGCAGGTCACGGTATTCCAGGACGCCGTCGGCCAGGGCAAGGCCTCGGTCGACGTGGCGCAGCGGATGATCAAGGGCGAAAAGCTGGAACCCTATTATTGGATCCCGTTTGAACTGGTCACGCCGGCCAATATGCAAAAATACGCGGCAAAGTAAGCTGGAAACGCCCGCATCCGCGGGCTTTAACATCAAAGCGCAGCAAGATGTTGGCGCACGATCTCGCGGCCAATCTCCAGTGAGGCGGTCGCTGCCGGGGAGGGTGCATTGCAGACGTGCAGCGAGCGGCGGCCCTTCACAAAATGAAAATCATCCACCAGTTTGCCGTCGGCGGTCAGCGCCTGGGCACGAACCCCGGCCGGCCCGGGCCGGATATCCTCCGGCTGCAGTTCGGGGATAAGCTGACGTGCATTCTCGGTGAAGCGCCGGCGTGACAGGGAGCGCCGAACTTCTGCCAGCCCTTCGCCAAGATAATTGCCGGCGATTTTCCAGAATCCTCGATAGCCGAGCACTTCGCTCAGATCCCGCAGGCTGAAATCGCACTTGCGGTAACCTTCACGTTTGAATGCCAGCACTGCGTTGGGGCCAACGTCGCGTTTGCCGTTGTACATGCGGGTAAAATGCACGCCGAGGAAAGGGAAGTCCGGGTTAGGTACTGGGTAGATCAGATGATTCACCAGATGGTTTTTTTCTTCGTTCAGCACAAAATACTCACCCCGGAACGGCACGATCTTCATGCCGGTCTGATAGCCGGCCAGTGCGGCGATGCGGTCACTGAACAGACCGGCGCAGTTAACCAGCCACTTGCCCTGATACGCCGCGTGCTGAGTGCCGATGCTGACGCCGTCACTGCGTTCAGTAATGCTTTCTACCTGTTGCCCATAGCGGATCTCGCCGCCGCGTTGCTGGATGACCTCCGCCAGCTTTGCCGCCACCTGGCTGTAATTGACGATGCCGGCATCCGGCACCAGCAGCGCCTCAATTCCGTTGACGTGCGGTTCGCGTTCCTTTAACTGCGCCTGCGACAATCGGCTGACCGCGAGCCCGTTCTGTCGCCCGCGCCGGTAGATATTCTCCAGTAAAGCCAGTTCCTTCAATTGGGTTGCCACAATCACTTTGCCACACTGATCCTGATAGAGATCATGCTCGCGGCAGAAGGCGAACATGCTTTGATTGCCCAGCTTGGCCAGCCGCGCCTTCAGGCTGCCGGGGGCATAGTAAATGCCGGAATGCACTACGTTACTGTTATGGCCGCTTTGGTGGGCCGCCGGGCCATTTTCTTTTTCCAGGATCAGGATGCGCAGCTCGGGGTTTGCTTCCTGTAGCGCATTGGCGACCCCCAACCCCACCAGACCTGCGCCGATAATGATCACGTCATGCATGATTACCCTAACTCCTCATGGTCGAGGCGGCGCAATTTGCCGCGTACGTTGCTGAGATGGTTCCGCATAGCGGCCGTGGCCGCCGCCGGATCGCGAGCCTTGATCGCCAGAAAAACCCGTTGGTGTTCGTCGATCACCCGTTGGCGTTCGGCCTGACGGCCAAGGTTCTTGCTGAGTGAATACACCAGCACGCCAAGATACAATTCGTGCATGTTATCCAGGATCTGCACGAAAAACGGGTTGTGCGAGGCTTGCATAATGGCGCGGTGGAACAGGTAATCCTCTCGGTGGCCAATCAAACCTTCGTCGAGGGTGCAGCGTTTGAAGTCGTTAAGGGCCAATTCTATCGCCCGCAGTTCCTCTTCGGTATGGCGTTCGGCGGCCATGCATGCCGCCTGTTGTTCAATCACCTCGCGCATTTCCAGCAGCGCTTCCACTTCATCCGGATCGGCTATTTCCAACACCAGCGGCTGGTATTTGCTCAGCAGGGAATGTTGTTCCACCCGGTGGCCGCCCCCCTGACGCGAAGAAATAATCCCGCTGACCTCGAGGATGCCGAGCGCCTCACGCACGGGCACCCGGCTGACGCCAAAGGCCTCCGCCAGCAGGTTCTCTGACGGCAGTTTTTCCCCGACGGGGAAGGTGCCGTTACTGATGCCTTCTTTCAACTGCGCCAGCACCTGATGTGAGGCCTTCTGGCGCGTCACTTTATTGATCATTCATCGCCCTCTGCGGATGGCTCCGCCTGAAACGCAAAAGATGCACAGACGCCGCAGAGACAATCAGCGCCGCGCCGCCCAAGTCGGTCAGCAGACCCGGTTTAATCAGCAGGATAGCCGCTACGCTAAACAATATCCGCTCCAGCCAGTGAGTTTTCATCATCCAGAAGTTGGCGCTGGCGATCGACAGCGCATAAATCCCTACCAATGCGCTGATCACCATATGGATCACCGACAGCGTATTAAGGTCGTCGCCCTGCATCAGCAGCATCGGGTTGTAGACCAGAATAAACGGGATAATAAAGCCCGGAAGCGCAAGGCGTACGGCGTCCCACGAGGTCTGCATCGGGTCGGCGCGGGCGATGCTGGCGGCGGTGTAACTGGCCAGCGCCACCGGCGGCGTGATGTTGGACAAGGCGCCAAACCAGAACACAAAGAAGTGCGCCGCCAGCGGCATCACGCCGGCCTTGATCAGGATCGGCGAGACGGTAACTGCCACCACGATATACAGCGCGGTAGAAGGCAGCCCCATGCTCAGTACGATACACACCAGCATCACCACCAGCAGGATCATCCACAGGGTGTTGTCGGTCATCGCGACGATATTAAACGCCAGCGTGGAACCGATGCCGGTCATGGTGACCACGCAGATGATCACCCCGATGGCGGCGCAGGCTACCGTCACCTGAATAGAACCGCGAGCCGCTTCGTTCAGCGCTTCAGCGATTTTTTTCGGCGTCATGCGCACGGTGGTATCGGGGGTGATCCAACTGGCGACGATGATCGAAATAATACCGAGGAACCCGGCATAGATCGGCGTTTTGCCCAGCAACAGGGTGCCGATAACGATGATCAACGGCAGCAACAGCAGGCCGCGCGCCTTCAGCACGGCTTTCACCTTGGGAATATTTTCTTTGCTGATGCCTTTCAGACCCTGTTTTTTAGCCTCCAGATCGATGGCAATAATCAGCGCTGCGTAATAGAGCAATGCGGGAATAATGGCGGCGATCACGATGGTGGTATACGAAATGCCGAGGAAGCCGGCCATGATAAAGGCGGCGGCCCCCATGATCGGCGGCATGATCATTCCACCGGTGGAGGCGGTGGCCTCAACCGCACCGGCAAAGCGGGGCGACAGGCCGATGCTTTTCATCAGCGGAATGGTGAAGGTGCCGGTGGTGGCGACGTTAGCCACCGCGCTGCCGCTCAGGGAGCCGGTCAGCGCCGAGGAGATCACCGCCACCTGCGCCGGGCCGCCGCGACGGCGACCGGCCATCGCCAGTGCCAAATCGTTGAACAACGCCGTGGCTCCGCTGACGCTGAGGAACGCGCCAAACAGGATAAATACCACGATGGCGGTGGAGGCGGTGGACAGGGTGATGCCGAAGATCCCTTCGCTGGTCATAAACAGCCGGTACAGCAGGCGTTCGAACGAGAAGCCGCCGTGGCCGAAAATGCCCATAAAGTACTGCCCGAACAGCGCATAAACGATAGCGAAGGTCGCCAGCCCAGGGATGAAATACCCCGTGGTGCGGCGTGCGGCTTCAAACAGTACGCCGATGCCGATCACCGCCATCAGGTAGTCGGTGGTATTGGGAATGCTCTTGCGCACCACGTGCAAATCCAGATAGCTGGCGTAGAAATACCCGTAGCTGACCAGCGTCAGGATGATAAACAGGTAGTCCCAGCGGTTGAATTTGCTGGTGGCGTGGCGGCGAGAGAACGGAAATAAAATGAACCCGAGGATCAGAATGCCGCTGAGAAAAGTGGTATTGCGGTAGAACTCCTGGGTATTCGACAGCGCATTGGCATAAATGGCATAGGCGGAAATCGCTATCGCCAGCACCGTGGCCAACTGCAAGTAGATACCGCTCAGCGGGCGGCTACCGGCCCCGGCTTCCTTATCCAGATCGACGGCATTTTGCGGTGACAGGTTGTTAGTGCTCATACGACCTCCTTATCGATTGGCAGCAAGCGCTGCCGCTTCCGGTGGGATCAGGTAGTCGGGCACGCTGACCCCGGCCTCCAGATAATATTTATAAGCGCCCATATGCAGCGGCACAGAGACGCCTTTCAGCGCATTCTCCAGCGAAATGTATTTGGCGGCGCTGTGGACCTGATGCACTTCCGGCAGGTTTTCAAACAGAGTTTTGGTCAGGTCATATACCAGCTTTTCATCAAGGCCATTCAGGGCCACCAGAATATTGGGTTGGGCGATGGTAGAGACCGCTTTGCTCTGCCGTGGGTAAGTATCGGCCTTGATATCAAAACGGAACCAGGAATTGGCGATGGCGTTGATATTGGCCAGCTGTTCATCGGTGACGTTGAGAATGCGTGACGGTACGCCGCTGGCATACATGTCGGTGACCGCTGCCGCCGGTACCCCGGCAGGCAGGGCACCACCGTCGAGCCGCCCGTCGCGCATGGCCGAAACGGTGTCGCCATAGCCCAGATACTCCGGCGTCAGCGATTTCTTGCTCAGGTTGACCCCTTGCAAAATGATCAGCGTGGACTGCTCGGTGCCGCTGGCCTGTGGTCCCACCGAAAAACGGCTGCCGGCGATGTCATTCAGGGTGCCGTCCTTGACTTTGTTTTCCAGCATCACAAAGTGTTCTACGTTTGGCCACAGCATCGAGATGGAGCGCAGGTGGCCGTAGGCGCGGCCTTCAAAATTGCGCACGCCCTGATAGGCTTCGACGGCGATCAGGCTTTGCAGGATCGCTAGCTGTGCCTCGTTTTTCTGCAGCAGATCGATATTCTCTATCGATCCCGCAGAGGATTGCCCGCTGACCTGGATGCCGTTCTGCTTCAGGCGGTTGCTCCAGACGTTGGCCAGCCCGACGCCCATCGGGTAATAGGTGCCGCCGGTGGAGGCGGTGGCCACGGAAAGGAAGGTCTTGTCGGCATTCTCCACCTTGCCGGCGACCGCCAGCGCCGCGACCGCAGCCAGAGCCCCCGCGGCCAGCAACAGCTTGATTTTTCTATTTTTCATTATTTTCACCCGAAGTTTTTTGAAACAAATAGAAAACATTTACGCAAACTTGTATACAACATTGCAGCTTTTTTTACCTAGCGGCCATTGTTCAATTTGTGATCTAACCGAGTGAAAAACGATCGGGAAATAACCAGGGCGTCAGGGGGGGAGAAGGAAAGAACCCCGTGACGGCCGCCACGGGGGAAATGCAAATTACCAGCCTTTAACGGCGTCACCCTTGTAGATTTCGGCGGCGCTGGCGGCAACCTCATCGGTCTGGTAGGCCTTGACCAGATTCTTCACGTTTTCGCTGTTCTGGTTATCCACCCGGCTGGCGAAAATATTGACGTAAGGGGAGTTTTTGTCTTCGACAAACAGCCCGTCCTTGGCCGGCGACAGGCCAATTTGGCTGGAGTAGTTGGTGTTGATGATCGCCAGTGCGATCTGTTTGTCATCCAGTGCTCGCGGCAGCTGTGGCGCTTCGATCTCGACGATTTTCAAGTTCTTCGGATTACTGACGATATCCAATGAGGTAGGCAGCAGCCCGACGCCTTCCTTCAGCACAATCAACCCCTGTTTTTGCAACAGCAACAGTGAGCGGCCTAGGTTGGTCGGATCATTGGGGACGGCAACCTGTGCGCCGTCGGCCAGTTGACTGAGCGATGAGATTTTTTTCGAATAGCCGGCGATCGGATAAACGAAGGTATTGCCTACCGCCACCAGTTTATAACCGCGCTCCTGGATCTGTTTTTCCAGGTAAGGTTTGTGCTGGAAGGAGTTGATGTCGAGATCGCCATTATTCAGCGCTTCGTTGGGCAACACGTAATCATTGAAGGTCACCACTTCCACATCCAGATCGTATTTTTGTTTGGCGACTTTCTGCACGACCGCCCACATCGCCTGATCGATGCCGGAGCTGATGCCGACTTTGATGTGGTGGTTGTCCTGTTCGGTGGGTCCACAGGCGGTCAGTAGCAGGGCACTTGTCACCGCCAGCGCCGCGGTGAGTTTTTTCAGCGTAAATGTCATTTTCCCAGAGTCCTTGTCAAAATAGCCTGCTGGTTCTTGCAGGCTGAAGAGTGGCACTGACTCTAGATAATCGGCTGACTAAAATAAAATACTGATTCTCTATGATTAATAGCGATTTGCTATGAGGGAGGTCAGGCTCCGCGGCTGCGCCAAAACAGCGCAAACAGTTCGGACTGCGTGTTGATGCCCAGTTTTGAGTACAGATGCTTTTTATGCGCCCGTACCGTCTCGATAGAAATCTGCAGGCGGCGGGCGATCTCCTTGGTAGAACAGCCCGCCAGCATCAGTTGGCTGACCTGGTTTTCCCGTTCCGTCAATGGTGCGCCGCCGGGCAACGACGACAGTGAGAAGTTGCTGTCGCCATCATCGCTGGCGTTTTCGAAACGCATCCGCTGGCGCATCAATGGCAGTAGCCAACTTTCGACCAGAGCCAGCACGCCGAGGTGACGATCGCTGTAGCGCCGAGAGGCGCCCAACGACAGGCAAAGCATGCGCTGCGGCTCCACCAGCAGGTTGAAATGCACCTCATCACCACCGACGTTATGGTTGAAATAGTGTTGATAGTATTCCGTCGCCGCAAAATTGGCGGGCGCGACGTCGTCCAGACGTAACAGCCCCGTGCGCTGGCGTGCCCAGGCATCCAGGTAGAAAGGATCGAGCAGATAGAGCCCTTTCTGGTAATCGTGAAACAGCGCTTCGTCACTGCCGTCGCTTTCGTCGCTGGCAGCCAGGATCTGTGGTGGATGCTGGGGAGAAAACAGCAGCGCCACCCAGTTTTCAAACGGGATATGCCCCTTCAACAGGCGCGTACAGCTAAGCCAGAAATCCGCCCCGTCGAGGTTATCGACCAGTTGGCCGAATGCCCGATGCCAGGCCAGCGTCTCGGGAGAAATAAGGCTGCTGTTACCCACTGATGCTACCCCTGTCATGGAATAGCCAGAATGGCTGTATCGGGCATACTACCATTATTATTACTGTGTTCCGCGTGGAGGATAAAATGGAAATAACCCTGGCCCAATTGCCCTGCCGGGAGGGCTGCGTTGCCGACAACCTGGCGCAGGTTCTGGCATTTATCGAGCGTTACGCCAAGGGCGGCAACCTTATTCTGTTCCCGGAAACCCAGCTCACCGGCTTTGCCGTAGCGCAGGGCGACACCGACTATGCCCTGCAAAGCGACGGTGCGGAGTTACAGCAGCTGGTGCAGGCCAGCCGCCAATACGATGTCGCGCTGGTAATTGGCTTTCTTGAACGCACCGATAAGGGGGTGTTCAACAGTACGGTGCTGATCACGCCGGAGCAGGGGATCTATCTGCACTATCGCAAAACCCATTTGTGGCCGGATGAGCGTGCTGCCGTCATTCCCGGCGATACGTTGGTGTGTGGCGTTTGGCGTGGAACGCGTATCGGGCTGTTGATTTGCTACGATCTTGAGTTCGCGGAAAACGCCCGGGCGTTAGCCGTTATGGGCTGCCAATTGCTGCTGGTGACCAACGGCAATATGGACCCTTATGGCCCGGTGCACCGCAATGCCGCGGTGGCCCGCGCGCAGGATAATCAGATGTTTGTCGCCATGACCAACCGCTGTGGCGACGGCGGGGGGATGCAGTTCGCCGGCGAAAGCCTGATTGTCGATCCGATGGGGCGCGAAGTCGCCGGATTGGGCCGTGCGGCGGGGGCGCTGTCGACCACACTGGACTTTAGCCTGTTGGCATTGGCTCGCCGTCACTACCGTTATCTGGACGATCGGCGCTTGCCGTTAGCGGGAGAAGCGCAGTGGGTAGAAGGGGAAGAGGGGCGCCGGGGATGGCCACTGGGCTAATCGGCCCGGTGTATCCTGTTTGTGCCCTGGTATACAGTTTGTTTTGACGGGGGATCCGCCTGCTTATTATGATGACGGAAAGCCCAACCGGGGCGCGAATAGCCAAAGGAAAAGACAATGCGATTTAACATGTGGCGCAAGGCGTTGCTGCCATTGGTGGTTTTGACTTGCGTATCAGCGGCTCAGGTGCAGGCGGCGGAGAGCGTGGCGGCACCTATCCCGAAAACGTTATTGGGCAACTGGCATGTCAGCAAGATCCTGCCGACCCAAACCGTGGGGTGCTGGGATGAACAGCAGGCGAAAGGGCTGATCGGTGGCAAGATCGGTTATAAAGCAGGGAGTTTCACCTGGAACGGCACCGAGTTGAAAAGCGAGGGGGCCACCCTAAGCACGGTGGAAGCGCAGGAGTTCGTCGAGGACAATTCCGGCAGCAGTTCTTATATCGATTTCCCGATGCTGGGCATCAGCACGCCGGCGGTTGAGCGGGTGATGATCCAGCATGCCGATACCACAATCAAAGGCATTACCGATCAGGGTACCGACGGTGTGCCAGGGGATAACGTGCTGGTAAAAGATGCCAACACGCTGATCCTGTCGGTGTGCAACGTTTGGTTTGAAGCCCAGCGCGTGCGGTGATCCCGGCCATCGGGTTATTTTGTCCTGCCCTCATTGCGTCAGCGCGATGCGACCAAAGAGGGCATGACGCCCTTGCGGGGTAATGGCCGAAAGCTGATCCAGGCGGCAAACCCGTTGATTATCGAAATAAATAAACTCTCCCTCATTCTCCAGCGTCTGGGTGGTTAACGCCGTCGCCTGAAAACACTGCCCGTTAACCAATTCAACGTTCAGCCGGTAGCCGTAGAGGCAGGCAATTTCCAAATAATCATGCAGTTCGCAGTCTATCGGCCGGTAAGCTGTCATGACATCCCCTGGCAACCCTGCATTTTAAAAATGTAATAGCCCGTTTGGCCAATAGCCTGCTCCACCTCAGGGCTGGAGGACTCGCTGTGACAGAAGGCACAGCTGCTTTGGCTGATATTGTCCTCCTCAATGTTGTTCTGCTTGAGAAACTGTTGCGCATAGCGTCTGGCCTGCGCCAGATCATTGCTGTCGGTGAACACGTCGAAATGCAGATAGCGACCATCCCTGGTATGTACATGAGTGTCAAATACATTGATATGCATAGTTATTTATCCTTTTGTTTGTTGATCTGAATGTTGTTTTGGTATCGAATCGATACCATTATCCTCGCATTTGATAAAAAACCTGTCAACGGTGCTTTTAGCCAAAATGACTGGTTGAGAGCAGGGCGCAGGCAGGGGGGCATAAACCCTAAAGAAGCGTTTCAATATGGAAATGAGTGGAGAGAAGCGGTGATTTATTTCTGGTGTCACGTTTGCTGATTTAATTATTTATAAAATCAAAGGACTATCCGGATTTAGAAAATAAACAGGCGTTTGAAATCCTGGGGATATTTCAATGCCTGGATGCCTTAAGAAAATAGCCGCCGATTTTATATCGGCACGCTGATAGGCAAACGCTATTACAGCTATAGGCACAGGCTGGGTTATTCATTGATTGTTATCAATTATGCGGCGCATCTTCCTCTCTACTATTGCCGGGCGACTGTCTATTGGATGGGCAATACCTCATAAGGATAGAAAAATGAAAAAGGTCACCCGTATTGCGGCGATGTCCCTTACCGGCATGGTCTTATGTTATCTGGGGCTTTCGGGCTATGTTTGGTATCACGATACTCAGCGAACGGTGTACAGCCAGGCACCGCGCTCGGCGCTGGAGAAAAATAATCAGGTTCTCGGATTGCTGAGAGAAAAGGGCTGCGATTATTGCCATACACCTTCTGCCGAACTTCCCTTCTATGCCTCTTTTCCCATTGCCAAACAGCTGATGGAATACGATATCCGCCTCGGCTATCAGTCTTTTAACCTGGCACCTGTGCGTGCCAGCCTGATCGAAGATAAAGCGGTATCACAAAGCGATCTGAACAAGATTGAATGGGTGATGCAGCATAAGACCATGCCGCCGACACGGTATGTCGCCTTGCATTGGGCGGGGCAGGTGAATGAGCAAGAGCGCGAGACCTTGCTTGGCTGGATAGCGCAGCAGCGCGCGCGTTACTACGCCAGTAACGAGGCCGCCGTGGAACACCGCAATGAGCCGATTCAGCCGATCCCCAAGGCATTGCCCGTCGACGCACAGAAAGTGGCACTGGGTTTTCGACTGTATCACGACCCGCGTCTTTCCGGAGACAGCACTCTCTCTTGTGCCCACTGCCATTCACTCAATACCGGCGGTGTAGACGGCAGAAAAACGTCGATTGGCGTTGGCGGCGCGGTAGGGCCGATAAATGCGCCAACGGTATTCAACTCCGTGTTCAACAGCGAGCAGTTCTGGGACGGCCGCGCGCCAACGTTGCAGGTGCAGGCCGGTGGACCGCCGCTCAACCCTATCGAAATGGCCTCCAAATCCTGGGAGGAGATCATCGGCAAGCTGGACAAGGATCCGATATTAACCCGTGATTTTGTCGCCACCTATCCGCAGGGCCTTAGCGGCGAGACTATTACGGATGCCATCGCCGAATTTGAAAAAACCTTAATCACGCCGGACTCGCCTTTCGACAGCTGGCTGCGCGGCGATGACAATGCCATGACGATGCAGCAGAAACACGGTTATCAGCTGTTTAAGGACAACAAATGCGCCACTTGCCACGGGGGAACCATCCTGGGTGGGCGTTCCTTCGAGCCCTTGGGGCTGAAACGCGACTTCAATTTTGGTGAAATTACCGCCGCGGATATCGGGCGCATGAACGTCACCAGCGAAGCGCGCGACAGGCTACGGCAAAAGGTGCCCGGCCTGCGCAATGTGGCACTGACGGCGCCTTATTTCCATCGCGGGGATGTCGCCACGCTGGATGAGGCGGTCAAACTGATGCTGCGCTATCAGGTGGGTACCGAACTGCCGCAGCAGGATGTCGATGATATTGTTGCCTTCCTCGAAAGCCTGACCGGCGTGTATACCCCTTACACGCAAAGCCAGAAATAACGCGCTGACGGCCCGCGTCATCATGGCGTATCCAGCCCCGGTAACGGGGCTGTTCCAACGGCAAGATGCCCGTTCGTCCCTCGGGTTTCTGAACTAAAATTATCCATAACGGGACAACAGAAATGTTGCCGTGCAAATCGGGGTCTCTATGAATCAATGACAGGAGGCGCTATGTGCTATCAACATATTATGATTGCCACCGACCTGAGTGATGACGGAAAACGGTTGGTGGAAAAAGGCGCGAGATTGGCCGCGGCATTGCAAGCGAGGCTCTCTCTGATCTACGTGGATATCCATTACGATACCTACCACGCGGCGATTGGTTTTTCTGAGAGAAGCTACGACGGCGTCCCTTTTGAAGAGAAGATCAAGAAAGAGCTGGAGCCGCTGACCCAGAATGTGAATTACCCGATCAACGAGGTGATCATCGGACACGGCGATTTTATCGAAGAGTTGAAGAATGCGGTGGTGGATAAAAGCGTCGACCTGGTGGTTTTTGGCCATCACCACGATCTGTGGAACAAGCTGTTTTCCTCAACCCAGCATGCTATCAACCAGTTGAATGTCGACGTGCTGGTTATACCGATCAAACAATAGCCAGTGCATTAACCCTGCCAGTATTCACTCTGGCAGGGTGACGGACAGACTACTGGGTGAAAAAGTCGTTATACAACATGTAGAGGTGCGCCGCGCTCCAGGAGAAATTCGGCGCGCCCTGTTGCATACCGGTCAGCGGGTTGTAGTTCTCGCGGATGGGACCGTCGGTCACCAGCCCGTCGGCGTGGTTGAAGAAAGCCTGGGCCATGGCGACAGCGTCGGCACGATAGCCGTAGCTCTCCATGCCTTTCAGTCCGAAATACAGCTGATCTACCCAGACCCGCCCCCGCCAGTAAATATCGGCACCGAACGCCGGATTGGTCAGCGCTGCCGTACCGAGAGGGACGTAGGTGTTGAACTCACGCTGATCCTTCATCACTTTAACTACCGAGTCGGCGTGTTGTTGGCTGGCGGCGCCATTAAATAATGGAGACCAACCTTCTGGCCCTTTACCTCGCTCCACGATGGGGTAACCGGCGCAGCCATTGGGCAGCGGTTTATCTTCGATGCGGATGTCGTAGAAGAAACCGCTGGCGCTATCGAACATGCAGTTATTGATGTAATCCGCCAGTTTATCGGCCTTGCTGCGGAAGGTGGCGGCCTCGGTATTGCGGCTCAGAATATCGGCCATCTCGGCCAGATACCGGTTGTCGCTGTACATGTAGCTGGCCTGATCGACAGATTCCTGCAGCAGCGAATAGCCGAGCAGGGTACCGTCCGCGGCACGGTTTTCGGCAAACTTCACCTGCCAGTCCTGCCGTTTACCGCCCTGCGCCAGGTAATGGGCCAACTGATCCGGATCGATAAAGCCAAAGGCGGCGGCGTCGTCGCGGCCCGACTCCCAGGATGCGGCGACCTGGGCCGGGATTTCAATACTGTCGAAACGCCCGGAGCGTACCACCCGATCATAGTTGTTCAAACCGGCAAGCTTTTGCTCATGCTGTCCACGTTTAACGCTAAACAGCATCCGACCGTCCGGCGTGTTGTGTGCCTTGTCGCGCGTGGCGCCATACTCTGGCACCCCGTTGCCGTTATGGTCCCGGTTGCGCAGCCACCAGTCGTGATAGGCGACCAGCTTAGGATACATCTCGGCCAGCCACTGTTTATCGCCGGTGGTGTGGTACACCTCCATTACCGCCCAGGCCGCCAGGCTGGGTTTGGTATTGCGTTCATTCCAGTTGCTGCCATCGCCGCCGCGTTCCGGGCTGGGGTTATAGGCGATCAAATCGGGAATAAAGCCGGCATCCCACGGGCGCAGCGGGTCGTCAGGCTGGATCTGGAAAGCGAACACCGCACGGATATTATCCTTGGCGACGTTGGGATTAAAATGCGCCATTGCGTAGGCCTGCTTCCAGGTATCCCAGGGCCAGGTCTGGTTGCCGGAGAACCAACGCCCGGTGACCGAAGGCGTCACCGAATCAAATTTCATCGCACCGGCGGCCCCGCGCCAGTTGGCGTTTAAGGTTTCTATCGCTTTAACCGCCACGCGTTCCTGTGCCTGGGTGGCATGCGGATTCGACAGCCCCCGGTCGAGATAATTTTCCCAACGCTGGGTCGATGCGTTCATGTAGCGCTGTGGATCGGCGAGGATCGAAGCAATCTTGCTTTGTTCCTGCTGGACTTCTGCGGCGGTGAGCAGGTGAGAGTAAGTGGTATAGAAGGTGGTGGAGCCGGAAATCGTGGCTTTGGCGATAAACCTATGGCCATTGACCGTCGTTTGCTGTGGCAGCGACTTATGAATTTGGTATTCGGACTCGCCGGAAGTCATCAGTTGTGAAGCGGCGCGCACCTTGCCGAAGGTAACCCGCAGGCCGTCGTTGGTTGGCAACAGGTGCCGCGTATAGTCGGGGAATGCCTGCTCGATGGTTGGCGGCGACTGCGGTTTTTGTTCTTTGGCGTAGTATTTTTCCAACAGTTCGCCATCCCACACCAGTTCCAGTGGCGTATCGCTAATGATTTGGGTTTCGAGCAGCGAAGTGCGGGCAGTAGCGAATCGCAGCGTCAGTTTAACCGCGATCCCTGGGGCGGTAAGCCGCTGGATCAGCGCGCCGGGGATGCTGTAGGCGTTCATGCTGAAGTGGACTTTCTCACCGTTTTTATACAGGCTTAGCCGGTCGAAGTTATTGGCCATAAAGTTAATGTATTCTTCGGTGAGCAGCGCCGGGCCCGGGAAACCGCCCATGCCTTCCGGGCCGTTTGGCAGCAAATGACCATGCCAGGCGCCAAGATCAAAAAACGGATTAAAGCGTTGGTGTTCATCAAAATCGTAATCGAGCATGTAGTGTGGGGCACCGCTGCGATTAATCACGTTTTTATAGGCTTCCGCCCGCAGAGGGCTTTCGTTACCCGGGTGAGAGACGCAGCCTGACATCGTCAGGGCCGCGGAGACAGCCAGGGCCAGAGACGGCAGTTTATTAATCATCTTCATTATGTTTGCCTTTATGCGTTACCAATAAAAATACTGCATCAGAAACACCGAGTTGCTGGCGTCGGTGCTGTCGTTGGACATATAAAATTTGCTGTCCAACGCGGTGGCCAGCTTGCCGCCGGCATATTCGTACCAGATACCGGCCTGCGCGTAAGAGGTTGCGGTGTCCGGCGCATTGTCCAGCCGATGGCGGGCGTAACTGTAGGCCGTCGAGAAATACAGCCCCTTGGCGGCTTCAACCATGGCGCTCAGCATCAGGCCCGACTCCGAGCCCGGGTGATTGCCGTCCCCCTTGCCGGTGTGCTGCCAGACCCGACCGGCCAGGTTTTCCCCTTTCAGCCCCAGCAAATAGAGTTGCCCCATGCCGTCGGTGATTTCCAGACCGTTTAACAACGTCAGGCCTTCCTGCAGATCGTATTGCGTATAGCCGTTGACCATCGCCCGGTAGCGGTACTTATCCGAATAGCGGTCATATTTGCCAAAGTGCAACAGCGCCTTGCTCTCGTCGATGCGACTTTCCGGTGCGGCGGTCAGGCTGTAGCGGAATTTACCGGTCAGGTTCTGCAACTTGGCTGCATAGGTGAGATCGCGGGTATTGGGGATCACATAACCGTATTCCGGGGTAAAGTCTGCCCACCATTGCAGATCGTCCAGCGAGGAATCATTACGCAGACTAAGCATCATTTCGGTGCCGTCATCGGTGCGGTAACCGGCATAAAAGCGGTTGATGCCGCCCTCAAATCCGCCCCAACTGTGGTCCGGCGTCCAGGCATTACCCTGATGGTCGGCCTGTACCGTCCAGCCTTCGCCGTAGAGCAGGCCGAACCACTGGCCGTGCTTGATCTCCAGTCCGCCTTCGATATAGGTGCCATCGCTGTATTTATGCTGGTGCTCCCCGTTTAAATAGACGCTGCCGCCGATACCCAACTCGCCGTAAAAGCGCAGGGCGGTAGGGCCGGTATTGGTCAGTTCGGGGGGCGGCAGAACGTTATGCTCCGCCGGTACCACAGATTCCTGAGCCAACAACGGCAGCGGCAACATCAGCAATAACGTGGGCAATATTTTATTCTTGGGTTTAATTTTCATATGGACACGCATTGGGTTTGGGTCATTGGCGAGCCTGCGGGGGGCCCGCCAACTCGAACCGTTAACGCCATGTGGGTCGGCCCCTTTTCCCTGGGAGGAGATAAAAACACCGTCGCATACCGGCGGTAAACGGAGCACATATTAGTAAATATTTTAGTAAAAAATACCTATATATCAGTAAATCTTTAACTTGATCACAAAGGGTGAAATGGGTATCTTCGCTACGGGCGTTGCGAACCGCAGAACTACGCATGGCACCAGATACCGCCGCGCTGGAGGTAAAAGGACGTTTCTGGCGGTTTAAAGGGGGGAGAGTATCGAGGCGTATACCTCGTTGAGCTGTCCCGGTAAGCTAGCGTTTTTGTCTATTCGTTGAGACTCTATGGCCACACTGAAAGAAATCGCAGAAGCTGCAAACGTGTCTGTCGCTACCGTTTCACGGGTGCTGAATGACGACCCCACGCTGAGCGTGAAGGCGCAAACCCGGCAAAAAATCCTGGAAGCGGCGGAGCGTCTCGAATACAAAGTCCAGCCTTCAAAACGTCACAGCGGGCATCGGCTGACTTTCGCCGCGCTTTTCACCTATAAACAAGCCATAGAGATTAACGATCCCTACTATTTGGCGATGCGCTATGGCATTGAAACTCAATGCGAAAAGTTGGATGTTTCGCTGGTGGCCTGCTACGACTTCAACGGTGAAAAAACCTTGCCTGCGGCTGACGCGCTGCTGGTCATCGGCCGGCCGCAGCCTGCGCTTTACGAACAGCTAAGCCAGCAGCGAGTGCCGGTGGTGTTCGTTGACGGTGTCATCGACGACCCGCAGTTCGACTGCGTCAATGTCGATCTGACCAAGATCAGCCAGAAGGTGATCGACTATTTCATCGAATGCGGTTACTCGCGGATTGGGTTTATCGGCGGACGCGACGATCCGGCGCTGGCCGATCAGCGTGAACAAGCCTTTGTGGAATACGGCCGCTTGAAAAACGTGGTACGACCGCAGGATATTTACACCGGCGATTTCAGCAGTCAGGCGGGCTACCAGTGCGCCAGGCAAATGCTGGACAAGAAGGGCGGTTATCCGCCAGCCCTGTTGGTCGCGACCGACTCTATCGCCATCGGGGTATTGCGTGCCTTGCACGAGCATTCGGTTCAGGTTCCTGGCCAGATTGCGCTGATCAGCGTGAACGATATCCCCACCGCACGTTTTATTTTCCCTGCATTATCCACCGTTCGCATACCTTCCGAAACCATGGGCGCTCAGGCCGTCAATCTGTTGACGGAGCGTATTCGTGACGAACGGACCATTCCATTATCGATCTTTGTTCCCAGCTCGCTTCAGTTGCGCGATACCACCGTTGCCTGAAAAGGTCCCCTGTGCCCTATGCCGATCGCGGCAGCACAGGGAGGCCGAACGGCTAAAAATTAACGTCATGATTAAAAAAGACATTTCATATTTATTGTGATCCCGTCGTCATTAAGTAAATATGATCTGTAGTTTTTACTAAATATTTACTATCGTTCTCCCATTGAAAGTTGTCGGGAGACGCGACGTGAATCATTGGGAAAACATAGAAAAACAGTCAGAGAATCGCTTACCGCCGCGAGCGAGCTTCTTCAGCTATCGGAATGCCACGCAGGCATTAAGCTTTGATCGCAACGCCAGTGCGGCATTTCAACTGCTGAGCGGCCGTTGGCAATTTCGTTACTTCGAACACCCCGCTCGGGTGCCGGAGGCGTTCTATAGCCAACTGATGGCGGATTGGGGCGATATCACCGTGCCGGGCATGTGGCAGATGGAAGGTCACGGCCAACTGCAGTATACCGATGAAGGCTATCCCTTCCCGATCGACGTGCCTTACGTGCCGACCAACAACCCGACCGGCGCCTATCAACGTCAGTTTACGCTTGGCGACGACTGGGCAGATCAGCAGGTCATCATCAAGTTTGACGGCGTGGAAACCTACTTTGAGGTGTATCTCAACGGTCGCTACGTCGGTTTCAGCAAAGGCAGCCGTTTGTCCGCCGAGTTTGATCTTAGCGACTATGTGAAAGCGGGCGAAAACCTGCTGTCCGTTCGCGTCATGCAGTGGGCCGACTCGACGTATATTGAAGATCAGGACATGTGGTGGATGGCCGGCATCTTCCGCGACGTTTACCTGATCGGTCAACAACGTACCCATATTCACGATCTCACGCTGGTCACTCGCTTCGATGAACAGTATTGCGATGCAGTGCTGGCGCTGGATGTCGAGCTTGGCAACCTGAACCCTGCCGTGGCAAGCGGTTATCGCCTGCAGGCTCAGCTTTTTGACGGTGAAGACTGCGTCGCCGAACGCTGGGAAAATGAGCTCAGTATCGGGGCCAGCGCCCGCTGCCGATTCGAGATCCCGGTCAGCCAGCCGCAGCAGTGGAGTGCGGAAAACCCGTATCTGTATCAATTGCTGCTCAGTCTGTACGACGACGCCGGTAATCTGGTGTCGGTGGTGCCGCAGCGAGTCGGGTTCCGTGAGATCGGCGTGCGTGAGGGGCTGTTCTACGTCAACGGACGTTATTTGAAGCTGCATGGCGTGAACCGCCACGATCACGATCATCGCAAAGGGCGCGCGGTTGATATGGCGCGGGTGGAGCGCGACATCGTGTTGATGAAACAACACAACATCAACTCGGTGCGAACCGCCCACTACCCGAACGATCCGCGCTTTTATGAGTTGTGCGATATCTACGGCCTGTTTGTGATGGCGGAAACCGATCTGGAAAGCCACGGTTTCGCTAACGTCGGCGATATTAGCCGCATCACCGACGATCCTCGCTGGGAAAACGCCTACGTCGAGCGTATTGAGCGTCATGTGATGGCGCAAAAAAACCACCCTTCAATCATTATCTGGTCGCTGGGCAACGAGTCCGGCTATGGCTGCAACATCCGCGCTATGGCCAAACGTTGTAAGGCGCTGGATCCCACTCGCCTGGTGCATTACGAAGAAGACCGCGATGCGGAAGTGGTCGATGTGATCAGCACCATGTATTCGCGGGTGGCGATGATGAATGCCTTTGGCGAGTATCCCCATGCCAAACCTCGCATTTTGTGTGAATACGCTCATGCCATGGGCAATGGGCCGGGAGGCCTGTTCGAGTATCATTCGGTGTTTAACCGCCATGCCAGCCTTCAGGGGCATTACATCTGGGAGTGGTGCGATCACGGTTTGCTGAGCCATGACGCGCAGGGGCGTGAACGCTATCAGTACGGTGGGGATTACGGCGATTACCCGAATAACTATAACTTCTGCATGGATGGCCTGATCTACCCGGATCAGCGCCCCGGTCCTGGCCTGCGTGAATATAAGCAGGTGCTGTGCCCGGTAGAGGTCAGCGGCGTAGGCGAGAGGACGCCGGTGCTGCGGGTTAAAAACCGCTACTGGTTCAGTTCGCTGGCCGATATTACGCTGGTCGTCAGCGTGAAGGCCGGGGGCCGTCAACTGGCCAGCTACGACATCAAGCTGCCGCACCTGCAGCCGGGCGAGTCTGAAGAACTGCATCTTCCTGAGCTGGCGCTGGGCACGCAGGAAACCTTTATTGACGTTGCCGTGTATAAAGACAGCGCCACCCGATACAGCGAAAGCGGCGATTTGCTTGGCCAGTATCAGCATCTGTTACAACCTGCTGCACCGGCACTCATTGCGCCGCCGGTAGATAAACGCGCTTCGCCGCTGCAATGCCATGACG
>JAAXZN010000049.1 GCA_012719855.1 Serratia liquefaciens | reverse complement strand
GGCTCTGGCTCTGGCTCTGGCTCTGGCTCTGGCTCTGGCTCTGGCACGATAATAGGTTCAGGCGCAATCACTTCCGGTTCGCGCACCATCACCGGTTCCGGTTCAACCCCTTCCGGCTCTGGCGCGATAATCAGCTCTGGCGTAACCACTTCGGGTTCTGATATCACGGCCGCTTCAGGCTCGGGCTCAATGGCGGGTTCGGGTTCAGGCTGAACCACAGCCACCGGTTCGGCAATCTCTTCAACTGCCGGCAGTTGCTCCGCCGCCACCTGTTCGGTGAGGGTGACAATCTCCTCCGCCAGCTTTTCTGCCGGGGCAGAGTGTTCGACGACGGCCGGCACGCTTTCTGCAATATGCTCGCCGGTCAGACTGCCGTCCCACTCCCCAGGCGTCTCTACGGAGGCGGCAGGTTCAGATTCCTGCGCGGGGAGCTGGTCATCCAGCTTGGGAGCGACCGGCTCAGCCGGGACCTCCACGGCCTGATCTTCCGCCGCTTCTACCGGCGTCTCAGGTTGCTGTTGCTCTTCTTCCTTCTGGCCGAAGCCCAGCCAGGAGAAAAACCCGCGTTTCTTATCTTTTGCCATGTTATGACTCTACTCCGTACCGAAGGCTTGCTTATGCTGACAATAATTCGCCGAGTCTATCACTTTCCCTCGCCCAGCAACACGCATCCGGCACGCTTTCCACTGTGAAATCAGGCAACAAAGTTTTACCGTTTCCCCCGGCGCGTCTCACCGGTAGAATAGAGGCAACTGATCGCTAACTCATTCGGCCTCATCGCCAGAAAAACCATCAAAGCAAACCTATGACAAGAATATCGCCACGGGCATCGGCAAAAAAAACGCCTCAGGCTGCGGCCGGGCAGATCCGCATTATCGGTGGCCAATGGCGCGGACGAAAACTGCCGGTACCCAACAGCCCCGGGCTGCGTCCGACCACCGATCGCGTTCGTGAAACCCTGTTCAACTGGCTGGCGCCGGTGATCCAGGGCGCACGCTGCCTGGACTGTTTCGCCGGTAGCGGCGCACTCGGCCTGGAAGCGCTGTCGCGCTATGCCGGCAGCGTCACGCTGTTGGAGTTTGAACGCCCGGTGGCGCAGCAACTGGAAAAAAATCTGGCCCTGCTGCAGGGCAATGGCAAGGTGGTCAATACCAACACACTAAACTGGCTGGCGAACTCTGCTCAGCCGTTTGACGTGGTGTTTCTCGATCCGCCTTTTCGCAAAGGTTTGCTGGCTGAAACCGTCACGCTGCTGGAGCAGCAGGGCTGGCTGGCCGATGAGGCCTGGATCTACGTAGAGGCCGAAGCCGAAAGCGCCGCCGCTGATGTCCCGGCCAACTGGCAGTTACACCGTGAAAAAGTCGCCGGTCAGGTGGCTTATCGTCTTTATATCCGTTCGCAAGAGAAAACCGAAAATGCTGATTAATCTGGGTCGCCTGCTGATGCTGTGCGTGTGGGGCTTTCTGCTCTCCAATCTGTTTCACCCCTTTCCCAAGCCGCTGAAATATTTCATCGACGTGGCGCTGTTCTTTATGGTGGTGATGCACGGGCTGCAATTGGTTCTGCTGAAGTCCACGCAACCGAAAGATCAGCCGATAAGCTACTGGCAAGAAGCCAAGATCTTCATCTTTGGCGTCTTCGAACTGCTGGCCTGGCAGAAAAAACAGCCGCCGATCAAAAGAAAATAACCCCGCATGGGTGCCGGATCCGGCGCCCTACGGCTGGGCGGTAAAGGAGACGAAGCGCGTGCCCTGCATGCTCAACGTACCCTGTGCGCCTTTTTCAATCGGATTGTACTGCCACGGCTTCAGCCGCAGCCGGAGCTCTTCACCGCCACCCTGCGGGCTAAACACCACCTCATAATGCATCGGCTCATTGACCAGCGGCTCCCGCTGCGGTGCCCGGGTCTTGGCGACCGGAAACTCACGTTTGTCACTCACCGTGACCTGCAGGCTGCGCACCGGCGCGCGGTCGTTATCCGCTTCAGTACGGCGCTGATTGAAATAGCGCTGCGTCGCCAGTACGGCGATCAACGCAATCACGGCGATAAAAAACAGCGGCGGCTTACTCATCTTTATTCCCATCTCCACGCGGTGAAATCAGCGTAAACATAGCATACGCTCCCCACTACGCAGCATATCACCGGCATTAGATTGAGTTACGCCGAGTAACTCCCATAGGGGTCATGGGGAATGTTGATGCCCGCATAGCGCAGAATTTCCAGCAGGAGGTTTTCTCCTTGATGATGAAATAACCGCCGATCGCTACTGGCGCCCAGCTTGTGCAAGGCCTGGATCTTGTGTGAACTGATGGTTTTTTCACTGCGGCCCAAGCGCCGCGCCAGCTGCTTTTGCGGTTCGCCATGCGCCAGCGCACTGATAACCAAAAGCTCTTTTTGCGTCAGGTGGCAGCAGACGCGCATCTGGGTCCGCCGATATTCGGCCAAAAAATGCTGATGCCCAAGCCGATGGCGCAGAACCAGCAGCGAATTCAACTCGGCCGGCCCCAGCGTTTTTTGCAGGCAAACCGGCAGTTTCAGCCTGGAAGACAGGCCCGACAAGAAAGGGCCATAACCGTCGCTCCACATCAGCCAGGTCACATGAGAGTGCCTTTTGCAAAACTCCCTGCGAAAGACAAAGTAGTCATCCAGGCTTTCACCCTGCCCATGAGTGTCTGACAGCAACAGATCAAACGGCTGTTTGTGCACCAGACTCTGTAAATCCGACAGCCGGTCAGCGACCCCGCAAACTTCAAACTGAGCCGGGAGCGAGGCAAGCACCGTAAGAACCCCGAGCCGAAACCAGGGATCCGGCTCCATCACCATCACTTTTAGACGTATCATTGTTTCTCCTTAAACAGGGAGCCTTGATGGCCACCGTACGATAATCCACTTCAGCCATTCCACCCTGTGGCAAAAACAGCTGGTCCAACAGTTGCCTGCCAGCCTGTCGATGCAACAGCCCACAGAAGCGATACAGCTCGCAACGCTGGCGGCGGTTCAACGAAGGACTGATATCTGTTGCAGGGCCGATCCCCCATTGAGCAAGCCGGTCGTTCAGCGCATGGAGATAACGTCCGGAGTGACGCGCGGGCGAAGTATCGAGCGCCCTCGCATCATGACGGCACTGTGCCATTATCTGCGGCAATGCATTCTTCCGACAGTTGCCGATAAAAGAAGCCGGCGAGATGCCCATCCACGTGCTCGCCTCAGCCTGAGGGAAAAACAGCGCGCCCCCCAACAAAGCTGCCGCCACCCCAATGGTGAGCGTAAAGCCCTGAGGGGGTAAGCACCTGTCGGTAAATTGTTTGAAGAGCCGGCCAGGCCATGGCTGGCCAGCCCTCAAAGACCGGTAAATTTCAGCACGCACCAAATAACCCCCCACCAAAACATGCCACAAACCAGCAGCATCGCCAGCCAGGTGTAGCGACGGATACGTTTATCCCTGGCTGACGGCCACATCCGGGAGCCTCCTTGCTGGGCATAGCCGAGATCCATGCAGCAACGCATGGAGTTGTTGATCGCAACACACGCCCAGTTTGCGCATCGCGCTGCGTTTATGGGCGCTCAGGGTCTTCGTCGTGAACCCGCCCGTCGGTGTAGTGAGATGTTCAAGTACGCCACAGACAAAATGACTGAGAACCTGCAACTCCGGCCAACTGAGCACAATATTCGCCGGCATCCGGTGCAATGGGTCGCGGTTCATAAAGGCAAGGTGGCTCAATGCCTGGCGTTTCATCAGCAAATCGTGCAACAGATGCGGCTGCAGATCGTGTGGCAAGCACAACGGCCCTTCATGGGGGGCTAACGGGCTTAAGGTGGTTAGCAACGGCGTCAGGGGTTCGCTGTACAGCAGCCAGGTCGTGTCGATGTTGAAGCGCAGGTAGTGGGAATAGAACAGAAAAAAGTCGCGCAGCCTGTCGCGGTGCCCGAAGAGGCCGGTGAGGATGATATCCGCTCCGCCTTGCGACAGCGCCTGTCGCAGAGTCAAAAGATCGTCGACCACGGTTAACGATGCGATTGCCTGACCGGCCAGTTCGAGCACCCGCAGGGTGCCTTCGCGCATCAACCCCGGCCTCATCATCACGACCACACGCAAACGCAGTGGAAGGGAGCTTGCAGACATAAATTTGTCCTCTGCAGTGGATTCAGGGTTGCTGGCTATCGGCCTGATAGCGTTGACGTACCAGCAATTGGGTAGCCGGGTGCGAACAATGCCGGTGGCGTAACCGGGCATAGCGCCGTTCGTTTTCAGCCAACAATGGCGTCTCACTGACGCAACGCCACAGCTCGGCAGCCTTGCGCAAAGCGCACAACCAATCCTCTACGCCATAAGCCATGCCGCTAAGTTGCATGATGCGCCGCTCCAAACTGGCGGCTTTTCCGGCAACGGCACGGGCGGCCTTGCGGGTGAGTATCGTGGGTGCGGACATCGCGGTTATTTCCTGCTGCATGGTGGTTTTTACTCCTCATGTCAGATCGGCTGCCGCCATTTATTCGCGAAGAAAATAGATACGTAAAAAAATGGAAACAGGCTATTTTCTCTCCGGTAAGATCCTCATACGGCATCGGGCCGGAGAGGGTATATGGAGCCAAAATAATGAAAACTCGAAAACACCTCACTCTCGGTGAAATAAATGACATTCTGTTTGCCACGCACATTGGAAAACATCCGGAGCGTGACCGTTGTTTAATACAGATGTGTTTTATCCATGGGCTGCGCGCCAGCGAAGCCTGTCAGTTAAAAATATCTGATATCGATTTGCGCGATAACGTGATTTATATCCGTCGCCTGAAGAACGGTTTTTCGACCGTGCATCCCCTGGCGCAAGATGAGCTGCCGCACTTGTTGTGCTGGCTGAATTTGCGCGGCAGGTGGCGCGATGCTGACAGCGAGTGGCTATTTCTGTCGCAAAAAGGCGGCCAACTGACGCGTAAACACGTGCATTACTTGATTAAACGTTACGGCGAGGCCGCCAATATTACGGTGTCATCGCACCCACATATGCTGCGGCATGCCTGTGGCTTTGCACTGGCGGATTCGGGCGTCGACACGCGTTTGATTCAGGATTATCTGGGTCACCGGAATATTCGACATACGGTGATATATACCGCCAGCAATCCCAATCGCTTTATTGGATTATGGCAAAAAAAGTGAGGTGAAAAATAGGTCATTTTGGACCAAAGTGTTACATATCTTAGTTTTGTACAATTTCAAGTCAATAAGAATACCCCCCGCTTTTACGCAATAATTTTATTCCCTTCAATATCAACCACCCACGAAAATAAATAAAAAAGGCCCGCAAGAGCGAACCTTTGTTAAATAAATTAACTCAATTAAACAGTGAGGCAACGTCATTTTATTTTTAGATATATGCACTGATAAATAGGCTGTATTCAGCACAAAATGAAACATTGCCATACCAAAATACAAAAAAATCAGCTTAATTATCTGAATGTCACACTTTGGTCCAAAATGTCGCATTTTCAGCACATCAGAAACAAGAATAACCAATTGAAATTAAAGGGGAAATAAAAAATAACTCAAACAAATATACTGTGTGGCAATTTTGCATCTTGGCACCTGATCCTCCCTTAAAATAGCAAGGGTGGAAATATTGATGGAAACGTGCATATGAAGAAAGCACCCAATAGTGACGGCAGCTTCACAAATGCTTTTTTCAAGCTATCCAACAGCGACTCCATTAATTAATCAGAAGCATCGGGTGGAAGAAAAGTTATACGTTGCCATCCCAAAATAACCGGTTGGTGAAATGAAAATGGCAAAGTTACCTGGCCGATAGCGTCCTGTGGGAAATGGCGCGGCGACTGAAGGCCACCCTAACAACTATTCATTGATCAAGGAGACTGGGGACTTTATGAAGCTTCAGCATGACGAGAATATCACCCTGCCAGAAACGGTAGCGCAACTGGCCGAACAGCCGTTATGTCGTATTGTGGCCACCTGGGGGTTGCTGCAAAACCACTATCTGAACCGCCAACGCATCATGCAGGCCTTTAACGTATCGCGCCGCAAGGCGGGTTATATTCTGCGCTATATAGTGCACAGCCCTTGCATCACCTGCGATCAACACGTTTACACCCATCCGCGATCGCACCGCCAGGAACTGCGGGTCTGGATCCGCACAGTAAGCCAACCCCAGCCATTACGAACGAAGAGCACCCGGGTTCACAGTGAAGACAGGCAAAACGTCTGGGCACAGCTGCTTCAGCGACCGTGGAGCGAACTGCATCTGTAATAGCCGGCCCTCTTCGCTCCCCTCGTTGGGGACGTTGCTTATAGACAACTTTTCCCACCGGGGCCAGGCCGTGATGACATGAACAGCGTTGCGTTTAATCGGCCCCGGCTTTTTCAAACCAAGGGGGATAACCCGCTCTTGACCAAAAGAACCCTGTATTACCTGGAACAGTTTGCCTGGGATCTGGTGTTTGCTCTCAGTGCACTGCTCTGGTGTCTGTTTGCGCTGCTGCTCTACTGGGTGTTTTAACCCCGGCGCTATTTTTCATTTGATTGCAGGAGAGATGATATGCGTTTGACCGTTAACGAGCACACCGGCTATTTCCCCGCCCCCAGGGAGCAGGACCTGCTGCGTAATATCGCCACGGCAGACAGTCTGCCCAGTATTGTCCTTAAACTACACCCCGCCGCCGAAAGCGCCGTGCGGCTGGAGCCCCTGCCCCATACCGGCGGCGTCAACTGGCTGCCGCTACTGTGGCAACTGGTGGTGCTGAAGTCCTGTCGGCATGACCTGAAGCTGAGCCTGCTGGCACCGTTTTCCGCCCCCGCCTGGCACCGTCTGTTAGGCGTGCTGAACATTGCCCCCGGTCTGGCCGCCAAACAGCCACAAAGCCTGCCATTCTTGACGCTAACTGAGAGTCGGGTATTACTGACATTGCTCGGCGGTATGCACCCCTGGCAGTTGGCCGCCCGCATGAACCGAGATATTCGCACCATTTCCAGCCATAAAAAGCGAGCAATGGACAAAGCCGGCTTGCGGCACAACGGCGAGCTCTATGCGCTGGGGGCGCTGCTTTACGGCACGCACCACACCACTGCGCAAGTTGCCTTGCCGGCGGCGGAACAACAGGTGTTGACCGCTCTGCTGTGCAACGGCAGCGTCACGGCGACCGCACAGTCGCTGGGGAAAAGCGTCAAAACGGTCAGTGGTCAAAAGCACAATATTATGCGGCGACTTAACGTGCCCCATGAGGTGGCATTGTTTGCCGCCGCCGAACACTACAATACCGAGCCAGAAAAAAACCGACCCAATCCACGCTGAATAAGTATTAAACATTCAGCCATGGCCAATAGGGAAAAAGCCATCGCTTAATTATCGGTAATACGTTAACACTGCGGCAATATCGAACGAATTAAGCCCCGACCAAAAGTTAAAATTCTATTCTTTTGAAACGTCGGACATTGCTGGCGGTATAGAGTACCGTATGCTGAATATTCCGGTGGCCGAGATAATCCTGTATCAGTCGGGTATCCATACCTTTATTTGCCAGACTGTAGCCGCAGGCGTGGCGTAACATATGGGGATGGGCTGGTAATTCGAGACAGGCCGCCTTACCGTAATCGCGGATCAGTCGGTAGATTTGCTGGCGTGATAACCGGCCGCCTTTGCGCGATAGAAACAACCAGGGCTGGCCGGCGTGCGGGCTGTCTTTGCGGTAATCCAGCCAGCGTTTAAGCATCAGGGTCTCATCAGGTTGTAATGGGTGCTGAACCGACAGACCATTCTTCAATCGCGAAATAAAAACCCGCCGCTCGGCGAGTTCTATATTGTCCACCGTCATACGGCTTAACTCGCTGGCCCGTAAACCGTGAACAAAGCACATGGTGATCATGCAACTGTCCCTTATCGAATTCAGTCCTCCCTTTATATTTTTTATCATTTTTTTTATTTCTGATTCATTCAGATATTTTCTTATTTCCAATTGCATAACTCCCCAGAAACATCATGTATCAAGCGGGACCGATGGTGGGTCTAAAAAAGCTAAAACTGCAAATACAGTGACCCAACCTGCTAAATAATAATGAGATTCTAAGATTAATCCTTAGCTATTATTGTCACGCACAGCATTAATGACTAATTAATTAGCATTCTCATCTGAACGTGATGGCTCTCAGAAAATGATCCGCAACGCTTGAACCGCCATTGTCAGCAGGTTTGTTCGAAAGAAACTTCGCCGCCCTTTCTTGCTCTGCAAATAAGTTACCGTTCATCAGCAAGAAAGCATTGTCGATTGCAGGGGCGCTGCCTACACTGCAATCAGGAAGTGACACTGGTGACAATTTGGAATCGGCTGCTGCGGTTCCCATAATGAATAAGGAAGACATAATGAGTTGGCCGTTCCTTGCCGTATTCTTTTCCGGTTGGCTGTTCGTCGATGCCTCCTACCGCGGGCCGCGTTGGCAGCGTTGGGTGTTTAAGCCCATCACCCTGCTGTTGCTGTTATTGCTGGCCTGGCAGGCGCCGGTGTTGGGGCCTGCCGGGTATTTGATCGTCCTCGGCCTGCTGGCAACCTTGATCGCCGACACTCTGCTGCTGCTACCGCGCGAGCGCGTGCTTTACGCCATCGGGGCATTTTTCCTTTCGCACTTGCTGTATACCCTGAGCTTCGCCAGCCAGATGACCTTCAGCCTGTTTTGGCCGCTGCCGCTGGCGCTGCTGATTATCGGCGTGCTGTTACTGGCGACGATTTGGACGCGGTTGGAAGAAATGCGTTGGCCGATCGCCACCTATGTAGCCATGACGCTGCTGATGGTGTGGCTGGCGGGTGAACAATACTTTATGCGCAGCACCGATTTCGGTTTCTCGCTGCTGGCGGGCACATCACTGCTGCTGCTGGCCAATGTGGTGTGGCTGGTAAACCGCTATCGTTGGACCTTCCGCGCCGCGGATGCGTTGGTGGCTTTCTGCTATTTCTCCGGCCATTTCCTGATCGTACGTTCTCTGTACCTTTAAGGCTCATCAGGGCGGGTTCGGCTACCGAACCCGCTGTTGTTATACCAGCGCCTTCAGCGTCAGACCATCATCGGCCCCAAGCTGGTTGCGGTAAATATCGCCATCGCGCGAGAAGAACGCCAGCGTACTGCCATCCGCCCGAAGCAAAGCGATGCCATCCGGCGCCGGCCGCCAACCGACGACCTCGGCGGTTAACACCTTCTCCAAACAATGCTGGCGATCGACCAAGACGTAGCCGTGGGTTTCATGCTGTTCGTCGGCCAAAAATTGTATCTGACATTGCTGTTCCGCATTGGCAACCTGCCATTGCCCCGCCAGTGACTGCGCGCTGAGAAGAACCAAACTGCTGGCCATAACTGCTCCCGTAACCATCATGCCGCCTGCCACTAAGGCGGCGTGCGCTAAGCTGCCCTTCATATCGGCTCCCGTATAACGCCCGACCAACCGGGACCGGGCGTTACCGTCTGGACTGTTACACGATAAAGTCAGTGGCGACGTCCACCTGGCCGACGATCTTCACCAGGAAGTCCGGCTGGCCGCCGATATTCAGGGCCAGATCGCTGACGTTATTCGACGCATTGTAAGACAGCAAGGCTTCGCCCGCTGCGCCGCTGAAATGATCGACGAAGTGGATCTGATCGCCGCCCTGCGCACCCTGATTGAAGAATGACAGGTCGATTTTATCGATGCCTTTCTGGAAATCCTTGATCCAGTCGGAAGCACCCGGCGCAGAATCGCTGACCGCAGAGAAGACAAAGGTGTCTTTGCCCGCACCGCCCCACAGCTCATCGGCCCCGCCGCCGCCGAACAGCACGTCATTGCCCGCGCCCCCCTTCAGCACGTTGTTGGCCGCATTGCCGACGATCACGTCATTGCCTGAACCGCCAATCGCGTTCTCGATGGTCACACCTGCGGCAATGGACACGTTGCCTTTCAGCCCACCCACGTCGGAGAAAGATTTCTCGTTCAGGTTAATGCGCTGGTTAGCGGTGTAACCGGAGAAATCGAAGGTGTCATTACCGCCCGCATCCCAGGCCGCGAAGATCACTTTTTGCGAGTTGCTGGTGGTGCTGAGGAAGTCACGACCGGTATTGGAGTTGAAGCCATACACGGTATCGCCGGTGCGGGTGGTCAGGTTGGCGCCATACAGATGCTGAATAGCGGAAATGTCATCCAGCAACGGTGCCGCAGCGTAGTGCCCGCCGTTGTCGCCACCGGTGTTGGTTTCACTCCAGTAACTCATCAGGCTGAACTCACGAGTATCTTCGGCGTAGCTGGCGTCTCTGTAGGTCGGGTTGCCTTCACCGGCGTTGTAATCACCCGGATGGCTCAAGCCCAAGGCATGACCAATTTCGTGGGTAAAGGTCTGGCGGCCATAGTCTTCGCTGGCCGGGTGTTTCACGTTCGACTGGTTGACGTTATACCAGGTCTGCCCGCCCAGGTTTTGGCCCTGATAAATGGTGTTCGGCAGGAAGGCGTAGGCCTGGGTATCGTAGTCATAATGGCCGGGACGATCCTGGCTGTAGTTACCGAAGGTGATGTTGGCCTTCTGGCCGGCGCCAACTTCGGTAAAGGTGATATTGGCCACGTCAGACCAGGACTGCAACGACAGCTTGGCCTGCTGCTGCTGTTCCGCGCTGAATTTGCTCAGCCCGGTATCGCCGGCGACGTTGGTGGAAGAGAATTTATAATCCGGGAAAGAGAAGGTTAATTTAACCGGCTGGCCAAAAACTTTATAACCGTTCCAGGTTTGGTTCTCGCGGGTAATAAACAGCCCGGCTTGTTCGGTAGAAAATGAGTCCTTGCCATTAACCTGAATGCCGTTGCCGCGCTCATGATAATGCAGTAAATCGTCTACTGCATTGTAACCGGAGCCCGTAGCCGCAAGGCTGGATTCAGTAATTTCAATTGCCTTTTTAGTAGATTGCATTGGTTCGATTCCACTCATTAGCTGATTGTTTTCAATCAGACAGATAGACATAACCTGCCAGGAAGCCACGGATAACTAACCGCATGCTAACGGGAAGGGCTTTATGCGCCGTTAACGGCAGTGTGTTAGATAGAATTAATGCATATATATCAGCAAATAAGATTACCGCTATAAAAGGTAATCGATTCCAATTATAGGCAGGGGTGCAAAACTGAACATAAAATAATCAGCCATTTATTGTCATTTCGAAGGCGATTTCTGCTGGTTTTTTCCATTCTTTACAATATTAATGAAACTTAAACGCCATGAGTTGGTAACAAACTCCAACAAAAATGCGGCCTGTAGGGTCAAGCGAATCGTGCTGGGATTTAGACGGCCAAAAGTTAAATTTTGCTAAAGCGTCATAGATTAATAACTCTTTATTATTAGCCGCCGGTATTTTTTAGTTCCTGCCGGAATAACATTTTCTTTTTTTGACTAATAGCCTCGTGCCCGCTTGACCGATTCGCGCTCGTTGTCCCCGCGATAAACGACATAGGCAGAAAGAAACACCCCAATCTCCCCTCAGATGCGCCGTTAGCAATAATTCTCATCCGTCGCTTGACTCTGGAGTGGACTCCAGGGTGTAGAGTCTGTTTCAAGAAGCTCATTAACTGCCCTGAGGGGGACGTTATGCATAACCATGAA
Organism: Serratia liquefaciens; assembly: GCA_012719855.1. Lineage (GTDB taxonomy): Bacteria > Pseudomonadota > Gammaproteobacteria > Enterobacterales > Enterobacteriaceae > Serratia > Serratia liquefaciens_A. Next base: position 91,931 of record JAAXZN010000049.1, on the reverse strand, counting down.
AACCATAATCATCAGGAACATAACCACGCCGAAGGCGGCTGCGGTTGCAATCACAGCCACAGCAAAACTCAGCACGGTTGCAGCAGTGAAAAACAAAATGCCGCTGACCACAGCGAGCACGCCCATAGCCACGATCATGGCGCCAGCTGTTGCAGCGCTGACGATCATGGGGATCCCGACGAGGAGAGCGACAGGTTAGTTGCCGCCCCCCTCGCCGGTAGTCAACGCTACAGTTGGAAAGTCACGGGCATGGACTGTCCAAGCTGCGCCAAAAAAATTGAGAATGCCGTTACCGCTATTCCAGGCGTTGCAAATGCCCGCGTGCTGTTTGCCACTGAAAAGCTGGTGGTCGACGGCCAGTCCGATCTCAGCCTGCGCATTCAGGATGCGGTAAAACAAGCCGGTTTTACCCTGCTTGGCACTCAGGCAACCCAAGCCGAGCCACCAAAGCCTTCGCGCCTGGGGGAATTTGGCCCATTGCTGCTGCTCACCGCGCTGATGATCCTCAGTTGGGCGCTCAGCATGGTCAACCCTGAGCTGAGCCGAATTGCCTTTATCGCCACCACGCTGGTAGGGCTGGCACCGGTCGCCACCAAAGCGCTGCGATTGATCCGCTCGGGCACGCCGTTTGCCATTGAAACCCTGATGAGCGTGGCGGCCATCGGCGCGCTGTTTATTGGCGCTACCGCCGAAGCGGCCATGGTGCTGTTGCTGTTTATGGTCGGCGAAATGCTCGAATCCTATGCCGCCAACCGCGCTCGCCGTGGCGTGAAGGCGCTGATGGAACTGGTCCCGGAAGATGCCCTGCTGCTGCGGGGAACCGAACGCAAACGCGTACCGGTCGCCAGCCTGCGCCCCGGCGATGTGATTGAAATTGCTCCCGGCGGTCGCCTGCCGGCCGATGCCGAACTGCTCAACCCGTTCGCCAGCTTCGACGAAAGCGCCCTGACCGGCGAGTCGGTCCCGGTCGAACGTCAGCAGGGTCAGAAAGTGGCGGCGGGCAGTTTATCGGTCGATCAGGCCGCACAAATGAAGGTGATTTCCGAGCCGGGCAAAAACGCCATTGACCGCATCCTGCAGCTGATTGAAGAAGCCGAAGAGCGCCGTGCGCCGATCGAGCGTTTCCTCGACCGTTTCAGCCGTTACTACACACCGGCCATCATGTTGCTCGCCATTGCGGTGATCCTGGTTCCGCCGTTGATGTATGCGCAACCCTGGGATGTCTGGATTTATCGCGGCCTGACCCTGTTGTTGATCGGCTGTCCTTGTGCGCTGGTGATCTCCACGCCAGCCGCCATTACTTCCGGACTGGCGGCGGCAACCCGTCGCGGTGCGCTGATTAAAGGTGGCGCCGCGCTGGAGCAACTGGGCCAGGTGCAAACCATCGCCTTCGACAAAACCGGTACCCTGACGGAAGGCAAGCCGACGGTCACGGATGTCCTGCCGCTCAACAGCATCGGCGAACAGTCATTGTTGACCCTTGCCGCGGCGGTAGAAGCCGGCTCCCATCACCCGTTGGCGCAGGCCATTATCAACCGCGCAGAACAATATGGCGCCCCTCTGCCGCCGGCACAGCATCGCCGCGCGTTGGCCGGCGTCGGTGTGGAAGGCATTGTCGACGGTAAAACCGTGCTGATCAGCACACCGGCCAAGCTGGCTGCCGGCTTGCTGGATCGGCAGGGTACTGACCAGGTGGAACGGTTGGAAAATGCCGGTAAAACGGCGGTAGTGGTACTGGAAGATGGCGTGCCGATCGGCCTGCTGGCCCTGCGCGACACGCTGCGCAGCGACGCCAAACAGGCCATCGCCGAACTGAATGCGCTGGGGATCAACGGAGTGATGTTGACCGGTGATAACCCGCGTGCCGCCGCAGCGATTGCCGCTGAGCTGGGGCTGGATTACCGCGCCGGGCTGCTGCCGGAAGACAAGGTGAGGGCGGTGACCGAGCTGAGCGAGCTGCGCCCAACGGCGATGATCGGTGACGGCATCAACGACGCGCCGGCAATGAAAGCTTCCAGCATTGGTATTGCCATGGGCAGCGGCACCGACGTGGCGCTGGAAACCGCCGACGCAGCGCTGACTCACAATCGGCTACTGGGCGTAGCGGAGATGATCCGCATCTCGCGCGCCACACATGCCAATATCCGGCAAAACATCACCATTGCGTTGGGGCTGAAAGGGATATTCCTGATCACCACCCTGATGGGCCTGACCGGGCTGTGGCTGGCGGTGCTCGCAGACTCCGGCGCTACCGCGCTGGTCACCGCCAACGCCCTGCGCTTGCTGAAAAAACGTCAGTAATAAGAGCAACATGTCAGGGTGCCATTGGCGGCACCCTGACTCACTTACCCGAAAAATAACACCGACAAGTCGCACGTAATAACCATAAAGCCAGCATGCCTTTCTATATTCTTCCGCCATCTATTCACTGAAACCCGATAAGCCAATTAAACTTATCAGAGTCATGGCCGAATGAATGAAACCGCTATATTTTAAAATCCTGAACCTGCTCGCCATCCCTTTTATCCCTTCACTGGCTCTGGCGCAGCAGCCTGATTCAGCCGCCACCGAGCAGCTCATTGATACTGCCGATCGCCCCCTCTTCATCACCCAACATGCCTTACCGGCAGCCCAGCATGCTGATGTACCGAAGGCGAAACCCCTGCCGGAGCACCGCCTGCTGCCCCTTTGGGGGGATGAAGCACGGGCCCGCGGTTATGATCTGCCGGAACCCTTCGGGATCGGCATCAACTACATGAACATGCGGCAGAATATCGATGTCGATAGCATCAACTTTACTGGACTAGGTTGGGACACATTCGCCCTGCCAGCCAATTTGTTCGACATAGACGTAAGCAAAACTCGCGAACAAAGCAAAACGGAAACCATGCGTCTGGATACCTGGGTGCTGCCGTTCCTCAATGTTTACGGCATTGTCGGCCATACCAAAGGCAGCTCGCTGTCCAAGGTCTCCGTCGACGGCCATCCCAGCCAATATGCCGAAGGCTCGATGGAGAATCTAATCGCCGGTATGGTGCACGGTATGAACCAGGAAGGGACACTGCGCGATCTGGATTTCAAACTCGATTTTAAAGGCACCACTTACGGTGCCGGTTTCACCTTGGTCGGCGGGTATGACAACTGGTTCACCTCGGTCGATACCAACTACACCCGCACCAATTTCGATATCCTTGATGGCCAGATTTCCGCACTGACGGTGTCGCCTCGGGTAGGTTACCGTTTCCTGGTGCCGGGTATCAGTGGGCAAACCCATCTCAACCTGTGGGTCGGCACCATGTATCAGGACGTGCAGCAAAGGTTCAAGGGCAGCCTGAGCGATTTACAAATGCCGGTTGAGCTGCAAAATCTGATGATGATTGCCAACCAGAAGGGTGAAGGCCGCTTCGACGTGAAGCAGCATCTGCAATCACCGTGGAACGTACTGATTGGCACGCAATATGAAATCACCAGACACTTTAACCTGTTGACCGAGTTTGGCTTTAGCGAACGCAACAGCTTTATGGTCTCGGGTGAATATCGCTTCTGATGGCAATATCGATTCGCAGTTTGCCGCTGGCCTTGTTGGTGCTGCTGCCCGCTGCCAACGCCGCCTTATTGTCACGTCAGCAAATCGATGGAATGTTGGCCCCGCTGGGATCTGACAATCATTTCGACAGCAGCAAAACCATCGATTGGGGCGTTTTGCCCGGCCCGTTCTATACGCCAGAACTCGGTCTGGGCATCGGCACCGCCGTGGTGGGAATATACCGACCGGACACACACGATAAAGTCAGCCAAAACTCGACGCTGGCGTTAAAGGGCTTTTTCAGCACCACCGGCGCCTTCGGCGTCGGTTTCCAAAACCACAGTTTTTTCGCTGAAGACCAATGGCGTTTCTTTGCCGACGGCTCGCTGAATAATATGCCTACCTATTTCTGGGGCACCGGTTACCAGGCTGGGCATAACAACGGTAACAAAGAAAAGTACACGCAACAGGCATTCCAGATAGCGCCACAGCTGCTGTATCGCATTGCCAATGCCACCTACGCGGGGGTTGGCTGGGATTTTTCCTCGACGCACGCCAGCAAGACTGATGAAGATGGCAGCAGCCTGCTAAGGGCCCAAAAGGCCGGCGTTTCATCGCTAAGTTCAGGAGTCAGCGGTTCGCTGAGTTACGATACGCGCGACTTCGTTTCTAATGCCAGCCGTGGCCAGTATCTTCGCCTGAGTGACACCTATTTTGCGCCGGAATTGGGCGGCGACAGCCGTTTCAATGCCGTGGAGGGTCAGTACAATGCTTACCACAGCTTGAGTGCGAAAAGCGTGCTGGCGTTGGACGCCTACAGCCGCCTGATCACTGGCGATGTCCCCTGGGACAGGCTGTCCGGGCTGGGCGACGACAAACGCATGCGGGGGTATTATCAAGGCCGTTATCGCGACAGAAATGTGTTCAGCAGCCAGCTTGAATACCGTCGCAAGCTGAACTGGCGGCACGGCTATGTGCTTTGGGCCGGTGCAGGAACGATGAGCAGCAAGGCCGGCGATTTGGGCCAGGGGCCCTGGTTACCAACGTTGGGGGCGGGTTATCGTTTTGAATTCAAACCGAAAATGAACGTGCGGCTCGATTTTGGCATCGGACGCGGCAGCAGTGGATTTTACTTTCAGGTTGGGGAAGCTTTTTAATGCGTTCTGTCGTACTGCTATTTTTGTTGTTTACAGCCGCGCTGCCCGCCAAGCCGCTGGAAACGCTGGTGACTTCACAACCTGTCAACGAAAGCCGTATCGCCTGGCCGGTGACGGCACCGCTGTCACCACCGGATGGTTTGCGCCCCTGTTGTGCCTTTGGTTATAACCTCAAAGCGCAAGTCTGGGGGATCCCGGTGCCCTTCTATCAGTTGGGTAACCTGGTGGATGCCGACCGGCTTGGCAGCCACCACTATAACGACAGCGCTTTCAACGCCGTCAGCAACTTGCTGGGACTCGGCAGTGAGCAATTGGGATTGATCTACACCCGTCGGGGGGGATTTATCGATATCGCTCACGTACGTGATACCGCCGACAATACCCTCTTCCTGTTCAGCCAATTGTTACCCCGATTGGGCCAACAATGGGAGATTGATCTTAGCCCCGAACTGGCAACGCGCCGCATACGGCTGAATGCCTTTACTCCCCCACAGGATGCAGCGCAGCGCTATACGCTCGCGGCTTATTTGGCAGGGGAACTAGCCTTTCAAATGGCGGCATGGCATGAAGTGGCGCAGTGGTATGGGTACCGGTCCGTAGCGGGGTTTTCCGAAGAGATCTCGGCCTTTTCACCGGAAGATTTGTATTCCAACCTGCTGGGGTCACGGCTGGCGATCGATGCGATCCTGCAAGGACAGGCGGTTTCCCTCACGGCCTACAACCACGCCATGGAGACGCTGCTCCCCCAGGCCCTGCACCAGCTTGGCGCCGTCTCCATCAGGGAAACACAGCGGCAGCTCGACGGGATTGATGGCGACTGGTGGGACAGCCATCGCCGGGTGCCGGAGAAGTTTTTGGTCTTGAAACGGGATTACACCACCGGCAGCAATCGCCTGCCCGATCGGCCCCCGTTCGAAAGCACCGCCCCACAGCGTCTGACGCTACCGTCGGAGGTTCAGGGATTTAACCTGGCCAGGCTGGGCGAGTTGCAGCTCTGGCCGACGGAGGCCATGCATCATCTGCCGGTGCCGCCCCACTATTATCGCCCGCAGGATTTCAGTGGATTGGCATTGCATGCTCGCGCATTGGACGCGCAGCAAATAATGCAAAAGCGCTAGGCAAACGCGACGATCAGCGTTCAACCCCTTTACGCAATAAATAGCGATAAGGCGTTTTTTCGGTTTCCTGCGCTACCAGCGTGTGCTCCATAAAACGGCAGAAACCCGGGATATCCCGGGTGGTCGCCGGATCGTCAGCGATAATCAGCAAGGTTTCACCGTTATCCATATGGCGCACGGTTTTACGCACCATCATTACCGGTTCCGGACAGCGCAGCCCCAGCGCATCAAGCGTCTGGTCGGCCTGGGCAAACAAGTCAGTCATGCAATTTTTCTCGGTCAAAAGCGATCGGCGTACGCTCGCCGTATCTCATTAGCGCCTAGTTTACGCCGGTAGTTTTTCTGTGCAAGATGCGTTAACGTTTGCGTTAAATTTAACCATTGCATTGGTTGCGCAAACGCGTATCATGCGGCCGCGCAGCTTATTTCGTTGCACAAACAAGACATTCTGGGTTCCCTCACCCCACGGCTAAAAAGGCTACAACATGTATTCGTTTACCGCTCGACAGCGCCTCACCGCGTTGGTCTGGCTATCGCTGTTCCATATTGTCATCATTACCTCCAGTAACTACCTGGTGCAGTTGCCGATGTCCATTTTCGGCTTCCATACCACCTGGGGCGCGTTTACCTTCCCGTTTATCTTTCTGGCAACCGCCCTGACGGTGCGTATTTTTGGCGCCCCGCTGGCGAGACGCATCATTCTTTCGGTGATGGTGCCGGCCCTGTTTATCTCGTACGTCATCTCCACCGTCACCTATCAGGGTGAATGGCAGGGGTTTGCCGCACTGGGCAGCTTTAACCTGTTTGTCGCACGCATCGCCGTCGCCAGCTTTATGGCTTACGTGCTCGGTCAGATCCTCGACGTACACGTTTTCAACCGGTTACGCCAGCGCAGCGCCTGGTGGGTGGCACCCGCCGCGGCCATGTTCCTCGGCAATATCAGCGACACGCTGTCGTTCTTCTTTATTGCGTTCTACAAGAGCAGCGACGCCTTTATGGCCAACAACTGGGTCGAGATTGCGCTGGTCGATTACAGCTTCAAAGTTATGATCTGCATGCTGTTCTTCCTGCCAATGTATGGCGTACTGCTGAATATGCTGCTCAAGCGCATTGCCGCTCGCCAGGGCGACAGCAGCCTGCAACCGAGCTGACCCGTGCTATCATTGGCGGCCTACCCATCCGGAGGCCGCCATGACCGTCACCACCCGCCACGCCACCCTCGAAGAAATTCACCGTCTGTATCAGCAAATCCCCGAATTCGGCAATCTGCACAATCTCAACGATCTGCAACGGCGCATCGGCTCACTCCCGATGAGCGCACTGATCGCCGAAGTCGACGGCCAGGCTGCCGGTTTCAAACTCGGTTATCAGCAGCAAGACGGGGTGTTTTACAGCTGGTTGGGTGCCGTATTGCCGGCTTATCGCCGTCACGGTGTGGCATTGACGCTATTGGCAGAGCAGGAAAACTGGGCTCGAGGACAGGGCTATCGCCAACTGAGGGTGAAAACCCGCAATCAGTTCCGGGCGATGCTGATGATGCTCATCGACCATCACTATCAGATTGTTCAACTGGAAAAGAAAGGCGAAGTGGCTGATTATCGGCTATTACTTGAGAAAACCTTGTGACAACATCTGCCTTGCATTTCACCCTGGAATAGGTTGCGATACGGCAGTGAAACCCTACCTGAAAGGAAGAAGGAAGCCCAATGCGTAAAGTAGCAAAATTGATGGGTATCAGCCTGTTAGTGCTTGGCCTGGCGGCCTGCGACGGCGAAACCAAAGACACCAAAGCACCGGCAGGCGATGCCGCAGCCAGCGCACCGGCCGGGCAACAGGTAAGCTTGCTGGAGGGTAAGCTGGCGTTCACCCTGCCGGTCGGTATGGCGGACCAAAGCGGCAAGCTGGGTAATCAGGCGAACAACATGCACGTTTACGCCGACAGTACCGGCCAACGCGCAGTGATCGTGATCCTCGGCGACAAAACCGCCGACAGTCTGGAAACCCTGAGCAAGCGTCTGGAAGATACCCAGCGCGCGCGTGATGCGAACCTGCAGGTGGTCACCAACAAAGCCATCGACGTAAACGGCGTACCGCTGCGTCAGTTGGACAGCATCATTACCAGCGGCGGCGAGAAGGCCTACTCCTCCATCCTGATTGGCACGCTGGACAACAACATGCTGACCATTCAGGTGACGTTGCCGGCGGATAACCAGCAGCAGGCGCAAACTGAAGCCGAAGGCATCATCAACACGCTGAAACTGAACAAGTAAACTTTTACTGACTCAGCCTATAGGGCGCAGTTCACACTGCTGCGCCCTACGCCAGCGCCTGTGCCAACAGGGTAATCGGGTGTTCGCAGCGCTTGCTGGTCGACATCTCGATTTGCCATTTACAGGTTTCGCAGTCCGTCACCACCAAATCGACCCCGCTCTCCTCAATCTGACGAAACAGCGATGCGCCAATCCCTTGCGAAGTCGCATAGTTCTCGGATTTAAAACCGTAGGTGCCGGCAATACCGCAACACTGCGAATCCAATACCACCAGCTCCAGCCCCGGTATCTGTCGCAATAATTCCAGCGTATAGGCCGTCCAGCCCATTTTCTCCATGTGACACGGCGTATGGTAGGCCACCCGCAACGACGTGTGCTTCAGCGGCAACCTGCGCCCCTGATTGAGCAGGCGGTACAAATAGCGCGTCGCCAGCTCCACCCGTTCACGCACCGCCGAGGTGTCCACCTCCAGCAAATGTGGGTATTCGTCACGCAGCGTAAAAGTACAGCTCGATGAAGTGGCCACAACAGGAATACCGCGCTCCAACACCGCCTCATGCAGCGATTCGGCATTCACCCTGGCCTGTTTCTTGGCTTGGGCGATAAAGCCGTTTGCAATCAGCGGCACGCCGCAGCATTTTTCCCGATTGAGCAACTGCACGCCGATATCCATCGCATTGAAGACTTTGATCAGGTCTTTACCCAGCTGCGGATGGTTGTAATTGACGAAGCAGCCGTGGAAAAAAGCCACCTGCTCAGCATAACGCTGTTGGGCCTGCGCTTGCTGGCGGTACCAGCGGCGGAAGGTGCCGAACGAGTATTTCGGCAGTTCGCGACGGTGGTCAATTTTCAACGCCTTGTTCAGCAGCGCGCGCACCGGCTTCAACCCGGTGGCAGCGTTGACGATCGGTGCAAACGGCGTCGACAGTGAGCCCATGATATCGGTATGACTGAGGATGGCGTCGCGCAGCGTCGGCTTGCTCTGGGCAAAGTCGGCACGCGCCCGCTGAATGATATCGCCAATTTTGACGTCGGACGGACAGGCCACCTCGCAGCGTTTACAGTTGGTGCAATACTTCAGCGCTTCGTCGTACAGCGCCGGATCTTTTAGCCGCAGGCGCTCACCGTCCGGCCCCGCCTGCTTGGGCCCGGGATAAAGCGGATTCACTTTGGCTACCGGACAATAGGTGGTGCAGACGGTGCACTTGATGCAGTTTTCAAAACTATTGTCTTTCTGCAGGCTCATGGCTGCTCCTCCTGTGCCACAATCTGTTGCGCGACATGCAATGCTCCCACCAGCGAAACACCTGCTCCGCAGCCCTGCTGCAGCGGATCGTAGCCGCCGGTCACCGCCCCTATGGCGTACAGGTTACTCAAAGGCTCTCCCTGCCTTAGTGCTCGCAGCCGGTTATCGGTGCGCACGCCAAACTGCAAGTAGGGTTGTGGAGCAAACAGCTCACGACAACTCCAGTCTGCACGCTCCGCCTTACTGTCGACATCCAGTCCAAATACCGGTTCACGTATGCCGTCGAAGTCCGCCACTAGCCCATTACTGAAAAAACTGCCGCTGGCCAGTACCACCTGCTGCGCCACCAGCGGAATGTCGGTGTGGTTGCGGGTATAAAGACCGGTGACACGCCCGGCTTCAATATCCGCCCGCAGCACACTGTCCCCCGGCATAAAAACGCCGCCCAATTGCTGCAACCGCGCGCGCAGCGCCTGGTGCAACCGCATCCCCAGCACCGAAGGCGGCAGCGTCGGCAGCAGGCGAATCGGTTTGCCGACCGCGGCCTGCAGCGCCGCCAGGGGCGCGTCATCCTCCAGCCCCAGACAGGCCGGCAAGAATATCGCCTCGGCGTCCGCAGCCAATCGCCGAAGTTCGTCCGCCATTGGCGTCAGGTTTTCCGGCAGATCCAAGACCCTGGCGATATTTACCGCCCGGAATTCACTGGGGTTGTTGCGCAGCCGATCCAGCGCCGGCAAATGCATATCTGCCACCTCAGCCCGAACGCCCAGGCTCTGCGTCAGTGAACTGGCGGCCAACTGTGGCTGAAAATCCAAAAAGCCTTCAATGCCGATCACGGCTATGTGCTGCCACGGCAGGTCGCCGTCCAACGGCGTAACGGGGATAGCCCGCGGGCTGAGCCAGGTAGCCCGGCGCGTGCCCAGCGGCGTGATGCGCAGATGATTGCGTTCGTTGTCGCCCTGCAGATCAAGCCCACAGCGCTGCAACAGTGAAGCGGCTTCACCCGACAGCGCTGCCACCCGTTCGGTGCCGATCAACGCATAAGGATGCCGGGGCGCCTGTGTTACCAACGCGGGCAACGCCGCCAATGGCTCTGTCACCGGGGTGCCGTCGGGCAGCTGCGCCAGCAGATCAAGCGAGCCGGATGAAAAATAGAGTGCGCTCTGGCCAGAACTGACCACCGCACAACGCTTACCCTGTTCCGCCAGCCGAATGGCGCAGGTCATTCCCGCCAGGCCACCGCCAATCACCACTACGTCAAATCGCATCATCGGCCTCCTGTTCCCCCCGGGCATCGAGCCCGCACAATCCCTGGTAAACCCAACTGGTAAATTCACTTTCGCGCAGCGCATCGCCCCAGGCGATGGGCCGGACACCTTTCCAACGTTCATTGAGAAAATGCGATAGCTGGTCGATCGACTGCTGCGGGGTGGTGACGTTAAAGCGTGTCAGCAGCCCCGCGGCACGGCAGGCGCAAAGCTCCCCCTGGCAGGTACCCATGCCAACGCGGGTACGGCGACGCAAATCGACCAGGTTATTGACGGTGAGAGAGTTAACCGCGTAGCGCACCTCGCCGGCGGTCACCGCTTCGCATTCGCACACCAGGCTGTTGTCCAACCGATCCCCCGCCGGTACCCGGTTTGCACGGTCGCCGTGACGGTAAACCGCCGAGCCGCGAATGCTGGCGGGCAGGGAAACCACGCTGCGAACCGTTTCTTCCGCCGACTGACGAGAGCCCGGCAGCGCCTCCTGCGCGGTGGTGCAGGGGCTGTCTACCCTAAGCTTTTCGCACACTTTATCGGTCGCCCACTGCGCCATCAGCCGGTAGGTCATCAGCTTGCCGCCGGTGATGGTGATAAAGCCTTCCAGGCCATCGCGGCTGGCATGATCGAGCAGCACGATGCCACGGCTGACGTTGCGGCCGCTGGGGTCGTCGTCACTGGCGACCAGGGGGCGCACGCCGGCATAAGCACGCAGAATTCGGGTCTGTGCCAGTTCAGGTGCCAGCAACGCGCCCTCGCGGATCAGAATGTCCACTTCTTGCGGCGTCACCAGCATGTTGTCGATCTGGTCATAATCAATGTGGGTGGAGGTGGTGCCAATCAGCGAGATGGTGTCGCCCGGCACCAGAATATCGGCGTCCGCCGGCTTGCGGCAGCGGTTGATCACCATGTTGTTGATGCGATGGCCCAGGATCAGCAAAGCGCCTTTGGCCGGGAACATGCGGATCCGCAGGTCGGCATATTCTGCAATCTGCTGACCCCAGATACCGGCGGCGTTGACCACCACTTCGGCGTGAATGTCGTAACGGCGCGACGATTGATGGTCGAAAACACGCACTCCGGTAACGCGATCGCCCGTGCGCAATAAACCGACCACCTGGTGATAGGTGAGGATCTGCGCGCCGTGCTCACGGGCATCGAGCATATTGGCGGCGGTCAAACGAAAAGGATCGACGGTGCCGTCCGGCACGCGTACCGCGCCGATCAACGCCGGGTTGGCCGCGGGCTCCAGACGCAGTGCCAGTTGAGGATCAATCGCTTCGGCGTTGATACCGGCGCTGTGGCAGGAGACAATAAACTGCTGTTGGTATGCCAACGAATCCTGCGGCAGGGTGATAAACAGCCCGTCGGTTCGCTCAATACAGTGATGCGCAATGCGCTTGAGGATGCGGTTCTCTTCTATGCATTCGCGTGCCGACTCGCCGTCGGTAACCGCATAACGCGCTCCGCTGTGCAGCAGGCCGTGGTTGCGCCCGGTCGCGCCGGTGGCGATATCATGACGCTCCAGCAGTATGCAACGCAGACCGCGGCGTGCGCAGTCACGAGCAATGCCCGCGCCGGTCGCGCCGCCGCCAATGATGATCACATCCGTTTCGTTATCTGCTGAATGGCTGCTCATGACGCTCCCTCTGGATCCGTGATTATTGCCCTATTGGGCCACAGTCATTGGGGTCTTTGTTTGATAAGGAACAATAACGAACTTAAAACGAAAGCAGAATGTCCACAAAAAACCATGAATGTGATCATAATCACGATTTTTAGGCGTTTTTCTATTTCATAACGTTAACGAATCGCTCAAAATCCGCCGGTGTTTCATAAAAGTGTAACATTTGCGCCATTCATCACAGCGACACCAGGCGGTTTTGACTAGGATGACGCTCGTTATGGAACAAAAAAACACCACATTCGATATCCGCTCAATCATCAAATGAACGTAAAAGGTCATATTGATGTGATAACTAGATAAAGCCATCGGAGGCGCTCATGTTGAGTATTTTTAAGCCGGCAGCACACATTTCACGTGTGCCGGTCGACAAAGTCGACCCGCTGTACCGTAAATTGCGCTGGCAAATATTTATGGGGATTTTCTTCGGTTATGCCGCCTACTACCTGGTGCGCAAGAACTTCACCCTGGCCATGCCTTACCTGATTGACCAGGGCTTCAGCCGCGGTGACCTCGGTTTCGCGCTGTCCGGTATTTCCATCGCCTACGGTTTCTCCAAATTTATCATGGGGTCGGTTTCTGACCGCTCCAACCCACGCGTGTTCCTGCCCGCCGGCCTGATTTTGGCTGCCGCGGTCATGTTGTTCATGGGCTTCGTGCCATGGGCGACATCGAGCATCGCGGTCATGTTCGTGCTGCTGTTCCTGTGCGGTTGGTTCCAGGGCATGGGCTGGCCGCCTTGTGGCCGTACCATGGTGCACTGGTGGTCACAGAAGGAACGCGGCGGTATCGTTTCGGTCTGGAACTGCGCCCATAACGTGGGTGGCGGCCTGCCACCGCTGCTGTTCTTGCTGGGCATGGCCTGGTTCAACGACTGGCACGCGGCGCTGTACATGCCGGCCTTCGGTGCCATTCTGGTAGCCCTGATCGCCTTTGCCCTGATGCGCGACACCCCGCAATCCTGCGGCCTGCCGCCGATTGAAGAATACAAAAACGATTATCCGGACGACTACAGCGATAAAGCGGAAGAAGAGCTGACGGCCAAGCAGATCTTCATGCAGTACATCCTGCCGAACAAACTGCTGTGGTACATCGCCGTAGCCAACGTGTTCGTTTATCTGCTGCGTTACGGCATTCTGGACTGGTCACCGACCTACCTGAAAGAAGTGAAACACTTCGCGCTGGACAAGTCTTCCTGGGCTTACTTCCTGTACGAATATGCCGGTATTCCGGGCACCCTGCTGTGCGGCTGGATGTCGGACAAGGTGTTCAAAGGCAACCGCGGTGCCACCGGCGTGTTCTTCATGACGCTAGTGACCATTGCCACCGTCGTTTACTGGCTGAACCCGGTCGGTAATCCTGGCATTGATATGGCCTGTATGATCACCATCGGCTTCCTGATTTACGGCCCGGTCATGCTGATCGGCCTGCACGCACTGGAACTGGCGCCGAAGAAAGCCGCCGGCACCGCCGCAGGTTTCACCGGTCTGTTCGGTTACCTAGGCGGCTCTGTTGCAGCCAGCGCCATCGTCGGCTACACCGTTGACTACTTCGGTTGGGACGGCGGCTTTATGGTGATGATTGGCGGTAGCATCGGCGCGGTAGTGCTGCTGTTGCTGACCATGATGAGCGAGAAAAAACACCACGCGGAAATCGCTGCCAACAAACGCGGTTAAGCGTCATACAACTTTCGCATTATTTAAAGGCCGCCTTGCGGCCTTTTTACTACCCCTGCACCTACAACATGGAGAACAACAATATGCGGACTCAAGTCAAAGCCCTGCTGGCAGGGATTATCCTGGCCACCTCAATGGTCAGCGCTGCGCAAGCCGCCGACAAGGTGGTGATTGCCCACCGTGGCGCCAGCGGTTATCTGCCGGAACACACGCTGCCGGCAAAGGCCATGGCCTACGCGCAGGGTGCGGACTTCCTCGAACAAGATCTGGTGATGACCAAGGACAACGAGCTGGTGGTGTTGCATGACCACTACCTCGATCGCGTCACCGACGTAGCCGAACGTTTCCCGGACCGCGCGCGCAAAGACGGCCGTTATTACGCCATCGACTTTACGCTGCCTGAAATCAAGTCGCTGAAGTTCACCGAAGGTTTTGAGATCGAAAACGGCAAAAAGGTGCAGGGCTACCCGGGGCGTTTCCCGATGGGCAAATCCGACTTCCGCGTCCATACCTTCCAGGAAGAGATCGAATTTGTGCAGGGGCTGAACCATTCAACCGGCAAAAACATCGGTATTTACCCGGAAATCAAAGCGCCGTGGTTCCATAAGCAAGAAGGGAAAGACATTTCCAGCAAGGTGCTGGCGGTACTCAAGCAGTATGGCTACACCGGCAAGGGCGATAACGTTTATCTGCAATGCTTCGATGCCAACGAGCTGAAGCGGATTAAAACCGAGCTGGAGCCGAAGATGGGCATGGATCTGAAGCTGATCCAACTGATCGCCTATAACAAATGGCAGGAAACCTATGAGCAGAAAGCCGACGGCAAATGGGTGGAATACGACTATGACTGGATGTTCAAACCGGGCGCGATGAAGCAAATCGCCCAGTATGCCGACGGCATCGGGCCGGACTACCACATGCTGGTGGTGGCGGAAAAATCCAAGCCGGGCAAGGTGGTCTTGACCGACATGGTGAAAGAAGCGCATGCCAACAAGCTGGCGGTGCACCCGTTCACCATCCGCGCCGATGCGCTGCCAGACTACGTGACCGACGTGAATCAGCTGTATGACGTGATTTACAACCAGGCGGGCGTGGACGGCGTGTTCACCGACTTCCCTGACAAGGGCGTGCAATTCCTGCAAAAGCAGGGCCAGCACAAGTAATACCAATCAGGGCGCCGCAAGGCGCCCTAACTTATTGACAAGGTGGGATAAAAGCGTGTTTTTTCCTCCTTTGTGTTATCAGCCCAGAAACATTTTGCGCAGGTAATGCGGCACCGCGTCGTCGACGTTGGAGCCTATGACTTCCAGCTCAGGCAGTTTATCTTTCAGGCGCTGATGCGCGTCGCGCATGATGCAGCCTTTGCCGGCCATCGACAGCATTTCCAGATCGTTCATGCCGTCGCCGAAGGCGATGCACTCTTTCAACGTATAGCCAATGATCTTGGCCACTTCTTCCAGCGCATGCCCTTTTGATACGCCACCCGCCATCACTTCCAGACAGGTTGGGAACGAGAAGCTGACGTTAACCCGATCGCCCCAGCGCGCATTGATGGCATCTTCCAGCGGCAGCAGCTTTTCGTGATCGTCGCAGGTGAAGTACACCTTGCACACGCCGTCGGTTTCCAGCAGGCCTGGCTCAAACAGCTGGTACTGGAAAATGGATTCCTGGAAAAACTCTTTCTGTTCAGGGCTTTCGCGGTTGATGTACCAGTCGTCGTTGCGGTAGACGTTGGTGGTGATATCGGCATCGTTATGCAGCATGCCGTAAAGATCGCGGGCAATGTCTTCGGCCAGGTTATGGCTGAAAATCAGCTCACCGTCGGTGTTGTGCACGCGAGCGCCGTTGGAAGTGATCATAAAGGCGCTGATGTCGAGGTTATCGCGGATCTGCGCAACGTCGATATGGTGACGCCCGGTAGCAAAAACAAAATGAACGCCGCGCTGGGTCAGCAGCTTCAAGGTCTCTTTGGCGTACGGGGACAAGGTGTGGTCAGGTGACAGCAGCGTGCCATCTAAATCGGAAGCGACGACGTGATACATAGCGGTATGTTCTAACCTCTGATGGAGTGGTCGGCGGTTGGGGTACCACCTAAGTGTTGAGCAAAGAAACGCAGGATTGCGTTCAGTGCTTCGGCGCGCATCGCGTCCCGCTCAAACAGGATCTCATGCCGTGCGCCTTCGATAACCTGCGGTTTTCCCCCTTCGCAAGGGTGCCCCGCTTCTGACAATGCCTGACAAAAAGCCTGATGAGAGCGGTTGTCGACCACCCGATCCTCTCCGGCCTGCAATAACAATAGCGGCGTGGTGATGTTAGCCGCCTGAGCGATGATATCCCGACCGGCCTGGAGACTTTCTCGCACCCAATGGTAAGTGGGCCCTCCCACCTGCAGCTCGGGATAATCGGCGTAATAGCGCAAGCAACGCCGATAGCGTTCACGACTGTGGGTCAATACGTTAACCACGTACGGCAGTGGCCGCCACTGGCCGGTGCCTATCGCATAGTAATCACGCACCGCCGGGTGCTTCTCCGCCCAGTTAAGAATGCGATTCGCCATCCAACCCGGCATCGGTAGATAAATGCCGAACATGGGCGCACAAAACGCGGCGGCGTCAAAGGCCTGCGGCTGACGTGCAAGAAATTTCGCCAGGATCGCGCCCCCCATCGAGTGCGCCAGCGCAAAGCTTTGCCGATAACCACGCGGCTTAACTTCCTGCTGATAAAACTGGGTGAAATCGTCGACGTAATCGCTGAAGTTTATCACATGACCGCGGTGGGTATCTGCCAGCAAACGGCCGGAACGGCCTTGCCCGCGGTGATCCAGGATCATCACATCGTAACCGCACTGAAACAGATCGTAGGCAACTTCAGGATATTTCACGTAACTTTCGATACGGCCAGGGCTTACCACCACCACCCGCTGATGACGCGCAGAACAGAATCGTACGAAGCGGATGGGTACGCCGCCAACGCCGATGAACTCGCCCTCCTCACGCAGCCGCCAAAAATCCAGCAGCGGTCCGGTGGCGAAAGCAGCAAACTGCGTTTCACGCGTTAACCAGTCATCGGTGCTGAGAGTAAACGACGTCATCAAAGGCTTTTCCCTGGGCCGCCAGCGGTAAAAATGTGACCGCTGGCACAAGAAATAATACTAGCGTATTGTGATTCAATTCCTACAAAAACCGAACCATTTTGGCACAAATTGGCGCTTTCAGGGAGCACTGCAATGACTTTGGACTGGTGGCTAACCTACCTGCTGACAACCCTTATCCTCAGCCTGTCACCCGGCTCTGGGGCAATTAACACCATGAGCACCGGCATCAGCCACGGTTATCGCGGGGCAGCAGCCTCGATCGCCGGGCTGCAGGTCGGGCTGAGCCTGCATATCGTGCTGGTAGGCATTGGCCTGGGGGCGCTGGTCTCGCAGTCGCTGATGGCGTTTGAATTGCTGAAATGGCTGGGTGCCGCTTATCTGGTGTGGCTCGGTATTCAGCAGTGGCGCGCCGCCGGTTCGCTGGACTTGCATACGCTGGCGGGTACCCTGCCGCGCCGCCGTCTGTTTCGCCGTGCCGTGCTGGTAAATCTGACCAACCCGAAAAGCATCGTTTTTCTGGCCGCGCTGTTTCCGCAGTTTATTTTGCCCAATCAGCCCCAGGCCGAACAGTATGTGGTGCTTGGCGTCACCACGGTGGTAGTGGATATCATCGTGATGATTGGCTACGCCACTTTGGCGACCCGTATTGCCGGTTGGCTGAAGACCCCACGCCAGATGCAACTGCTGAACCGCATCTTCGGCTCGTTGTTCATTCTGGTCGCAGGACTGCTGGCCACGGCAAAGAAGGCCTGATGCAAAAAGGCCGAACATCGCTGTTCGGCCCTCTGGTTCACTGCCCCAAAATCAACGGGTAAAGATCAGGTGCAAACCGAAACCGGTGAACAAGACGCCCGCCAATCCGTCAATCCACTTCGCCAGGCGTTGATAGCCTCGGCGCATTGCCGGCAGCGCAAACACCACCGCTACCAGGCTGAACCAGACAAAAGTCTCGGCGATGATCAACAGGAACAGCCCCCAGCGAGCGCCGGCACCGACGTCGTCACCGACAAACAGTGAAAACACGCTGCCGAAATAGATAACCGCTTTCGGGTTTGACAGGTTGGTCAAAAAGCCACGAATAAAGCTGCGGCCAGGCTTCGGCAGGGCCACTTTCACTTCCGGTGCAGGTGCAGATTGCGCATTCTGGGAGCGCGCGGAGCGCAGCAGCTGCCAACCCATCCAGCACAGGTAAATTCCACCGCCTACCATGATAACCTGATGCAGCCAGGCCATTTTTTGCAGGATCAGGTGTAGCCCCATCAGCGCCACGCCCGCCCAGACGACGATGCCCAGCGAGATGCCCACCACCCCCATCATCGCCTCACGGCGTGAACGGCTGGCGGCGGTTTGCGAAACAAAAAAGAAATCCGGCCCCGGGCTCATTAACGCAATCAGGTGCACCAGCGCCACGGTCAGAAACAACATCAGCATGATTTACTGCCCTTAGTCTTCGTCATTATCGAGATGATCGCGGATCATCGCCATAAACGGGGCGCCAAAACGCTCCAGCTTACGCTGGCCAACGCCGTTAACGCTCAACAGATCGCCAGCCTTGATCGGCATCTGCTCCGCCATTTCCAGCAGCGTAGCATCGTTAAACACCACGTAAGGCGGAATATTTTCTTCATCGGCGATCGATTTACGCAGCTTGCGCAGTTTGGCGAACAGCTTGCGATCGTAATTACCGCCATAGGATTTCTGGTTGGCGCTGCCACGCGACTTCAGGCTTTGAATACGCGGCACCGCCAGTTGCAGCTCCAGCTCGCCGCGCAACACCGGGCGGGCAGCTTCGGTCAGTTGCAGCGCCGAGTGCATGGCAATGTTCTGGGTGATAAAGCCCAGGTGGATCAGCTGGCGCAGCACGCTGGTCCAGTGTTCGGTGGTTTGGTCGCGGCCAATGCCGTACACCGGCAGCTTTTCATGGCCGTATTCGCGAATGCGCTGATTATTGGATCCACGTAGCACCTCAACAATGTACCCCAGCCCGAAACGCTGCCCGACGCGATAGACGCAAGACAGTGCTTTGCGCGCATCTTCCAGCCCATCGTAGCGCTTGGGCGGATCCAGGCAGATATCGCAGTTGCCGCAGTTCTGATGCTTGCCTTCGCCAAAATAGTTGAGTAACACCAGACGGCGGCAGGTTTGCGCCTCGGCAAATGCGCCCATGGCGTTCAGCTTGTGGCGTTCGATATCCAACTGTTGTCCGGCAGGCTTTTCTTCCAGGCAGCGGCGCAGCCAGGCCATATCGGCCGGATCGTATAGCAAGATCGCTTCGGCCGGCAGGCCATCACGCCCGGCGCGGCCGGTTTCCTGATAATAAGATTCGATATTGCGCGGAATATCAAAGTGCACCACAAAGCGCACGTTGGGTTTGTTGATGCCCATACCGAAGGCCACGGTGGCAACCACCACCTGCAAATCGTCGCGCTGGAACGCTTCCTGCACCTGGGCGCGGCGATCGTTGTCCAGACCGGCATGATAGGCGCCCACGCTCAGCCCACGGCTTTGCAGGCGTGCGGTGGTGTCTTCCACCTTGGCGCGGCTGTTGCAATAAATAATGCCGCTCTTGCCGCGCTGGTCCTGCACGAAACGCCACAGTTGATCGAGAGGTTTAAACTTCTCCACCAGCGTATAGCGGATGTTCGGCCGGTCAAAGCTGCTGACCTGCACCAAGGGATCCTGCAGCGCCAGCAGGCGCACAATGTCGCCACGGGTCGATTCATCGGCCGTCGCCGTCAGGGCAATCACCGGCATGGCAGGAAAGCGTTGCTTCAACTGCCCCAATGCACGGTATTCAGGACGGAAATCGTGGCCCCACTGCGAGATACAGTGTGCCTCGTCTACCGCCAGCAAGGCCGGCGGACAGTGGTCGAGCAGATCGAGGAAGCTGTCCATCATCAGCCGTTCGGGGGCGATGTACAGCATTTTGATTTGGCCGCTGCGGCAACCCGCCATCACTTCAAGCTGCTGCTCGCGCGTTTGCGTCGAGTTATAGCAGGCGGCGGAGACGCCATAGGCCAACAGTTGATCGACCTGATCTTTCATCAGCGAAATCAACGGGGAAACCACTAACGTCAGGCCATCCATCACCAGCGCCGGGATTTGGTAGCACAACGATTTACCGCCGCCGGTCGGCATAACAACCAGGCAATCCTGCCCGCCGATCGCCGTGTTGATAATCGTTTGTTGACCCGGTCGGAATTGCTGATAGCCGAAGGTATCGCGTAATACCTGCTCTGCCAGCAACTCTTTGTTTATCACTGCTGCGGTTGACACACACTTCCCCATTTTTTGCTGCGTAGCGACGCCTGTATGACGGCCGGATTACATAATATCGTTAAGCATGACACCAACGCCAACCCGTGTCTGCCGGAAGTTGTAATCAATCAAGGATTCGCCGTAACCGCTGAACACCTGAGTGTAGAAACGCACGTGCTTGCTGATCGGGTAGCTCCAGCCCATTTCCGCGCCGCCGTAGCCGCTGTTCCAGTTATAGTGGCTGTCGACGCTGAATATGCTGTCACCCCAGGCATAACCGACTTTCAGGCGGTAGTAGCCCATGTATTTGGTGATGTCCGGGTTATCGTCGCTGCTGCTGCTTTCCGAGAATCGGAACCAGGGCTTCAGATCCACCTGCCAGTTGCCGTTTTGCGCCATAAAGCGCGCGTAACCGCGGTTCCAACTGCGTGACGTCGGATCAGAGCGGCCGTTGGACTGGTGATTGAGGCCCACTTCCACATCGCGCAATGTCCAGCCGGCAAAGCTGTAATCGGTCGCCCAGCCGAGGAACACCTGCGGCTCGTAGTTGGTTTCGCGAAACGGCGATGATTCACCGTGGTTGGAAAGCTGCCACCAGGAGCGCTGAGTATAAGATGCACCCAGCACCGAGTTGTCGCCGGCGATGCCGCGCCACAGTGGGAATGCCAGGCTAAGCTGGAACTTGACCTCGTCCTTGCGGGCGTTATCGGACCAGTTATAGGACTGGATGGCTTCTTTATTGATATTGCTGGTATCGGTATACAACACATAGTTGGTTTCATACGGATACAGCGTAAATGGGTTGTCGTGATCCTGCAGCATGTTGGCAATAATGCTGCCGCGTACCGCCGGTTTATCATGAATTTGCTGCTGTTTGGCTTCTTCCGCCTGTACCAGCAGCGGCGCGGCCAGCGTGGCCAAAACGATCCCTGACAAAATGCGCATAACGTTCCTCACCCCAACAAAAAATGACAAACTCTGAAATAAAAACAGGCCATTTTACACACAAAGGGGATTTTACAGCAGCGCGGCGTGTATTTATTGGATTAGTCTGGAAAGCAACAAAATATAGGCATAATATCAACAAACAGTTAACCTGGACTGACCAGTTAACTTCCCCTACGACACAGAACAAGAATGGGTATTTATGTCTACCACACCACTCACACTAGAAGCCGCACGCCAGAAAATTGGCGAAATCTTTGTTTATCATATGCCGTTTAACCGCGAGCTGGGCCTCGAGCTGCGCCGCTTTGACGACGACTACGTGGAGCTGAGTTTTACCAACCAGCCCAAGCTGGTCGGTAATGCGGCCCAGAAGATCCTGCACGGCGGAGTGATCGCCTCAGTGCTGGACGTCGCCGCCGGGTTAGCCTGCGCCGGTAGCGTACTGATGCGCCTGGATCCGCTGATCGAAGAAGAAGTCGCCACCCGCCTTTCGCGTATGGGCACCATAGATCTGCGCGTTGACTATCTTCGCCCGGGCCGTGGCGAACATTTCGTCGCTGCCGCCAGCGTATTGCGCAGCGGCAACAAAGTCGCGGTCGCCCGCGTTGAACTTCATAACCACGACGGCTTACACATCGCCAGCGCCACTGCGACCTATCTGGTCGGGTGATTGTATGCGGTGAGGCTCTTGAGTACACTCACCGCATCTCCGTTTTTCCCATCCGAGTAACGTCATGGACGCACAGCAAACGCGGCAGGGCATTTTCTTTGCCCTGGCCGCTTATTTTATTTGGGGCATAGCTCCGGCCTATTTCAAACTGATCCAACAGGTGCCTGCGGATGAGATCCTCACCCACAGGGTCATTTGGTCATTCTTCTTCATGCTGGCGCTGATCACGCTCGGCCGTAACTGGCCACAGGTCCGTGCTGCCTGCCGTGACCGCAAACGGCTGTTCTTGCTGGCGGTGACCGCGGTGTTGATCGGCGGCAACTGGCTGCTGTTTATCTGGGCAGTGAATAACCACCATATGCTGGAAGCCAGCCTGGGGTATTTCATTAACCCGCTGGTGAACGTGCTGTTGGGGATGCTGTTCCTGGGTGAGCGCTTCCGCCGCATGCAATGGATTGCGGTGGCACTGGCATTTGCCGGCGTGCTGATCCAGCTGTGGCAGTTCGGTTCGCTGCCGATTATCGGGCTGGGGTTGGCATTTAGCTTCGCGTTCTACGGCCTGCTGCGCAAGAAGATCGCCATCGACGCGCAAACCGGCATGCTGATTGAAACCCTGTGGCTGCTGCCGGTCGCCGCAGCATATCTGTTTCTGTTCGCCGACAGCCCGACCAGCCATCTGAGCGCCAACCCTTGGTCGCTAAATCTGCTGCTGGTCGCCGCCGGTATCGTCACCACCGTGCCGCTGCTGTTCTTTACCGCCGCAGCCACCCGCCTGCGCCTGTCGACACTCGGCTTCTTCCAGTATCTCGGCCCCACGCTGATGTTCCTGCTGGCCGTCACCTTCTACGGTGAAACCATCGGCCAGGACAAGCTGGTGACCTTCGGCTTTATCTGGGCGGCACTGTTGCTGTTTATCCTCGACGCGCTTTATACCCAACGCAAACTGCGTTGATCCAGCGCTAGGTTGAGGCCGGCGCGGCGCGATTAGAGATGAATCGCGCCATCGCCGGGCCAGTCAGCAAGATGGTGAACAAACGCAGCGTTTGCATCGCCATCACGAACGACATGTCCACCCGGCTGCCGGCGGCGATGATCGCCACGGTATCCAACCCGCCCGGACTGGTCGCCAGATAGGCGGTCATTAAATCCACCGGTAGGAAGCGCGTCAGCATCCATGCCAGCAGACCGCAAAACAGCATCAGGGCGACGATCGAGACCACCATTTGCGGCAAGGTGCGCAGCGCCAACAAAAATATCGGCCGGGTGAAACGCAGCCCGACGCTCCAGCCAATCAGGGTGTAAGCCAGGGCCAACAACCATTCCGGCACCTGCAACGCCAGGGTACCGCTGGAATGCAGCGCCGCGCCGATGATCATCGGCAGCAACAGCGCGCCGGAGGGAATACGCAGCCGGGGGCCAAGCCAGGCACCGACAAGCGCCACGCCCAGCGTCGCCGGGAAACGCCAATCCAGCGATGGGAACCATTCCAGCATCGCGCTACCCTGACCCGCTTCATCACCCAACCCAATACGTGCCACCATCGCCGCCGCCGTTGCGACAAACAATACCCGCAGATATTGCATAAACGCCACCAGCCGCACGTCGGCACCGAAATCTCCGGCCATCGCTACCATCGCCGATGCTCCACCGGGCGATGCCCCCCAGGCACCGGTCGGCCCAGGCAGGCTGCTGTAACGTACCAGGCACCAGCCGGAGACACCGCTGGCCAGCAACGTAGCTGCCAGCACCAGCAACACCAACGGCCAGTCATCAAGTAACGGCGTGAGAATAGCGGGGGAAAGACTTTGCGCGATCATGCAACCCAGTACCGCCTGGGCAGCGATAAACAGGTAACCGGGGATGCGAACCGTGGCGCCCAACAGCCCCATCGCCACGCCGACAATCATCGGCCCCAGCAACAGCGCGGCAGGAATATGGAAGGTTTGCAGGCCAAACCCCAGTACCAGCGAAGCCAGCAACAGGATCGACCATTGGATCAAGCGGGGAAATCTCTCCATCAAAACGCATGCCTTACGGACAGATAAGCCAAAAGGGCATTCTACCCCTATTTAGCAGGCTAAGCGTTGGTCAACCACAGAAATATCGGGCGAACAGCGGTTCGCCCGTCAGCTTACAGCCAATTCTTGCGTTTGAAGTACAGGTACGGGGCCAGCCCCGCCAGGATCATCAGGCTGATGGCGCCCGGATAGCCGAACGACCACTTCAGCTCCGGCATAAACTCGAAGTTCATCCCGTAGCTTGAGGCCACCAGGGTCGGCGGCAGGAACACCACCGAAACCACCGAGAAGATCTTGATGATGCGGTTCTGTTCGATATTGATGAAACCCATCGCCGCCTGCATCAGGAAGTTCACCTTCTGGAACAGCGATTCGTTGTGCGGCAACAGGGATTCGATGTCGCGCAGCACTTCACGCGCCTGCTCCAACTGACCGGTCGGCAACCGCGCCTTGCGCACCAGGAAATTCAGTGCACGCTGGGTATCCATCAAACACAGTCGCACTTTCCAACCGATGTCTTCCAATTCGGCTAGCGTCGACAGCGCTTCATCGTATTCGTCGCCCTGATGGCCTTCCATGATCACCCGGCTGAGCTTTTCCAGATCGCTATAGACGTTTTCGATTTCGTCCGCCAGTTGCTCAATCTTGGTTTCGAACAAGTCCAGCAGCAGCTCGTAGGCGTTGCCGTCAACCATCGTCAGGTTACGGGCGCGCATGCGGTACAGGCGAAACGCCGGCAGCTCGCGCTCACGCAGGGTATACAGGCGGCCATCACGGATGGTGAAAGCTACGGTGGAGTTACCGGCATGGTCTTCCGCATCTTCAAAGTAGAAGAAGGAGTGAATATGCAGGCCGTCTTCGTCTTCGAAGAAACGCGCGGAGGCTTCGATATCATCCAGCTCCGGACGTGTCGCCAGGCTTTGGCCCAGCTCGTTTTGCACGCGTTCACGCTCACCTTCTTCCGGCTCAACCAGATCAACCCACAGCGAAGTGGTGAGATCATCGGAGTCATCCAACTCCAGACGGGACAGGCGGCTTTTATCTAATTTAAACGCGCTCAGCATGTGCTAAAACTCCCTTAGGGTGACAGGGGTAAACAACGCGTGGAAGCACAGAAACAGAGGGGTGTTGCATCACCAGCTTGTTTCAGACCATGAAGGATCTGACTCGTAGCGACACATAAGAGGTCGCCGACAACCACGAAGGCTATCAGCTCGATGGGATAGCCTTAGAAGTTGTACCTGTTGTTGTCCAGGTCAGTGAGCCAGTATCTACTGGGTGTGTCCAAGGCGTATGTCCTCATTGATAATAGTGCGCGCATGTTACGCCGAGAAGAAAAAGTCTGTCAACCGGTTAGGCCCGATAATTGCGCAACAATTCATCGCCATAACCAATGGGACAAAATCAGTTTAATCCGCGATAAAGGGTAACGAAAAAGTCGCGGGGATCTCTGACCGCGTCGGTGAATATTGCTAATATGAAGCCACGATAAGCTTGCGGACTTTAACGATGAAACAGATTACCGCCCACGACCTGACCGCCATGAGTGAGCAGGCCGCTAAAGTGGCTCGCCTGCGCGCGCACCGTACGTTACACGACGAGTTGAGCGAGCCGGTGCAGCGACTGGCGATCGCCATGGAACCTGGCACCTATATCCGACCGCACCGCCATCCGCAAACCTGGGAGCTGCTGACGCCGCTGCGCGGGCGCTTTGTGGTATTGCAGTTTAATGAGGAAGGTGTCGTTACCCAACGCACCCTGCTGGGTGAAGAAACCAAAGTGCTGGAGATGCCGGCGTTTACCTGGCATGCCGTGCTGTCGGTTGATCCGGGCGGCGTGGTGTTCGAAGTAAAACAGGGACCTTATCAGGCGCTTTCGGAAGAGGACTGCATGCACTGGGCGCCACCGGAAGGCGGTGAAGGCATTGAGTCTGTGATGCGCTGGTATGCCACCGCGCAGATTGGCGATCGTTACAACCGCACGCTTTAAGCCTGACTGCTGGGGCGAAGAGATTCGCCCCTTTGGGTTTTCCCGTTACTGCCCTTCTACACCGTTTCCAGTCTGGCATAGGCTGCCACCAGCCATTTGATGCCTTCTCCCGGAAACGCAATTTGCAGCCGGCTGTGTTCGCCGCTGCCTTCCAGATTGACGATGGTACCTTCGCCAAATTTAGGATGGCGTACCCGCTGGCCCAGTTTGTAACCGGTGTCGTTTTCACTGATCGGCGTGCCCATACGACGATGGCTCACAGGTCGCGATACGCTGGCACGCAACCGCACTTCTTCCACGCACTCCTCCGGCAGTTCGCCGATAAAACGCGAAGGCCGATGGTAGACTTCTTTGCCGTACAGACGGCGCGTTTCGGCATAGGTCAGCGTCAGTTTCTGCATGGCACGCGTCAGGCCAACGTAGGCCAGACGACGTTCTTCTTCCAGCCGCCCGCCTTCATCCAGCGACATCTGGCTCGGGAACATCCCCTCTTCCATGCCGACGATAAACACCAGCGGGAACTCCAGCCCCTTGGCCGAGTGCAGGGTCATCAACTGCACCGCATCTTGATAGGCATCGGCTTGCCCCTCGCCTGCCTCCAGCGCGGCGTGCGACAGAAATGCCTGCAGCGGCATCAGATCCTGATCTTCATCCTGATAGCTGTACTGACGGGTTGCCGTCACCAGTTCCTCAAGGTTTTCGATACGCGCCTGACCTTTCTCGCCCTTTTCCTGCTCATACATAATGAACAGCCCCGAATCGCGGATCACCCGGTCGGTCTGGACGTGCAAGGGCATATCGGCGGTTTCATGCGCCAATGAATCCACCAGTTCGGTAAAACGCTGCAGCGCAGAGGCCGCACGGCCGGCCAGCACTTTATCTTGCAGCAGGGCGCGAGTGGCCTGCCACAGGGTCAATTGACGATCGCGCGCCGTTCGACGCACTTCATCCAACGTCCGGTCGCCAATGCCACGGGTCGGGGTATTTACTACGCGCTCGAACGCAGCGTCGTCATTACGGTTGGCTATCAGCCGCAGATAGGCCAGCGCATCCTTGATTTCCTGACGTTCGAAGAAGCGTTGCCCGCCGTAAATGCGGTAAGGCATGGCGGTTTGCAGCAGCGCCTCTTCCAGTACGCGCGACTGGGCGTTGCTGCGGTAAAGGATGGCGCAGTCATTCAGTGCGCCGCCATTTTCCTGCCATGTTTTGATGCGGCCGACGACAAAGCGCGACTCATCGAGTTCGTTGAAAGCGCAGTAGATGGAAATAGGTTCGCCGTCCCCGCCCTCGGTCCACAGGTTTTTCCCCATGCGCCCGCCGTTGTTGGCGATCAGGGTGTTGGCTGCCTTTAGAATATTGCTGGTCGAACGGTAGTTTTGTTCCAGAAGGACGCTCTGCGCACCGGGGAAGTCCTTCAGGAAACGTTGAATATTTTCCACCTGAGCGCCGCGCCAGCCATAAATCGACTGGTCATCGTCACCCACGATCATCACGTTGCTGTTATTGCCGGCCAGCAGGCGGATCCAGGCATATTGAATGCTGTTGGTATCCTGAAACTCATCCACCAGTACGTTGGTAAAACGTTCGCGATAATGGTTGAGGATATGCGGTCTGTTCAGCCACAGCTCATGGGCGCGCAGCAACAGCTCGGCAAAATCCACCAGCCCGGCGCGATCGCAGGCTTCCTGATAGGCCTGGTAGATACGCAGCCAGGTCGCCTCCATCGGGTTATTGTAGGTTTCGACGTGTTGCGGGCGCAGGCCTTCATCTTTTTTGCCGTTGATGTACCACATCGCCTGACGCGGTGGCCATTGTTTCTCGTCGATATTCAACGCCTTGACGATGCGTTTGAGTAGGCGGAACTGGTCGTCGCTGTCGAGGATCTGAAAATCCTGCGGCAGATTGGCGTCCATATGGTGTGCGCGCAGCAACCGGTGAGCCAACCCGTGGAAGGTACCGATCCACATGCCGCCCTGGCTGGTGCCAATCAGATGTTCGATACGGTGGCGCATTTCTGCCGCCGCTTTGTTGGTGAACGTCACCGCCATGATCGAATACGGCGAACAGTTCTCTACCGACAGCAGCCAGGCGATGCGGTGCACCAGTACCCGGGTTTTACCGCTGCCCGCGCCGGCCAATACCAACAGGTTGCCACGTGGCGCCGCCACGGCTTCGCGTTGTTTTTCATTCAGGCTGTCGAGCAGATCGGAAACGTCCATAGGCACCATTAATTGGTAAGGGAAAGCGCGTCAGCGACGCGATTCCACTGGGAATTTATACAGAGTTCTGGCAGGGATTATAACAATGCTGTCAGCGATGCCAACTGCGAAATCTCAATATGTGGCAGCAGCCGGCTATCGGCGGCCTGCATCAGGCTGCGCTGGCGGTCGTTGATCCAACAGGCTTGCAGGCCGGAGCGCAACGCGCCGGCGACGTCGGTGGTTAAATCATCGCCGACGTGAAGTATATGCTCAGGGGCGATCCCTAACCGCTCGGCAGCCGTCTGGTACATGTCCTGGTAAGGTTTGGCACGGCCATCCGGCCCGGAGCGCAGCACAAACTGAAAGTAACCGTCCAGCCCGCACAGCGCAGGATCGGCATTGCCGTTGGTGATCGCCACCAGCGGGAAGCGTTCGCCCAGCGCTTTCAACGTGGCGTGGGTAGCTTCAGGAACCTCGATACGGCTGCGCCACAGCGCAAAATTCTGCATCGCCGCATCAGCCCCCTCAGCAGCCTGGGCATCACGCAGCCCCTGACGGCTCAGCGCCAGGTGGATAGCGCGCCAGCGCCACTGGGTGACATCGTGGTAAATCTCCGGATCCTGCTCGCAAAGCTCCTGGCGCAGGCGATGAAAATCCGCCGACTGGAAGTGGTTAAGCCCGGGATGATAGTTCTGCAAAAAAGCGACCGACTGCAATTCGGTCTGTTTGATCACCGGACGGTTGTCATACAGCGTGTCGTCCAGATCGAAGGTCAATGCCGCCAGCGGGCGTAGCGGACGATAAAAGTGCATCAGGATTTCCCCCGTTTGGCGCGCGGATGCGCGGCATCGTACACGTTCGCCAGATGTTGAAAGTCGAGGTGGGTATAGATTTGGGTGGTGGTCAGGTTGGCGTGGCCAAGCAGTTCCTGCACCGCGCGCAGATCGCCGCTGGACTCCAGCATATGGGTGGCAAAGGAGTGGCGCAGCTTGTGCGGATGGATATGGCTGTTAACGCCCTGCTTGACGCCCCATTCGGCAAAACGCTTTTGCACGTTGCGAGTCGAGATGCGTTTTCCCTGATTGGACAGGAACATCGCATCGTCTGACGGCCCAAACAAATCGCGCATCGCCAGCCAGTGTTCCAGCCAGGTCACGGCGGTGCGGCCGACCGGCAGCTTGCGTTCCTTGCTGCCCTTGCCCAACACCCAAATTTCACCGGCGGCCAGATCGACGTGGCGACAGTCCAGCCCCACCAGTTCAGAAAGGCGCAGCCCTGCCCCGTACATCACCTCAAGCATAGCGCGATCGCGCACCGCCAGCGGATCGTTGAGATCGATATCCAGCAGTTGATTCATTTCATCGACGTCGATGTTTTTCGGCAGATGACGGCCGCTGCGCGGCGTGCGGATCCCTTTGGCGGGGTTGGCTATCAGCATGCCCTGGCTGACCTGCCAGTCGAGAAAACTGCGTAATGCCGACAAGCGCAACGCGAGGCTGGAAGACTGCAGGCCGGCGCGTTTACTGCGCGCTGCCAGCATCCGGACTTTGGCGGCGTCCAGCGACGGCCACTCCGTGATGCCCATATCCTGAGCCAGCGCCATCAGCGCCTGCAATTGGCGTGAATAGCTTAACTGCGTCAATGGACTGAGCTGGCGTTCCACCTTCAGATAGCGCAGAAAGGCATCGACCGGCTGTTGCAGGCTGGCCGCCAGCGGGGTCATACTCGTTCGATCCAGCGTTCCAGCAGTTCCGGCAGCATGCGCGCCAGTTGATTAAGCATCACCGTGCCCATGCCCTGCTGATAATGTTGCGTATCGCGGCTGCTGAAAATCACCATGCCCAGCTCGCCCTCATCACCCAGCATCGACAGCGCTACCGAGCCGACCAGTTTGGCCTGCGGCAGCAGCAGCAGCAGTTCGGGGCCATTGAGGCTGCCGAGAAAGTGCTGTTGGTCACCCAGGCGCTGAATGCGCAACGGTTCAAACGAAGAGCGAGTCAGGGCAAGGTGGGTGAAATCGGAAGGTGCGCCGATTTTCCAGCTTTCGGAAAACAGGCGGATGTTGGCGCCGGCCAAACCGAAACCGCGCGCCCAACGCTGCAGGCGGTTAAGCATATCCTGCAGGCTGTCGGCGGTGGCCAGATTGGCCTGTAAATGCAGCAGGCTGGCAAACAGCGTTTCATTGGCGCTGGCCTGCTCCATCAGCAGCGTGATTTCTTCTTCCAGCCGATGGATGTGATTGCGCTGGCGAGCCAGATGCCACTCGACCAACGATACGGTGCCGCGAACGGGATGGGGAACGCGCATCTGCTCCACCAACCGTGCGTTGCGCATAAAGAAATCCGGGTTTTGCAGCAGAAACTGCATCACGGCGTCGTCATCAAGCTCAATGCCTGCGACAGCCTGGTCCTCAACGCTCTTCATAGATGAATAAATCCGTCATATACATGGGTTGCCGGACCGGTCATAAACAGCGGGCTGCCCGGCCCTTTCCAGCGAATATGCAGGCTGCCGCCCGGCAGTTCTACATGCACCTCTTCTGACAGCAATTCCTGTTGAATCCCTACTGCCACGGCCGCACAGGCTCCGCTACCGCAGGCCTGCGTTTCGCCAGCACCGCGCTCATAGACGCGCAGTTTAATGTGCTCGCGACTGACAATTTGCATAAAACCGATGTTGGCCCGTTCCGGGAAGCGCTCATGCCCTTCCAGCACCGGCCCGAGCAACTCCACCTTGGCGGTTTTTACATCATCCACCTGTAAAACACAATGTGGATTGCCCATCGACACCACGCCGCACAGCACCGTATGTTCCGCTGCCCGCATGATGTACGTCTTTTCTTCTTTGGTTGCGCGAAACGGCACTGCCTGGGGATCGAAGTTCGGCTCACCCATATTCACGCACACCAGATCATCGTCGGTCACGCTCAACACCATGCGCCCGGTCTGGGTACTGACGCGAATATCGCGCTTGTTGGTCAAGCCTTTCAGCCGTACAAAGCGGGCAAAGCAGCGAGCGCCGTTACCGCACTGCGCCACTTCACTGCCGTCGGCGTTAAAAATGCGGTAATGGAAATCCAGTTCCGGATCGTAAGGCGGTTCTACCACCAGCAGCTGGTCAAAGCCAACGCCCAAGTGCCGATCGGCCAAACGGCGGATCAGCTCGGGTGAGAAATAGACATTCTGTGTAACGGCATCGACCACCATAAAGTCGTTGCCCAGACCGTGCATTTTGGAGAACTGCATATCATACTCCGCTATCCGTCTTGGGTTTGCGGTGACTCACGCCGCCGCAAACAAGGTGTTACTGGTCGCTCATCGACGGTTTTTGCTGAGAGCCAGAAAGTTCCTGCTGATTTTTCTGTACCTGATCGCCGGTCTGAACCTGGGTAGCCGGTTTCTTAGCGCTGGCCGGATCGGCCGGCGGGAAGTACAGCGGGCCTTTCAGGCCGCAGCCGGAGAGCCCGGCAAGCAGAACTGCCATCAGCGCATAGCGTAGTTGTTTTTTCATTTGCATTAATGCCTGTAATTCATGCGTCCAAGGTCTCTATAATCGCAGGTGGATCATGAAAAGCAATAGGAATTGAATATGAACGACAGTGAGTTTCACCAGTTGGCTGACCAACTGATGCTGAATATTGAAGAGACCCTGGACGATTTTGACGGCGATGCGGACATCGATTACGAAACTAACGGTGGCGTAATGACGTTAAGCTTCGAAAATGGCACCAAAATTGTGATCAATCGCCAGGAGCCATTGCATCAGATTTGGCTGGCGACCAAAACCGGCGGCTACCACTTTAACTACCGTGACGGCGTGTGGTTGTGCGATCGCAGCGACCGCGCCTTCTACCCCTTACTGAGCGAAGCGGCCAGCGCGCAGGCCGGCGAAGAGGTGAAGTTTTCCTGAGAATGGCCGCATCCGTCGTCAAGGCTCAGCCCGCTGAACCTTGACGATATCAATGCAGCTGGAACTGTTGCTTCAGCGGTTGGACGGCGCTGTCGGTCAGGGGAACGCACAGGCTCGACAGCACATTGCTGCGGAACGGGATCACCTGAGTTCGGCCATCAAGATGTACGATCTGGTAGAACTGCGGTAGGTTGAAGTTGATAAAGCTGGAGCCGTAGGTGAAGCGATCGTGCGAGGACGAGTAGAAACGGCTAACGTCGCGTACCAGTTCCTCTTTGCTGCCTTCGCAATGGTGATAAACCTCAACCCGGTTAGACTCATCCAGAATATAGATGTTAAAGCCCTTGTCGTCCGTGGTGTCTTCGAAGAAGAACTGAATAATCCCCTCGCTGGCGAAACCGTCCACCACCGGCGGAAGATGTACCTGATCGGTTTCCACTTTGATCGACAGGCCGTGCAATTTGTTGTTGGAAATGGCGCCGTAGAACTCCACCGCGTTTTCCAGCTTCTGCACCGACACGCTCAGCCGTTCGAAGAACAGGCCCCAGGTCTGGCCGGCAACCCGTACCGCTTTGAAACGGCCCGGCTCCAGTCGGGTGCTGGACAGGCGTAGCTCAATACACTCCGACACCAACTGCTGTATACGGGTACGGATCAGGCCGCGCAGGTGCTGACTGTAGCAGAACACCTCGACCGATTCCGGCGGCGCGGCATCCTGGTGCATTTTGCCGAGAATGGTCTTCAACGCTTCCAGCACCGATTGCTCGCCGCTGAAATGCAAGGTACGCACTTCGTTCCAGGAGTTGCGGTACAGCAGATCGATACTGCCCACCAGGCACTGCTGTTGCTGGCCAAAGCTGAATACATCGAGCTTGCGGAAATCGAAATGCACCACCTGATTGCGGAAGGCGGCGGTCGGATCGTTTTCCAGATTGACGATAATGGCCAGGTGGCGAATTTCGCACGGGCTGTACAGCGCTTTTGGCGTGGGGGCCGCCAGCCGCAGCGGGAAGTGGTGCGACACATCCGCCACCAATTCCTGCAGTTTTGCGGTATCGCACAGGTTGCCGCTCTTGATGTGCAGACGGGTTTTCGGCGTCAGCAGCCCGTTGAAATAGGCCCAGGCCACCAGCTTGTTGAGGTAGCGGTTATATTCCAGCGGCTGATGACTGACGATCGAGTCCATGGCCGGTGCCTGGTTATAAAGGTACCAGCCGGTCCGGTTGGCGCGGCCAATCGGCACGTGAATAAAGGTCAAGTCGTCTTCTGACAGGTCCGGCGAAATCTGCGGGTTCACCAGCGTCACCTTGCCGGGCAGCGCTTCAAACGCGGCGTACAGCTTGCGGGTCAACACGCCGATATCCTGCGGGCTGGCGCTGACGCTAAGGTTGTTGCGACGGGCGAAGCGGATCAGGTTGCGATAGCTTTGCATCATCGCATCCAACAATTCGTTGTGCGCTTCACGTACCCGTTCGATTTTCCAGTTGGCGCGATTATCCAGGATCGCCAGACGCTCTTCGTCCCAACCCCATTCGCTGACCAATTGACTGAGGATTTCACGGCGCCAGCCGACGCACGCATTGGCGCGCGACAGTTTTTCACAGACTTTCAGGTAGAAACAGCGGCGGACCAGATCGAGGCGGGTAGTGTCGTTGATTTGATTCAGATAATGCGTAACGCGTTCGAGCATCATACAGTAGGCGTCGAGACCAAAGCAGACAATCTCGCCCTGATGCAGGCGCTGTTTGATGTCCATCGCCAACAGCTGAGTATTGGGATATTCCCAGGAATAGGCTTCCAGCAGCAGGGTCTTCAGCACCGCCTTGTAAGGCGAGTCGATGCTTTTGTACAGTTGCCACAGGCTGGCGCCGAAGTATTCTTCCGCCGACAGCGTGCTCAGCCCGCCGAGATCCAGCCATTCGTTCGGCGTTAACGCGCCTTGCGAGTACAGCGACAGCACATACTCATCGTAATGCGCTTCTTCTTCGCCCGGCACCATGTTCCACAAAATACGTTTGCCGGCCAGGCGCACCGCGGTGCGGTAAAATTCATCCAGCAGCAGGATATGTTGGGTGGAGCCGCAGTCTTCCCCCCCCAGGCTGCCGCTTTCGTTATGACGGAAGCGGTTTTCATCGATCAGGAAGAAGCTGACTTCCACCCCCATCGACGCCGACCATTTTTCCAGCAGGCTGCATTTTTGCTGCAGGCGGTTACGCTCTTCGTTGTCCAGCCAGGATTGGTGGCACACCCAGATGTCGAGATCCGAGCTGCAGCTCTGGCCGATCGACGAGGTGCTGCCCATCGAATAAACCCCGGTAATCGGCAGTTCACCGCTGGCCATTTTGTCAAACGGGCTGCCCCATTTGTCTTCTAAATCGTTGAGGTAATCTTGTTGGGTTTCATCAGGCGTGTAGAGGCAAACGCCGTGGGGAACGTTACCGTTCAGGTAACCTGGCATCAGTGGGTGGTGGTGATGCAATAAGGTAGGCAGCAGACTGTATACCCGTTGAAACGCGGGCTTCATGGCCGCTAGGGCGCGATCGATTCGTAATTGATTGATCGCATCCAGTCTCTGCTTCAGTGTCTCGATGTAGAGGTACAAGACGTCTCGCCTGATTATCCCGGTGTTTAGAAAAAAACCCGTATTCCATAAGCGCCGTTAGTGTTGGAAGAATATTTGGCAACTTATTGTTGGAAACGTGATCAATTTAACACCTTGCTGATTGACCGTAAAGGAAGTAACGCTTCACTATTATTGTAGCGCCACTCCAAACGATTTACCCGCAGTGTTAACTGCCCCAAAACACATCACACGTCCCGTTGATTCCGTTGTCCTTTCTTCGCCTGTGGCTTCTTGCACTGACAGTTTTCGTACTCAGTGGTAGGATGAACGGCGAATTATAAAAACGGTAACAAGCATGTTAGACAAAATTATTCGAATTGCCACCCGACAAAGCCCACTCGCTCTCTGGCAAGCACATTATGTGCAGCAGCGCCTGATGGCCAGCCACCCTGGCCTGCAGGTCGAACTGGTGCCGATGGTCACGCGGGGCGACATTATTCTGGATACGCCGCTGGCGAAAGTCGGTGGTAAAGGGCTGTTTGTTAAGGAACTTGAGCTGGCGTTGTTGGATGGCCGCGCGGATATCGCCGTGCATTCGATGAAAGACGTCCCGGTAGATTTCCCCGATGGCTTGGGTTTGGTGACCATTTGTGAGCGCGACGACCCGCGCGACGCATTTGTTTCCAATCGTTTCGCTTCGCTCGATCAACTGCCGCAGGGCAGCGTGGTCGGTACCTCCAGCCTGCGTCGTCAGTGCCAGCTGCGTGAGCGCCGCCCGGATCTGATCGTGCGCGATCTGCGCGGCAACGTCGGTACCCGGCTGGCAAAATTGGATAACGGTGATTACGACGCCATTATTTTGGCGGTCGCCGGGCTTAAGCGCCTGGGGTTGGAACAGCGTATCCGCAGCCCATTGAGCCCGGAAGAGTGCCTGCCGGCCGTCGGCCAGGGCGCAGTGGGTATCGAATGCCGCCTCGACGACGAAACCACCCGCGCGCTGTTGGCACCGCTCAATCACGTTGCCACAGAAACCCGCGTACGCGCCGAGCGTGCGATGAATACCCGACTGGAGGGCGGTTGCCAGGTGCCGATCGGCAGCTATGCCGAACTGGATGGCGATAGCCTGTGGCTGCGAGCCCTGGTGGGCTCACCAGACGGCAGCCAAATGGTACGCGGCGAACGCCGTGGTCCGGCAGCGCAGGCTGAACAGATGGGCGTGGCGCTGGCGGAAGAACTGCTTGCGCAAGGCGCTCGCGAAATTCTGCAGGACGTTTATCAGGGAAATCCCCCGGCATGACGATTCTGGTAACCCGCCCCTCTCCGTCAGGAGAAGAACTGGTAAGCCGACTGCGCGCGCTCGGCCGGGTTGCCTATCATGCTCCGCTGATCGATTTCGCCCCTGGCGGCGATCTGCCCAAATTACCACAGGCCTTGCAGCAGCTTAACGATGGCGATCTGGTGTTCATCCTGTCGCAGCACTCGGTGAGCTACGCCAACTCGGTGATGGGCCGCGTCGGGCTGTCATGGCCCGCCAGGCTGGCCTATTATGCTATCGGTCGCAACACGGCTTTGGCCATGCACCGCATCAGCAGCCTGCCGGTAGAATACCCGCGTGAGCAGGAGATCAGCGAAACATTGCTGCTGCTGCCGGCGCTGCAGAAGCTGGACGGCAAACAGGCGCTGATCCTGCGCGGTAACGGCGGACGCGAGCTGCTCGGCAACACCCTGAGCGAGCGCGGCGCCGCCGTCAGCTATTATGAATGTTATCAACGCAGCCCGGTGCACTATGATGGCAGCGAGCAAAGCGCCCACTGGCAGCGTGCCGGTGTTGATACGCTGGTGGTTACCAGCGGTGAAATGTTACAACAGCTCTATACTTTAGTTCCTGATTACTACCGTTCTTCGTGGCTGTTGCGTTGCCGCCTGGTGGTAGTGAGTGAACGTCTGGCTACCCTCGCCCAGGAATTGGGCTGGACCACAATTCGGGTAGCTGATAATGCCGATAATGACGCGCTGATCCGCGCGCTACAACGAACCTGACTATGGGATGTGCCACTATGACGGAACAAAATACCCCATCCGCCCCGGTTGAAGAACCCACCTCTGCGGTTGAGAGCCCCCAGCAGCCAGACGCTGAAAAGCGTAAAGGTAAAAATACCGGCCCGGTATTGGGCGCGATAGCGATCGTGCTGGTCATCGCTCTGGCCGCCGGTGGCTATTACCACACCCATCGGCAGGCGCAGCAGCTTATCGCCGCCAATCAATCCTTGCAGCAACAGCTTGAAGCGCTGAAACAGAACCAACAGCAGGAAAGAAGCGCGCTGGAAGGCCTGTTGCAGCAACAGGGCAAAACGCTGGACGCCGCCGATCGCGAACAGGCAACCCTGGCGCGACAGCTCAATGAGCTGCAAGAGAAAGTCGCCATTATCTCCGGCAGCGACGCCAAAACCTGGTTGCTGGCGCAGGCCGATTTTCTGGTGAAAATGGCCGGACGTAAACTGTGGAGCGATCAGGACGTCACCACCGCCGCCGCCCTGTTGAAAAGCGCCGATGCCAGCCTGGCAGACATGAATGACCCGAGCCTGCTCGAGGTTCGCCGCGCCATCACCGAAGACGTCAGCACGCTGTCCACGCTGACTCAGGTGGATTTCGACGGCATCATTCTCAAGACCAATCAGTTGTCCAATCAGGTGGATAATCTGCGCCTGGCGGATAACGACAGCGACGAAGCGCCGATGGATCAAGACAGCAGCGAGCTGTCGAGCTCGATCGGCGAATGGCGGCAAAACCTGACCAAAAGCTGGCACAACTTTATGGCCGACTTTATTACCGTCCGCCGCCGCGATAGCAATGCCGAGCCGCTGCTGGCTCCGAACCAGGACATTTACCTGCGCGAAAATATTCGTTCGCGCCTGCTGGTTGCCGCACAGGCCATCCCTCGCCATCAGAACGAAGTGTATAAGCAGTCGCTGGAGACCATTTCCACTTGGGTTCGCGCCTACTTCGACACCACCGACCCGGCCACGAAAGCTTTCCTGGAAGAGTTGGATACCCTGAGCCAGCAGTCGATCACCATGGACGTGCCGGATCAGCTGAAGAGCCAGCCACTGCTGGAAAAACTGATGCAGACCCGGGTGCGCAATCTGATGGCCCAGTCCCCTGCCGCTCATCAGGAGGGATAAGCCATGTTACGCGTGCTATTTCTGTTCCTGGTGCTGATCGCCAGCGTGGTGGTTGGGCCGATGTTGGCCGGCCATCAGGGCTATGTGCTGATTCAGACCGATAACTACAATATTGAAACCAGCGTCACCGGCCTGGTGATCATGGGTATCTTGCTGTTTGTGGTGCTGCTGGTGATCGAGTGGATCCTGCGTCGCATCTTCAGCACCAGCGCCCGCACTCGCGGCTGGTTCCTGGGCCGCAAACGCAGCCGCGCGCGCAAGCAGACCAAGGCCGCGCTGATCAAACTGGCCGAAGGTGATTACAAGCAGGTTGAAAAACTGCTGATGCGCAATGCCGATCACGCCGAACAACCGGTGGTGAACTACCTGCTGGCCGCAGAGGCCGCACAGCAACGGGGGGATGATTTCCGTACCAATCAGTACCTGGAACGCGCCGCCGAAGCCGCCGACACCGACCAGTTGCCGGTAGACATCACCCGCGTGCGCATCCAACTGGCTCAGGGCGAAAACCATGCGGCACGCCACGGTGTCGATCGCCTGCTTAATCAGGCCCCGCGTCATCCGGAAGTGCTGCGACTGGCGGAAATGGCCTATCTGCGCACCGGCGCTTTTGCCTCATTGCTGGAGATCCTGCCGTCGATGAGCAAGATCAATCTGCACAGCGAGGCTGAGCTGCAGGCGCTGCAACAGCAGGCCTACATTGGCCTGATGAATCAGGCGATGGCGGATGAGGGCAGCGATGGCCTGAAACGCTGGTGGAAAGATCAGAGCCGCAAAATCCGGCATGAGGTGCCGTTGCAAATCGCGATGGTTGAGCACCTGATCGAATGCAATGACCATGAACTGGCGCAAGAAATCGTGCTCGACAGCCTCAAGCGTCAGTATGACGAACGCCTGGTGTTGCTGATCCCGCGTCTGAAGTCCGGCAACCCGCAACAGCTGGAGAAAGCGTTACGCCAGCAGGTGAAGCAGCATGGCGCCACGCCACTGCTGAACAGCACCCTGGGCCAGTTGCTGATGAAGCACGGCGAATGGCAAGCGGCGGCCGATGCATTGCGGGAAGCGCTGAAACAGCGTCCTGACGCCTACGATTACGCTTGGTTGGCTGACGTGCTGGAGAAGCTGCACCGCTCGGATGAAGCGGCTCAAATGCGTCGTGAAGGCCTGATGCTGACGCTGAAACAAAACGGCGAGCCCTAACAACATCATCAATACCATCGAAGCGCGGCATTGTGTCGCGCTTTTTTTTACCTGTCGGTCGCTCGCAGGCAAAAAAAAACACTTGCCGCGGTGGCAAGTGTATAAAAAAGCAATCAGGTCTAGGACAACAGGGGCGGTGCCTCACTCAACGTTTTGCCCGGAGTGTGATGTCAGCCATTGCAAGCAACGCCGTCATCGTTCTGGTGGGCAATAGGCACCCTAAATCGGCTCTGCGTCATTCCCAGGGTTTATGAAGCCTAAGGCGAACATAAGAGGTGGAATGAGCATCTACGTAATGGATATTGCACTTGGCGTGCCAACTTTGGGAAAAACGCATCGGCCCTTCAGGCGAACAGCCTAATAAGCTGAATTAAAACAAATTTAATCTCAGTACTTAGGTGCATACCGCTCACTGTCCATTCCTGCTGTTCTCACCTGCCGTCTGCTGATATGTCGCCTTAAAACGACGACTTAAGCCAAAGTCATTTTTATTAAATAAAATCAATACATTAAATGTCTCAAGCTGACGACAATGCGGCATAGCGATGTCGCCGGAAGCCAACACCAAGCCAAAAACGTCCTGGCGGGATCCGACAGACAGAGAGCGGGCAGAGGCAAAATCAGAGCAGGAGGATGAAAAGCGGAATGTCAGAAAGCAAAAAGCCCGTTCATTGCTGAACGGGCTTTTCTTGAATGTGGTCGGCGAGAGAGGATTCGAACCTCCGACCCACTGGTCCCAAACCAGTTGCGCTACCAAGCTGCGCTACTCGCCGATTTCTTGTTGCAGATACTACTAAATTTTATCGCTTATGTCTATGTAAATATTAAATTTATTAGACATTTTGTGTGGTGCGAAGAGAGGGACTTGAACCCTCACGTCCGTAAGAACACTAACACCTGAAGCTAGCGCGTCTACCAATTCCGCCACCTTCGCACAGTCACAAAACAGCTTAAAATTCTTCACTTCTCTTAGGAAGTGGGGTGGCTAATGGGACTCGAACCCACGACAACTGGAATCACAATCCAGGGCTCTACCAACTGAGCTATAGCCACCATTACTTCTTAACTACTTCACGCGGTAATACTACCACCGCAGCTCTTGCACACAAACTTAATGGTGCGCCCGACAGGATTCGAACCTGAGACCTCTGCCTCCGGAGGGCAGCGCTCTATCCAGCTGAGCTACGGGCGCATAGCGCCGTTGCGGGAGGGGATACTACGGATTTAACCCAATCCTGTCTAGTGCTTTTTCGCAGAAATGTTGTGTTTGATTACGCTTTGCTCACTCCCGCGCAGGAAAGCGCTATCCGCAGCCCCTTTTCACCGGTTATTGCTGTGTTTCTGTCCGTTTTT
The DNA here is from genome assembly GCA_012719855.1 of Serratia liquefaciens. Taxonomy (GTDB): domain Bacteria; phylum Pseudomonadota; class Gammaproteobacteria; order Enterobacterales; family Enterobacteriaceae; genus Serratia; species Serratia liquefaciens_A. The sequence goes on along the minus strand of JAAXZN010000049.1, from coordinate 51,607 downwards.
CAGCCGGATGATGTTTCTTGTGCATCCCGAAAGCAAAGTAGCACAGGCTGACTGCCGCTAAGAAAATCGCCCCGACCAGCAAAGAAATTCGCGTATCCGGGTTAATTCCCATGCCGATCAGCACGCAGACCAAGAAAGCGATGGTCAGATAGTTCACATAGGGGAACATAATCGACTTAAAGCTGTGGGTTTTAATCGCTTCTTTATGGGCGCGACGGAAATACAGTTGGCTAATCAGCACCACGAACCACGGCACCATGCCCGGCAACACGCTGGCGCTATAGACATAAACGAAGACCGCCTGTGGATTGGGAATGAGGTAATTCAATCCGGAACCGACCAACAGGCAGGCAATGGTCACGGCGATACAGTTAACCGGCACGCCGTTGGCAGACAGTTTGGTCAACGACGCAGGCAACTGCCGGTTTTTGGCCAGCGCGTACAGCATACGACCGCCGCTGTACATCCCGCTGTTACAACCTGAAAGCGCGGCGGTTAACACCACAAAGTTAATGATGCCGGCAGCAGCGACGATGCCGATTTTGGCAAAGGTCAGCACGAAGGGGCTGCCTGCGGTGCCGATGCCGTTCCAGGGGAAAATGGTGACGATGACAAAGATAGCGCCGACGTAGAAGATCAGGATGCGCCACAGGATATTGTTAATTGCACGCTTCAGTGTCACCTGCGGGTTCTTGGCTTCACCGGCGGTAATACCGACCAGCTCAACGCCCTGATAGGACGCCACAACAATACAGAGCGCGAACAGGAAGCCCTTCCAACCGCCGGCAAAGAAACCGCCATGCTCGGTCAGGTTGGCAAAGCCAATCGGCTGCCCGCCATTCCCGAAGCCAAAGAAGATCACCCCCAGCCCCACCAAAATCATCACAATAATGGTGGTGACCTTGATCATGGCAAACCAGAACTCCAGCTCGCCGTACAGGCGCACGGCGGCCAGGTTGGCCAGCGCTACCATCGCCACGGCGATCAACGCCGGTATCCACTGCGGCATTTCCGGGAACCAATACTGCACGTAGACCCCGACGGCGGTGATTTCCGAGATGCCCACGGCAATCCACATAAACCAATAGCCCCAGGCGGTCAGGTAGCCAAAATAGGGATTCATGTATTTATGGGCATAAACGGCAAAGGAGCCCGCGACCGGTTCAAGGAACAGCATCTCGCCCATCGAACGCATAATGAAGAACACGAACAGGCCGGCAATGATATAAGCCAGCAACACCGACGGCCCCGCCCACTTCAGCGTACTGGCCGAGCCCATAAACAGGCCGACCCCGATGGTGCCCCCCAGAGCAATCAGCTCGATATGCCGGGCTTCCAGCCCCCGGTGTAGGCCTTGCGGTTTTTCTTTGTGTGCCATAAATCCTCAATATTATTTTTTTGATTGTGTTTGCATGCCGGCCGTTACCGGTCGTTATTGTTTTAATGAAAATAGCGTAAAACCTCTCCCGCCGCGTTGGCGGACATCAGCTGGTGATGGGACGATCTTACGGCGAGAAAAACGTCGTTAAGCGCTATCACGTTTTGCGCCAACGCTCGGGGATAATTTCCGGGCGGTATCGTTTCGCATTTTGCCGCTATAAGCAAACCGCAATTTAAAACTTTATGGAATAAATACAGGCGAGTTTATGGGCTGAGGTTATAGGAGTGCTGACGAATACGCCACAAAGCAGGTTATTTGAACAATTTGTCGCATCAGGGCGGGATCCCCCGCCCCAACGCAAAGATCACATCTTGCCGCGGTAATAGTAGCCGACAAACTTCAGCAGCTTCAGTTGGCGCCCCAGACGGCTCGGTTGGCTTAGCAGCCGATACAGCCACTCCAGACCGAGGTTCTGCCAAATCTTTGGCGCACGCTTTACGTGCCCGGTGAACACGTCGTAGGTGCCGCCTACGCCCATATAGAGCGCCTGCGGATGCACTTTACGGCAGTCGCGCATCAGGATTTCCTGTTTCGGCGATCCCATGGCCACCGTCACTATGGCGGCACCGCTGCCGCGAATTCGTTCGAACAGCGCATCCCGCTGTTCGGGCTTGAAATAGCCGTCCTGACTGCCCACCAGGTTTACATTCCACTGGCTACGCAGCTTCTGTTCTGTTTCCGCCAGCACCGAGGGTTTGCCGCCAATCAGGAATACCGGCGTCCCCTCGCGCCCGGCGCGCTGCATCAACGCTTCCCACAGATCGGCTCCTGCGACGCGCGATACTTCTGCCCCCGGATATTTACGGCGGATCGAACGTACCATGCTGATCCCGTCCGCATACTTGTATTCGGCTTCATCCAGCAAGGCGTGCAGTGCCGTATCTTCTTCCGCCTTGAGGATCTTTTCGGCATTCATCGCGACCAGCGTGCCCTGCTTTACCCGGCCGCCATCAAACAGAAAATCCAGGCATTGCGCCATATCGCGAAATCCCCAAAGGCTGAAACCACGCAGCTGGTATTGGGGAACCGAAATCTTTGCTTCCATCGTTATTATTACCCTTACAGAAGGCCGTCGACCCGTACGGATGATGGCGGCGATGCCAGCGTACGCGTACGCCGCACCCGTGCCTTAATTAACCCGGCAGTGTCAAACAGCCAGTACAACAACTTAGCCATCAGCAGGCAGGCGCCAAAAATAAGGCAGAAGAACACCACCCGCGAGACAAAGGAATCCACCCCTTCTCGCGCCAACACGATGATGTTGAATACCGCACCGAAACAGAAACTTTGCAATATCGCGGCCTTATAGCGGTTAGGTTCGCTTTTGCCCATCTCATACAGCCAGTCGAACCACTTGATGATCATCCCGACCAGCACCGCGCCAACGGGAATAAACACCGCGCCGCCCATCACCACCAGTGAGCCGATCAGCGTTGGCGAAATCGCCAGGCCGGAATGGTTATTCAGCACTTCCCAGGTGAAATAGTTGGCGCTATTGAGCACCGTGTCCGGTCGTCCCGGCCACAGCCAGGTCGGAATGAACACATAGAAATCTCGCACTATCGGCGCCAGGCCCTGGAAATCTATCTTGTCGTAGTTTTGCAGCAACAACGCCAGGTTTTCCCATGGCGAGAAGGTATCGCGCGTCAGATAAAGGAAAGTATAAAACGCTTCGGGGCCGCTGACGTCCAGGCTGTAGCGCTTTAACGCCAGCCAGAACATGCCGACGATACCTAACACTCCGGCGGCCACCAGCATCCACAACGAGATCCAGCCGCGCACGATGCCGATAAACAGAAACAGCGAGAAGGCAATTATGATATTGGCGCGGGTACCGCCGACGATCACGTAAGTCAGGATGCCAAAGGCCACCGTCGCCGCCAGGAAAAAGAACCAGGCGCGCAGATCTTGCTTCAGGAAATACACCACCAGCATCGCCGGGATGAAGAAATAGAAGAACCGCTTGAGCGCCACCCCGGAGACATCGCTGGAGAAAATTTGGCTGTAAGAGTTCAGCTTGAACAGCAGGAAACCGTTTTGCATGAAGAAAATGCCGACGGTCGCCATCGCCACCAGCGCGAGCAGCATCCAGGTCAGATGGGTTTCCACCCGGTTCATGGTGAAGACCGGCTTACGCGGTTGCACGCTTCGCTTTCGCAGCCGGGTTTTATAGCTGACGTAATAAATCGCATAAAACGCAGTAGCGGAGAGGATCGCATAGAGTAAAAACTCTACCGGTACCACCTCGACGTCAAACTGAAACACCAGCAGGCAGGTCAGCGGGAAACCGAAGTAAAACGTCAGCAGATACAGTAGCGTAAAGAAGACGTTAAAATTGAACCTGACACGCCTGAACTCCTGGTAAGCCAGCGTCAGAATAAACAGCACGCTCACCAGGTAAACGACAAACAACCCGCCAAATTGCGCCAGCGTCATACGTTGTCCCCTGCCGCCAGGGTTAATGCCTGTTGCCAGCCATCAACGTAGTTAGGATTGAAGAAAGCGATGGCCTGTTTATCGACGGATGCCAGTTGGCGCTGCGCTTCACGCACTACCGCCTCATCCAGCGAATCGCCATAGAACAGCACCGGCAGATGTTGCTCCGCCAGATCCTGCCAGAACGGGTTCTGTCGGCTCAGCACAAAGGGCACGCCAAACTGGATCAGAAGGCACAGCGTGCCTATGCCCTGCTGGCGGTTAAAAATAAAGTAACCGAGATCGCACTCGCGCAGAATATTCAGGTAATCGTCAAACGCCACCTGCTGCGTCAGCACCTGCAGGCTCCTGGCGCTGAACAGCTCTAGCCCGGCGCTGCGCACCTGTTCAATGTAGGCGTCGTTATTGGCCGGGTAGCCCATCGGCAGGATCACGCGAACGTCTGCACCAAACTGCTGATGAATCGCTTTCAGCGCCTCAACGTGCCGGTTGGTGCGATCGCCGGAATTCCCCACCAGAATGGTCATTGGCCCGGCCAGGTTTTTTTCTACCTCAATGCCGGTTAACGCCGGATCCATCCGCGTCGGGAAATACAACAGAGAGGCCGGCACGCGCGCGTGGCGTTGCTGGTAATGAATAATATCACCGCGGGTAGCGAACACGTGTCTCACCCTGCCCTGCGCAATACGGCGCAGCAAATAGAACAGGCGGAATTTCCAACTGGTGGCGTTTTCATACAAATCAGCGCCCCAGATATGCCAGCTCACCTGATCGGCCTTGATTTTACCGCTCAGCAACGCCAGCCACAGCGTAGGGTTGAACTGGCCGTGCAGGAAGAAACGCTGATTGCGATCGGCCTGGGCACGGGCAATAACCGCCATCGCCAGACTTTTCTTGTCCGGATGGCATTCGAGGTTCAGTTCGGGAAACACCCCTAACGCGGCGGCATCTTTGGCGGCTACCATAAAATGACGCGTCTGTTCGGACGGCAGGCGCTTCGCCAACACATCGTTGAAGAAACGCAGCACCGTCTGATTATGATGCGGGATGTCAGATCCCAATACGTGAATCAGTGTAGTCATACTCGTCTACAATAAAGAATAAATACGCAGCTACAGAGCGTGAAGTACACAATGTAGGTTGCCATGTAGGCCTGTGCCGCTCCCAGCGCACCATGCAGCGGTATCAACCAATGCGAGAACAGCGTTAACAGCAGGAACTGACTGACTTCGGTCAGGATATAAAAACGCAGCGACGCCTTGGCAATCACCAGGTAGCCAAACACATAGGCGCCCACTTTCAGGACGTCCCCCACCAGTTGCCAGGCAAACAGATCGCGCATCGCAACGAACTTGTCCGTGAACAGCAACCAGATGGCGAAGTCGCGCAGCAACCAGACCGTGAAACTCGCCGCCGCTACCGCGGGCAGTACAAATTTTAACGAGCGCACAATCTCTTGAGATATGGCGCTTTTTTCCTTCAGCCGCGACAACGTAGGCAGCAGATAAACGGTAAACGAGGCAGTGATAAACTGCAGGTAAGCGTCGGAAATGCTGCTGACGCCCTGCCAAATCCCGACCTCGTCCCAACTGTAATGGCTGGCCAGCAGGTTACGCATCATCACATAGGCCACCGGCAGCGTCACTGATGTGATCAATGCCATGATGGTGAACTTGCCAAGATGGCTGGCTAACGCCTTGTCCCAGGCCAATGCCAAATAGCGCAGCGGCAAGGTTTTACGCCGCCACAGGATGAAACCTGCGGGCAACACCACCAATGCCGGCACCAGTGCCAAACCCGCCAGCGCGCCTTCGTAGCCGCCCAGCTTAAAGCACAGGTAGTAGGCCACCACGCCAATCAGGCTGCCGCCAATCACCGCCAGCGCGTTGCCCATCGCATCGCGATAGCCTTTCAGCACCGCCAGAAACAGGTTTGCGTAGGCGATACCCATCTGAATAAAGGCTACCGCCCGCACCACGCCGACATAGTCAGCATGGCCGAACAACCCGATACTGATAGGCTCCGCCGCGAACAGAAACACCAGCGCCAGCAGCGTGGAGAAGCCCAGCACGATGCTTGACGCCGTCCCGACAGCCAGCCGCAACCGCTGCGGATCCTGATGGTATTCGGCAACGTATTTGGTGATGCCGTTAAAAATCCCGGCGCCGGACAGCACGCCCAGCACGGTAATCAACTGACGGAAGTTGCCCGCCTGCCCAACCCCGCTGGGGCCAAAGGCCACCGCCAGCAGTTTCACCACCAACAGCCCCACGCCGATCTTGATCAGCGTGGAACCGGCGGTCCAAATCGATGCTTTTGCCAGCGACATATCAGGCGCAGAAGCTAAGAATGGTATTGATCACCGTACGCTGAGTGACATCAGACATATTGTAGAACAACGGCAGACGCACCAGACGCGCACTTTCCTGGCTGGTGAAGCGGTCTTCGCCGGAAAAGCGGCCGAAACGATCGCCTGCCGGGCAGTCGTGCAACGCGATGTAATGGAACACCGCCATGATTTCGGCTTCTTTCAGATAATCGATAAACGCCGTGCGGTCTTCAATATCACGCAGTTTGATATAGAACATGTGCGCATTGTGCACGCAGTCCGCCGGAATGGTCGGCAGCTCGATACGCCCGGCTTTAGCCAATGGCTGGAGGCTATCGTAATACGTTTGCCACAATGCCAGGCGGCGCTGGTTGATACGATCAGCCGCTTCCAGTTGGCCCCACAGATAAGCAGCCTGCAAATCTGACATCAGATAGCTGGAACCGATATCGCGCCAGGTGTACTTGTCCACCTGTCCGCGGAAGAACTGGCTGCGGTTGGTGCCTTTCTCACGAATGACTTCCGCCCGGTCGATCAGTGCCGGATCGTTGATCAGCGTGGCGCCGCCCTCACCACCGGCGGTGTAGTTTTTGGTTTCATGGAAGCTAAAGCAGCCAATATGACCAATGGTGCCGAGCGCTTTGCCCTTGTAGGTGGACATGACACCCTGTGCGGCGTCTTCAACGACCCGCAGGTTATATTTTTTCGCCAGCGCCATGATGGTATCCATCTCGCAGGCCACCCCGGCGTAATGCACCGGCACGATAGCTCGCGTCTTCTCGGTGATGGCCGCTTCGATTTTAGTCTCATCGATGTTCATGGTGTCCGGACGCAGGTCGACAAACACCACGGTGGCGCCGCGCAGCACGAAGGCATTGGCGGTTGAAACAAAGGTGAAGCTCGGCATGATCACTTCATCGCCCGGCTGAATATCCAGCAGGATCGCCGCCATCTCCAGCGACGCGGTACAGGACGGCGTCAACAGTACTTTCGGGCAGCCAAACCGCTGTTCCATCCACTGCTGGCAACGGCGAGTAAAACCACCATCCCCGCACAGCTTGCCGCTGCCCATCGCAGCCTGCATATAGTCAAGTTCAGTGCCAACAATCGGTGGTGCGTTAAATGGGATCATGTTTTCCTCTGTATAACCAATACGAGGTGCTTTCAATAACAGCACCCTGCCGTTGATAGAGCCGTAGTGCGGCCAGATTGCCAAGCTGGGTCGCCACCCGCAGGCGCTGCTGCGATCGTTGCTGACACTCTGCAATGGCCGCCGCCATTAACCGCGCACCAATCCCTTTGCCTGACGCGCCGGGGAAGGCCGCCAGCAGACCGATTCTCATCTCCTGATTACCGATATCGCGCAGGCTGACAAAACCCTCCGGCTGACCGTCTTCGTCCAGTGCCAACAGGCATTGGTGATCAAAGGTTCCCAAGACAGCTTTTTCGATCCAGGCAGCATAGAAACGCCCGCTATCCTGGACGTCGTACCAAGGGGCGCGAAAACGGCTGGCGGTGAAAACATGGGCCGCCGCCTCACGCAATACCTGAATATCCTCCGGCACTGCCGGGCGAATCGTTAGCGGTATCGCACTCTGCGACGATGCACATTCCGTGCCGATATTCAGCACCAGATCGACTTCAGCCTCAACCAGTTGGAAGCCCAGACCCGACAATTCGTCCGCCAAAGCGGTTTGGTGCGCCGGGATTTTAGCTTGCACCAAGGCATAGGGGGCCAAATCGGCCTCGGTCAACGCCGAGGCCGCGGTGGAAAAATTGAGTTTGGCGCTGCTAAGAGCGAAAAACTCAGTTTCCCAGGCTAAGGGCTCAATAGTGGCGTGGGCGCGCATGCAGCAGATCCGACAGATACTTGCCATAACCGGTTTTGGCAAGGGCGTTAGCGGCGCGTTTCAGGTTTTTATCGTCCAGCCAGCCGTTGCGCCAGGCGATCTCTTCCAGACAGGCAATTTTAAAGCCCTGGCGTTTTTCCACCGTCTGCACGAAGCTGCTGGCTTCCAGCAGGCTGTCGTGGGTGCCGGTGTCCAGCCAGGCAAAACCGCGGCCCAGCAGTTCAACGGTCAGTTCGCCACGCTCCAGATACATCTGGTTAATACTGGTAATTTCCAGTTCGCCTCGTTCTGAAGGTTTCACCTGCTTGGCAAACTCCACCACCTGCTTGTCGTAGAAATACAAGCCGGTTACCGCCCAGTCAGATTTTGGCTTTTTCGGTTTTTCCTCGATCGACAGCGCGCGGAAATTGTCGTCAAACTCCACCACGCCAAAACGTTCGGGATCCATCACCTGGTAGCCAAATACCGTGGCACCTTCGGTGCGCGCCGCTACTGCTTTCAGTTTTGGGCTGAAAGATTGGCCGAAGAAAATATTATCCCCCAACACCAGGCAGCAAGAGTCACCATTGATGAACTCTTCGCCGATCAGGAACGCCTGCGCCAGGCCTTCTGGCTTCGGTTGCTCGGCATAGCTGAGATTCACACCGAACTGCTCGCCATTCCCCAGCAAACGCTGGAACGACGGCAAATCTTCCGGCGTGGAAATAATCAGAATGTCACGGATCCCCGCCAGCATCAGCACCGACATCGGATAATAAATCATCGGTTTGTCGTAAATAGGTAACAACTGCTTGGATACACCACGGGTGATAGGGTGCAGGCGCGTGCCGGAACCCCCTGCCAGAATAATGCCTTTCATACTCACTCCAAAGAACCCACAGGGCCGCCACTCCGGCAACCCGGGCTAAACTTAGTCGGATAAACCTAAACGTTCACCGGTATAGGAACCATCCTGAACGCGACGCCACCAGGTTTCATTGTTCAGGTACCAGGAAACCGTTTTGCGAATGCCGCTTTCAAAGGTTTCTTGTGGGCGCCAGCCCAGCTCACGGTCAATTTTCCCGGCATCGATCGCATAGCGCATATCATGGCCCGGGCGATCTTTGACGTAAGTGATCAGATCGCGGTATTTCGCCACGCCCTGCGGTTTGTTCGGCGCCAGCTCTTCCAGCAGATCGCAAATGGTATGCACCACTTCGATATTCTTGCGCTCGTTATGACCACCGATATTGTAGGTTTCACCCACCACGCCTTCGGTAACCACTTGATACAACGCACGCGCATGGTCTTCGACATATAACCAGTCACGTACCTGTGCACCGTTGCCATACACCGGCAGAGGTTTGCCGGCAACGGCATTGAGGATCACCAGCGGGATCAGTTTTTCCGGGAAGTGATACGGGCCGTAGTTATTGGAACAGTTGGTGACCAGCGTCGGCAAGCCATAGGTCCGCAGCCAGGCACGGACCAGATGGTCGCTGGAAGCCTTGGAGGCCGAATACGGGCTGCTTGGCGAGTAAGGCGTGGTTTCGGTGAATAGATCGTCCGTGCCGTGCAAATCGCCATACACTTCGTCGGTGGAGATGTGGTGGAAACGGAAGCTCTGCTTCTTCTCCGCCTCCAGCGGCTGCCAGTAATGACGGGCCGCCTCCAGCATGACGTAGGTGCCTACCACGTTGGTTTCGATAAAGGCCGACGGGCCATCTATCGAACGGTCGACGTGACTTTCCGCCGCCAGGTGCATGACCACGTCTGGCTGATACTGGGCAAACACCCGATCCAATGCCGCGCGATCGCAGATATCCACCTGCTCGAAGGAATAGCGTTCATTATCGGCAATCACCGCAAGCGATTCCAGATTACCCGCGTAGGTGAGCTTATCCACCACTACCACGCTGTCCTGCGTGGATTCAATAATATGCCGGACGACCGCGGAACCGATGAAACCAGCACCCCCAGTAACTAAAATACGTTTCAACGCCATACTCCTTTGGTATCCACAACCCACGTTTGTTTTATTTCTTCCGGCCTAATTGCCTTGAACTGCTTATGATCGACCAACATCACGATCACATCTGCCTGCTGCAACGCGTCGGCCATCGCTTTCAGCGTCACATGGCCCGCCAGCGATTTCGGCAGTTGCTCGACGTTCGGCTCCACCACCAGGGTTTCACCCACGTGCCAATCGGCAATCAAATGCGCCACTTCCACCGCCGGACTTTCGCGCAGGTCATCGATATTCGGCTTGAAAGCCAGGCCGAAGCAGGCAATTTTCACTTCCGATGCGCGCTTGTCGGTGGCAGCCAGACAGTCAGCTACCGCCGCTTTCACGCGATCAACCACCCACAGCGGTTTTCCGTCATTCACCAGGCGCGCGGTATGAATCAAACGCGCCTGCTGCGGATTTTGCGAGACAATAAACCAAGGGTCGACCGCAATACAGTGGCCGCCGACTCCGGGGCCAGGCTGCAAAATATTGACCCGCGGATGGCGATTCGCCAGGCGGATAAGCTCCCAGACATTGATGCCCTGATCGGCACAAATCAACGACAGCTCATTGGCAAAGGCGATATTCACATCGCGGAAGCTGTTTTCGGTCAGCTTGCACATCTCAGCGGTGCGTGAATTGGTAATCACACACTCGCCCTCGAGGAAAATCTTGTACAGCTCGCTGGCACGCTCCGAACATTTTGGCGTCATACCGCCAATCACGCGGTCGTTTTGAATCAGCTCAACCATCACCTGCCCCGGCAGCACGCGCTCCGGACAGTATGCAATGTTCACATCAGCGGCCTCACCGGCCTGCTGCGGGAAACTGAGATCGCTACGCGCTTCGGCCAGCCACTGAGCCATCTGTTCGGTAGCGCCCACCGGCGAGGTGGACTCCAGGATCACCAGATCGCCTTTTTTCAGCACTGGCGCCAAAGATTTGGCCGCGGCTTCGACATATGCCAGATCCGGCTCATGGTCGCCTTTAAACGGCGTCGGTACCGCAATCAGGAAAGCGTCCGCTGCCAGAGGTTTGGTCACTGCTTGCAGATAGCCGCCGTCGACCGCGTCTTTCACCACTTTATCCAGATCGGGTTCAACGATATGGATCGCGCCACGGTTAATGGTATCCACCGCATGTTGGTTAACATCTACGCCCACCACTTTTTTCTTGCGGGAGGCAAACGCCGCCGCCGTTGGCAGACCGATATAACCCAGGCCGATAACCGAAATAGTGTTAAAACTCATAGTGTCACCTGATGATTCTTCAAAGCTTCCAGAATACGCTGGCAGGCATGCCCGTCACCGTAAGGATTATGCGCCCGGCTCATGGCGTGATATTCGTTTTCATCCGTCAGCAACCGGTTAACCGCATCAACAATTTTTGCCACGTCGGTACCCACCAGCCGCACCGTGCCCGCATCTACCGCCTCCGGCCGCTCGGTGGTGTCACGCATCACCAGCACCGGCTTACCCAATGACGGCGCCTCCTCCTGAATGCCGCCAGAGTCGGTCAGGATCATATATGACTTGGCCATCAGATAGACAAAGGGTAAATAATCCTGGGGATCTATCAGGATGATATTATCAATCCCTTTCAGAATACGGTTGACCGGCTCGCTGACGTTGGGGTTGAGATGTACCGGATACACCACCTGCACATCGGGATGAGTGCGGGCAATTTCTGCCAGCGCGCTGCAAATGCGTTCGAACCCGCCGCCAAAACTTTCACGTCGATGGCCAGTTACCAGAATCAACTTTTTGTCGGCATCCAAGAACGGGTAGCGTTGAGCCAGGCTGTCATGCAAGGCCGCATCACCCATCACCCGATCGCGTACCCAGAACAACGCGTCAATCACCGTGTTGCCAGTGACGAAGATATGATCGTCCGGCAACAGCTCGCGCAACAGGTTCTGCCGCGAGTTTTCCGTCGGGGCAAAATGGTACATCGCCAGGTGGCCGGTCAGCTTGCGGTTAGCCTCTTCCGGCCACGGGGAGTAAAGGTCGCCGGTACGCAGGCCCGCCTCTACATGCCCTACCGGGATACGCTGATAAAATGCCGCCAGGCTGGTCGCCAGCGTAGTGGTGGTATCGCCGTGAACCAGCACCACATCCGGTTTGAATTCCTCAAGAACGCCTTTCAGGCCTTCAAGGATGCGGCAGGTGATCTCACTCAATCCCTGGCCTGGTTTCATGATGTTCAGATCGTAATCAGGCACTATCTCAAATAACCGCAATACCTGATCCAACATCTCACGATGCTGTGCCGTCACGCAGACTCTTGATTCAAAGGCTTCATCCTGAGCCAGGGCATGTACCAGCGGTGCCATTTTGATGGCTTCAGGTCTGGTGCCGAAAACAGTCAACACTTTCACAGCGAATCTCTTTTGGTCGGTTAACCGCAGGCGTACCTGCGAATTGGGCGCTCACACGCCCATCAGCGAATTATTATATTATTTTTATTTACGCGGCCGACGCACCAGGGCAACACCTGCGCCAACCAAAGCGCCCATCGCGCCCCACGTGATCAACCAGAATACCCGTCGTGGGCTGTCACGTTTTACCGGCTCTTCCGGGGTCCGCAAATAGCGGTAAGTCTGAAACTTCTCGTCCAACGTTGGGCCCACGTTCAGGGTCGCCAGCATCGCGCGATTTTGGTCGTAGTCCAAATCAAAGGTTGGGCCCGAAGCCTGCAATCCTTCCAAACGCGCCTGTAGCATAGGCTTGCCCAGCAGGAACAAATCGGAGTCTGGCAGCTGTTCTGCCGGGGTATCGGTCTGAGTCCGGCTGATGCCCTGCGTCTCGGCAATTTTTAACGCCTGTTGGATGGTGTTCAGCTCACGCTTGTACACGGCCTCCGCCACCGCCTCCTGGCGCTTAACCTGTGCTTTCATCGACGTGGTACGGGCCGCCCAGGCGCCCTGGATCTCTTCGTTCAAATGCTGAGCTGCGCGGTGGCTGGCAAACGCCACGTACTGACGCAGCAGGCGATTAGCATCTACCGCCGTTTCCGCCGTCAGTTTCACTCCGTCGTTCGGCACTTTTTTGTCGTCGCGCGGCGTAAACTGGATATTGTTAATCAGCTCGTCGAGCAAGGCCGCATCGGCGCCTGCGTCGCCTTCCTGGCGCTGTTTGTAATAATCACTCTGCAGCCAGAAATCTCGGCGCGTATCGTATGCCGCCAACTGCATTATAAATTCATTATAGGCTTCGTCAGCGATGCCCGGTTGCTCGCTAGCCGCCGCCGGCAGAGTACGCACATCCAGATTACGCAGGAACTGCTGCTGGGAATAATACCCTCCCAACGCGTTCACCGTTGGCCGATCGGTAATCGCCGCCGCGCTCCACTCCTGTTTCACCAGGTAGGACACCACCAGCGCCACCACGGCAAACAGCGCCGCAATACCGATAATCCATGACTTACCGCGCCACAGGGTACAGCACAGGCCGCGAATATCGAGTTCGTTATCCACTGCCGGGATAGTCTTGTCAGACGTTGTTTCTGGATTCATCACTGCCCAAAAGCCTCTGGTTAGGATTCTTGCTTATTGTCGTTCGAACGCCGCAGGCGCCGTTTGATACGCTTAATGTAACGTGCAACACGCCAGGCGCGCTTAATGCAGTAACCGTACAAGAAGAAGGCAAGCAAGAATAATGCCAACATTACCCATTCAGGGATAAAAGTAAGACGTTCGCCGAGCACGCCAATGGCCGCCAGCAGCGCCGCCGCCAGGGTAATCAGCACGAAAGCCTGCCGCGGCGTAAAGCCAGCGCGCATAATCAGATGGTGAATGTGTTGACGGTCTGGAGAGAAGGGGCTCATCCCTTTACGTAGGCGACGATACATGATCGCAATCATGTCCATCAATGGAATAGCGATTATCCACAGGGCGGTAACAGGATTGATGGAATGGGCTTTACCCTGTGAACTTTGCAACAGCAGCCAAATGGCGGTGAAACCGATCAGCGTACTGCCGGCATCCCCCATAAACACCTTGTAACGTCGACCAAGAATACCGAGGTTAAGCAAGATATAAGGAACGATAGCGGCAATCATCGCGAAGCACCAGAAAGCCAAATCGGAGTGGCCGCTCAGGTACAACAACACGCCCAGCGCACCGAAGGAAACACACGAGAGCCCGCCCAGCAGGCCGTCGATGCCATCTACCATGTTAAAGGCGTTGATGGCCGCCCAAACGGCAAACAGCGTGACCAGATAACCGAACGGCCCCAGTTGCATTTCCCAGTCGCCCAGCACATGACCAAAACTGCGCAGGTAGAGCCCGGCGAACACCATCATCGCAACGCCGACCAATGCCTGAACCAGCGCACGAATTTTAACGCTGATATCAAAACGATCGTCGAGAGCACCAACGAACACTAATAGCCCCGCACAGGCGAGGTAGAGTTTTCCGTGCGCGATCGTTTGGTCAGAGATCAGGAAAGCAAAGCACAGCCCGGCGTAAACAGAAATACCCCCGACAAGTGGGATCAACCCCTGATGACGTTTGCGGTAATTAGGTTTATCAACCAGACCAATACGTTTTGCTGCTTTACGAGCAACAAAGAGAAAAGCCAAGGAAAACAGGAAAACAAATAGAATTTCAGTACTCATAGTGAGTAAGTTCACAGTTAACAAGATCTCTGTAGAAGATAAGGCAGCTTAACACGGGCGACAGGTCGCGCCATCGGGTCCCGCTACCTTTCAGTCATTTCCTATGACAACAGCCATTCATTCTTATTCCAACGCTTCTGTCTGCCGTTTAAACAGTAACAATGTGCGAACGACGAAACGCCGACCGCAAATAAGATGAATTCTCAGTAAGCCATGAAAATAACTTACGTTTCCATTTCTGTTACTTATCGTATCTGCCAAAAGCAAAAAACGCCACGACTAGGCGTGGCGTTCTCTGAATTTTTTACTCAATTATGAGCGCATCGTCATTTATGAGCGCTTCATCATATCGAAGAATTCATCGTTGGTTTTGGTCATGGCCAACTTGTTAATGAGGAATTCCATCGCGTCAATTTCGCCCATTGGGTGAATGATTTTGCGCAGGATCCACATTTTCTGCAGTTCTTCAGACGTGGTGAGCAATTCTTCTTTACGGGTACCAGAGCGGTTGTAGTCGATCGCAGGGAATACGCGCTTCTCGGCGATTTTACGCGCCAGATGCAATTCCATGTTGCCGGTACCTTTAAACTCTTCGTAGATAACCTCATCCATTTTCGACCCGGTGTCGACCAGCGCGGTAGCGATGATGGTCAGGCTGCCGCCTTCCTCAACGTTACGTGCCGCACCGAAGAAACGCTTGGGACGATGCAGGGCGTTGGCATCCACACCACCGGTCAACACTTTACCGGAAGCCGGTACCACGGTGTTGTAGGCACGAGCCAGGCGGGTGATGGAGTCGAGCAAGATGATAACGTCTTTCTTGTGCTCAACCAGGCGCTTGGCCTTCTCGATCACCATTTCTGCCACCTGGACGTGACGGGAAGCCGGCTCGTCAAAGGTAGATGCGATAACTTCGCCCTTCACCAGACGCTGCATCTCGGTCACTTCTTCCGGACGTTCGTCAATCAGCAGAACCATCAACACGCAGTCTGGGTGGTTGTAAGCGATGCTCTGTGCAATGTTCTGCAGCAGCATGGTTTTACCGGCTTTCGGCGGAGCAACAATCAGACCACGCTGACCACGGCCAATCGGCGAAGCCAGATCCAGCACGCGAGCCGTCAGGTCTTCGGTTGAGCCGTTACCGCGTTCCATCCGCAGACGGGAGTTGGCATGCAGTGGGGTTAAATTCTCGAACAGGATCTTGCTGCGGGCGTTTTCCGGTTTGTCGTAGTTAACTTCGTTAACTTTCAACAGGGCAAAGTAGCGCTCGCCTTCTTTTGGCGGACGAATCTTACCGGAAACGGAGTCACCTGTACGGAGGTTAAAACGGCGGATTTGGCTAGGGGATACGTAGATGTCGTCGGGGCCTGCAAGGTAGGAGCTGTCTCCAGAGCGGAGGAAACCAAATCCATCCTGCAATATCTCCAACACGCCATCGCCGAAGATATCTTCTCCACTTTTCGCATGTTGCTTAAGGATAGAGAAGATAATGTCCTGCTTGCGCATGCGGGCAAGGTTTTCCAGCCCCATATTTTCGCCGAGAGTAATCAGCTCAGAAACCGGCGTATTCTTTAATTCGGTAAGATTCATAGTGGTGGGTTCTTAAACTCGGGGTATGTCTCGAACTTGTATCGTGAATGGTATGGCAGCGGGATATATCTTTCGTCTTTCTGGTGGTTGCCTTGGCCTTCCTTGCTTACCCCGCCACTTAGCGGACTAAGCTGCAGAGATTCGTTCGGTTGCCGACGGGCCACGCCTTGAAATCCTTTGGATATTCGTGCCTGTTTACTGGACGTTCGATCGCCGGGCGCTGAGCCGTCACGGTAAGAAATGGCTTACAGAGGACGCGCGCATTGACGGTTTAAGATCGAAGGTACCTTAAAATTGATTTTGCAAAACCGTTTGATTGTTAAAACACGGGCTGAGTTCATTTTTTCTTTCAACGCCAGCGGTTCAACACAGAGTAAAGCTTTAGATTTAGACTCTTTAGATTTAAAACTTCGGGCAAGTTCTATATGCAGTATGGTTAAACTTAACACGCTTCTTGGCAGGCGTCTAGCGGTGAATTGAACATCCCCGCTAGACGCCTGTATATCCCCGCAGTCTCTCACTTCGCGGCTTTTTGACCGCGACGTCAGACCCCTTGGGCATAGGGCATCCCGCCCGATTACAGATTCGCGTTAAGGAAATCTTTGAGCTGGCCTTTGGACAGCGCACCAACCTTGGTCGCAGCCACTTCACCGTTCTTGAACAGCAACAGCGTAGGGATACCACGGATACCGTACTTAGGTGCGGTTGCCGGGTTTTGGTCGATATTCAGCTTGGTGATGGTCAGCTTGCCGTCGAACTCTTCGGCAATCTC
The DNA here is from genome assembly GCA_012719855.1 of Serratia liquefaciens. Lineage (GTDB taxonomy): Bacteria > Pseudomonadota > Gammaproteobacteria > Enterobacterales > Enterobacteriaceae > Serratia > Serratia liquefaciens_A. The sequence goes on along the minus strand of JAAXZN010000049.1, from coordinate 34,585 downwards.
ATCCAGAATCGGAGCAATCATCTTGCACGGTCCACACCATTCAGCCCAGAAATCGACCAGGATTGGCCCTTCAGCTTTCAGCACGTCGTTTTCGAAGCTGCCGTCAGTCAGGTGAATAATTTTATCGCTCATGTTCTACTCCAAAGGATTGTGTCTACCTTGTTGGTGTAGCATTAACCAACCTAAGGTGACTTTATTTCACCGGATACGCTTTCGTAAAGCAATAGTTAGCTGATATTCTACCACACTATGAGCAAAACACACTTGACCGAACAGAAGTTTTCCGACTTCGCCCTGCACCCGTTAGTCCTTGAAGCCCTTGAAAAGAAAGGGTTTCAACATTGCACGCCTATCCAGGCGTTAGCATTGCCGCTCACGCTCTCCGGGCGTGACGTTGCAGGTCAGGCGCAAACCGGTACCGGAAAGACGCTGGCATTTTTAGCGTCTACTTTTCACTATTTGCTTTCTCACCCGGCGAAACAGGATCGCCAGACCAACCAGCCGCGCGCCTTGATCATGGCGCCAACGCGTGAACTGGCGGTACAGATCCACTCCGACGCGGAAGCCCTGTCCCAATCCACCGGCCTGAAACTTGGTCTGGCGTATGGCGGCGACGGCTACGACAAACAGCTGAAAGTGCTGGAAAGCGGCGTGGATATCCTGGTCGGTACTACCGGTCGTTTGATCGATTACGCCAAACAGAACTATATCGATCTGGGCGCAATCCAGGTCGTGGTGCTGGATGAAGCCGACCGTATGTACGATCTGGGCTTTATCAAAGACATTCGCTGGTTGTTCCGCCGCATGCCTGCGGTCGATCAACGCCTGAACATGCTGTTCTCTGCCACTCTGTCCTATCGCGTACGCGAACTGGCTTTCGAGCAGATGAACAACGCTGAATATGTCGAAGTGGAACCGGAACAAAAAACCGGCCACCGCATTAAAGAAGAACTGTTCTACCCTTCTAACGAAGAAAAGATGCGTCTGCTGCAGACGTTGATCGAAGAAGAGTGGCCAGACCGCTGCATCATCTTCGCCAACACCAAACACCGCTGTGAAGACGTCTGGGGCCACCTGGCCGCCGATGGTCACCGCGTAGGCCTGTTGACCGGCGATGTGGCGCAGAAAAAACGCCTGCGTATTCTGGACGATTTCACCAAAGGCAACCTGGATATCCTGGTCGCCACCGACGTCGCCGCTCGCGGTCTGCACATCCCGTTGGTGACGCACGTATTCAACTACGACTTGCCTGACGACTGCGAAGATTACGTCCACCGTATCGGTCGTACCGGCCGTGCAGGCGAAAGCGGCCATTCCATCAGCCTGGCCTGCGAAGAGTACGCACTCAACCTGCCGGCGATCGAAACCTATACCGGCCACAGCATTCCGGTGAGCAAGTACAACAGCGATGCGTTACTGACTGACCTGCCTGCGCCGAAACGCCTGGCTCGCCCACGCGGCGGCAACGGTCCACGTCGTAACTCAGCGCCACGTCGTGGCGGTGCGCCGCGCAACAACCGTAAACGTTCAGGCTGATAGACAATGCTCAGTTCCAGCGCACTTTATGCCGCTATCGATCTCGGCTCCAACAGCTTCCACATGTTGGTGGTGCGCGAGGTGGCCGGCAGTATTCAGACCCTGGCGCGCATCAAGCGCAAAGTGCGTCTGGCGGCCGGACTGGATCAGAACAATCTTCTGTCGCATGAGGCCATGCAACGCGGATGGCAATGCCTGAAGCTGTTCGCCGAACGCCTGCAGGACATCCCTCGCGAGCAAATCCGCGTGGTCGCCACGGCCACGCTACGGCTGGCGTCCAATGCCGATGAATTCCTGCAGACCGCCGAGCAGATCCTCGGTTGTCCGATCCAGGTGATCAGCGGCGAGGAAGAAGCGCGCCTGATTTACCACGGTGTAGCCCATACCACCGGCGGTCCGGACCAACGTTTGGTGGTCGATATCGGCGGGGGCAGCACGGAGCTGGTCACGGGGACCGGCGCGCAGGCCGCTCAGTTATATAGCCTGTCGATGGGCTGCGTCACCTGGCTGGAACGGTTCTTCACCGATCGTAATTTGGGGCAGGAAAATTTCGAGCGTGCCGAACAGGCTGCGCGTGAAATGGTGCGCCCGATAGCGCCACAGCTGCGTCAGCACGGCTGGCAAATCTGCGTCGGCGCTTCCGGCACCGTCCAGGCGCTGCAGGAAATCATGGTGGCGCAGGGCATGGATGAACGCATCACCCTGTCCAAACTGCGCCAATTGAAACAGCGCGCCATTCAGTGCGGCAAGCTGGAAGAGCTGGAAATCGAAGGGCTAACGCTGGAGCGCGCCCTGGTGTTCCCAAGCGGGCTGTCCATTCTGCTGGCGATTTTCCAGGAGTTGGGCATTGAAAGCATGATGCTGGCCGGCGGTGCGCTACGCGAAGGTCTGGTTTACGGCATGCTGCATCTGCCGGTTGAACAGGATATCCGCAGCCGCACCATCCGCAACCTGCAACGGCGTTATCTGTTGGATACCGAGCAGGCCGAGCGCGTCAGCCAACTGGCGGCCAATTTCTCGCAGCAGGTGAGCAATGAATGGCAGTTGGACGCACGATGTCGCGAGTTATTGCACAGCGCCTGCCTGATCCACGAAATCGGCCTCAGCGTTGATTTCAAGCAGGCGCCGCAACACGCCGCCTACCTGATCCGCCATCTGGATTTACCCGGTTTCACCCCGGCACAGAAAAAACTGTTAGCCACCCTGCTGCAAAACCAGAGCAACACCCTTGACCTGCCACTGCTGAGCCAGCAAAACGCCCTGCCGCCACGTACGGCACAACGTTTATGTCGGATTTTACGCCTGGCGATCATCTTTGCCAGCCGTCGCCGCGACGACACGCTGCCTGCGGTGCGCCTGCGCGCCAATCATGATGACGAGTTGACGGTGATCCTGCCGCCAGGCTGGCTGGAGCAGCACCCGTTACGGGCAGAAGCGCTGGAACAGGAAAGCCATTGGCAAAGCTACGTTCACTGGCCGCTGATACTGGAAGAGCAACGTTAAAATGACAAGGGCGCTAACCGCGCCCTTTCTTCTAGCTTCCGCCCTTGGCCTTGGCCAACTGAGCGCGAATATTGGCGAGATGGCTCTGCCCTTTTTGCATCCTTTCCTGCGGGCTGACCACTTTACGCTCGCTTTCCCACGCCAAGTCATCCTGCGGCAGTTCCAACAAGAAACGGCTCGGCTCCGGGCGGACCAGCTCGCCATATTGACGACGCTCGCGGCACAGCGTGAAAATCAGCTCCTTTTGAGCACGAGTGATACCTACATAGGCCAAACGTCGCTCTTCATCGACGTTATCTTCGTCAATGCTGCTCTGATGTGGCAATAACCCCTCCTCCATCCCCACCAGAAACACATAGGGGAACTCCAATCCTTTGGAGGCGTGCAGCGTCATCAGTTGCACCTGATCCAGCTCTTCATCGCTTTCACCACGTTCCATCATGTCGCGCAGAGTAAAGCGCGTCACCACCTGGGTCAGCGTCATCGGTTCATCCAGCTCGCTGCCCTCAAGCATTTCCGTCATCCAGCCGAACAGCGTATTGACGTTTTTCATGCGCATTTCGGCGGCTTTCGGGCTGGGGGACGTTTCAAACAGCCAGCTTTCGTAATCTACCCCGTGAATCAAATCACGCACCGCAGCCACCGGCTCGCGCTCCGCCAGTTGGGCGATGCCGTCCAGCCAGTGGGTAAAGCGTTGCAAAGACTCCAGCCCGCGCCCGGTCAGGTGCTGGCTCAACCCAAGATCAAAACTGGCACGGAACAGGCTTTTATTGCGTTGGTTTGCCCATTCACCCAGCTTTTGCAACGTCGCCGGGCCAATCTCGCGTTTTGGCGTATTGACGATGCGCAGGAAGGCGCTGTCATCATCCTGATTGGTCAGAACGCGCAGGTAGGCCAGCAGATCCTTGATTTCCGGCCGCGAGAAAAACGAGGTGCCGCCGGAGATTTTGTAGGGGATGCGGTTTTGCATCAGCATTTTTTCAAACAGCCGCGACTGATGGTTGCCACGGTAGAGGATCGCATAATCGCCGTAGTTGGTTTTCTTCACGAAATGGTGGGCGATCAGTTCGCCCACTACGCGCTCGGCCTCGTGATCCTCATTATTGGCGGTCACCACCTTCAGCTCTTCGCCGTAACCCAGTTCGGAAAACAGTCGTTTTTCAAACACGTGCGGGTTATTGGCGATCAGAATATTCGCCGCCTTCAGAATGCGTTCGCTCGAACGGTAGTTCTGTTCCAGCTTAATCACCTGCAGCGCCGGGAAGTCTTCCTTCAACAGCACCAGGTTCTGCGGGCGAGCGCCGCGCCAGGAGTAGATCGACTGATCGTCATCACCCACCACGGTAAAACGCGCGCGGTTACCCACCAGCAGTTTCACCAGCTCGTATTGACTGGTGTTGGTGTCCTGATATTCGTCCACCAGCAGGTAGCGAATACGGTTCTGCCAACGCTCGCGCACCTCTTCATTGCGTTGTAGCAGCAGGGTCGGCAACAGAATTAAATCGTCGAAATCCAGTACGTTACAGGCTCGCATATGCGCGTGATACAGGCCGTAGCAATGCGCGAACAGCTTGTCGCGCTCAGAGCGCGCCAGCTCCATCGCCTTCTTGGGATCGACCAGATCATTCTTCCAATTGGAGATGGTGGAAATCAGCTGCGCCACCAGCGTTTTGTCATTCTCCAGCCATTTTTCAGTCAGCTCTTTCAACAGCGCCAACTGGTCCTGATCGTCAAACAGCGAGAAGTTGGATTTCATCTCCAGCGCGGCATATTCCCGCTTGATGATTTCCAGCCCCAGGGTGTGGAACGTAGAAATCATCAGCCCGCGCGCCTCTTTGCGCCCCATGGTTTGCGCCACACGTTCTTTCATCTCGCGCGCGGCCTTATTGGTAAAGGTCACGGCGGCGATGTGCCGCGCCTGATAGCCACAGTTATGGATCAGGTGAGCAATCTTGTTGGTGATGACGCGCGTCTTGCCGGAACCGGCACCGGCCAGCACCAGGCAGGGCCCGGTAACGAATTCGACGGCTTGTTGTTGGCTGGGGTTTAATCGCATGGCGCTTTATTGCTCGACTTTATAACGTGGGAGAGGATTGTAGCAGAAAGCGCCGATGAGATTTAACGGGTATAATCAGCGCAATTTCTGTATCGACAAAGGCAATACCATGGCAAAGACGGCGTGCGCCCTGCACATTCTGGTAGATAACGAAAAACTGGCTGAAGAACTGCTGGCCAAGCTTAAACGCGGCGTCAGTTTCGACACGCTGGCGCGCAAATACTCAACGTGCCCGTCAAAGCGCAACGGCGGTTCGCTGGGCGAATTCAACAAGGGCACCATGGTGGCGGCCTTCGATAAAGCGGTGTTCAGCATTCCGCTGCTGAAGCCCTACGGCCCGGTGAAAACCCAGTTCGGCTACCACATCATCAAGGTGCTGTACCGCAACTGAGTGAGGGGGCAAACGCCCCCTCAGCCGTTACTGTGCGCTGGTTTCCGGGGCCGGGGCGGTATCGGCCGGTTTGACTTCCTCCGACACCACGGCCGGAGCCGGAGACATAATGCCGTTATAGGTTTCCTGTAACTGCTTCATGCTCATTTCCGGTTCGCCCTTCGGCTGCATCAACACCAGCGTCGCATCCTGAGAAAGCTGAAGTTTCAGCTCCTGATTCAGCGCTTCCAGCGTCAATCCGCTCAGGAACTCCTGGCGCAGTTTCTGATACTGCTCCGGTGCGATATCCACGACGCCGCTCTGCTGTGAACGCAGGCGTTGGCTCATCAGCACGTCGGTATCGGTACGGGCATAGGTTGCGAACAGCTTGCTCAGCTGATCGGTTTTCTGCGCCAGCAGGGCATTAAACTCATCCTGCGACAGCCCATTGTTACGCACGTTTGCCAGCTCACGAGCAATAAAGCCCAGGCTGTTGTTCAGGTTGTTATTCGGCGTGTCGAGATGAATAGCGCATTGGGCACGTTGGTATTGCACGCGGCAATCAAAGCCCAGATGCAGGTTTTTCTGGTCGCTCTTTTCCAGTACCTGCTGGAGATGCCAGAACAGTGCCTCGCGGGCCATATCACCACGCCAGTAGCGGCTTAAATTCTGCGAATCGCGGATCGGGTGCCATGGCGCATCCCACATGATCGACAGCGTATCCTGCTTGACCTGCTCGCTGATCAGGCTGACCGGCTGCGGTGGCAACGGCGTCAGCGTCGGCATGGTGGCCGGCGTTTCACGCTTGCCTTTCAGCGGCGAGAAGGCCTTGTTGATTTGTTCGCCCAGGCTGCGGCTGTCTACCTTGCCCACCACGTACAGCGTCATGGCGTCCGGGGTATACCACTGTTGGTAGAATTTTTTCAGTTGATCGACATTCACCGGCCGCTTCGGTGGCTGGGCCGGATCGTGCGCCAGCAGCGTCGAGCCTTTCAGGCGGTATCGCCACCAGGCCTCTTTCGGGTTCGGCGGGAAAGTGCCCACCGGATCGACGTTGGAGTTTATTACCGCATGCACCGTATGCTCGTCGATCGCCAGTTTGCCGGTAGTGTCGGAAAGCCACGCCAGCGCTTCTTTCAGCAAGTCCGGGCGGTTATTCGGCAAACTGAGATTATACAGGGTGAAATCATAAGAGCTGATGGCCGGCGGCAGAGGCCGCTCCGGATCCACGCTCTGCTGCCACAGTGAACGCAACTGCGGCGGCGTAAAGCTTTCGCTGCGCGCTAAAGACAGGCGCGGCAGCAGATGGGCAAAGCCGATCTGCTGTGAGGACTCGACCAGCGAGCCGGTATTGATCATCAACCGCAGCTCTACGCGGTCGCTCGGCCGCTGCGGTGTATCCAGTATCTGCCATGAAAACCCGTTGGCCAGTGCCCCCTGCTGCCAGGCAGGATCGGGTTGCAGTGCTTCGGCCTGCACGCTGCTGTTGGCTGCAGCCAACAGCAGCCCACCTACTATGAGATGAATTCTGGTGCCCTGCATGTGAACCCCTACTTAATGACTATCCAATTTCTTTATGCAAATGCGGATATTCCATTCGCCGGAATATTAGGCCATGACGCACAGCCTATAAAAACGCCCTGAGTTTCACGGTGGGGCGGAAAGCAGAAAGTGTACCATCGAGTTAGACCGCGCGCCTTTGCGGATGTCACTCATTGGTGTGAAAAATAATGGATAACCGGTTTTTTAATGCAAGAAATCATTACGCGGGGGGATAAAACGTCACCGGCTGCGGCTGCAACCGGTGATTTGAGGATTAAATCAGGCTGAAGGCAGCGTTTTGTCGGCACCTGCACCCGGCTTGTTGGACAGGGTGTCTTGCAGCTGTTTTTCGTCCAGCTGTTTACACCATTTGGCCACCACCACCGTAGCCACACCGTTACCGACCAGGTTGGTCAGGGCGCGGGCTTCAGACATGAAGCGGTCAATGCCCAGAATCAACGCCAGACCGGCCAGCGGCAGGTGGCCCACGGCGGAAATGGTCGCAGCCAGCACGATAAAGCCGCTGCCGGTCACCCCCGCGGCCCCTTTCGAGGACAGCAACAGCACCACCAGCAGCGTCACCTGATGCACGATATCCATATGGGTGTTGGTCGCCTGCGCGATAAACACCGCCGCCATGGTCAGGTAAATCGAGGTGCCGTCCAGGTTAAAGGAGTAGCCGGTAGGAATAACCAGGCCCACCACCGATTTCTTACACCCCAGTTTCTCCATTTTGTCGAGCATGCGCGGCAGCACCGACTCGGAGGAAGAGGTCCCGAGCACGATCAACAGCTCTTCTTTTATATAGCGAACGAATTTGAAAATGCTGAAACCGTTGGCGCGAGCAATGGAGCCCAGCACCACCACCACGAACAGAACGCAGGTGATGTAGAAGCAGGCGATCAACTGGCCAAGTTGCAGCAGCGTGCCCACGCCATATTTACCGATGGTGAATGCCATCGCCCCGAAAGCCCCCAGCGGTGCCAGACGCATAATCATATTGATGATGCCGAAAATCACGCGGGAGAAGCTGTCGATCACGTTGAAAATTAACTGACCTTTCTCACCCAGGCGGTGCAGAGCGAAGCCGAACAGCACGGCAAACAGCAACACCTGCAAGATGTTACCGCTGGCGAAAGCGCCGATAACGCTACCCGGAATAATATCCAGCAAGAACGGAATGATGCCCTGCTGCTGAGCCTGCTCGGCGTAGACCGCCACCGCTTTGGCATCCAGCGTACCCGGATCGATGTTCATCCCGGCGCCCGGCTGTACCAGGTTGACGATCAGCAAACCTATCAGCAGCGCAATGGTGCTGACGATTTCAAAATAAAGCAGTGCAATCGCACCGGTACGGCCAACGGCCTTCATGCTTTCCATGCCCGCGATGCCGGTCACCACGGTACAGAAGATCACCGGAGCGATGATCATTTTAATCAGCTTAACGAATCCGTCGCCCAGAGGTTTCATCTGTGCGCCAATGTCAGGATAGAAATGGCCAAGCAGGATACCCAGCGTAATCGCCGTCAGCACCTGAAAATAGAGGCTTTTAAAGATAGTGAGTTTCATATGGACATCCTTTGGGGGGAAGACACGCACCAGGCGGTGTTATGGTTATCTCGCCTGTTCATCGCTTGCGCGGAAAATAACACCCGCCTAACAACATGGAAATAATTTGTTGCACCAATAGATACATGTTGATACGAATTTAAGAGCTGAAACGCGCCAGCCCGAATGCAAGGCTGTAAAGGATGTAACCCTTTCTTTGCACTAACGCAAAAGGGGTAGAGAAAGCGGGGTATTTCAAGCCAGAGAGCCAGCGGACGACGTGAGTGCCGCCCGTAGCAAAAGGCTGAACAGGGAATCAGACTGGCGGCGGACAGAACTCGGCTTCAAATTCGCTGCGCGGCAATGGGCGGGCAAACAAAAACCCCTGACCGCTATGAATACCGTGCTGCAGCAGCCAGTCGCGTTGTTCGGCATTTTCCACGCCTTCGGCCATCACCGGCAGCGCCAGCACTTCGGAGATCGAACTGACGATGCGCACCATGGCGTCATCCGTCGGCAGCCCCTGAATAAAGCTCTTGTCGATTTTAATCAAATCTATCGGCAAGCATTTCAATCGATTGAGGTAATTAAGGCTGGAATAGCCCATGCCGAAATCGTCCAACGCGATGGAAAGCCCCAGATCGTGCAGTTCCCGCAGCAGCGCCAGCGCACGATCGAGGTCGTCAATGCGCACCGTTTCGGTAATTTCCAGCAGCAGCTTGCGCGGGTCAATCCGGTGCTGGGCCAGCAGGCTTTTCAGATGCGGGACAAAATTCTCATGCTGCATCTGGATAGGCGAGACGTTTACCGCCAGCGGCAGGGTGATCCCCCGAGCCTGCCAATCCGCCAGGATACGGCAAGCCTCTTCCAGTACCCAGTTGCCCAGCGGCACAATCACCCCGAGCTCTTCAGCCAATGGAATGACGTCTGCCGGCAAGGTAAAGCTGCCGTCGTACTGCTGCCAACGAAGTAATGCTTCCGCGCCGATCACCGCGTTGGACTGCATATCTATCTGCGGCTGCAGGAACAGGGTGAAACGACGCTGCTCAATGGCATGCAAGATCTCACTTTCCTGCGTCAGACGCTTTTGGGTGCGTTCCGTCAGGCTCGGTTCGAAGAACAGCACCTGATTTTTACCTTCGCGATGCGCCGACATCATCGCCGAGGTGGCGCTACGCAACAGCTGCTCCGCGCTCTCCCCTGCGTTCAGGTAATGGGCGATACCGATACTGGCGCTGGGCCGCAGCGGCATTTCCTGCAGGCTCAGCGGCGCATTGATCTGCGCCATGATGCGGCGGGCCAACTGCATGGCGTGGAACGGCCGTTCAACGCCTTTAGCCAGAATGGCGAATTCGGTATTGCTTAACTGCGCCAGCACGCCGTTTTCATCAATGCATTCACGTAATTTCTTCGCCAGCGTCAACAACAGCGCTTCACGCATCGTCGGATTGAGCACGCCCGAGGCCTCGTGCAACGTTTCAATGCCGATAACCAGCAGATTGAAACGCTCGGGCCGCAGGCTGGAAGCAATGTGTTGTTCCAGCAGCGCGGTGAACAGCGCCTGATTGGGCAACTCAGTGACCGGATGGCGAGTGCTCATGCGGCTCAGTTCGGCATAGGCCTTGGCCAGCCGCTGCTGATTGCGGTTGTAGTTGCGCACCAGCAGCCCCAGTTCATCGTCCTGGTGCAACGCCGGCAACATCAGTTGATGATAAGGCGCTTCTTCCTGGGAAATGTTTTCCAGCTCTTTAGCCATCGCGCGTAGCGGGTGCACCATCAGCCGGTTCATACACCAGCTGATAGCAACCGACAAAATCAAAGCCAGCAGCAAATAGGTCGACAACATGGTCGACAGCATGCTGAGAATAAATTGATACATGCGGAACGAATCGGCCTGCAGCACCAGATAAGCCAATGGCTGCGGGTTGGCCGGCACGCGCTCCACCGAATAGAGGGGAACGGAAATCTGGATCGGCAACTCGAACAGGCGGGCGATCATTGTCGGTACCGGGCGTTCCGGCGGGAAGTTGGCGTGCAGTGCCTGAAATTCGTTCGGCAGCACGATATCCGCGCGCGTCAGGATCCCTACCGGCAACAGCGTATTCAGCACCTTCTTCGTTTCCGGCACGTCCATACGCAACACCGCTTCCGCCAGCGGCTGGCGTACCGAATGCGCGATATTCTCCAGTTGCTGGGCATAGTCATCCCTGCGCTGCTGCACAAAATGGAATAACTGGATCACGATAAAGATACAGATCGTCACCAGCGCCACACCGGACACCGTTGCCATCTGTTTAATCGTTAATGAGCGCCTGACCCGCAAACCTGCTCTCCGCTAATTCGGGCTGAAATAAAAAAGGGATGAATAATACCCATCCCTTGAACCGGTCTGAGTATACTCGATTGTTAGCTGTTTTTATCTCTTCATGCCCTGGGCAAAACCGAGAAAAACGAGGGTTTCAGTCTTTTCCTAATGGGAATAAACACAGGGTAGCAAAACTACCCTGTGTCGACACTCCGAATCTCCCTCTGTTGGGTTACTTGAAGTCGGCGTACGGCGTCAGTGGTTGCGGCGGTAAATCCAGGTCACCCTGCCAACCGGCCAACGAATAGCGCAGATAAATCAAAGCGTGGCTCGGGGTATAGTCTTTTGCCTGCTGGATGTCGATGCCGGCGCCAAGCGTCCAGTGCGAACTGAGGCGACGCTCAACCAGCGCCCGGAGGGTATAACCGACGCCGGAAGAAGAGCTACCGTCCTCGACAGCAAACTTGTCGGGCAGCGAGTCCGGGATCAGCCCCTGCAGTGGGTAACGCCTTTGGCTGTTGGTTTTTGAATGGGACAACGACACCGATCCGCCCAGCTCCCAGGACCAGTTTTCGGTGCGCTGGCGATAATTGACCGGCACCGCCAGCGACATATATTGCTGTGGGCTGTAATAGCCTCCCTGGCCGAGGGAATAACCGCTCAAATCCTTCTGGTAATGCCACAGCATGGTGTTCAGCCCGACGGTGACGCGGCGGTTATCTTCGTTGATCAACTTGTAGTAATAACCGGCCATAAAGCGCTCACGCTGGTTATCCTCAACGTTTTTACCGGTTAACTGATGTGCGCTGAGATCGGCCCAGACGCCATGCGCCTCGCCACGATCGTAACTGGCGCTAAGGCTGACCCCGGTCGCACGCACGCCGCCCCAGGTGGTACCGGTGTTTGGGTCCCTGGTGCCGCCGAACGCCAGCAACGAACTGGAGATGGGGCGCCGCGAGGCCGCCAACGTCCAGCCAATGTGGTTCCAGTCGTCGCTGTAGGCCAGCCCGCCGACCCAGTCGACCACCTCAAAGCCCATTGGCGTGGTACCGATATCCCCCGCCCAGCGATCGTTTTTCCAACCGACCGCCACGCTGGTGCCGGTGGTTTTCTGACGCTCATCGCCGCTGCACCCTTGGCTATTACAGGTGCCGAAGGTTTCGTAATATTTACCGCTGCCGTCGGTGAAGAAGCTGCCGGCATTCAACTGCACGGTATCGGAACGGAAAAACGCCCGCCCGTCATACAACGGCATATCCACCTGCAACATGGTGTCGTGCGCTTTGTAATCGGAGATGCCGCCGGTGCCGCTGGAGCCCCAGTAATCGTGATCGAGGGTGACGTTGACGTCTTGCTGGCGGTACAAATCCGCCGCGTCCGAACGAATGCCTCGTTTCAGCCAGTCATCTGTCGGGTTGTTGCGCGTCAGATAGGTATAACTGTCATTATCCTGCGGCACGCTCGGCGTAATGCCGCTGGCGACCATCGCCTGTTTATAATCCTGTTGCGCCAGTGCCGGCTGCTGCCGATCGCGTTCAAGCCGCGCCGCATCGCGGTAAATCAGTGCCTTCGCCTGGCTTGCCGGCGCTTGCTGCGCCGCGGTTTTTAGCCGGGTAAAGATCTCGGTCGCTTTTTGGGGTTCGCCGACGGCATACCAGGCATTGGCCACCCGCCGTTCGCTGTTGTCTGATTCGCTCGGGTCCGGCGCGGCGGTTTGCAATCGCTGACGCGCCTCACTCAGCTTGCCCTGCGCTACATAGGCTTCTATTTCACCTAACCGTGCATCTGGATTGTTCGGCTCACGCGCCCGCACGCGCTGATAATCCGCCAGTGCGGCGTCATATTCACCGCGCGCCAGCGCCCAGTCGGCCAACTGGAGATCAATGCGGGTATCCGCCGGCTGCCGGCGCAGATAAGCCACCGCCCCGGTCTCATCACCCGCCGCGCGCAGCCGATCGGCATGTTCCAGCGTCGCCTGCATCTTCAGCCGTTGTGCCAGTTCGCGCATATTGTCGTTCCACTGCGCGGCGGGCAAGGTATTCAACTGCGCCAACGCCTGCTGATCGCGATCGCTACCGGAAAGATACAGTGCGTAGGCATACGTCAGTTGCGGGTTGCCGCGCTGTTTTTGCGCCAGTCGACTGAACAGGGCGTCCGCCTGCTCCGGTTGCCCGGCCTGACGCAGAGTCTGAGCATAATGATACGTCAGCCACACATCGTCAGGATCCTTCTGCTGGGCGAGACGATATTTCTCTGCCGCCTGATGCCACTGTTTTTGCTCTGCAAGCTGGTCAGCCTGCTGCTTGAGCATGTCGAGCTGCAAACCCTCCAGCGTGCTGCGCAATTTATTTTGCCGGCTGCGTGGCAAACTGTTGAGATAGGCCAGCGCCTTTTCCGGCGACTGGCGCTGGTAGATATTTACCAGCCCGCGCACCGCACTGCCGCTGCCTGGGTCCAATCGCAACGCCTGCTGGTAGAAACGTTCGGCGGCGGCGTCATCTTTGCGCGCCACCGCAACGTCGCCCAGACCGATCACCGCGCTGCTGTCGCTGTTGTCTGTCTGGCGCGCCTGTTGGTATTTTTGCTGGGCCAGCGCCAGATTGCCGGCTTTCAGCGCCTTATCGCCCTCGTCAACTGCCAGCCAGTAGCTGTTGCTCTTGATCAGGCTCTGCCATTTACTGCTACCGTAACCGCTTTTATCGGCCTGCAAGGCCTGACGAAACAGGTTCAACGCCTGTGGGCGATTACCGACGCGGGAATAGGCCTGCCCGAGTGCCCCCAGCACCTCGGCGTCGTTGGGTGAAGCCGCCAACGCTTTTTTCAACTCTGGAATGGCGGCGCGGCTGCCGCCCTTGTCGACCTGCGCCAGCCCGCGCACCCGCGCCAGATAGACAGGATCGGCAAGCAGTGCCTGCTGCCGGGCCAGTTCTTGCCGGGCGCTGGCCGCCTGATCGCCGGTTTCAAAAACGCCAAGAAAACGGTTAAGGGCAGCAACGCTCTGCGGACTGACCGGCATCGCTTTGACTTTCTCCAGCCACAGATCGGCGGCATCCCCGCGCCCGGCGGGATCGGCAGCCACTTTCTGCAAAAGATCATAGGCCTGCGCATCACGGTCCTGGCTAAACAGCATCCGGGCCAACGACATGCGCAGCGGCACGTTGCCGGAGTATTGCTGATCCAGCCTCTGCAACTGTTTCAGCGCCGCGGCTTCCTGACACGGCAACCGGGCGACCAGACGCCAGTATTCCACCGCCAACTCCAACGTCGGCGGATCGCCGTGGAACAGCTCGTCATACTGCGCCTTCGCCTCCGGCAAACGCCCGGCGGTCGCCATCAGCCTCGCCTGCTGCAGCTTTTGACGGGTTTCCGGCTGGGTAAGCAGCATGTTCATTTCTGCCTGTCGATAGCTGCTTGACTGCGGCGCAATCTGTTTCAGCTTATCCAACTGTTGCTGCGCCAGCGCCAAATTGCCCTGACGCAATGCCAGACGCATACGCGCGGAAATTACCTCCGGGTTATTCGGATCCATTAGCTCAAGCCGATAGAGCGACTGCCGCACCAGCTCATCTTTGTTGCCGGCCTCACCAACACGCACCTGCTCCAGCAGCCACTGCTCCGGCGCAACGGTTTCTGCCCCTTGCGCCTGCGGCAGCATCGCCAGGCTTAAAGGCACCAGGCCCAGCCAGTTTATTCGGAAGTTACGCATTGGCCGCCCCAGGAGGGTTGAAGTTCACCCTGCCGATTAAAACGATAACGTTGTTGATCCCATCCCTGGCCGAACAGCGTCAGCGAGGCGCTGAAATAGGCCCGATCGCCAGGCGGGTTTTGCTTGATGCGCTGGCGCTGCGCCTGCAACGCCTCTGGCCGGTTCGCCAGCATCGGCAACAGCGACGCGGAGAAACCCACCGGGCCATCGCCGCGGGTTTTGCCGCTGGCGGTGTCGGTGTATTCCGGCGGCACGCCTTGCTGAGCCGTAAGCTGCGCCATAGGTTGCAGTTGCTTGATCAACGCCGCCTTATGCTCGTCGTCATCCGCCAGCATGCCCGCCCACAAATAAACCCGGATGGCGTCATAACTGCCGATATTCGGTTTGACGGTATCCGGCTGCCAGCCTTTGCCGACCTGCCACACCACCCAGTCCGGCGAAAAGCCGTGCGGCGCGGTTTCCAACCACAACCGCTGGTTGGTTTGCTGCATTTTCCGCCATGGGCCATTTTGCACGGCAAAACGCGCCAGCAGTTGCGGCGGCAGATAGCTCGGATTGAGGCGCCAGCGATCTTCCGCCACAAAGCCCACCTTGCCCGGTAGCAGCATCAACCCCAGCCCCGGAATATCTGCCACCTCTTCGCGGGCAATACGCTGCAGCAGTAACGTGCCAAGGATTTGATAACGGCGACTTTTCCACAGCCGACCGGCTTCCAGCAGATTGTAGGCAATCCACAGGTCGGCATCGGATGCCGAATTGCTGTCCAGCACCGCCCACTGTTTTTGTTCGTTTTCACCCCACAGCCAGGCGGGCAAATGCGCACTGAGATCGCCCGCGGCCAGATTGTTTTCCGTCCACTCCAGCAACAGGTCGAATGCCGGCCGATCGTTCGCCACCAGGGCGAAGAATAAACCGTAACTCTGACCTTCCGAGGTGGTGATACGCTCAGGACTGCTCGGGTCGATCACCCGCCCCTGCTCGCTGATATAAAACTGTTTGTACTGTTGCCAGGCCGGCCATTCACAGGCTGCGGCCGCGCTGAACGAGCACAGCAGCAGCATGCCGAAGGTCAGACGTTTCAACCGCGCAGGCATGGTCATCAATCCCGGTCTTCAGGTGACAGGCGACGGCGGCTGAAGGCCTTCAGGCCACGCCACAACATCAGCGCCAGCACCACCACTACCACCACGGCGATCACCGCCAGCCATACCGGGTGCGTCGACAGCGCGTGCCAGATACGTTCCCACCATGGCAGATGGCCAACATAATAAACGTCGCCCACCCTCAGGCTGTTCACGCCCGACTCACGGATCACCGCAACCGACCCAAACACCGCCGCACGTTTGCCGCTGTCCAGCAGCGCGGTGTTCAACAGGTCATAGCCACGCGGGCTGTCGGCCAGCAACGCCACGATGCTGCGCTGATCGTTAAACGGCGACTGCACGCCGATAATCGCCGACATCGCGCCTTCTGAGCTGATGGTGGTTTTGCTGTCCGGCTTGGTGTCTTCTGCCAGCACGTCCATGGTCGGCAGCGGCAACTGCCGCGTCGGTTGTTTGACCCAGCTCTGGGTGGCGTCCACCAGCAGGCTGATCTTTTTGTCGTCCTTCAGCTCCGGGGGGATGGTGCCGATCATCAAAATATCGGCATCCCGATCCTTGGCCTGCGACCAGTCGTCACTCAGCGTCATCGCCAACGCCGGGTAACCGGTCTGCGCGCCGATGATGCCCATCGCGTTCAGCAAGGCGCTGACCTGCGGCGGCTGTGGCTGCTTGTTCACCAGCACCAGGGTTTGCGACAGATCGGCCAGCCGACTGAAGGGGAAACCGGCATTGGCGAAGGCCCGCAGGTCCGGCATCGCCATAAAGTGGCGGTAACCGGAGAAATCAATGGTCGAGGCACCGTCGATCACCGCATGGTTAGCGGTAAAGGAGTAGGTTTCACAACGTCCTTCCGCGCCACTGGCCAGCAGCGTGGTGTAGTCAAAATCGAAACGCAGTTGGTTGGTCGCCCCCAGACGCAGCGCCGGAATATTGACGTTTTTATCCGAGTCGATCAGCCCCTGGGTGAGCGGCAAGCGCAGCAACTGGGCACCCTGCTCGTGCTCCGGTACCAGCGAATAAGCCTGGACGAACTGATTGTTCAGGCTGACGCTCAGCCGTGAACCGTCCTGAATGCGCGGCGCGGTGTAGCGGTATTTCAGGTGCATATCGATGCCGGTGCTGCGGATCAGGAACAGGTCCGGCGGCAAGTTCATGGTCAACGAAATGGGGCCCGGTTCGATGCCGCTGGTTTGCAATTGCTCAGCGTACTGCTGCAGCTCGGCAAAGGTCATCGGCCGATCGGTGCGCACCCAGTTAGGCGCATCGTAGGGCTGACGTGGAGCCAGCTGTTCGACCTTATCCACCGTGACGTTTTGACCACGGAACAGAATGTTGCCCTGCGCGATACCTTTCACCGCGGTGATCAGATCGTTGTCATCACGCCCCTGTACCAGCAGCAGTTTGATGTACGGGTTATCCGGATGGCTGATCATCTCCACCGTCGGCCCGTTGACCGCCGGATAATCCCGCAGGAAGTCCGGGCGCTGCTTGTTGGTAGCGAAGACGATGGCATGCTGTTCAGGCAACTTGTTGTACAGCGTAGGGAACGACTGGCCGCGCCACTGCGCTTTGCTGCCGAACCACGAAGCCAAAATGCCCGCCGCGCGCTGCTGGGTAATATCCGGCTGGCCGGCAAACACCATCGGCAAGGTCAGCGGACGGTTGTCGCGGCTGTCGAAAAACGGCTCCGGGAAATGCGATAGCTCGTTCTTCACCGGCAGGGTCTGGAAGCGCAGGTTCAACGAGCTGGATTTACTGACCTCCAGCCACAAGGTGGTGCTGGCCGGGTTTTCGCAGATGTTCTGGTAATGACCGACAAACACCAGCCGCACGCGGTTAAAATCGGTGATATAGCGAGGATCTATCGCCATTTGGATACGATTCGGCTTGCCGAGCTGCTCTTTGGCGAGGGTGGTTACCCCCATCAATTCATCATTGAGGTACACCTTGACGTGCGATTCAACCGGGATCAGCGACGGTGACGGGGTGAACTCCAGATCAAGCATCGCCTGCGATACCACTTCATCGCTGCGCACGCCAAATTCAACCTGACCATCCGGTCGGGTTCCGCGCAGGGTAAAGGTCCCCGGCGGCGGGGCAATAGTGGCGAAAGGCAATTGCACGTCGCGCACCGGCGCATTCGGATCCACCGGCGCGGCCGACCCCATTGGCGTGGTGACCGACGCATCGGCAGGCACATTCACCGGCGGCTGTGCGGCCACGGTTGGCGCGGTGGCGGTTTCAGCCTGAGACAAGGTGCTGATGCCTAAGGCCAGGGCGGTAAACCAGGTTATTTTTCTCGTCATCGTATCATCATCAATGTTATAGCCTGAAAGCCAGGCGAGTGAGCGGGCGGTTTGCCTATACCACTGTCTCTTTTTGGCTGAAGGCCGGAGCTCTGCCAACGCCGTGCGGGATAAATGACACCCCCCACGCGATCAGCGTCGTGAACCCGACCAGCAGGCGGCGCACCATCGGCGGTGCGTAATCCGCCATACGTACGTAACCCCGGAAGCCCAGCGCCAGAACGTCGCGCAGGCTTTCGATTGGTTTATCTTCAGGGAATCCGTCCTGCCACAGCGCCCAGGTATCGGCGCGAGCAAAGGTGCACTGAATAAAATCAATGTGTTCACGGGTGGTCATGGAAACCATGCGGATCCCAACCTTGCTACCGAAGGCGCGCGTCACTACGCACGGGAAGCTGTATTCCTGCTGCCCGCGCTTGAGCAGCAGCGACACTTTGTCGCCGTCTTTCAATGCATCCGCGACACGCATCTCGATGCCCACCCCACCATCGGAATAATCGCGCAGCGTGCAGGGGAACAGGTGGCCGTCAGCACGGGCAATGGCGGCCGGCATGGCAATCTCTACCCGGTGTGCCTGGCGCACCTGCTTGGCCTCGACCGCCACCGCCACCGCGCCGCCGAGAATGGTCATGTTGTACAGCACCCACACCAGGCTGATGATGACCGTCATGATTTCATCGGTCGGACCGTAACCTAACCGCCAGACGCCGAAGACCAGCCAGGCCAGATTCAGGATCACCAGGAACATATAGGGCCGGGTGATCACCCAGTCGACGTGCTCTTCCTCCACCAGTCCGCCTTTGGCGGTGACGTTGAATTTGCCTTTGTGCGGATTGAACAGCGCCACCGTAGTGGGTCGGGCGATATACCAGGCCAAAACCGTCTCGTAGATCTCGCTCCAGAACGAGTGGCGGTATTTCCCCTGAATGCGCGAGTTGGTCAGGCTGGCGTGGATCATATGCGGCAAAACGTACAGCGCGATCGCCAACGCCGGCGCGAAGATGATATAGGCATGCAGCAGCAGAAAGGCCAAGGGCGCGGTCAGGAAGATCAGGCGGGGAATGCCGGACAAGAAATGCAGCATGGCGTTGGCATAACATAGCCGCTGCGCCAGCTTCAGTCCCTTGCCTAACAGCGGATTATCCAGCCGGAAGATTTGCACCATGCCGCGCGCCCAGCGAATGCGCTGGCCAATGTGCGCCGACAGGCTCTCGGTCGCCAGCCCCGCCGCCTGTGGAATACGGATATAGGCCGAGGTGTGTCCACGGCGATGCAAACGCAAGGAGGTATGGGCATCTTCGGTGACGGTTTCCACCGCGATACCGCCGATTTCGTCCAGCGCACTGCGGCGCAGGATCGCGCAGGAGCCGCAGAAGAAGGTCGCGTCCCACATATCGTTGCCGTCCTGCACCAGGCCATAGAACAGCGTGCCTTCGTTCGGCGTCTGACGAAAGCGCCCCAGGTTGCGTTCAAACGGATCCGGCGAGAAGAAGTGGTGTGGGGTCTGCAGCATCGCCAGCTTTTTGTCTTTGAAGAACCAGCCCATGGTCAGTTGCAGGAACGAGCGCGTCGGCACGTGGTCGCAGTCGAAAATCGCGACAAACTCGCCGGTGGCCTGTTTCAGCGCGTTATTGATGTTGCCGGCCTTGGCATGTTCATGGGTAGGTCGGGCGATATACTTCACCCCGACCTCTTCGGCGAAGGCCTTGAATTCTGGCCGGTTACCGTCATCGAGGATGTAAATACTGACTTTCTCTTTCGGCCAGTCGATGCCCAGCGCGGCGTAGATGGTGGGCTTCACCACCCCCAGGTCTTCGTTGTAGGTCGGCACCAGCAGATCAATTGTCGGCCAGGTGGCGCTGTCGGCGGGCATCGGCACCGGTTGGCGATTCAGCGGCCAGACGGTTTGGAAATACCCCAACACCAGCACCACCCAGGCATAGGTTTCCGCAATCAGCAGCAGCAGACCGCAGGTCAGGCTGAGCGGATCGTCCCAGTTCAAGGTGGCGGTATAGCGCCACCACAGGTAGCGGCAGGAGACGGTCAGCGACAGCACGATCAACATCAGCCCCGGCAGCCGGCCCGGTACCCGGCGCACCACCATGGCGATGCCCCACAGCAGCACTACAAACACAAACTGCGCCGGCAGATCGAACGGTTGCGAAATACAGAGTATGGCGAGGATTGCCGCCAGCACGCCGACAATGATAAACAGCAGGCGACGCATACGCTGGCTCATCCGGCCAAGGCGCTCGACCGAACGCTGCTCCAGCCCGGCGCTTTCCAGCCGCTGAGGAAGGGTTTGCAGCCACTGTGCGTAACGCAATTGCAAGCGCCGCCAGCCAGCGAAACGATGGCGGGCCACAGGTTCACGGTCGGTGCGGAACACCAGCAGCCACAACCCTTGCACCAGATAGCGCAGCGCATCCGCCGGCCGCGGACGACTGGAAGACAGATGCGGGAACCAGTAGCTGCGCGCGGCCCTCAGCCGTTGCCAGCCGGGAGACTCGAAACG
Source organism: Serratia liquefaciens (assembly GCA_012719855.1). GTDB lineage: Bacteria > Pseudomonadota > Gammaproteobacteria > Enterobacterales > Enterobacteriaceae > Serratia > Serratia liquefaciens_A. The sequence continues at coordinate 14,095 of JAAXZN010000049.1, read as the reverse complement.
CAGGAAAGTCCAGCCCAACGCCACCAGCAGCGTGGTGAAAAAGGCGGTGAACGCCGACGAGCCATGACGACGGTAAGCACGGTAACGCGCCTGCACCGCCTGATGGACCGGCGGCACCAGCAGCAGGTTCAACACCCGGCTCATGACGCCGTCTCTTTCAGGTTGATCAAACACCAGTTTGCCAGCGTCAGCACTTCATCCGCAGCCAGGCTCTCCGGCCGGTATTCTCCCAAAGGCTGTTTCACCGCCAGGGCCTCAGCCATCGCCTCATCGCGGTGGATCACCACCGGCAGCAATCCGCCCAGCGTTTGCAGCCACAGCTGGTGTAAATCCTGCTGAAGCCGGCTGGCGGCGAAATAGTGGTTAATCAGGAAACGGCAGCCTTCCGGCAACGCTTGCTGGTGCAGCCGCACCTGGCAGTTGGCATCCGGGGCAATCAGCATGAACACACAATCCGCCACCGCCAACGCCTGCTGAGCCAGCGTCGCATCATCCGCCGGGAGATCCATCAGGATCCAGTTGTACTGTGCTCCGGCGTTTAACTGCGCCAGATTGTCCTGCCAGCGGGCAGGCTGCTGCCGACAAGATTGTTGTACATTCAACCGTTCCGCCAGGGTGAGCTGGCCAAAGGGGAGAAAGTCGAGGTTTTCACAGTAGCGCATCGCGCCCTGTTGCCAATCGCCCCCGTCCTGTTCGGCCCGGGCCCAACCCCGTGCCAGCTCGAATGGCGTATTAAAATGCAGACGCAGCAGGTTATCCGGCGCAAAATCAATCGCCAATACCGACTCGCCCAGTTGCTGTAATGCCCACGCGAGCGCCGCGGTGACCGACGTCGCCCCCATCCCGCCTCGCAACCCCTGCAGAGCAATCACTGGCATAAACTAACGGCTCCCCGTGGTCTGCGCCAATTCAGCCAGCAGCGGCCAGTTGGCCATCATCTGCGTTAACCGCTCCTGACGTGCGATATCGACATAGCTTAATTTTGGCAGCGAAAATGCCTGACTGAGCGCCAGCAAATCGTCCTGAGTTTCCGATGGGGCCACCGCATGAAAGCGCGTTAATTGATTATTCATTCTGCCGCCTTAAAAAAATAGGCTAATGTTAATAACTATAGCAACGGTAAAAAAATACATGGCCAATAAGATGATTCTCAACAAATATTAGTACATGGCGGGTTTTAATTTTTTTATTATTGTTCCCAATGACAGGATGGCCGAATAGCTATACTCAGTGGGCCGCGACGACACTTTCAACGAAAGTAGAAAAATATCCTATGGCGCAATCTTTCTCATTAGGTGTTCGGCAGATTTGGGAAGAACTGTCTGTCATGCAAGCCCCGGGGTTGTATTGGGTGAATGTCGACCGTCAGACCGATGCCAACCTGCTCTGCCAGCAAACTTTAGCTGCCCAGGCTGCGACCAGCCAGGTGGCGTTGATTTGCAGCGGCGAAAAACCCGACGGGTTGCTGGCGGAACTGGCCTCGCCCGCATTGAAAAAAATCCCGCTGTACCAGTTACCCGAGAAAAAAGCGGCGCTGCTGCACTTGGGCGACGATCTGATGCGCGCCCTAAAACCGCAAAATCGCCTATTGATTCTGTTGGCCCACGCCAGTTTATGGCAGACCTTCACCCGTGAAGAGCTGCGTGACTGGACCCGCGCCACCGCGGCCTGGCTGCGCCGACAAGGCTGCACGCTGCTGATCCTCAGCCACGGCGGCGGCGTGAATAAACTCAAAGGACAACTCAGTACCCAACACCGGATCCTTAACGGGTTGGCCAGCCTGCAGTGGCAGCAGGACAGCGCACAGTATCTGGTTAACTGGTGGAGCACCGAAAACGGCATCAACGCCAACCAGCTGCTGACGTTATATGCCGGCGAACACGGCTGGCAGGGTGACGACGACAGCAACAAACCTTCTCCGACCTCAATCCGCAGCGATGAAGGGCGCTATCTGGCCCAACGGAGCATTCTTGAAGGCGCACCACCGCTCTCGGCCAACTGGCAACTGCTGGAAACCAATGCGCAGCTGGCGCAACACGGCATGTTGACGCTCTCGGCAACGCTGATTTTTGCCCTGTATCAAAGCGATGAAATCGATGCGCTGGCGCATCAAATTCACAGCCTGCGCCGTCAACGCGGCAACGGCCTGAAAATTGTCGTGCGCGAGATGAGCGCCAGCCTGCGCTACAGCGACGAACGTCTGCTGTTGGCCTGCGGCGCCAATCTGATTGTGCCACACGTGGCACCGTTATCGCGTTTTTTGACCATGCTTGAGGGGATCCAGGGGCAACGCTTCTCCCGCCACGTTCCGGCAGATATCGATGCCCTGCTGGCCGGGCTGCGCCCGCTGCAACTGAAGGGTTACATGCGGCCGGACGATTTTAGTCAGGCGGTGATTTCGCTGATGGGCAACACGCTGCTGCCGGAAGACGGCAAAGGCGTGATGGTCGCGCTACGTCCGGTACCTGGATTGCGCGCCGAACAGGCGATGACCCTGTGTTTTTTGCGGCGCTTCGGCGACGTGATGACCGTGGTGCAAGGCCGGCTGGTGCTGTTCCTCTCCACCTGCCGGATCAACGATCTGGATACCGCACTGAAATTCATTTTTCGTCTGCCGGTGGATGAAGCCTTCAGTAACCGGGTGGTGTGGCACCAGGATGTGGATATTATTTCAGAAATCAAACGGCTGGCGCACAACGCCAATATTCCGTTGCCTGCGGCAACCTCAACGGCTGCGCCACGCCAGGCCGCCAGCGCGGCAGACCGCCCTCAGGAGCGTCGTCAACCGGTGGCCTTCACGCTGACGACTGGCGTACGGGAGAATAAGCATGTTGAATCTTAACGACATTGTGCAACTGATTATTCTGTGCGCCGTTATTTTTATCCCGTTGGGTTATGCCTTTCACCGGCGTTTCCCGCACTGGCGTCAGTACTGGCAAAACCTGTTGTTATCACCGCGCTATTTAAAATCCATCGGATTATGGGTGCGCGAAGGGTCTTCTTCTCAGATTAAGCGTAAGAAACAGCCATGAAGCCAACAAACAACCCGCAATCCGATAACTCCCTGTGGCGCTACTGGCGTGGGCTGGGCGGCTGGAACTACTACTTCCTGGTCAAATTCGCCCTGCTGTGGTTCGGCTACCTGAACTTCCATGCCTTGCCCAACCTGGTGTTCATGGCGTTTCTGCTGATGCCGATACCGGCGATGCGCCTGCACCGCTGGCGTCATTACGTGGCGATCCCGATTGGGATTGCGCTGTTCTATCACGATACCTGGCTGCCCGGCATCAACAGCATCATGAGCCAGGGTTCGCAATTGACCGGCTTCAGCGCCCAGTATCTGCTGGAGCTGATAAATCGCTTTATCAATTGGCAGATGGTCGGCGCCGCCTTTGTGATGCTGATTGCCTACCTGTTTCTGGCCCAGTGGGTACGGGTTACGGTATTCACCGTTGCCGCGCTGGTGTGGCTGAACCTGGTCAACATTGCTGGCCCGGCCGTGTCATTGCTGCCGGCCGGCACCAGTGCATCCACCAGCAGCACTCCGGCGACGACAGCCCCGGCTGCCGGGGGCGACAGCGCACCGGCAGACAGCGCGCCCCCCACCAGCGCCAACCTGACGGCCTATCTGAACCAGTTCTACGACAAAGAAAAAACCCGCGTTACCGCCTTCCCGGCCAGCCTGCCTGCCGATGCTCAGCCGTTTGACCTGCTGGTGATCAATATCTGTTCGCTGGCCTGGGCCGACATGGACGCGGTAAAACTGGAAAACCACCCGCTGTGGTCGAAGATGGACATCATGTTCGACAACTTCAACTCGGCAACCGCCTACAGCGGCCCGGCGGCAATTCGTCTGTTACGCGCCAGCTGCGGTCAGCCTTCGCATCACGATTTGTATCAGCCGGTCAATCAGCAGTGCTATCTGTTTGATAACCTTGCCAAGCTGGGCTTCAAAGAGCAGCTGATGCTGGATCACTCCGGCGTGTTCGGCAACTTCCTGAAAGAGCTGCGCGAACAGGGTGATATGCAGGCCCCGCTGATGTCTCAGGCCGGGATCGGCAATGAGCTGGCTTCGTTTGACGGCGAACCGATATACAACGATCTGGAACTGCTCACCCGCTGGCAGGATCAGCAGCAAAAGGCCGGTGATAGCCGCAGCGCCACCTTCTTCAACATCATTCCGCTGCATGACGGTAACCGTTTTGTCGGTTCGAACAAGAGCGCGGACTATCAACCCCGGGCGCAGAAATTGTTCGATCAGTTGAACACCTTCCTGGAACAACTGGAAAAATCCGGCCGCAAGGTGATGGTGGTGATTGTGCCGGAACACGGCGCGGCACTGGTAGGCGACAAAATGCAGATGTCCGGCCTGCGCGATATTCCCAGCCCGAACATTACCCATACGCCGGTGGGCATCAAACTGGTGGGTATGAAAGCGCCGCATCAGGGCAGCCCGCTGCAGGTCAAAACGCCAAGCAGCTACCTGGCGCTTTCCGAGCTGGTTTCTCGCTTGGTGGACGGCAAGGCCTTCACCGCGCCGAGCGTAGACTGGCAGGCGCTGACGCAGAACCTGCCGCAGACGGCGGTCATTTCCGAGAATGACAACGCCATCGTGATGCAATACCAAGGCAAGCCTTACATCCGGCTAAACGGCGGCGATTGGGTACCTTATCCCCAGTAATGGCATTACGTGATGACTCAGGGGCACGCCTTCGGGCGTGCTTTTTTTTGCAGGCATCAATCGGCGGCGGAACCTCAATCCTTTACATTAACTTTGGGAATTCCATTCCCAACCGCGTAATAATCCGGGCAGAAAAAGCCAGGTGATTAATTATCACTGGCTTGCGAAGATTCCTAATTAAACTTATTTCGTCAGGATTTCGTTAAGAGAAATAAGTGCCATTAATACAAATAAAAAATCCTCTCAATAAACTAATTAATACGCTCATAATTAAAAGCAAAAAAATGCCGGCGTAAAGGCCGGCATTCTTGGTTAATTGTCATGGATAACAAAGTTATGCCGCAGAATTTTCATCCTGATCGACCGCAAAGCAGGCAACCATCTGCTCGCCGTATTGCTTTAACTGCGGTTGCAGTTGGGTGCAAGGCCCGAAAGCGCGACGGCAGCGGGCATTGAATGCACAGCCTGGCGGCGGATTCATTGGGCTGGGCAGTTCGCCGGTCAGCTTGATGCGCTCGCGACGCATATCCGGATTCAGGCGCGGCGTCGCGGACAGCAATGCCTGGGTATACGGATGGCGCGGATTGTTGAATATGGCGTCTTTACTGCCCTTCTCCACGCAGCGCCCGAGATACATCACCATCACTTCGTCGGCAATGTGCTCCACCACCGATAAATCGTGGGAGATAAATACGTAAGACAGCCCCAGATCCTGCTGCAAATCCATCATCAGGTTCAACACCTGCGCCCGCACGGACACGTCCAGCGCGGAAACCGGCTCATCGGCAATCACCACGTCCGGGTTAAGCATCAACCCGCGTGCAATGGCGATACGCTGCCGCTGCCCGCCGGAGAACATATGGGGATAACGATCGTAATGCTCGGTTTTCAATCCGACCTTGGCCATCATCTCCAGCGCTTTCTCACGACGTTCTGCGCTGCTTAACGCGGTATTGATCTGCAACGGCTCCTCAAGGATCTGCCCGACCTTCTTGCGTGGGTTGAGCGATCCATAAGGATTCTGGAACACGATCTGGATCTTCTGTCGTCGAAGCTTCTCGGCAGTGACATCCGGCTTCAGCAAATCCTGCCCCTGATAGTACAGCTCGCCGCCGGTCGGAATTTCAATCATCGTCAGCAGGCGACCCAGCGTCGATTTACCGCAGCCGGACTCGCCCACCACCGCCAGCGTTTTGCCACGCTCAAGCGTAAAGGAAACGCCATCCAGCGCTTTGACCAGCCGCTCCGGGGCAAATAACCCCTTCTTGACCGGGTAGTGTTTCTTCAGGTCAATCGCCTGCAATAAGGGTTGATTCTGGCTCATACGGTCGGCCTCCCCGCATCATCCAGCGGTGTGTGACATTTAACCTGACGACCGGGAATGCTGCGCAGTTCCGGCTCTTCAGTACGGCAACGCTCATTGGCGTACGGGCAGCGTGGATTGAGCAAACAGCCGCTTGGGCGGTCATATTTACCCGGCACCACGCCCGGCAGCGAAGCCAGGCGCGCTTTATCGGCGGCAAATTCCGGCAACGCGCGCAGCAGCGCCTGAGTGTAGGGGTGACGCGGCGCGCGGAAGATTTCCGATGCCTTACCGGACTCCACCACCTGCCCGGCATACATCACTATGATGTGATGCGCCGCCTCGGACACCAGCGCCAGATCGTGAGTGATCAGCAACAGGGCCATATTTTCACGCTGCTGCAGTTCCAGCAGCAGTTCGATAATTTGCGCCTGAATGGTCACGTCGAGCGCGGTGGTCGGTTCGTCGGCAATCAGCAGCTTTGGTCGGCAGGCAATCGCCATGGCGATCATCACGCGCTGGCTCATCCCACCAGAAAGCTGGTGCGGATACACGTCGAGACGCGAAGCCGGGTCGGGGATGCCTACCTGCGTCAGCAGATCGACAGCCCGTTGACGACGAGTGCGACGGTTGCCGCCCTGGTGCACCTTCAACGCTTCCATGATCTGGAAGCCGACGGTGTAGCACGGGTTCAGGCTGGTCATCGGATCCTGGAAAATCATCGCCACTTCCGAGCCCACCAGTTGGCGACGCTCTTTTTCGGAAATCTTGCGCAGATCCTGGCCGTTAAACTCCAGTTTTTCGGCCATCACCTTACCGGGGAAGTCGATCAGCCCCATAATCGCCAGCGAGCTGACGGACTTGCCGGAGCCGGATTCGCCGACAATGCCCACCACCTGGCCCTGCTCCACGCTGTAACTGATGCGGTCTACCGCGCGGAAGGGGGTGCCTTCGTCACCGAAGTGCACCGAAAGCTTGTCTACATTTAATAACGCCATCTCTCTCGTCCTCTGTTACTGCTTGAGTTTGGGGTCGAGAGCGTCACGCAAGCCGTCCCCCATCAGGTTAAATGCAAGCACCGTCAGCAGAATCGCCACGCCGGGGAAGGTCACCACCCACCAGGCGCTTTGGGCGAACTGCAGTACGTCGGAGAGCATGGTGCCCCACTCCGGCGTTGGCGGTTGCGCACCCATGCCCAGGAAGCCGAGAGCGGCCATATCCAGAATGGCGTTCGAGAAGCCAAGAGAAGCCTGGACGATCAGCGGTGCCAGGCAGTTTGGCAAGATGTTGATAAACATTTGGCGCACCGCACCGGCGCCCGCCACCCGTGAAGCGGTTACGTAGTCGCGGTTCACTTCCACCAAGACCGCCGCGCGCGTCAGTCGCACGTAATGCGGCAAGGCGACGAAGGTTAACGCCAGCGAAGCGTTGACGATCGACGGGCCGAAAATGGCCACCAGCACCAATGCCAGCAGCAAGCTCGGCAACGCCAACATGATGTCGACGATACGCATGATGATCGCATCCACCACGCCACCGAAATAGCCCGCCAGCAGGCCCAGCACCACGCCCATGATCAGCGAAAGCACCACCACCAGACAGCCGACCAACAGCGACAGCCGCGCGCCGTACATCAGGCGCGACAACACGTCGCGGCCCACATCGTCAGTACCGAGGAGATATTGCCAGCTGCCGCCTTCCTGCCAGACCGGCGGTTTAAGCAGCGCGTCGCGGAACTGATCCGCCGGTGCATGCGGTGCCAGCACCCCGGCACCGATGGCGATAACGAACATCACAATGATATAGACCAGGCCGACAACGGCCCCTTTATTGCGCTTGAAATAGTGCCAGAACTCCTGAAACGGGGTCATGGGCTTCGGCGCACCTTTAACTACAGACTCAGTGACTTGAGACATCAGAGCGCCCCTTATTTCTTGTGGCGAATACGCGGGTTGACCACGCCGTAGAGCACGTCTACCAGCAGGTTAACCAGAATAATCATACAGGCGACCAGCAAAACGCCGCCCTGAACAACCGGATAGTCGCGACGCTGCAGCGCATCCATCAGCCAGCGCCCCAGGCCCGGCCAGGAGAAGATGGTTTCGGTCAGGATCGCACCGGCCAGCATGGTGCCGACCTGCAGACCAATCACCGTCACCACTGGCAGCAAGGCATTACGCAGCGCATGCACCACAATCACCCGCATGCGGCTCACGCCCTTGGCGCGCGCGGTACGGATGTAATCTTCGCCCAACACTTCCAGCATTGAGGAGCGCGTCATACGCACGATCACCGCCAGCGGGATGGTGCCGAGCACGATAGCCGGCAGGATCATGTGCATCACGGCATCAATGAAGTCGCCCGGTTCGCCCCAAATCAGGGTGTCAATCAGCATAAAGCCGGTTAACGGCAAGGTATCGTCAAGGAACACCGTGTCGCTGACCCGCCCCGATACCGGCGTCAGGTTTAGCTGCACCGAGACCAGCATGATCAGCATCATGCCCCACCAGAAAATCGGCATTGAGTAGCCGGTCAGCGAGATGCCCACCGCGGTATGATCGAATATTGAGCCTCGCCTGACCGCCGCCAGCACCCCTACCGGGATCCCCACCAGCACGGCGAAAATCATCGCGCAGAACCCTAATTCCAGCGTGGCCTTGAAGCGTGGAACAAACTCATCCCAAACGGAGATGCGGCTTTTGAGGGACGTACCCAAATCACCCTGCAATACGTTGGATACGTAAGAGAAATATTGTTGATAGAGCGGTTTATCCAGCCCCATTTCCGCCATCAACTGCGCATGGCGTTCTGCGGAGATCCCGCGTTCCCCGGCCATGATGGTCACCGGGTCACCGGGGATCATATGGACGAATGCAAAAGTCAGCAAAGTTATGCCGATAAACGTTGGGATAACTAACCCCAAACGTCGGAGTATGAACTGCAACATATCCCGAACTCTCTGTATAAAGTGCCCGGCAGCTCATCGTCCGCCAGGCTTATTAAAGCTCACACACTTTGAACAACCCTGATACCGTACGCCGGAGACTGGTCAGCAGAAGCGCAACCTGTTGCGCCCCTGCCAAGTCCATTCGTGTGTCGCCGGCCTAACGGCCAGAATTAATCTAGAGAGACATTCTCAAAGTGATGCTTACCAAGCGGATCCACAACATAGCCCTTCACTTCTTTACGCACTGGCTCGTAAACGGTGGAGTGGGCGACAATCAGTGCCGGAGCCTGATCGTGCATCACTACCTGAGCCTGTTTGTACAGTTCGATGCGTTTGTCGTGGTTCGATTCAGCGCGTGCCGGTTGGATCAGATCCTCAAACGGCTTGTAGCACCAGCGAGAATAGTTGGAGCCATCTTTCGCCGCGGCACAGCTAAACAGCGTGGCGAAGAAGTTGTCCGGATCCCCGTTGTCGCCGGTCCAGCCCATCATCACCGTCTGATGCTCGCCCGCTTTGGCGCGCTTGAGGTATTCGCCCCACTCATAGGTCACGATTTTGGCTTTCACGCCGATTTTCGCCCAGTCAGACTGGATCATTTCCGCCATGCGGCGCGCGTTCGGGTTGTACGGACGTTGTACCGGCATAGCCCACAGATCGATGGCGAAGCCGTCTGCCATACCCGCTTCTTTCAGCAGCTCTTTGGCCTTGACCGGATCGTAGGTGTAATCCTTCACCGCGTCGTTATAGCCCCACATGGTCGGCGGGATCAGGTTTTTAGCCGCCTGGCCTGCGCCCTGGTACACCGCGTCGATGATCGCCTGCTTGTTGACCGCCAGGGTCAACGCCTGACGCACCTTCAGGTTATCCAGCGGTTTTTTCTCAACGTTGAACGACAGGTAGCCAACGTTCAGCCCCGGTTGTTCCATCAGGTTGATGGTTTTGTCCTGCTTCATGCGCGCGATGTCAGCCGGGTTCGGGAACGGCATCACCTGACATTCGTTTTTCTGCAGTTTGGCGTAACGCACTGAAGCGTCTGGCGTGATTGAGAACACTAAACGGTCGATCTTCGGCTTGGTGCCCCAGAAACCGTCGAATGCCTTATAAAGGATTTTGGAGTCTTTCTGATATTGCAGCAGCTGGAACGGACCGGTACCGATGGGGTTCAGGTCAACTTTTTCCGGGGTACCGGCTTTCATCATCACGTCGGCGTATTCGGCAGACAGAATAGAAGCGAAGTCCATACCCAGGTCAGCCACAAACGGGGCTTCCGGACGGTTCAACACGAAACGAACGGTGGAATCGTCCACTTTCTCGATTTTGGCGATCAGTTTCGGCATGTCCATGCCTTCAAAGTACTCATAGCTGCCGCCGGAGACTTTGTGATAGGCATTATTCGCGTCCAGCTGACGTTCGAAGGAGAACACTACGTCGTCGGCGTTGAAGTCACGGGTCGGTTTGAAATCTTTGCTGCTCTGCCACTTCACGCCTTTGCGCAGGTGGAAGGTGTAGACTTTGCCGTCTTCGCTGACGTCCCATTTTTCAGCCAGGCCCGGCTGCAGTTCGGTGGTGCCGATTTTGAATTCGACCAGGCGGTTGTAAATCGGCACCGAGCTGGCGTCATAGGTGGTACCCGAGGTGAACAACTGCGGGTTGAACCCTTACGGGGAACCTTCAGAACAGTAAACCAGAGTCTTGGCTTGCACGCTGGCCGCAACGGTCAACGCAATCAGCCCAATACCGAATTTCAGAATCCCTGTTTTTCCCAAGGAACTTGTCATCGCTAGTGCTCCATTATGTGATGTGATGTGTGTTTTACCGCCAGAGCCTGTATTTTTTATTGCGCGGCCTGTGCAGTCGGTGCCCGAAGGCTGGGAGGGATAATTGCGCGAGAGAGCCGGGTGGAACGCGTCCCGGTGGGGGCGTCTGAGCGCGTGGAATTCACTCAAACAACTCTCGCTCTTACCCCTGAGGCTACCAAATTGCCAACTGTTTGGGGTGTCGGCAATATAACCAGTAGGGATTTACACAGACTGTGAGAAACAGCAAACAAACATAAAAAAAACCTTTCTTTAACAGTTACAGCATTAAAAATTATGCTACACGGACATTTTTAGTTCGATAGGCTGCACTGAAGAAAGTTACTGGTGTTTAACTCCGATAAAAAACTAAAAAAGTTTGTTGCTGAATGATGAATATCTGAACGGTTATTTTTGTGATCTGCGTTAAATACAGGATGAAATGCTGATCCCCTACCCGAAAGAGTGAGGTGTCAGTGGCCTTTTTGATCGGGCCAGTGCCACAATCTATGCGCCGTTAAAAAACTTTCGTCTGTCAAAACGCCGGGGGCGAAGGGATATCCCCCGGCAACGTACTACAACCGAGTTATGGCGTACCGACGCTGTTGCCCAGGCTGCTGTTCATATTGTTCAGAATATCGCCGTTGTCAGCGTCAATTTCCCATGAGAACAGTCCACCCAACTGCTTATCCAGCACATACTTGCCTTTCGCCTGCACTGAGCGAGCATCATCAAAGGTGATCAGATCGCCTGTGGAAGGTTTGAAGACGTAGGGCGCTTCAGCGGTAGCATCGTAACTGTACTGCCATTCGCCGCTCATAAACTCATTGGCGATCTGACGGTAATCCACGATGCCGTTTTCCCAGGTGCCTTTCACCGGGCCGGTGGCCGTGCCGGTAAACGGAATATTGTTCTGGTAACCGTTCACCCCGGTCCAGCCGCGACCGTACATGGCGGTGCCCACCACGATTTTGCCCGGTTTCACGCCCTGCGTGAGCAGTGCATTAACGCCATTCACCGTGGTATACGCCGTATCCGGTTTCCAGGCCGGCGCTTTCAGCGCAGTCTGGTGACCGAGGTTTTTCAGATCGAATGCCCCATAGAAGTCGTAGCTCATCAGGAAAATGTGATCCATCGAGTTTTGTGCAGTGTTGTAATCCACCTTGTCGATTTTATCCTTGCCGGCGCTGATCGCAGAGGTCAGCTCATACTTACGGCCCGTTTCCACCGAAAGCTGATCCAGCATGGTGCGCAGCTCTTTCATCAGCTGCACATAGGTTGCCCCATCCTGCGTACTGCCCAGTTTCGGGTTAGCACCCTGCCCGCCCGGGAATTCCCAGTCGATATCTACGCCGTCAAAGAACTTCCAGGTTTGCAGGAACTCCTTCACCGAGCCGACGAAGCGGTCGCGCTTCACCTTATCGCCCATAAAGAAGAACGGATCGGACAACGTCCAGCCACCGATCGACGGCAGGATTTTCAGGTCCGGGCGTGCCTGTTTCAACGCCATCAACTGACCGAAGTTGCCTTTGTAGGGGTCATCCCAGGCGGTCACGCCCTTCTGACCTTTCTGCAGCGCAGCGAACGGATCGTGGATCGACACCTTAAAGTCTTCACGCCCCTGACAGGAACGCTGTAACGCCTGGAAGCTGCCTTCGATCTCTTTCAGGCTGTCGTTGATGCCGTCACCGCCGCAGATAGGAATAAAGCCGTACAGCAGGTGCGTCAGGTTCTGAGCCGGAAGTTTGTCAACGGTGAAGTTACGACCGTAAACGCCCCATTCAACGAAATAGGAACCGACCACTTTGCCGGAGTCTTGTTTATAAGGCTTATTCTTTTCCAACAAAGGTTCTTTTAAAGGCGCCAAATGGCTGCCGTCGGTATCTGCCACCACAATTTCGGTTGCATCGCTGGCGGTGCAACCGTCGGCATTGCATAACGCCACCTGCATTTGATAACGGCCGCCTTTATTCACCTTAAAGTTTGCGGTTCCCGAAGAGCCGGTTGAGGCACCGCTCCAAACTTCTTTGCCATTTAATAATACTTTTGCCGTAGTACCGGTATCGCCATTCCATAAATTCCATGAAACAGAAACGTCGGCGGCATTTTTTACTTTCACCAGATTATTATAAGCCGTCGCCGCTTGATCGACTTCGACAATGGCGAATTTGGTATTACCCCAGGCCAACGTAGGTTTGCCCGGTGCAGCGGCCTGCGCCGCAGAGCACAGCGTGCTGCCGATCAGCAACGCCAACAGCGGTTTATTAAATTTGCGCATAACTGATTCCTTTATTCCGAGAGGATAAACATAAAATAATTAATCATGGCCACCCATTGTCGGAACAAAATAATCCCGCAATAATCCTGGCCGATTAAAGTTAATAAATAAGCATTCATCTTTCCACGCAACGGAAATCTATCATTCCCATTTCGTGTATTCAGACTATAGATAAAATAATCATTAAAACAAGATGGCTATCAAGCGGGTTTTATTGAGCAGCGATGAATTTATTTAATAATGAATCACCGCGACCAATAGGAATAAGGAATGTGAATTAATTTCTGGGCAAGGATAAATATTTGTCATAGGGCTGATGTCATCATTGACATCAAATTTAAATTGATGGTAGCGTAAACATCAACAAGGAATGTTCAATGCCAGCGACACTCGTAATGAACAGGCGTATTTGGCTGGATACAAACAGTTTGCTCAGTCTGGTTGTCTGGGACGTCACTCCCGCGGTAAGAGGCAGCAACCACAAGTACAAATATCGCCTGGCCTATGTGGTTGAGGATAAATGCGTATTACGCTATGACAACGAGGCAGGCAAAGGTGACCATAAGCATCTGGACACCGTTGAGATCTCGATAAGTTTTATCGATATTAATCAACTGGTTGACGACTTTATTGCAGAAGTGAACCAGCTAAGGAGGCCGAAATGCGCACTCTGAGGGTAAGTGTAATGCCTGTCCAACAGGCAATAGAGGGGTTGAAGACTGATTTTGCCAAAGCTTTATCCGGTAAGGAGATGGGCAACAGGCTGATATTCCCCGATGTCAAAACGCTGACTTATGTCTTGCTGAACGCTAATCGGATGACTCTGCTGGAAATAATGACCGGTGCAGAAGCTATGTCGATTCGAGAGCTTTCCAGACGACTAAACCGGGATTTCAAAGCCGTACATACGGATGTGCAAGCACTACTGAATGCCGGCGTTTTAGATAAGAAAGGTGCGAAAATTATCTTCTCTTATGACGAAATTCATTTTGACTTCGTCACCGGAAAAGCGGCCTGAAGGGCAAATGACAGGCGAAAAAAAACCTGCTTATAAAGCAGGTTTTTCAAATGTGGTCGGCGAGAGAGGATT
>JAAXZN010000048.1 GCA_012719855.1 Serratia liquefaciens | reverse complement strand
TTGATGAAGCTATACTTGCACGTCAGCAGGCATTGAAAATCGATGTAGATAATTTCTATCTGTACGTTGTTGAGCAGTCAAAAGCCATCAGTGCGGTGAATTATCTCTTTGAAAAAAACCTGCCATGGGACAGTGAGATGTGGTTATTTCAGGTTATTGCCGAGTATCACTCCCTACCACAAAAGAATAAAAAATTGTTTAGATTACGCAATATGGAAAAACCCGCTGGTCAGTTCAATGCACTGAGAATCATCTCTGATGTCCACCTGAGGCTACAGCTGCCATGACACAAGCTAACGGGTTAAAACATGCAGAGCTCGTATGGCTAAACGCTCTTGAGGTAAGGCTGCGGGCGAAAGGTAATGAGAAAAAGAAAACTAGCGGCAAAAGCGTGATACTTATTTTACGCTGGTGCATTGAGCAAGGACTGTTGCCGGATAATATCCTAAATTTGCCAGATTTTACTTTCAATCTACATCTTCTCGAGCACATATCCACTATTCAGAACCAATTAAAACAGAGCAACTTTCGTGAACTTCTAAAGGATAAAAATCGACTTGAAAACGCCATGAGAAGCGATCAGGAAATAAAAAACCTCGGTATTAAACCGCGCCAGCATCGTGTACTAATTTATTTAACAGATCCAGTATTCTGCAGCAAGAACATACAAGTTCAGGTGGTCGACAGCGAGTGGCAGGATATTAACTTAGTGGGGTTCGATGTCTTATTAGTGGTCGAGAATTTGGACTGTTTTTATCAGCTGAATAAGTTTGTGCTCCCTACAGACGATTTCCATTCACCACTAATCATTTATCGGGGCGACAAGATATACGGCAAAGGGTCATCAACACTGAAAAAGTCCTGGAGGGAAACGGGGAAACCCGCCTACTACTTTGGTGACTTTGACCCCAAAGGGGTTAGTATTGCATTACACGAAGGCTTTCAGGCAATGTTGCTGCCATCGCTAACAGAAGTTATGCAAACTGCTTCTGTCGCTATGTTTCCAGATGCGCAATTAAAATTCCTTAGTAAGATTGCTAATACTGAGGTCAATGATTCGTTTGGAGATTATTTAGCCCTGTTATTAGCCCATAAGGGACTACGGCAACAAAAGATGCAAAATAAACATTTGTATATCAAAAAGTTGAGACCATAGCTTCTGTCATTCATTAGCAGGACAAACAATTCTGTCAGTGTGTCAGCAACGACAAGTCTCTGGCGCCCTTTTAACTCAGTATGATCTTCGCTGGAGGGAAATGAAATAAAAACCTAGTTACAGCCTATAGAGTGTTCCATTAAAAATACAGCTTAAAGGCTGTTTAAAAGATAACCGCCTGTCATTTTCTTAACCGCTGTCAGGCTATAGAAGGAAACGCATCAAACCCTGAGGAAACCTACTTGACCGAGTCTAAACCCAAGAGCAAAGTGCTAATATTATGCTTATAATAATTCCTTAAAGATAAAATATTATCACTACGGCTAAAGACAGCATCTTTACTTTCTGACACAAACCATCATTACCCCCATCAACATATCTTATTGAAAAGGAAGCACACGGAATGGCTCAAGTGAAGAAGTTATGGTTGATTGTCCCCTTCATATTCGGGTTCCCAGCGCTAAAGCTGAGTTGTTGTCCCCAGCAGAGATTGATCGGTCTATTTTCGCCAAAGGCAGCGATTTTTCAGATCAGTTTTATTTCAAAGGGCCGGGTAACAAGCAGCTGCAAGCCACATCCTGCACCGACTTTTACCAAAAGTATCAACAGTTCGGGCAGCCGGTTGAGCAATCCAAAAATACGATGGATTTTAATACGCTTCGGCAATATCTGGGGGCCTGCCTGATTAATCACAGTTTACGGGCAGGCTCATTCACTGCGGGCCAAAAAGGGTAGGTTATTGGCATGCCAGCAAGCTTACCGGAGCGGTTACCTGCGTTGATGTATCAGGCTATCAGTAACGATGACCTCAAGCTTAGAGCTAAACAAGTTAGCGCAGGGGAATCCCTGAAAGCAGTCGATACGTCCATCCATTTTGTAGATAAAAAAGACGGTATCTTTCACTTGGCCGATAACATTGATGGCAACTATACGATTGATTTCTTAGGGATGGGCCGTACCAATGGCAGTGGAGAAAATGTCTATGTTGTTGAGCAGAACTACAGCGTGCAGAATGCGACCTATCGCAGTACACGCTACTTCCTACTGAAACCTGAAAAAGACGGCCACTACAGTGTCGAAACTGAAGCCATTGTCTTTCAGTAATAAGTCACGGCTAACCATGGTTGTGAACGTCGCGTATCATCATCACTGTTCCCATCTGGCGGGTGAGCAGTCCGAGAGCCAAACTCCGCTGAAGTATCATGCCCTCTCCATATCGTGGGATCTGCTATGGCTTTTAGTGAGTATCAAAAGCGGGCATGATTATTTAGATCTGCCCCTAAAAAAAATCCACGCCGAAACGTGGATTGAATTTCATAGCCAAGACCAACCACCACTTTATTCGAAGTGAACTGCGGGGTTATCCGCCAGTGACACGAAATTCTTCGTATTTTTATCCAGCGTGCGGATCTCGCCACTTTCGATGTCGTACACCCAGCCGTGCAGACGCAGACCGTTGTTGCGAAGGCCCACGGCAACTGACGGGTGAGTCTTAATATTATTTAGCTGGGCAATGACGTTCTCTTCGACCATAGCGTTAACCTTGTCGATTTCGTTATCCCAAGTTTTCTTCTCTACCACCGCTTTGGCCGCGTCCGCATAGTGCAGCCAGTGGGCCACAGCAGGCATCGGGTCAAGGCACTGGCAAGAAGCTATCGCCTTAATGGCGCCGCAGTTCGAGTGGCCGCAAATCACGATATCCGTGACGCCCAATGCCACCACCGCGTATTCAATGGTCGCCGACACCCCGCCCGGTTCCGGGCCAAAGGAAGGCACGATGTTGCCTGCATTACGGATAACGAAAAGCTGCCCCGGGTCTTGCTGAGTCACAAGCTCGGGTACCAGGCGGCTGTCAGAACACGAAATAAAAAGCGCTTTAGGGTTCTGGCTGGAGGCAAGGCTGCGGAAGAGTTCCTTACGCTGTGGGAAAATCTCTTTCTGGAAGCTGAGGAAACCTTCAATGATATGTTGCATAACACGCTCTCTGGATCGGTAGTATCGATAACATGATAATCATCACTCCCGGTTAGTCCAGTATCTCTTGGATAGAAATGAACGCTAAGGGGACTGCGAGGCGTGCCTGTAAAAGTGGCAATGACGAGGTGCGGCAACGCGGTTAAATTGGGGATAACCGCTCTCTGCGCATTCTTTAATTGAGGGGGTGACCGTGAACTCCCCCCACTTATTGAGCACGGATAGGTCGTTGCCCCTACCTTAATGGGTATATAACTACTGATTCAATTCCTGTAGCAGCCTGGTGTTAATATACAGCTTTTCACGGCCAACTCTCATTTCCTCCAGAATACCAATTTCTACCAGTTGCTTAAGATACGTTGATGCCGTCTGGCGCTTGGCTACGCCGCGTTCCACAAGGTTATCGATCCGGCAATACGGCTGCGCAAAAAGCGTCTGGATAAGTTCATGGGTGTAAATTTTCGGCAGCTTCTCGCGCACATATTCTGTGGTTTCTGCCATCAATGCCCGCACAATCGATATCTTGTCAGTCGTCCACCGAGACGTGTTCTCTACCGCCTCCAGCATAAACAAGATCCATGATTCCCAATCCCCCTCTTCTGTCACCCTGCGCAGGAGCATGTAGTAATCGTCACGCCGCTCCAGGATGAAGTGAGATAAATACAGAATAGGCAGCGAAAGCAGCCCAGTCTGAATCAAATACAAGATATTCAGGATACGGCCCGTTCGCCCGTTCCCGTCAGGAAAAGGATGAATGCACTCAAACTGATAGTGCGCAATAGCCATTTTTACTAGTGGATCTAAATCATCATCGCCGTGTATGAATCGCTCCCAATTCGCCAGTAAGTTACGAATAGCGTCTTCACCCACGGGGGGGGTGTACACCGCGTTTTTGTTCTGATCGCGCAATACCGTACCCGGCGTTTTCCTGATATCGGTTTGCACTGCGCGTAATTTGGTACAGAGAGTTATCGCGGTGTTTGTACAGAGCGGATAAGCCTCGAGCTGGGTGTAGCCATCATAAAGTGCTGTACGATAGCGCAGCGCTTCCTTGGTGGCCGGATCTGCACCATCTGCGCGATCTGCATACTGGAAGAGCTGATCGCTGGTAGTCACGATATTCTCAATGCGCGAAGAGTCTTTCGCTTCCAGCATAGGAAGGATATTTATCAGCAAACCTTGATCGGGGATCAGCTCGCCTGCAGTTTTCAACTCTGCGATCGCTGCGCGCGCACTTATGCACGCTTTGAGTACTTTGCGCGTTTCAACACGCTCCAGATCGGGTGGCAGTATCGGCAAATCGTTGTAAGGAGTTTCAGGATCCCAGTTCAT
Organism: Serratia liquefaciens; assembly: GCA_012719855.1. Classification (GTDB taxonomy): domain Bacteria; phylum Pseudomonadota; class Gammaproteobacteria; order Enterobacterales; family Enterobacteriaceae; genus Serratia; species Serratia liquefaciens_A. The sequence goes on along the minus strand of JAAXZN010000048.1, from coordinate 159,447 downwards.
ATGTTTATAAAAACCGTTTTCATCGACATATAGCCATCTTATGTCGATGCTATAAACATGTCACGCCATCATGTTTAAAAAATTGCATTTTATCGATATATCACCGGAACCTGTCGATACCCTGGATCTATCCCAGCCATATGTTTAAAAAAACGAATTTCATCGACACAGAGTCGGAATATGCCGCTGTCATAAACACGTTGGGGGATTAGGTTTAAAAAGGTCATTTTATCGACCTATCTGGATATGCTGCGTAGCTTGCCTGCATAAATTGATTGCACTGCCGAGAGTTTTACTGCCCGTTGGGTTAACTCACTATAAAAATCAGGGCATGGCCCGGGTGGATATCTTCGATTACATTGAAGTGTGCTACAGCCGTACCCGGCACCACAGCCATCTCGGTGGCGTCAGCCCTGAGGCCTTCGAAAAGGCCTCGTCGCGAGGACAGAAACTGTCTACCGGAACGGGGGCACTCCACCATGCCAAATTTCAGGCACAAAAAAACCACCTCTCGGTGGCTTCTTGTTCGCGCTGTACTAATGGTGCCGAAGGCCGGACTCGAACCGGCACGTATCTCTACGGTTGATTTTGAATCAACTGCGTCTACCGATTTCGCCACTTCGGCACTGCAAGTAGTATGCGGAAAACGGGTGCATTATACCTTTCAGCGATCCACGTGCAACACTTATCCGTTGTTCAATGAGTTAAGTGCTGAAAAAATCGTCGGCGGGGTCATCTTGGGTTCGTTTTTTGGGCGAAGTAAGGCGTGTCGATCGGGGATAACTGTGGCAAACGGCACTGGCGCGGCGTGCAGCGCCCCTACGGATGACATCGGCGATACTTGCGGCAAACGGCACGGGCGCAGCGTGCAGCGCCCCTACGCATAATATTGGGGATAATTGTGACAAACGGTACGGGCGCGGCGTGCGGCACCCTACGGATGACATTGGCGATACTTGCGACAAACGGCACGGGCGCAACGTGCAGCGCCCCTACGGATGACATCGGGGATAACTGCGGCAAACAGCGCGGGCGCGGCGTGCAGCGCCCCTACGGATGACATCGGCGATAATGTGCGCCTGTGCGTAGCGATATCAGCAGTTGCGCGCTGCAGGGCCGCCAGAAACAAAAAAGGCGTAACCGCATGGCTACGCCTTTATAAATCGTCTGTCGTGCCGCTACTTGCGTTTTAGCAGCATATACACGCTGATCAGCAGGAACAGCATGCTTGGCAGCAACGCGCCCAGTACCGGCGGCATGTTGTACACCAGGCTCAGCGGGCCGAATATCTGGTCCAGCACGTAGAACAGGAAGCCGAAGCTGATACCGGTCACCACACGCACGCCCATCGGCACGCTGCGCAGCGGCCCGAAGATGAACGACAGCGCCATCAGCATCATCACCGCGACGGAAAGCGGCGAGAACACTTTGCTCCACATGTTCAGCTGGTAGCGGTTGGCTTCCTGGCCACTCTGTTTCAGGTACTTCACGTAGTTGTGCAGGCCGCTGATCGAAAGCGAGGTTGGGTCCAGCGCCACTACGCCCAGTTTGTCCGGGGTCAGGTTGGTTTTCCATTCGCCTGTCAGCGTCTGGGTGCCGGTCACCTGCTTTTCGTTGGTCAGGTCGGAGGTATCCACCTGCGAAAGCTTCCACACGCCGTCTTCAAAGCTGGCGGTGGCGGCATAGCGCACCGTCTCCAGCCTGCGCTGGTCGTTGAAGTGGTAGATGTTGACGCCGGAAAGCTCTTTCTCGCCCGCCACGCGCTCAATGTAGATGAAGTCGTTGCCGTCCTTCGCCCACAGGCCGTTTTTGGTGGAAAGCAGCGAGCCACCGTACATCTGCTGCGCGCGGTAGTTGCGCGCCATCTGGTCGCCCTGCGGGGCCACCCACTCGCCAATCGCCATGGTCAACAGCACCAGCGGGATAGCGGTTTTCATCACCGAGCCGGCGATCTGCATGCGGGTAAAGCCGGAAGCCTGCATCACCACCAGTTCACTGCGCGTCGCCAGTTGGCCCAGCCCGAGCAGTGCGCCCAGCAGCGCGGCCATCGGGAAGAAGATCTCGATGTCTTTCGGTACGCTCAGCAGGGTAAACATCCCGGCGCTCAGCGCCGTGTACTCGCCCTGGCCCACTTTACGCAGCTGGTCGACGAACTTGATGATGCCGGAAAGCGACACCAGCATGAACAACGTCATGATGATGGTGTTGAAAATCGTCTTACCGATATACCGGTCTAAAACGCCAAACATCAGGCCGCTCCTCTCAGGCGTGCACGCAGCTTACGCATCGGCACCGTATCCCACAGGTTTAGCGCCAGCGCGATCGCAAAGTACCCCGCGTTGACCACCCAAAGCCATATCATCGGGTCCAGTTTGCCCTTGCCGCCGTTGGAGCGCAGCGACGTCTGCAGCAGGAAGAAAATCAAATACAGCAGGATGGCCGGCAGCATGCTCAGCACGCGGCCCTGGCGTGGGTTGACCACGCTGAGCGGTACCACCAACAGCGCCATGATCACCACGGAAAGCACCAGCGTCAGGCGCCAGTGGAACTCGGCGCGCGCGTCCGGGTCGTCAGACTCCAGCAGCGTCTGCATCGACATCTGCTCGGCCTGGTTGCCGTCCACGGCGACCGTGCGGTGGCCGACCACGGCTTTATAGTCGTTGAAATCGGTAATGCGGAAGTCACGCAGCAGCGCGGTGCCTTCGAAGCGGGTGCCCTTGTCCAGCGTCACCACCTGCGAACCGTCTTTCATCTGGTTGATCTTGCCGTGTTCGGCCACCACCACGGACGGGCGTTGGTTGCCGTTCGGCCGCAGTTGCGCCAGGAACACGTCGTTGAAGGTGCTGCCTTTTACGTTGCCGATAAACAGCACCGCGTTGCCGTCTTGCGAAGGTTTAAACTGCCCTTCCGCCAGCCCGGCGATGCTGGGGTTGGCTTTGGCTTCGCTGATCACCACGTCCTGATAGCGCGAGGCCAAAGGGCCGGCCCAGAACACGTTGACCGCTGCCACGGCGGAGGTGATCAGCGCCAGCACCATCGCGGCGATAATCAGGGTACGCTTACCCAGCCCGCAGGCGTGCATCACGGTGATTTCGCTGTCGGTATACAGCCGCCCAAACGTCATCAATAAGCCGAGAAACAGGCTTAATGGCAGGATCAGCTGCGCCATCTTCGGCACACCCAATGCTAGCAAAGAAAGAACTAAATTTGTCGGGACATCGCCGTCCACCGCATCGCCTAACACCTTGACCAGGTTCTGACAAAAGAAGATCAGAAGCAGGATGAAAAGGATCGCGATTTGGCTCTTTAGCGTTTCCCGTACCAGATATCTTATGATGATCACGCTTATTACGCCTGTGAAAACTTGTCTTTTTGCAGGAAAATCGATAGTTTCATCGCTAATCCGCCATTTATTCTCATCATATGGCAACCGACACAGCTAAAATAGTATTACAACATCTAGCATTTGGGTGTCCTATAGGAACTTACTTATAGTCGCCAAAACAGAGCAATTTACGCCGTTCAGGTTAACATAGTTAGTTAACTCAATGGCGGGAGATCGTTACGGAGTACGTTATTCTAGCCGTAGCGCCTGCCTTTGTCTTTAAGATTCAGGAGAGTGCATGGAGTTCAGTGTAAAAAGCGGTAGCCCGGAAAAACAGCGCAGTGCCTGTATTGTAGTCGGCGTTTTCGAACCGCGCCGCTTGTCCCCTATCGCAGAACAACTCGACAAAATCAGTGATGGTTATATCAGCGCTTTGCTGCGCCGTGGCGAACTGGAAGGTAAAGTCGGGCAGACGTTACTGCTGCACCATGTGCCTAACATTCTCTCCGAACGCATCCTGTTGATTGGCTGTGGCAAAGAGCGCGAACTCGATGAACGCCAGTACAAACAGGTGATTCAAAAAACCATCAATACCCTTAACGATACCGGCTCCATGGAAGCGGTCTGCTTCCTGACCGAGCTGCACGTGAAAGGCCGCAACACTTACTGGAAGGTGCGTCAGGCGGTGGAAACCGCAAAAGAAACGCTCTACACCTTCGATCAGCTGAAAAGCAATAAAGTGGAGCCGCGCCGTCCGCTGCGCAAAATGGTGTTCAACGTGCCGACCCGCCGTGAGCTCACCAGCGGTGAACGCGCTATCCAGCACGGCCTGGCCGTCTCTTCCGGTATCAAGGCAGCGAAAGATCTCGGCAATATGCCGCCGAACATCTGTAACGCCGGCTACCTGGCCTCTCAGGCTCGTCAGTTGGCGGATGCCTTCAGCACCAACATCACCACCCGCGTCATCGGCGAACAGCAGATGAAAGAGCTGGGGATGAACGCCTATCTGGCGGTTGGCGCAGGGTCGCAGAACGAATCGCTGATGTCGGTGATGGAATATAAAGGCAACCCGAACCCGGACGCCAAGCCGATTGTGCTGGTGGGTAAAGGGTTGACCTTCGACTCCGGCGGCATCTCGATCAAACCTGCCGACAGCATGGACGAGATGAAGTACGACATGTGTGGCGCCGCCACCGTGTACGGCGTGATGCGCGTGGTGGCGGAACTGAACCTGCCGCTGAACGTGATCGGCGTACTGGCCGGCTGTGAAAACATGCCGGGCGGCAGCGCTTATCGTCCGGGCGACGTGCTGACCACCATGTCCGGCCAGACCGTCGAGGTGTTGAACACCGACGCCGAAGGCCGCCTGGTGCTGTGCGACACCCTGACCTACGTTGAGCGTTTCGATCCGGAGCTGGTGATTGACGTTGCCACCCTGACCGGCGCCTGCGTGATCGCGCTGGGCCACCACATCACCGGCCTGATGTCGAACCACAACCCGCTGGCACACGAACTGATCGGTGCGTCCGAACAGGCCGGTGACCGCGCGTGGCGCTTGCCGATGTCCGACGAGTACTACGAGCAGCTGGACTCCAATTTTGCCGATATGGCGAACATTGGTGGCCGTCCGGGCGGGGCTATCACCGCAGCCTGCTTCCTGTCGCGCTTTACCCGCAAGTACAGCTGGGCGCACCTGGATATCGCCGGCACCGCCTGGCGTTCCGGCAAGGCCAAAGGCGCAACCGGCCGTCCGGTAGCCTTGCTGTCTCAGTTTTTACTGAACCGCGCTGGGTTAAACGGCGACGATTAAATCTGAGCGGTAATTCAGGTATAATCCCGAGGGGCACAGCATGCTGTGCCCCTACATTTTTTATTGGCAGCGGTGAATCAGATCATGAAACAGGCAACGTTCTATTTACTCGAACACGCGGAACCGGCAGGTGCGCTCAGCGCGCATGAGGCCGTGGCCTGCGCCGTTGCCGCCGAACGCTGGCGCTCCGGCAAGCGGGTGTTGATCGCCTGCGAAAGTCAGGAACAGGCCCAGCGGTTGGACGAAGCGCTGTGGCAGCGCGATCCGCACCAGTTCGTGCCGCACAATCTGGCCGGCGAAGGGCCGCACTACGGTGCCCCGGTCGAGCTGTGCTGGCCCGGCAAGCGCGGCAACTCACCGCGAGATCTGCTGATCGCCCTGCTGCCGCAGTTTGCAGATTTTGCTACTGCTTTCCATGAAGTGGTAGACTTCGTCCCTTACGAAGACACCTTAAAACAGTTGGCGCGCGACCGATATAAAGCCTATCGCAGCGTCGGCTTCCATTTGACCACGGCAACGCCGCCAACTCACTGAACAACGATATAAAATGGAAAAGACAAACAGTCATCTCGATACCGCATACGACCCGAAAGAGATCGAACAGAAGCTGTACGATCACTGGGAAAACCAGGGCTACTTCAAGCCAAACGGTGATACCAGCCAGGAAAGCTTCTGCATCATGATCCCGCCGCCGAACGTCACCGGCAGCCTGCACATGGGTCACGCCTTCCAGCAGACCATCATGGACACCATGATCCGTTACCAGCGCATGCAGGGTAAAAACACCCTGTGGCAGGCCGGTACCGACCATGCCGGTATCGCCACCCAGATGGTGGTTGAGCGCAAGATCGCCGCAGAAGAAAACAAAACTCGCCATGACTATGGCCGCGATGCGTTCATCGACAAAATCTGGCAGTGGAAAGCGGAATCCGGCGGTACCATCACCCGCCAAATGCGTCGCCTGGGCAACTCCGTGGACTGGGAGCGCGAGCGCTTCACCATGGACGAAGGCCTGTCCAACGCGGTACGCGAAGTGTTTGTCCGTCTGCACAAAGAAGATCTGATCTACCGCGGCAAACGCCTGGTGAACTGGGATCCGAAACTGCGCACCGCCATCTCCGATCTGGAAGTGGAAAACCGCGAGTCCAAAGGCTCCATGTGGCACCTGCGCTACCCGCTGGCTGACGGCGCCAAAACCGCCGAAGGCAAAGATTACCTGGTGGTCGCCACCACCCGTCCGGAAACCGTGCTCGGTGATACCGGCGTGGCGGTGAACCCGGAAGATCCGCGCTACAAAGATTTGATCGGCAAAGAAATCATTCTGCCGCTGGTGGGCCGTCGCATCCGCATCGTCGGTGACGAGCACGCCGACATGGAAAAAGGCACCGGCTGCGTGAAAATCACCCCGGCGCACGACTTTAACGACTACGAAGTCGGTAAACGTCACGGCCTGCCGATGATCAACATCCTGACTTTCGACGGCGATATCCGCCAGGAAGCGGAAGTGTTCAACACCCTCGGCGAAATCTGCACCGATTACTGCAACGAAATCCCGGCCCAGTTCCGTGGCCTGGAGCGTTTCGCGGCGCGTAAAGCGGTGGTTGCCGCCTTTGAAGAGCTGGGTTTACTGGAAGAGATCAAACCGCACGACCTGACGGTGCCTTACGGCGACCGCGGCGGCGTGGTGATCGAACCCATGCTGACCGACCAATGGTACGTACGTACCGCACCGCTGGCGAAAGTGGCGGTGGAGGCGGTTGAGCAAGGCGAAATTCAGTTCGTGCCAAAGCAGTACGAAAACATGTACTTCAGCTGGATGCGCGACATTCAGGACTGGTGTATCTCCCGTCAGCTGTGGTGGGGTCACCGCATCCCGGCCTGGTACGACGTGAACGGCAAAGTCTACGTGGGCCGCAGCGAAGAAGAAGTACGCAGCGAAAACAACCTGGGTGCCGACGTGGTGCTGACTCAGGACGAAGACGTGTTGGACACCTGGTTCTCTTCCGGCCTGTGGACCTTCTCTACCCTGGGCTGGCCAGAGCAGACCGACGCGCTGAAAACCTTCCACCCGACCAGCGTGATGGTCAGCGGCTTCGACATCATCTTCTTCTGGATTGCGCGCATGATCATGCTGACCATGCACTTCATGAAGGACGAAAACGGCAAGCCGCAGGTTCCGTTCAAGACGGTCTACATGACCGGCCTGATCCGCGACGACGAAGGGCAGAAGATGTCCAAGTCGAAAGGCAACGTGATCGACCCGCTGGACATGGTTGACGGCATCTCGCTGGAAGACCTGCTGGAAAAACGCACCGGCAACATGATGCAGCCGCAGCTGGCGGAGAAAATCCGCAAGCGCACCGAGAAGCAGTTCCCGAACGGTATCGAGCCGCACGGCACCGACGCCCTGCGCTTCACCCTGGCGGCGCTGGCCTCTACCGGCCGTGACATCAACTGGGACATGAAGCGCCTGGAAGGCTACCGCAACTTCTGTAACAAGCTGTGGAACGCCAGCCGCTTCGTGCTGATGAACGCGGAAGGTCAGGACTGCGGCTTCAACGGCGGCGAGAAAGTGCTGTCGCTGGCGGACCGCTGGATCCTGGCCGAATTCAACCGTACGGTGAAGGCTTACCGCGAAGCGCTGGACACCTACCGTTTCGATCTGGCCGCCAACATCCTGTACGAATTCACCTGGAACCAGTTCTGTGACTGGTACCTGGAGCTGACCAAGCCGGTCGTAAGCAACGGCAGCGAAGCGGAACAGCGCGGCACCCGCCACACGCTGATCACCGTGCTGGAAGCCCTGCTGCGCCTGGCGCACCCGGTGATCCCGTTCATTACCGAAACCATCTGGCAGCGCGTTAAAACTCTGACCGGCGAAACCGCAGACACCATCATGCTGCAACCCTTCCCAGAGTACGACGCCGCGTTGGAAGACGCGCAGGCGCTGAACGATCTGGAATGGATCAAGCAGGCGATCACCGCGGTGCGTAACATCCGCGCCGAGATGAACATCGCTCCGAGCAAACAGCTGGAAGTGCTGCTGCGCAACTGCAGTGCCGACGCTCAGCGTCGCGTGCAGGAGAACCAGAGCTTTATCGAGCGTCTGGCGCGTCTGGAGTCTATCGCCCTGCTGCCTGCGGGTGACAAAGGCCCAGTATCGGTCACCAAACTGGTGGACGGCGCCGAGCTGCTGATCCCTATGGCCGGCTTTATCGATAAAGACGCCGAAATCGCGCGTCTGTCGAAAGAGATGGGCAAGCTGGATGCAGAAATCGCCTCGATCGAAGGCAAGCTGGCCAACGAAGGCTTTGTGGCGCGCGCGCCGGAAGCCGTGGTCGCCAAAGAGCGCGAACGTCTGGCAGCCTGCAAAGAAGGCAAAGTGAAGCTACAGGAACAGCAGGCGACCATCGCCGCGCTGTAATCTTTCGGTTCACTGCCACAGTTGAAAAACAGCGGGGATTTCCCCGCTGTTTTTTTATCGCCGTTGCATCCGGCCCGCTTTAGATGTTATTACAAGACTTACCCTATAGCTTTCAAGTTGCAGCTAGGCGACCAACTCGCTCCCCCCAGGCGCTTACTTTAGTAAGTAACTGGGGGGAGCGAGTGCAGATAACAACGCTGCAACTTGAAAGATGACGGGTATATTAATTGCTGCATGGACGCCGCCGGCATATAAACTCGGCGCGTTTTTGTCTGCACAAAAAACGATATTCCGGAACCCCTCGGGTTCTTTTTATGGCGAGTGTAACTATGACAACAGCAACCCCAGTACGTCTTCTGGTGCGCCCAATAACGGCTGACGACAACGCCGCTATTGCTAATGTCATTCGCGAAGTCTCTGCCGAGCACGGCCTGACGGCGGACAAAGGCTATACCGTTTCCGACCCCAATCTGGACGTCTTGTATCAGCTCTACAGCCTGCCCCGCAGCGCTTATTGGGTGATAGAAGTTGACGGCCGGATTGCCGGCGGTGGCGGCGTGGCCCCGCTACAGGGCGGTGACGACGATATTTGCGAATTACAGAAAATGTATTTCCTGCCGGTTTTACGCGGCCAGGGCCTGGCAAAACGCCTGGCGCTGCAGGCACTGGAGTTTGCCCGTCAACAGGGCTTCCGCTGTTGTTATTTGGAAACCACCGCCAGCCTGACGCAGGCCATCGGCCTGTACGAGCATCTGGGCTTCGAGCATATCGACCACGCTATGGGCACCACCGGCCACGTCGACTGCGAAGTCACCATGCTGAAAACGCTTTAATCTTGCTGCTGCGCCCGCGGTCATCACGGGCGCAGCAGGCAGAGCCCCTACGCCGTTACCCTGCCCTTGATAGCAAACTCAATCCGGCTCAGCACCAGGCTGGTCAGGTAGGACACCACAATCAGCAGCAGCAGGATCAGCGGCGTGTAGCGCGGCGCAAAAATCAGCTTTTGGGTGAAGTAATAACAGTAGAAGCTGTGGGTCAGCCACATGTACATCGAATGCTTGCCCAGCTCGCCCACCGCCCGATTCACCGTACTGCCCAGCCCGTCTGCGGTTTTCATCATCGCGATGATAAACAGCGGCGTCACCAGCAGCAGCCCCGGATTATGGGCGACGATAAACACCGCCACCGTCACCATCAGCAAGATCAGCGGATGGGTGCGGCTCAGGGTAACAATCAGCTTCGACAGCCAGAAGTCCGCCGGCATGTGCTTGCTGCGGCCAAACACCATGCCAAAGCCGAAAGGCAGTAGCCAGGTGCAATATTCGATCAGGATTTCAGGCGCCCAGGCGAAATACTGCAGCCCTCTGCCGCACAGCGCCGCCAGAACCAGCACCCCCAGCAAAGGGTAGATATTCAGCCGTGATAACAGCGGCAGAGAAAGCACGTACAGCACATAGAGTTTGAAGAACCACCACTCGCTGTTATACGTGGATTTAATGCCAATCAGGTTTTCGAGAAACAGCGGCAGGGAAAGGCTATACCTTTCTCCGGGAAAGAAGAAAATGCCGATAGGGACAAAGATAAATAACACTATCCAATAGCTGATATATAAATTCTTCAGCTTGCCCCAGATATAGTGGAACGACACTTCTTTTTTCAGCGAAAACCCGTAACCGGACAGAAACAGAAACATCGAAACGCAAATCTTGCCGAACAGACCAAGATACATTTCAAGATCAACGCTGTTAACAATATGATAGACCGGGATATCCGGGCTAATTCGGATCGGGTAGGCAAACAGGTGATGGATCAGCATCAATATGATGGCAATCCCTTTTAAATAATTAGATTTATTAATCGAAATGTCCATATTTCTTAATATCTTATCCAACCACAGAGTGGCTCATCATATAGCAGCATTTTTGTGCTGACATCCTCTTTCCCGCTCGGATAAATCTCATATTTAATATTCCGTTTAGAAACAATGCGCCGGATATTTATCACCGCGTATTTTTTGCTGCGGCATCGTCACGGCCACGCAAACCACAAAAAATATTAATATGAACATTTTATTTTTTATATATTAAAATCAATTATTTGATAAAAATTAAAAACAATTAATGTGATATTCATTAACAAATTAACGATTTGAAATTGACCTGCCGCCCGCTTGCGATACTCTGCCATGACAGGCTCATGCCGTAATCGCACAGGGAGCAGTCATGTCGGAAAATGCTTTTGATTACATCATTGTCGGCGCAGGGTCCGCCGGCTGCGTACTGGCAGCGCAGTTGATCCGCCGTACTCAGGCGCGGGTGTTACTGCTGGAAGCCGGTGGCGACGACAATAATTTATTCATCAAGATGCCGGCTGGCGTGGCGAAAATCATCGCCAAAAAAAGCTGGCCCTACGAAACCGAGCCGGAGCCGCACGCCAACAACCGCCGCATGCAGATCGCCCAGGGCAAGGTGTTGGGCGGCAGCAGCTCGGTCAACGGCATGATCTATATTCGTGGCCAGCGGCAGGATTACGACGAGTGGGCCGAACGTTACGGCTGCGCCGGCTGGGGCTATCAGGACGTGCTGCCCTATTTCAAACGTGCCGAGGCCAACGAGAGCCTGTCCGATGCCTATCACGGCGGTGAAGGCCTGTTGCCGGTCAGCGAGAACCGCTACCGTCACCCGCTCAGCATGGCGTTTATCCGCGCCGGCCAGGAGCTGAACCTGCCCTACCGCAACGATTTCAACGGCGACAGCCAGCACGGCGTCGGCTTCTACCAGACCACCACCCATAACGGCGAGCGCGCCAGCACCGCACGCACCTACCTGAAAGCGGTGCGTAACGACCAACGCCTGGTGGTGAAGCTGAATGCGCTGGTGCACCGGGTGGTGCTGGACAACAACGTTGCCACCGGCGTGGTGTATAGCCAAAACGGCGGTGCCGAAGTCACCGCGCATGCGGCAAAGGAAGTGATCCTCAGCGCCGGCGCGGTCGGATCGCCGAAGATCCTGATGCTGTCCGGCATTGGACCACGCGAACATCTGCAACAGTTGGGCATAACGCCGATCGCCGATCTGCCGGTGGGCAAGAACTTCCACGATCATCTGCATATGTCGATCAACGTCAGCACCCGGCAACCGATCAGCCTGTACGGCGCCGATCGCGGGCTGCAGGCGCTACGCCACGGCACCGAATGGCTGGCGTTTCGCAGCGGCGTGCTGAGCTCCAACGTGCTGGAAGGCGCCGCCTTCACCGACAGCCAGGGTGACGGCCGGCCCGACGTGCAGATCCACTTCCTGCCGATGCTCGACAGCTGGGATGACGTGCCCGGCGAACCACTGCCCAATATCCACGGTTTCACGCTCAAGGTCGGTTATCTGCAGCCCAAGGCGCGGGGGGAAGTTCTGCTGCGCAGCCGCGATCCGCGCGATCCGGTGAAGCTGCACGCCAACTACCTCGGCCATCCGGAAGATCTGGCCGGCAGCGTACGCGCGGTGAAATTCGGCCTGAGCTTCCTGCAAACCGCGGCCCTCAAGCCGCTGATCAAAGACCTGCTGATGCCGCAGCCGGCATGGTTGAACGATGAGGCCCAGTTGGAGGAGTTCGTGCGCAACTTCTGCAAGACGGTGTATCACCCGGTGGGCAGCTGCCGCATGGGCCAATCACCGCAGGACTCGGTGACCGATCTGCAACTGCGGGTGCACGGTTTTGAGCGACTGCGGGTGATCGACTGCTCGGTGATGCCGCAGGTCACCAGCGGCAATACCAATGCGCCAACCATTATGCTGGCGGAAAAAGCGGTGGATTTACTGCTGGGCGCACCGGCGTAACTTAGTTGCGCGGGCGCCCGGCTATCAGGCGAAGGCGGGCACGCCGCTGTGGAAGCGGAACTCGCTGTCCGGCGTTTGAATAAGCTCTGCTTCAATGCGGCCGAAATGAGCCACCCGCTCAGTGATGTCGCCGCCGGCTATCTGTTCGGCAAGCTGCAGGTAATCCTGATAGTGGCGCGCCTCGGAGCGCAGCAGCGAAACGTAGAAACGGTTTAACTCATCGTCCAGATGCGGTGCCAACCGGGCAAAACGCTCGCAGGAGCGGGCTTCGATATAGGCGCCGCAAATCAGCTTATCAATCAGCGTGGCCGGATCGTGGGTGCGGATCTCGCGGATCATGCCTTTGGCATAGCGGCTGGCGGTGATCTTCTTATACGGGATCTGCCGCGCCAGCATGATCTCCAGCACCTGCGAAAAATGATGCAGCTCTTCTTTGATCAGCAGCACCATCTTGTCCGCCAGATCCTGGCCGTAGGCCGAGCCGTTCTTGGGCAAGATCTTGCGGGTGAAATTGTTTTGCTGGAACAAGGCTTCCGGCACGCCCTGCGCTTCATGCAGAAACGCTTCATAAGGCCTTAGCAGCGCCAACAAGGCATCGCCGCTCTCCTTGTCTGCCACGTAACGGCGGATCAGCCACATGCCGGTCTGCGCCGCTTTCAGCTCGCACACCATATGGTCGGTCAGCAACAGCGGCAGGTTTTCCGGACGACGGGCGGCGTCGATCCAGGCGTCTGGGGTTTCGCAGTGCAGGAAGTTTAAAATGGGGGCTAACAGGGATTGGTATTTCATCTGCTTCAACTGCCCTATGCATTTCAAGTTAACGCTAGCGCAGCGGCTTGAAAGACGGCGGGATAGGCGGGGCCGGCGAGCGCCGGCCCACAAGATTAATTAATGGCGTTTACCGTCGTCGTCTTCGTCGATGAAGTCACCTTCTTCTTCTTCGTCGTCACCTTCTTCGCCGTTCGGATCTTCAAAGTAGGTGCCCCAACCGTCGTAGTTGACGCCGCAACGTGCCGCCAGCGCCACCAGTTGCTCTACCTGAGTGTCGATCAGCTCGGCGTTAAGGCCGATTTCGCTGATCACGTCACAGCACATCACCAGGGTACCGTCTTCCACTTCCAGCTCTTCGGCGTCGGTCACTTCGTAGCCCAACTTGAAGGCTTCAACGGCGGCCTGCTCCAGCACTTCAAACTTCTCAGCAGAAAGGTGGTGTTCGATGGTGTAGAGCGCTTCCGGATCGCTGCCGTCTTCCAGCAGTTCTTCGATGATCAGGCGGGTCTCTTCACGTTGTTCTTCTAGCTGTTCGCGGTTTGCCATGCCTATATCCTCAAGTCAAATGGCCTGTATTCCTTCTATTTTCACACACCGTCGGCATTGCTTCCACGATAAACGTGAAAGATTTCTACTGCGGGGTTGAAATTGAATATTCATACATATAAAGTGAATTTTAATTCAATAACAACAAGCAGGATACACGGCAATGAGTAGCATAAACCCGTTCTACAAACGTCACTTCCTAAGGTTAATGGATTTCACCCCGGCGGAGCTTCAGGCGCTGCTGCAGCTTTCGGCCGAGTTAAAGCAGGCCAAGCGGAAAGGCCAGGAAACACGCCACCTGCAGGGCAAAAACATTGCGCTCATCTTCGAAAAAGACTCGACCCGTACCCGATGCTCTTTCGAAGTTGCCGCTTTCGATCAGGGTGCTCAGGTCACTTATCTGGGCCCAAGCGGCAGCCAGATCGGCCATAAAGAGTCGATGAAAGACACCGCCCGGGTGCTGGGCCGGATGTATGATGGTATTCAATACCGCGGCTATGGTCAGGCGCTGGTGGAAACGCTAGCCAACCATGCCGGCGTGCCGGTGTGGAACGGGTTGACCAACGAGTTCCACCCGACCCAGTTGCTGGCGGATCTGCTAACCGTACAGGAGCACCTGCCGGGCAAGCCGCTGAGCGAGGTGAAGCTCGCCTACCTTGGCGACACCCGCAACAACATGGGCAACACCCTGCTGGAAGCTGCCGCCCTGGCGGGCATGGATCTGCGGCTGGTGGCGCCGAAGGCCTGCTGGCCACAGCCTGAGCTGGTCGCAGAGTGCCAGGCATTGGCAAAACAGACCGGCGCCAAGATCACCCTGACCGAAGACATTGCCGAAGGGGTGAAGGACGCGGACTTCCTGTATACCGACGTGTGGGTATCGATGGGCGAGCCGAAAGAAACCTGGCAGGAGCGTATCGCGCTGCTGAAGCCTTATCAGGTCAATATGGCGATGGTGAAACTGACCGGCAACCCGAACGTCAAATTCCTGCACTGCCTGCCGGCGTTTCACGACGACCAGACCACGCTCGGTAAGCAAATGGCCGAACAATACGGGCTGCACGGCGGCATGGAAGTGACCGATGAGGTGTTCGAATCCGCACACAGCGTGGTGTTCGATCAGGCCGAGAACCGCCTGCACACCATCAAGGCGGTGATGGTGGCCACCCTGAGCGAAAGCCTGTAACCATGACCTCCCCGGGTGGGGGATCTCCCCACCCCACAACCTGACTGATTAACTATTTCCCTTTATCTCCCCGCACAGCGGATTTTTATGCACCCTAAGCGCCTAATTCTCCCCAACCTTGTAAAACCGCTGATGCTAACGGCTTGTTTGTTGGTCAGTAATAAAATTTAATCCCATGGCGTCACAAAAATAAAAAACCATCCTCTGTCACAATCAGGAATAAAAATTCAAAGAAATTTACCTTCGAACGGATATTAATTTTTCATTAATGAATAACCTTGCCACCATGAAAATAAAATCCATAAATTACAATAAATTAGACAGCCAACCATTAATCTAAACATACGTTTATATGAATAATTAACGTGACATTCGAGTATTAATGCATTTTGGAAGATATAATTTACAACAAAAAAATGATATTGGTCAACTGATAATTAATTTCACCACCCACCCTATATCAATGTGATTTCCGTCACAAAACACCTCAGGGCAATGTTTATTATCAGCGGCAACGGAACGGCACCCATTCTCATTAAGTGAAATAAATCCTTTATTTCATTCCGTCTGATATTACCTGGATCTGATAATAGGAAATGACATGAATAGGAATTATGTAGGTTCTGAAATAGGCCAATTACGCAGCGTTATGCTGCATCGCCCTAATTTAAGCTTAAAACGATTAACCCCTTCTAACTGTCAGGAATTATTGTTCGATGATGTATTATCCGTCGAACGTGCCGGTGAGGAACACGATATCTTTGCCCAAACGTTACGGGCGCAAAATGTAGAAGTCTTGCTGCTGACTGATTTGCTGACCGAAACCATGAGCATTCCCGCCGCCAAGCAGTGGCTGCTGTCGGCGCAGGTTTCTGATTTCCGCCTGGGGCCTTCATTTGCCGCCGATATTCGCGGTTGGCTGGGGGATTTGCCCGACCGCCAGTTGGCACGCCATATGACCGGTGGCCTGACTTATGAAGAAGTCCCGGACAGCTTCAATAATATGGTGGTTGATACTCATCAGGGTACCGACTTTATTATGAAGCCGTTACCTAACCATTTATTCACCCGCGACACTTCATGCTGGATATATAACGGGGTGTCTATCAACCCAATGGCAAAAGCGGCACGACAGCGTGAAACCAATAATCTGCGCGCCATTTATAAATGGCATCCTTATTTTTCCAAGGGTGATTTCACCACTTATTTCGGCGATGAAGAACGTAATTACGATCATGCCACGCTGGAAGGCGGCGACGTATTGGTCATTGGCCGCGGTGCCGTATTAATTGGCATGTCGGAGCGCACCACGCCACAAGGGGTGGAATTCCTGGCGCAGGCGTTGTTCAAATCCCATCAGGCAGAACGTGTTATCGCACTGGAATTGCCTAAGTACCGCTCCTGCATGCATCTGGACACCGTTATGACCCACATCAACCTGGATACCTTCTCGGTCTACCCGGAAGTGGTGCGCAAAGAGTCGCAGTGCTGGACGCTGACGCCAGACGGTAAGAGCGGCCTGCATCGCCAACAGGAAAAACACTTCCTGACCGCTATCGAACGCGCTCTGAACATCAGCCAGGTGCAACTCATCACCACCGGCGGCGACAGCTTCGAGGCCGAACGTGAACAGTGGAATGACGCCAATAACGTGCTGACCATCCGACCTGGCGTAGTGATCGGCTACGAACGCAATACCTGGACCAATGAAAAATACGATAAGGCAGGCATCACCGTGCTGCCAATCCGGGGTGACGAGCTGGGCCGCGGCCGCGGTGGCGCTCGTTGCATGAGTTGCCCACTGGAACGCGACGACATCTAACCCCGACGGAGTTAAACATCATGACTAAACCCACAGTGGTGGTTGCCCTGGGTGGGAACGCCCTGCTACGTCGTGGAGAACCGCTTGAGGCGGATATCCAACGTCGCAACATCAAACTTGCCAGCCGCCAAATCGCTGCGTTGACAGAAAACTGGAACGTGGTGCTGGTGCACGGCAACGGCCCACAGGTTGGCCTGCTGGCGCTGCAAAACAACGCCTATTCGCAGGTGGCCCCTTACCCGCTGGACGTCTTGGGCGCGGAAAGCCAGGGCATGATTGGCTACCTGCTACTGCAGGAGCTGAAAAACTGCCTGCCGGATCACCAGATCAGCGCGCTGCTGACCCAGGTCGAAGTTGATCCTGACGACCTTGCCTTCGGCAACCCCAGCAAATATATCGGGCCGGTCTACGACCAGAAAGCCGCGCTGGCGCTGAGCCTGGAAAAAGGCTGGACGATCAAACCGGACGGTAAATATTTCCGCCGCGTGGTGCCCTCACCCAAACCACTCAACATCATCGAAACGGACGCGATTAATGCCCTGATCGCGCAGGGGCATCTGGTGGTCTGCGCCGGTGGCGGCGGCATTCCGGTATTGCGTCGAGAAGGCCGTTTGGAAGGCATAGAGGCAGTGATCGACAAAGATCTGTCCGCCGCTTTCCTGGCAGAGCAGATCGGCGCTGACGCGCTGCTGATCCTGACCGATGCCGACGCGGTGTATCTCGATTGGGGCACGTCGCAACAGCGCGCGCTGGACAAGGTAACCCCGGACGATCTGGCCGGCATCACCTTCGACGCCGGCTCCATGGGGCCGAAGATCTCGGCCGCCAGCCATTTTGTACGCTATCGCCAGGGCATCGCCGGTATTGGCGCGCTGCAGGACGCCACCCGCATCCTGGCCGGTGAGAAAGGCACATTAATTACCCCAACAAATTGAATAAACAGGAATCTGATCATGAGCATAAACTTACGTCACCGCCATTTTCTAAAACTGCTGGATTTCAGCAGCGACGAGATCCAATCCCTGATCGATTTGGCCTTTGCGCTGAAAAAAGCCAAATACGGCAATGTCGAGCAGCAACGGCTACGCGGTAAAAACATTGCGCTGATCTTTGAAAAAACCTCCACCCGCACCCGCTGCTCCTTCGAAGTTGCCGCTTTTGATCAGGGCGCCCGGGTCACTTACCTCGGCCCAACCGGCTCACAGATCGGTATCAAAGAATCGATGAAAGACACCGCACGGGTGCTGGGTCGTATGTATGACGGCATCGAATACCGCGGCTTTGGCCAGCACATCGTCGAAGAGCTGGCGGAATTTGCCGGAGTACCGGTCTGGAACGGCCTGACCGACGAATTCCACCCTACGCAAATCCTGGCCGACCTGATGACCATGCTGGAGCACGCGCCGGGTAAAGGCCTCAATCAAATTTCCTTCGCCTACCTTGGCGATGCGCGCAACAACATGGGCAACTCGTTAATGGTTGGCGCCGCCAAAATGGGCATGGATATCCGTTTGGTGGCACCTAAGGCCTTTTGGCCGGACGAAGCCTTGCTGGCGCAGTGTGCCGACATCGCCCGCGATACCGGTGCGCATATCACCGTAACCGAGCGGGTGGATGAAGGCGTGAAAGGTGTCGATTTCCTCTATACCGACGTATGGGTATCGATGGGAGAACCGAAAGAGGCCTGGGCGGAACGCGTTAACCTGATGCAGCCCTATCAGGTCAATGCCGCGGTGCTGAAAGCCACCGGCAATCCGCAGGTTAAATTCATGCATTGTCTGCCGGCCTTCCACAACGAGCAGACCAAAGTGGGTAAGGAAATTGAACTCGCCTATGGCCTGAAAGGGCTGGAAGTCACGGATGACGTGTTCGAGTCGGCCCACTCCATTGTGTTCGATGAAGCGGAAAACCGCATGCACACCATCAAGGCCGTGATGGTCGCCACCCTCGGCGACTGATTGGCGACGCGGCGGCATCGTCTGCCGCCGCGTCCTCTCAACAACCAATGAATCATTATTTTCCTGCTGCCCTGCGCAGCTGGAGGAACCCTCATGTCTGAGAAAAAACTGGGGCTGGTTGCCCTGATCGCGCTGGTCATCGGCTCCATGGTGGGCGGTGGCGTATTCAGCCTGCCGCAAAACTTCGCTTCCGTCGCCTCACCTGGCGCACTGCTGATCGGTTGGCTGATCACCGCGGTGGGGATGATCTGCCTGGCATTAATTTATCAAAACCTGAGCGCTCGCTGCCCGCAGTTAGAGGGCGGTATTTACAGCTACGCTCGCGCGGGGTTTGGCGATTTTATTGGTTTCCAGTCTGCCTGGGGCTATTGGTTCTCCGCCTGGCTGGGGAACGTGTCTTATGCGGTGCTGCTGTTCAGCGCCCTCAGCTTCTTCTTCCCGGTGTTCGGCTTGGGCAACAACTGGCAATCGATCCTCGGCGCTTCCATCGTTCTGTGGTTGGTGCATGCGCTGGTGCTGCGCGGTGTGCAAGAAGCCGCCATGATCAATACCGTGCTAACGGTGGTCAAAGTGCTGGTGCTGTTGGTGTTTATTGTGGCGGTAGTGATCGCCTTCCGCATCGGCATTTTTACCGCAGATTTCTGGGGCCGCATGATGGTGATCGACGGCAGCCATCCCGCGCTGTTTGATCAGGTAAAAAACACCATGCTGGTGACCACCTGGGTATTTATCGGCATCGAGGGTGCCACGGTCGTCTCCTCCCGCGCCGCCAGACGCGCCGATATCGGTAAAGCCACGGTGATCGGCCTGCTGGGCTGCCTGGTGATTTATATTCTGGTCAGCGTGCTGTCGATGGGCGTGCTCGATCAGGCGACGCTGAATGGATTAAAAAATCCGTCAATGGCCGGGGTGCTGGAATCCGTGGTCGGCATTTGGGGGGCACGCTTGGTCGCCGCCGGCGTGATTCTGTCGGTAGCCGGTGCGTTGCTTGCCTGGACGCTGTTCGCCGCAGAGTTACCCTTTGTCGCAGCCAAAGACGGCATGTTTCCGCAGATATTCACCAAAACCAACGCCAATGGATCGCCTGCGGTGTCGCTGTGGATCACCAACGGTCTGATACAGCTCTTCCTGCTGCTGACGTTGGTCTACAGCGCCGGCTATCAAGCGCTGTTCTCCATCGCGACTGCCGCCATCCTTCCCCCTTATCTGTTCAGTGCCGCCTACGGTCTCAAGCTGGCGATCACCGGGGAAAGTTATCAACCGGGTGAATCACGTACCCGCGATCTGATGCTCGGGCTGATTGGCACCCTCTATGGTTTCTGGCTGTGCTATGCCGCCGGCAGCCAAATGCTGCTGACGTCATTGCTGTTTGTCCCCGGCTTGCTGGTCTTCCTCTGGCACCAAAAAAACCAGCACGCAGAACGGTTGTTGAAAGGTTACGAAGCGCTGATTGCCCTTCTTTTGGTCATTGTCGCCATCATTACCCTTTATATGATTGCGACGGGTCATATCACCCTCGGTTAACCCATCTTCATTGCATTGATTTATATAGAGTTGTCACTCATTTTTAAACCAAGGCAACATAATGGCGAATAAAATAGAAACTCTGTGGGAGAAGGAACAACGGAAACTGGCATTGTGCCGCAAGCTGGTCGTGAGCCAACGCTATTCATCACAGGAGGAAATCCGCGGTGAAATGATACGGGGGGGCTATTCGGGTATCAGCCAGTCGACCGTTTCCCGTCTGCTGAACGCGCTGGGGGTGATGAAGGTGCAGAATGCCAAAGGGAAAAAGGTCTATTCTCTCAATGCGCTGCACCATCCAGTGCCTGACATTAACGAGCCGCTGACGGCCATGCTGATTGACGTCGAGCATAACGACCACTTTGTGCTGATCCACATGAATTCCGGCTATGCAAAAGCCATGGCACGCATTATCGATCTTTGCGCCTGGCCCGCCGTGCTGGGGGTTATCGCCAGCAGTAATGTGGTATGGGTGGCACCACGCGATACCGCCTATGTCGCCCAGTTGCACCAGCGTCTGAAGACTTTGTTGGAAAACAATCCCCTTCTTTAATCAACCCCCCAAGCCCTCTTCAACGAGGGCTTTATTCTCTGGTGCGGTGGGCGGAGAGTTACCCGGCGTTCTATAGTGTTTTTGGACATATCAAATAGCCGATTGGCCTTTGTCAGCCGCCGACAAAGACTCTACCGTGGCATTCTGGCGGCGAAAACGCCGTGAAAACAAACGATAACAATAATTTCTTGCCGTGCATTCAAGGGAAAACATCGATGAAAGCCAAAGTCCTGCCGCTGTTAATGCTTGCCGCCCTTTCCGCCTCCGCGCTGGCCGCCACGCCGCCCAATACGCTGGTGGTAGTGCAATCGCTCGACGATAT
Source organism: Serratia liquefaciens (assembly GCA_012719855.1). Classification (GTDB taxonomy): domain Bacteria; phylum Pseudomonadota; class Gammaproteobacteria; order Enterobacterales; family Enterobacteriaceae; genus Serratia; species Serratia liquefaciens_A. The sequence continues at coordinate 138,379 of JAAXZN010000048.1, read as the reverse complement.
CGTCAGCCTGGATCCGGCGGAAGCCAACGAGCTGTCGAGTATCCAGACCGTCCCCAGCCTGTATCAGCGGCTGGTGCAGGCGGATCGCGACGATCCGGCAAAAGTGGAGCCGGTGCTGGCGGAAAGCTGGCAGGGCGACGCCGTAGCCAAAACCCTGACCATCAAACTGCGTCCGCAGGCGACCTTCGCCTCCGGCAACCCGCTGACCGCCGATGACGTGATCTTTTCCTTTAGCCGCGCGGTGAAGATGAACAAGTCACCGGCGTTTATCCTCAACGTTCTCGGCTGGCAGCCGGACAACATCGACACACAGCTGAAAAAAATCGATGACCACAGCCTGCAACTGAGCTGGACGGCGAACGTCAGTCCGGCGGTGGCGCTGAATATTCTCTCCACGCCGATCGCCTCGATCGTCGACAGCAAGGCGGTGCAGCCTAACGCCAAAGACGGCGACTACGGCAACGCCTGGCTGAAAATGCACTCCGCCGGCAGCGGGCCGTTCAAAATGCGCGTCTATCAACCGCATCAGGCGATTGTGCTGGACGCCAACCCGACGTCACCGGGCAGCAAGCCGCTGCTGAAAAGCATCATCATTAAAAGCGTGCCGGACTCCGCCACTCGCCGCCTGCTGATCCAGCAGGGTGACGCCGATGTGGCACGCGAACTGGGCCCGGACCAAACCGTGGCGCTGAAAAATCAGCCCGGAGTGAAGGTGCTGGAAATCCCCTCCGCCGAGCAGAATTACCTGGTGTTCAACACCGGCAATAGCGCCAATCCGCTATTGAAAAATCCGGCCTTCTGGGAAGCAGCTCGCTATCTGATCGACTATCAGGGCATCACTAAAGATCTGCTGAAGGGCCAATATTTTGTGCACCAGAGTTTCCTGCCGGTCGGGTTACCGGGCGCGCTGAAAGACAATCCGTTCAGTTTCGATCCGGCCAAAGCCAAGGCCATTCTGGCCAAGGCCGGTATCACCCATGCCTCGCTGACGCTGGACGTCGAGAACAAACCGCCGTTTATCACTATCGCTCAGGCGCTGCAGGCCAGCTTTGCCGAGGGCGGCGTGAAGGTGGAACTGTTGCCGGCAGCCGGCAGCCAGGTTTATTCACGGGTACGCGCCAAACAGCATCAGGCGGCGATCCGCCTGTGGATCCCGGACTATTTCGACGCCCACTCCAACGCCAGCGCCTTCGCCTATAACGACGGCAAAACCAGCACGGTGGCGGGCCTCAACGGCTGGCAGATCCCGCAGTTGAACCAGCAGACGCTGGCGGCGGTGGCCCAAGCCGATCCCGCCAAGCGCACCGCGCTGTACACCGCCATGCAGCAGGAACTGCAACGCAGTTCACCGTATGTCTTTATCGATCAGGCGAAAACCGAAGTGGTGCTGCGCGATAACGTCAAAGGCTATCAGCAGGGTCTGAACGCCGACATGGTCTACTACGATCGCGTCAGCAAATAACCGACTCGCGCCGTGGGAATACACAGCCTGGTGAAATGATGATTAAGGGAGATTTTGCCCCTAAGGCCACTGGCAAAGTGCTCCCAGGTTTCGTCGTAGGGGCGCTGCATGCTGCGCCCTATCGCATAATCAATAGGTTAAATCGGGTCGAACATGTTCGACCCCTAACGGTTTAGCCCTTATGCGGGTTAATCAGCGGTCTGAGGGTGGCTTCACCACCCTTTAATCGGCAAGGGTTCTAGCGGGGAATGCGCGCGGCGTTATAGCAGGTAATATCCACTTCAACCTTGCAATCCACCACCAGATCGGCGACTGCACAAATGCGTGCCGGGGGGTGAGCGGCAAAGAACTCGCGAAAAACTTTATTGAATGACTGGAAGTAACGCGCGTCGGTCAGAATGACCTTAACGTGCACCACGTCTTCCAGCCCATATCCCGCTTCCGCCATAATATCCAGGCAGTTTTGGATCGCCAGGCGCGACTGATCGATAATCCCCCCCTCCACCACTTCACCGTCTTTCATCGGCGTTTGGCCGGAAATGTACAACCAGCCACCGGCTTCTACCGCACGGGAAAAGGGCAGATGCTGTCCTCCGGTCCCGGTACCGCCGTCAATGCCGTATCTTTTGATCGTCATGCCTTGCTCCTGTCGATTGAGTTGCCCTGACGGCACAAAAACCGCCCGGCGCGCAGGCCGGTCACGGCCTGATGTTGATAACTCAGCACGCCGTTCACCCACACCGCATCGATCCCTGCGGCGGGTTGCTGCGGTTGGCTGAACGTCGCGCTGTCTTTCACTTTCAATGCGTCAAACAATACCAGATCGGCGTAGTACCCTGTTTTGATCAGCCCACGCTGCGGCAGCTGATAACGCGCCGCTGACATGCCGCTCATTTTGTGCACCGCCACCGTGAGCGGGAACAACCCTTCGTCGCGGCTGTAGTGGCCCAGCACCCGTGGAAAAGCGCCCCACAGGCGTGGATGCGGCATCGGATCGTTCGGCAAACCATCCGAGCCCACCATGGTCAGCGGGTAGCTCAACACCCGGCGCACATCCTGCTCGTCCATGTTGTAATAAATCGCCCCCGCCGGCATCAGCCGTTTGCCGGCTTCATGCAGGCTCATTGACCAGGCCCCGGCGATGTCCCGCAAGGATTGCCCGGCCTTTTCCGGATGCGGTTCGGACCAGGTGATAACGATATCGAACTCATCGGTGATCTGCTTTAAATCCAGCGTCGATGAACTGGCGGAGTAAGGGTAACAGTCACAGGAGACGTCCTGCGTCTGGCGCACCTTATCGAACAGCTTGAGCGTTTCCTGCGTGCGGCCCCAGTTTTTGGCCCCGGCGCATTTATGGTGCGAAATCACCACCGGCACCCGGCCATGGCGGCCAATGTGAAATGCCTCCTCCATCGCCTCGAGTATGGGTTCAAACTCCGAACGCAGGTGGGTGGTATAAATGCCCTGCTCACCCGCCAGCTCTTCCGCCAGCGCCATCACCTCTTGCGTGGGGGCAGAGAACGCCGAGGCATACGCCAGACCGGTACTCAGCCCCAAAGCGCCCTGTTGCAACGCAGCACGCAGCTGTTCACGCATGGCGGCGATCTCTTCGGCACTGGCCGGGCGAAACAGGTCGTCCATCTGGTTGCTGCGCAGCGTGGTGTGGCCAATCAGCGTCGCCACATTCACCGCCGGCGTCACGGCCTCGACCTGTTGACGGTAATCGGCAATCGTTGGGTAAACGAAATGCGCTTTTTCCCCCAGCAGGTTCATCGGATCGGGCACGCGGGTTTTGATCACCGCCCCGGCGGCGCTGATGCCGCAGTTGCCGACAATCACCGTTGTCACCCCCTGCGATATCTTCGGCAGCATCTCGGGCATGCGGATCACGTTGGTGTCGTCATGCGTATGTACGTCGATAAACCCCGGCGACAGCACCCGACCCCGGCCGTCGATCACCACCTCGGCCTCAGCCTCTATGGCTGGTGCGATAGCCGCAATCCGATCGTCTTTCACCGCCACATCAGCACGATATTCAGGCCCGCCGCTGCCGTCGATCACCGTGACATTTTTAATCAGATACTGATACCGCATGAATCATCATCCTCAGGTTAGTGTCTTGGGGAGCCGACTCAGTCCCCCAGCGGCTGCCGATCTTCTCCGCCACGGTGACTGTCCAGCGCCAGCTTGATGCGGCGCAGACGGTCCCGGGACTGGCGTTTATTCGCCATGGCCAGCGCCGTCGCCAGCACGTCGACCATCGCCAACATCGCGTAGCGCGAAGTGCTGGGCTTGTAGATGTAATCATTTTCCCGCACCACCAGCGCCAGCAGCACGTCAGCCTGCGCCGCCAGCGGCGTTCCTGCCGGGGTGATGGCCACCACTTTGGCTCCGTACTGGCGGGCAATCGCCGCGCTTTCCACCACTTCCTGCGTGTAGCCGCCCAGCGACAGCGCCACCACCACGTCCTGCCTGGCCACCGCCGCCGCCATCATGCGCACCAGCAAGCCGTCGCTTTGCGCGGTTACCGGCAGCCCGAGCCGGAACAGACGGTGCTGCACCTCTGCGGCGCAAATGGTCGATCCGCCCCCCATGCCAATGGCCAGAATTTGCCGCGCATCGCTGAGCCACTCCACCGCTTTGGCCAGCGCCGGCTCGTCGATCGTCCGGCGGTTAATCGTCAGGACATTGATGATGGTTTCGTAAATCCCCTGGATCCCTTCCAGGTCCGGCTCTTCATGGATAAACCGTTGCCCCACCGCCAACGACTGCGCCAGCTTGACCTTAAGGTCACGCACGTCACGGCAGCCCAGCATTTTGGCAAAGCGCGTGATCGAGGCCTGGCTGACCTGGGCCTGCCGGGCCAGTTCGGCAATCGGCAAAGCGGTCACCGCATCCGCATCGTCCAGAATGAATTGCGCGATGCGTTTTTCGGTGCTGCTCAGCTCAATAAAACGCTCTGTAATGCGCGAGATAATGTCGATATCCACCCCCATTGCCTCACCCCATAGTGGTTAAATTTTGTCATTTACAATGCAGGAAAACAGTGGAAGACTACACAAAAATGAGCGTTAAAAATGATACTTTGTACCATAAAATCAAAAAATAAAATTTAAATTCAATTAAAATCAAAACAATACATCAAGATACCCCATTCAAAAAAGATAGAACACCCAAAGGATAATGTTATGAAATACCAAAAAGATTTCACCGTTACCCACAAGGCCGCCGTGCTGTGCAGTGACCCGTCGGCGCCGGCAAACCTGCTTAACGAAGACGTCTGCCTGCCGGCCGCGGTGATCAAGCTCGGCAGTCTGGAAAACAATATCGCCTGGATGCAAAACTATGCCGACGCACGCGGCGTCTCGCTGGCCCCGCACGGCAAAACCACCATGACCCCCTGGATCTTCCAGCGTCAGGTAGCCCAGGGCGCCTGGGCGGTGGGCGTCGGTTCCGCCTGGCAGGCGAAGGTGGCCATGGAGGCGGGCGTCCCCCGGGTGCTGATGGCCAACCAGTTGGTCGGCAAGGCCAACATGCGACTCATTGCCGAACTGAAAGCGCAACATCCCTCCACCCTTTTCCTTTGCTGCATCGACAGCCTGAGCAATGCGCAAGCCCTCTCGGCGTTTTTCAGCCAGCATGGGCAAACCCTGGATGTTCTGTTGGAACTGGGCGTGCCCGGCGGCCGCTGCGGCTGCCGCAGCGTGGCACAAGCCGAGCAACTGGCGCAGGATATCGCCAGACTGCCAGGGCTGCGCTTGCAGGGTATCGAGCTGTATGAAGGCGTGATGCACGGTGACGACGCCCAGCGCAAAATCGAACAATTTCTGCGTGACGCCGCCGGTCTGCTGCGTGAACTGCACCGGCAACGCCTGTTCAGCGGTGAAGAAGCGATCCTCACCGGGGCGGGCTCTTCCTGGTATGACGTGGTTTGCCGCGTTTGGGGTGAAGAATCGCTGCCGGAAAACTGCCGTCGGGTGATCCGCCCTGGCTGTTATATCACCCACGATCGGGGAATTTATCAGGACGCGCAAAATGCAGTGCTGGCCCGCGATAGCTACGCCTGCGACTTGGCGGGGGAGCTAACCTCGGCACTGGAATTGATCGCACTGGTGCAGTCGGTGCCGGAACCGGGCCGGGTTATCGTCAATTTCGGCAAGCGAGATGCGGCTTTCGACGCTGGCTTGCCGCAGCCGATCGCCCATTACCGCAACGGGGTTCTGCAAGAAAGTGACGTCCAGCAGCTGATCACCCAGGGGATCATGGACCAGCATGCCATGTTAAGCTGTCCGGCAGACTTCCCGATGCAGGTTGGAGATATACTGGTGTTTGCCACCTCGCACCCCTGCCTGACCTTCGATAAATGGAAGACGCTGTTGGTGATTGACGATAATTACAACGTTATAGAAACCATTGAGACATCTTTCTGAGCACGGAAAAGGATATTTCATGACCAGCCTGCCCATCGACAGCCTGCTGTCGGTGCAGAACCTTTCCCTGGCGACCCCAGGGAAAAGCCCGCGGATTGATCGGGCCACCTTTAGCCTTCAGCCAGGCGAGTCCGTCACCATTATCGGCCCGAACGGCAGTGGGAAATCCACGCTGTTGCGGCTACTGACCTGCGAGCTCAGGCCGAGCGAAGGCGAAATTCTCTTCCAGGGAACGCCCTTGGCCACCTTAAAACCCCAGCAGCGCGCCCGCGCCATCGCCTTGCTGAGCCAGCACGATGATGCGGATTTACGGCTTAAGGTGAGCGAGTATGTGACGCTGGGACGACTGCCCTGGCTGGCCGATCATTCGCCATCTCAACACGCGCTGATAGTTGCCAAAGCGATGGAGGAGGTGGGTATCGGCCACCTGCAACATAGCCCGTTGGGCAAGCTTTCAGGCGGCGAACGTCAGCGCGCCGGCTTCGCCAGAGCTTTGGCGCAGCAACCGGTGCTGTTATTGCTTGATGAACCCACCAACCATCTCGATCCGCTGGCCCGGCATCAGTTGCTGTCGCTGATCCATAAGAAAAAGATAGCCACGATAAAAGTGCTGCACGATCTCGAGCTGGTGCAACCCTTTTCCGATAAGGTGATGATCATCAATGAAGGGAAAATCCTGTGTTATGGCCGCCCTGAAACGGTGCTGGAATCGGCGCACCTGCAACAGGTATTTGGCATGAGAACGCTGCAGGTTCGTCATCCGGAAAGCGGCGAAGCCCTGCGTTTTTTCGAAGCTTTACCCACATCATCCCGGCACAATTCGCCACAATCGACAATTGTTTGATCTAACTACATTTGTCACACGAATTATTCAGGTATGTTGCCCCCGTTTCCAATAAACCGGGTTATTGACTTCGGTTTTGCCGTTTTGCCCACGGGGTTACCCGAGTGGGATGACCTTCCTCCGCCCCACCCCGCTGACGCCAGGCCAGACAACCGACGGTAATGCCCTCTCAATAGCCTTTCGGTGCTATGAATCTGGAGTCGATGTGAAAAACTTAACCCTCGCTGCGCTACTGGCCTTCACCACGGCAAGTGCCGGGGCCTCTGGCTTCCCCGTTACGGTGGACAACTGCGGCCAGCCCCTGACCTTTGAACGCCCGCCACAGCGTGCCGTTATTCAAGATATCAATATGTCGCAAATGGCCTTTGCCCTGCAGCTCCAGCCTTCTATCGTGGGCGTGACAGGGATCTCCGGTTGGTACAAAAACATCCCTGAATTCACCCAACAGCAGGGAAAAATTCCTGAACTGGCCCCCAAGTACCCGACCATCGAAAACCTTCTCGCCGCAAGCCCAGACCTGTTCTTCGCCGGCTGGAATTATGGGCTTCGTGGAGAAGTGACCCCGCAAGCGCTGGCAAAATTCAATATCAAAACGCTGGTGCTGAGTGAAAGCTGCATCCACGTCTACAACCATCGGCCACGGGCCAGCATGGATTTGCTCTACGACGATATGATCAGGCTCGGCAAAGTCTTTGGCAAACAGGAACAGGCGGAAAAGCTGGTCGCAGACTGGCAAAGGCAGGTGGCAGATATCCATCGCAAAGTTGCGACGCAAAAACCCGTCAAGGTGTTCCTTTATGATTCCGGCGAAGAAAAACCCTACACCAGCGGAGCCTACGCCATGCCAACGGCGATTATTGAAGCCGCTGGGGCAACAAACGTGATGGATACCCTGAACACCAGCTGGGTGAACACCAATTGGGAAAGCGTGGCGGCGACAGAGCCTGAATTTATTATTCTGGTGGACTATCAGGCTGAGCCCACCGACAGCATCGATGCGCGGCAGCTTTTCCTTGAACAACACCCCCTGATGAAGCAAACCCCGGCAGTAGTCCATCACCGCTATTTGAAATTGAAATACCAGGCGTTAACGCCGGGGCCGGTCAATATTGAGGCGATCCACAAACTGGCTCAGGCCCTTTACCCTGCCGCGATTAGCTGATGTCGGAAAAAATGCGTTTCAGGCTGGCCTGGACCCTCGCCCCGCTGTTATTGGCAGGGTTAGTCTTCGCCAATGTCGCCCAAGGCAGCGTGTCGCTCTCTCTTGCTCAGGTGCTAAGCGCGCTGGGCATCGTCCCGGGTGATGTGCCACCCATGATCAAGAGCATCGTGCTGGAACTGCGTTTGCCACGCACCTTACTTGGGCTGCTGGCGGGGGCCGGCCTGGCGTTGGTTGGCGCCCTGTTGCAAACCACAACCCGCAACGATTTGGCCGATCCCTTTCTGTTTGGCCTCTCCTCTGGCGCCTCCGCCGGCGTGGTGCTGGTGATGACGCGCCTCGGCGATAGCCTCGGGGCCTGGACGTTACCGGTGTCTTCCTTTGCCGGTGGCATGATCTCTGCCGCCGTGGTGCTGGTTATTTTTATGACTCAATCGCAAAAAGGCACCGAAAAGCTGATCATCTGCGGGCTGGCGGTCTCTTTTTTATTCGGCGCCTTCACCAACTATCTGGTTTTTTCCGGCGATCAGCGTACCGCCAGCAGCGTACTGTTCTGGACGCTGGGCGGACTGGGGCTGGCCCGCTGGGATAACTTGATTTTTGCCTTGATAGCGCTGCTGTTGCTGGTGGTATTGATTGCCCTGCGCTGGCGATCGCTGGACGGCTTGCTGGCGGGCGAGCAGACCGCCGGTACGCTGGGCATCAACACCCGCAGTTTGCGCACGGAAGTGTTTCTTTGCTGTTCGCTGGCGACCGCGTTACTGGTGGCATTGACCGGGGTGATAGGGTTTGTCGGCTTAATGGTTCCCCATCTGGCGCGCCCGTTTACCGGCGTACGTCACCGGCGCCTGCTGCCGTTGGTCGGGGTGTTAGGGGCCATATTGCTCTCTGCCGGCGATCTGCTGAGCCGCGTCGTCACCGCCCCCCAAGAGCTGCCCATCGGGATCATTACCGCCGGGCTGGGCGGTATTTTCGTTCTGGTGATTTTGCTGCGCCGAGCCCACTGAGGATAAATTTGCCTGCCATGCGGCTAAAGGCCACCAGCCAATCGATTGCGAAATGACAAAAATCGGCGTTTTAGCGCTTGCAGTGGCCAAAGGCGCGAGTATAATGCGCGACAATTTGCCAGGAGAAAGCATGAAAAACGACGTTTGTTTTGTTAGCCACAACCGACAAAACCGACTGCCAATCGGCAGCCAACTGCCGTTGTTTCTCCTGTTGCTAAACCGATCGTTTCAAGCCCCTCGTTGAGGGGCTTTTTTTTGCCTGAAAAATCTGTTCAAAGCCCCGCGCCACGGGCACGAGTCGAGGAGAGTGAAAAATGGCCAACCCGCTGTATCACAAACATATCATCTCTATTAACGATCTCAGCCGCGAGGATCTGGAGCTGGTGCTACGCACCGCCGCCAGCCTGAAAGCCAATCCGCAACCCGAGCTGCTAAAGCACAAGGTGATCGCCAGCTGCTTCTTTGAAGCGTCGACCCGTACCCGCCTGTCGTTTGAAACCTCGATGCACCGCCTGGGCGCTTCGGTGGTGGGCTTTGCCGACGGCAGCAACACCTCGCTGGGCAAGAAAGGCGAAACGCTGGCCGACACCATCTCGGTGATTGGCACCTACGTCGACGCCATCGTCATGCGTCATCCGCAGGAAGGTGCGGCGCGCCTGGCGACCGAATTCTCCGGCGGCATCCCGGTGCTCAACGCCGGTGACGGCGCCAACCAGCACCCGACCCAGACGCTGCTCGACCTGTTCACCATTCAGGAAACCCAGGGCCGACTGAACAACATCAATATCGCCATGGTCGGCGACCTGAAATACGGCCGCACCGTGCATTCACTGGCGCAGGCCCTGGCCAAGTTTGAAGGCAACCGCTTCTTCTTCATCGCGCCGGATGCGCTGGCAATGCCGGCCTATATCCTGCAAATGCTGGAAGAGAAAGGCATCGAGTTCAGCCTGCACAGCAGCATTGAAGAAGTGGTCCCCGAGCTGGATATTCTCTACATGACCCGGGTGCAGAAAGAACGTCTGGATCCTTCCGAATACGCCAACGTGAAGGCGCAGTTCGTTCTGCGCGCAGCGGATCTGGCCGGCGCACGCGCCAACCTCAAGGTGCTGCACCCGCTGCCACGCATTGACGAAATCACTACCGACGTGGACAAAACGCCGTACGCCTACTATTTCCAGCAGGCGGGTAACGGCATTTTCGCCCGTCAGGCGCTGCTGGCGCTGGTTTTAAACGCAGATTTGGCTCTTTAAGGGGGAACCGTTATGACTCACGATAACAAACTGCAGGTTGAAGCGATCAAGTGCGGCACGGTGATTGACCATATTCCGGCACAGATTGGGTTTAAGCTGCTGACGCTGTTCAAGCTGACCGCCACCGACCAGCGCATCACCATCGGTCTTAACCTGCCTTCCAACGAGCTGGGCCGCAAAGACCTGATCAAAATCGAAAACACCTTCCTGACGGAGCAACAGGCCAACCAATTGGCCATGTACGCGCCGAAAGCCACGGTTAACCGCATCGACAACTATGAAGTGGTGCGCAAACTGACCCTCAGCCTGCCGGATCATATCGACGGCGTGCTGACCTGCCCGAACAGCAACTGCATCAGCCGCAGCGAACCGGTGTCTTCCAGCTTTAGCGTGAAATCCCGCGACGGCGACGTACACCTGAAATGCCGCTATTGCGAAAAAGAGTTCGAGCATCAGGTGGTCTTGCAGGCGGACTGAGTCCGGCCGGCTGCCGGGAGATGAGGCTGTTATTCTCCCGGTGACTGCCTATAATGGGAGCCCCGTAGGGGCACCGAATACCGCGCCCGACGCTACGGAGAGCCACGCAGCCCACCGCGCTGCGATTTGAAAGACGAAGGGTATATCAGGAGAAAAAATGTCACGTAACATCAGCACTGAACTCGCCCCGGCAGCCATTGGTCCTTACGTGCAGGGCGTTGATCTGGGCAGCATGATCATCACTTCCGGCCAGATCCCGGTCGATCCGAAAACCGGCGCCGTTGCCGACGACGTTGCCGCTCAGGCTCGCCAGTCGCTGGAGAACGTTAAAGCGATCGTTGAAGCCGCCGGTCTGAAAGTGGCCGACATCGTGAAAACCACGGTTTTCGTGAAAGATCTGAATGACTTCGCTACCGTTAACGCCGCTTATGAAGCTTTCTTCACCGAACACAGCGCGCCGTTCCCGGCCCGTTCCTGCGTTGAAGTGGCCCGTTTGCCGAAAGACGTGAAAATCGAAATCGAAGCCATCGCCGTACGTCGCTAATACCGCGACCACGCGTCCAACGGTCAGCCCAGGCTGGCCGTTTTTATTTGTTGATGCGGCGAATAGCGCCTGCGGCCTCACTTATCGGAGAAGATTGAGCCTTGATACTTTTTGCGGCCTGTTTCAAAACCGCCACCACTTCTTTACGTGAAGCGCTAATCGGCATTCCCCTGGGGGTCAGGCGGTTAATCTCCTCAGAAGTATAGGTTTTTACCACCGTCAGCCTTTCTCCCTCGGTTTTGTATACCTCCAGTTCATAGGCGTCGGTTTTCGCTATAAGCCGCTCCGTGGTTTTAATGACCATATCCCCCCCTATAATCCTGTCAGCTGGTCGTTATTTTCGCTCAAATAATGTTCAGCTTCAACCGAAGCCGAGTCGTCGATAAACCATTGGAATAATGCCTGAGCATCACGGTAGAGAATGCCCTTCTCACCTGAGGTGATATCAATAAAGCGATGCTCATTGATGTAATAATCAGCAACTCTCGTATTGAGCGGTGATATTAGCCGTAAGCCGGTACATTGAGTAGCGACCATAAATAACACCGCGGCATAGAGTGCAAAACGGAAAGTGTTCCCGTCCAGGCTGGAACCTTTGATGTGGAAATTTTGCAGCATTTCAACATTCAGCACCGCAGGCATCTCGTCTGTTGCGGGGCAAAACTGGCAAAGACAAGCCCCCGCAGGCCTTTGATCCGCATCCAGGATCTTAAAACTGAAATTGAAAGCATCTGGATTATCCAACACAGCACCGCTTAGTGCCCATGGCATACGCAGATTTTCAGGTTGCCGACGCGTCTGCACAATGCACCATTCCAAATCTTCAGCAGTCAGCATTTGCACCCGAATGTTATAGGCAGCGGCAGCAAAAATTTCATTGGCGGTAGCCAACGCGGCACGTCCCAGCGCCTGAACATTAAAATCATGTGGCATTACCCTTCCCTTGAATGCTTTTAAAAATTAATCTGTTAGATATATTTTCTCGGTTTCCCCCTATCTTTTTATACCTTCGCTGAAGAAACAATCCCCGTATTTTTGTTACTGAGGCACACTCCGCAGAGTTGCCCTTTTTTAAAGCAACCCCTGGCTGAGAATGCACCTTAAGCGTGCTTTCCCCTCTCTAAAACACGCCATTTCGCGCCATTTTCGCCCCTTTATCACCTTGGCACATTTTATGCTGCTTCTGTATACAGCCTGCAATGTCGACGAGGTGATGATGCTAAATATCGATCTGTCTGCTTCACCGTTTTTTGATGAGATGCTTCTGGCTGAGGGTAAGCACCGGGGTCACTACGAGGCTTACTGGCATTGGCTGCAACAGGCTGACCAAAAGGCCGTTCAACGCAAGAGGGAAGAGGCTGCACTGCTGTTTCACCGGGTGGGAATTACCTTTAACGTTTACGGCGAGGATGACGGCGCTGAGCGTTTGATTCCGTTCGACAGCGTACCGCGGATCATACCTGCCGGCGAATGGGCGATGCTCGATCGCGGTATCCGCCAGCGTGTCCAGGCGCTTAACGCCTTTCTGCACGATATTTACCATCAACAACACATTCTGAAAGCCGGGATCATTCCGGCGGAGCAGGTGCTGGCCAACGACCAATATCAACCCTGCATGCAAGGGGTCGATCTGCACCGCAATATTTACGCGCACATTGTCGGCGTGGATATGGTGCGCAACGGTGATGGCCAGTATTACGTGCTGGAAGACAACCTGCGCACCCCGTCCGGCGTTTCCTATATGCTGGAAAACCGCAAAATGATGATGCGCCTGTACCCGGAGCTGTTCGCTCAGCAACGCATCGCTCCGGTGGAGCGCTACCCGTCGCACCTGCTGCAAACCCTGCGTGAAAGCTCGCCGATTAACGATCCCACCGTGGTGGTGCTGACGCCGGGCCGCTTCAACAGCGCCTACTTCGAACACAGCTTCCTGGCGCAGCAGATGGGGGTTGAACTGGTGGAAAGCGCCGATCTGTTCGTCAAGGACGGGGCGGTCTTTATGCGCACCACCGCTGGGCCTTGCAAGGTGGATGTGATCTACCGCCGGGTGGACGACGCCTTCCTCGATCCGCTGGCGTTCCGCCCGGATTCGATGCTCGGCGTGCCGGGCCTGCTGTCGGTATACCGCGCCGGCAACGTGGTGCTGGCCAACGCCATCGGCACCGGCGTGGCCGACGACAAGTCAATTTATCCGTACGTGCCGGACATGGTGCGTTTCTACCTGCAGGAAGAGCCGATCCTTAATAACGTGCCTACCTGGCAATGCCGCCACAAGAATGAACTGTCGTACGTGCTGGCGAACCTGGAACAGATGGTGGTGAAGGAGGTGCACGGCGCCGGCGGCTACGGCATGCTGATCGGCCCGGCGGCGACCAAGGACCAAATCGCTCACTTCCGCAGCCTGCTGCTGGCCAAGCCGCATAACTACATTGCGCAAAACACGCTGGCTCTGTCGACCTGCCCGACCTTCGTCAACGACGGCCTGGCGCCGCGACATATCGATTTGCGGCCGTTCGCCCTCAGCGGCGCGGAAATCCGCCTGGTGCCCGGCGGCCTGACGCGCGTGGCGCTGGCGCAAGGCTCGCTGGTGGTCAACTCGTCGCAAGGCGGGGGAACCAAGGATACCTGGGTGTTGGAGGACGACGCATGCTGAGCCGAACTGCCAGTGAACTCTATTGGATGGCCCGCTACCTGGAGCGGGCGGAAAGCATCGCCCGGGTGCTCGATGTCACCAACAAGCTGTCGATGATGCCGATCCGCGACAGCGAGGATCAGGATCTGCAGGTACCGCTCAATCTGACCAGTACCGGGCAGCTGTATGCCGCCGCCTACCCCGACCTGACGATGGCCAATCTGGTGAGCTTTTTTGCGCTCGACAGCCGCAACCACAGCAGTATTTACAGCTGTCTGCAGATGGGCTGGAACAACGCACATGCGGTGCGCGGCAGCCTGTCTTCCGAGGTCTGGGAATGCATCAACGCCACCTGGATCGAAATGAAGCTGATCCGCCGTCAGGGCATAGGGTCGGTGGGCGCGGATGGCTTTTTCGACTGGGTGAAGGAACGTTCTCACCTGTTTCGCGGCGCGATGTTCGGCACCTTGCTGCGCAGCGACGCCATGTGCTTTATCCGCCTCGGCACCCTGCTGGAGCGTGCTGACGGCACTGCCCGTCTGTTAGGGGTCAAGAACTCGCTGATGGACAGCGACGGCGATCCGGTGCGCGAGTATTACCGCATGGACACGCTGTTGCGGGCAGTGAGCGCACGCGAAGCCTACCACAGCATCTACAAGCAGCAGCTCAGTCGGGACACCATTGCCGAACTGATGATCCTGCGTAATGAAATCCCCCGCTCCCTACTGGCCTGCGTCGGCGATATGGTGCAGCAACTGGAGCAAATTGGCGGCAACAGTGCCAATCAGCCGCGCCGGCTGGCGCATACGCTGCACGCCGAGCTGCGCTTTAGCAGCATGAAAGACCTGAACAAGGTCGGGCTGAACGACTGGCTGGACGCGTTTCTCGGCCAGATTGGCGGCATCGCGGAGAGCATCCATCACACTTATCTGGAGGCGCAATGAAACTGAACATTGAGCACAACACCCACTACACCTATGCCCAGCAGGTGCAGCGCAGCACTCAGTACCTGCGCCTGACGCCGCAGGATTCGGAACACCAGCGCATCATTTCATGGCAGTTGACGCTGCCGGAAGATGCGGTGTGTACCACCGATGCCTTCGGCAACGTGCTGCACGTGCTGACGCTGGATCACCCGCATCAGGCCATCACCATTCAGGCCCACGGCGTGGTGGAGATTGAAGATGGCGCAGAGGATCAGGTGATGGGGCACTTGTCGCCGCTGGTGTTCCTGCGCCACAGCCCGCTGACCCAACCCGACAGCGCGATCCAGGCCTTCGCCCTGCGCTACTACCAACCGCAGGCGGTGCTGGACGGGCTGGAAAATCTGATGGGCGAGCTGTTGCTCAAAATGCCGTACACCCCGGGCTCGACCAGCGTCACCGACAGCGCGGCCCAGGCATTCGCGACCGGCACCGGCGTCTGTCAGGATCATACCCACGTATTTTTGGCCTGTTGCCGCAGCCTGAACATTCCGGCGCGCTATGTCAGCGGCTATCTTTACAGCGAGGACTCCGCCCACGTCGCCACCCACGCCTGGGCCGAAGCCTGGGTCGACGACCGCTGGCACAGCTTTGACGTCACCAACAATACCCGCCTGCCGAATCAACACCTTAAGCTGGCGGTGGGCATCGACTATCTCGACGCCTGCCCGGTACGCGGGATGCGGCTCGGCGGCGGCTGCGAGAACATGCAGACCATTGCCGAAGTGCAGATGATGCCAACCGGCCAGTAGCCTCTTGCCGAAAACCAGGGTTTACGGCACGCTGGCGGTTGGCGGCGTGCCAGTATCGTTTTGAGGGATTGTGGTATGACCTATTGTGTGGCCATGCGCTTGTCTTCCGGGCTGGTCTTTGCTTCAGATTCGCGCACCAATGCCGGCGTGGATCATATTTCCACCTTCCGCAAACTGCATGTGTTTCAGCAGGACGGCGAGCGCATGCTGGTGTTGCAAAGCGCCGGTAACCTGGCGACCACCCAGAGCATCATCAGCCTGTTGCAGCGCCGCAGCAAAGATCCCGAACGCATGAACCTGCTGAACGCCCCGAGCATGTACGAAGCCGCCACGCTGGTGGGCGAAACGGTGCGGGAAGTGATCCAACGCGACAGCGAAGCCCAGCAAAGCGGCAGTACGACCGACTTCAGCTGCAGCCTGCTGCTCGGCGGCCAGATCTGCGGTGAAGAGATGCGGCTATTCCATATTTACCCGCAGGGCAATTTTATCGAGGCCACCCGCGATACGCCCTATTTCCAGATTGGCGAAAGCAAATACGGCAAACCGATTATCGATCGGGTACTGACCTACGACACCCCGCTGGAACAGGCGATGCAGTGCGCGCTGATCTCTCTGGATTCTACGCTGCGCAGTAACCTGTCGGTCGGCCTGCCGCTGGACGTGATGATCTACCCACGCGACAGCTTTAGCAGTGCGCAGCAGTACCGCATCACCGAAGATCACCCGCATTTTAGCGCCATCCGTAAAGGCTGGGGCGAAGGGCTGGGCAGTATTTTCAAACAGTTGCCGCCGTTGCAACTGTAGGTTTTGAGGGCTCAGCATGCTGAGCCCCTACATATGCTGAGCCCCTACACATGCAGAACCCCTACACATGCAGAACCCCTACGCGTGCAGAACCCCATACATGCAGAGCCCCTACGCGTGCAGAACCCCATACATGCTGACTTACCTCACTCGATAGCGCTGGCGCGCAGAAGCGCTTCCAGCGGATAGACTGCCGCAATCACCACTTCGTCCCTTATCTGCGCCGCCGCGTCCAGTTGCTGCTGTATTTGCGCCGCTTCTGGCTTGCTCAGCGGTTTGCCCTGTTGATAACGCTCCAGCAGCATCAGTCCCAGCGTGGAGAGCGCGCCGACATCCTGCGCCACCGGTGCCAGATCCTGCATCACCCGGTTACCGGCAATCACCGTTTTTACCGGCGCGGTATTGAGCTGCCAGCGTTGTAAACGCTCGCGCAGCGCCTGTGCTGCCGCCCGGTCGTTACGGTCCTTCACCAAGGCCGCAACCTGCATACCCATCTCGCGCACCGCGTTGCTTTCCGCCGGCAGTGCGTCGGCAAAACGGTTCAGCGGTTCGAACTGGTGATAGTTACCGGCTTTGAATTTCAGATGCTGTCGGGTGTAGTACTGTCCGGGCTCCACCGCTTCGGCCAGGATTTGCAGCGGTGCTATCGTCACGCCGTTTGCCAACCGGGTGAACTCGCGTGCGGTTTCCGCATGCTGTTGCAACCCCACCGATACCACCGACCAGGCGTCGACTGCCGCCAGCCTGCGGTACATATTATTTTCATCGGTCACGTCCTGCGCCGACCACAAGCGCTCCGCCACCGCGAACCCACGCGGCCAGAGTTTGAGATCGAGGATCGGCGCCCTGATATTTTCCGCCCACAGTGCCGCCTCACCGCCGAGAATATTGGCCTGCTGTTTGGTCTCCGGCACCACCGGCATCTTGCCCACCGGGATCGCCGTAAGCTTGCTGCCGGTGGTCGGGTAACGCACGTTGCCCACCAGCGTATAGCCGCTGAGCTGGTCCTGGTTCAGGGTGAACACCGGGCGGGTGTCCCCCATCCAGCTGTCGAGCCGGAAGCTCACCTGCTGCGGGGAACGCCAAACAATATCGTGCAGCGCACGGCGAGATTTGCCGTTGAAATCGATAAAACCCCGCCAGCCCTGCTTGCCTTCAATCAGGGTAAAACTGCCTTCTACCGCGCTGCCCTTCAGCCGTGGCATGCTGAACTGCCAGCTCTGTGCCTTTTCATCCGGCTGCACCTCAGTGTCGACGCCCAGCGGCTGCGGCAGGATCTCATTGCGATAGTGGTAGGCGGCGCTTTCCGGTTGATCGAGGTAAAAGCCGGTAGACAAAATGCCCTGGTACCCGTCCTGCGCGCTGGCGCCGAGCGAGTCCTGCCCTTGCCATGACTGGATGACAATGCTGCGCGGCAGTGACGGATGATAGATCTCGTCCCACCCCACCATCTGGCGCTGGTGCTGCTCGAGGATTTTCTCCAGCTTCTGATTGAAATAGGCCTGCAGAGCATGGGTGTCCGCCAACGAGTGCTGCTGCATAAAGGCCTGAATGGTTTTGGATTGCTTCCACTGGCTGGCATCAACCTCATCACCACCGATATGCAAATAGGGATCGGGGAAGATTGCTGCCAGTTCACCGATGATAGCGTCAACAAACCGATAAACTTCATCGCGGGTCGGATCCAGCGTCGGCAGGTGCACGCCCCATTTACGCTCCATCGAATACGGACCAGGCGCGCTCATCAACTCCGGGTAGGCCACGGCGATGCTGGAAGCATGCCCAGGCAGATCGATTTCCGGCACCACACGAATACCGCGCGCGGTGGCATAGGCCACGACCTGTTGCATCTGCTCGCGGGTGTAGAACTGGCCGTCGCTGGCCTGCTGCTGCAGTTTAGGATAGCGCTCAGAAGCAAAGCGCCAGCCCTGATCGTCGGTCAGGTGCCAGTGAAACACGTTGAGTTTGGCCGCCGCCATGCCGTCGAGCTGACGCAGAATATCCGCCAATGGCAGGAAATGACGTGCCGAATCCAGCAGCACGCCGCGCCACGGGAAACGCGGTACGTCGGTAATGCTCACCAACGGCAGGAAAGTGTTCTGCCCGTCGGTCTGCACCAATTGCAGCAGGGTTTCCATGCCGCGCAACGCGCCGAAACGGGTATTGGCTGTCAGCGCTACCCCCTGCGGCGTCACCGCCAATTTATAGCTTTCATCGCTCCCCGGCAGCGGCTGCGCCGCCACCTTATCTTTGATATTCACCTTAATGACCAAGCCCGTGGCTTTTTCTGCCTGTGGCGACAGGGTCCAGCCGGTTTGCAGCTCAATACGTTGGCGCCAGCGCTGCAAGGCATCGCCCAGGTCGTCGCCCTGCAGGCTAATCGACAAACCGTGATCCAGCACCAGCTTGCCCGCCGGCTGAGTCAGTTCAACCTGCTGCGGCCAGGGCATCAGCGGCAGATCGCCGGCCGGCTGCGCCAGGGCGCCCAGTGAAAGCAATAACGATGAAGCCAGTAGCGTATAACGCAGGGGTCTGTGCATCAGAAATTCCTCAGAGGAAAAAAATCAATAAAAACAGCGAAGCTGTAAATAAAGACTGAGCACAGGACAGATGTCCAACGGCGAAGGTGAAAAGCCGGGTTGGATCACAGATGCCCCTCTTCCGGACGAAAGAGGGGCGCAGCGGTTACTGCCAGCCGTAACGGCGCACAAACCAGCCTTTCACGCACTGGGTCAGCACCATATAGCCAGTCAGGATCAACACCAGCCAAGGGAAATAGCCGGGCGGCAATGCCTGCAGCTGCAGGAAACCGGCCAACGGCGAGAAGGTCAGGCCGATGCCGGTAACGATGACCAGCAGGGTCATCATGCACAGCGGCCATGAAGGACGGCTCTGGATAAACGGAATTTTGCGCGTGCGGATCATATGCACAATCAGCGTTTGCGACAGCAGCCCTTCCACGAACCAGCCGGACTGGAACAGCGTCTGCATTTCAGGCGTATTGGCCTTGAAAACCCACCACATCAGGCTGAAGGTCAGCACGTCGAAGATCGAGCTGATCGGCCCGAAGAACACCATAAAGCGCCCAATATCGCCGGAGTTCCAACGTTGCGGCTGAGTAATCTGATCGTCGTCGACGTTGTCGAACGGAATGGCGATCTGTGAAATGTCATACATCAGGTTCTGGATCAACAGGTGCAGCGGCAACATCGGCAGGAAAGGCAAAAAGGCGCTGGCGATCAACACACTGAAGACGTTGCCGAAATTGGAGCTGGCAGTCATCTTGATATATTTGAGCATATTGGCAAAAGTACGGCGCCCCTCGATAACCCCCTGCTCCAGCACCATCAGGCTTTTTTCCAGCAGGATGATGTCCGCTGCTTCCTTGGCGATATCCACGGCGGAATCCACCGAAATACCGATATCTGCCGCACGCAGAGCGGGCGCATCGTTGATGCCGTCCCCCATAAAGCCGACCACGTGGCCCTGCTGGCGCAATAGCTTGACGATGCGTTCCTTATGCAGCGGCGTCAGCTTGGCGAACACCGTGGTACGCGCCGCGGCCTGCGCCAACTGTTCGTCGTTCATCTGTTCGATTTCGCTGCCGCGCAATATATGATCCGCCGCCAGCCCGACGTCTTTGCACACTTTGGCCGCCACCAACTCATTGTCACCGGTGAGGATCTTCACCGTGACACCGCTGTTTTTCAGCGCCGCCAACGCCGGCGCCGTGCTCTCTTTAGGCGGATCGAGGAAGGCCACGTAGCCCTCGAGGATCAAATCCGACTCGTCGGCCACGCTGTATTCATGAGCCTGCGCCGGCAAGATCTTGTTGGCCACCGCCACTACGCGCAGCCCTTGCTGGTTGAGATCGTCGGTGATGCGCCGAATGCGCGCCAACAGCGCCGCGCTGAGCGGGATCACCTCATCTTCCTGCCGCACATGGCTGCAAATTGCCAGCATCTCCTCCAGCGCGCCCTTGCAGATCAGCTCGTGATATTGCGCGTCTTTGGCCACCACCACCGACATACGACGCCGTTCAAAATCAAACGGGATCTCATCCACCTTACGGTAATGCTGCAGCGCATCCGGCTGTTGGTTCTGCTCCGCGCAGCTCAGCACCGCCACGTCGAGCAGGTTTTTCAATCCGGTCTGGTAGAAGCTGTTCAGCCAGGCGTAATGCAGCACCCGATCGCTGGCGGCACCGAACACGTCGGTGTGACGCTCCAGCACGATTTTATCCTGGGTCAGGGTACCGGTTTTATCGGTACACAAAACGTCCATGGCGCCAAAGTTTTGGATTGCATCCAGTCGTTTGACGATCACTTTCTGCCTGGAGAGTTTCACCGCCCCTTTGGCCAGCGTCGAAGTGACGATCATCGGCAGCATTTCCGGAGTCAGCCCCACCGCCACCGACAACGCGAACAGCGCCGCTTCCCACCAATCCCCCTTGGTGTAGCCGTTGATCAACAAAACGATCGGCGTCATCACCAGCATAAAGCGGATCAGCAGCCAGCTGACCCTGCTGATGCCGGTCTGGAAGGCGTTCGGTTGCTCATCCTGGCTAATAACCCGCTGTGCCAATTGGCCGAAGTAGGTGCCGCCGCCGGTACCGATCACCATCGCCAGCGCGGTACCGCTAACCACGTTGGTGCCCATAAAGCACAGGTTTTGGCACTCCAGCGGATCTTCTGCCTGTTCACGCTGCTCGGCGGTTTTCTCTACCGGCAGAGACTCGCCGGTCAACGCCGCCTGGCTGATAAACAGATCCTTGGCCGACAACACGCGCAGATCCGCCGGGATCATGTCCCCTGCGGCCAGTTTGATGATGTCACCCGGCACCAGTTGAGAGATCGGCAGTTCAAGGTGTTCGCTTTTACCGGACAATGCGTCGCTGCGGATCACCGTGGCGGTGTTGCTGACCATCGCCTTCAGCGCGTCCGCCGCCCGATTGGATCGCGCTTCCTGAATGAAGTTCAGCAACGTGGAGATCACCACCATCAGTGCGATCACCAGCGCGCCAGTCAGATCTTCCGTCGCGTAAGAGATCATGCCAAGTGCGGTCAGCAGCAGGTTGAATGGGTTGCGATAGCAGTGCCACAGGTGCTGCCACCAGGCTTCTTTTTGCTGATCGTCGATGACGTTCTCACCACAGCGCTCCCGTGCCCGTTCAGCCTCATGGGCAGTGATGCCTTCCGGGTGGCTGTGAAAACGCAGATACAGATCGGTGACGTCGGCAGCGGCGCATTCCATGCGCTGCTGAGCCAAACCGGCGGGCAACCCTTGCGCTTTGCCGCCAAGGCTGTCCAACAGGCTATCGCGGTGCACCAAACGGCGCGGTAAATTGCGGCTGAGCATGCCCAACAGCTGACGGGGAATATTTTTCAGTTTCATTATTTTGCACCTCGTCGCCCATTGCCTCCCGGCAGCGGGTGAACGCGGGATTGCTCCCTGCCGGGCTTTTGGATGCGCCAAAAAGCCTCTGCCGGGGCAGATCCTGGTTTTTTTAAAAGCAGCTGGAGCGAACGACGAGCGCGCGCTACCGGTTACCGTTTACTTCACCGGTAAAACAGCAGCGCAAAGCGAGCAGGTTTTACCGGATCACCGAGTGGGTGTCTAACGGGGTCGGATCGGGATCCATACGGGTGATAACCTCCGGTAAATGAAAAGATCGAACGACAAGAGCGGCCGTTCAGCGCAGTGCGTAAATCCCTGCATAGCGTCAAGATCCGTTGCGGAAAATAAGCTATGCTGACGGGCATTCAGCGTAGGCCGCCAGTCTACGCCTTTTAACCTCAACGAAAAGTAAACCATGCAAAACCGGCTGACCATCAAGGACATCGCACGCCTGAGCGGCGTAGGTAAATCCACCGTATCACGCGTGCTGAACAACGAAGGCAGCGTGAGCCCGCAAACCCGCGAACGGGTGGAAGCGGTGATCCGTCAGCAGGGATTTACCCCATCCAAATCGGCGCGCGCCATGCGCGGCCAGAGTGACAAAGTGGTCGGCATCATCGTTTCCCGTCTCGATTCGCCGTCAGAAAACCAGGCGGTACGTACCATGCTGCCGCTGCTGTACCAGCACGGTTTCGACCCTATCGTGATGGAAAGCCAGTTTGAAACCCGGCTGGTGGAAGAGCATCTGCATGTCCTTCAACAGCGCAACGTCGACGGGGTGATCCTGTTTGGCTTCACCGGCCTGACGGCGGCCATGCTCAGCCCATGGCAAGAAAATATGGTGGTGCTGGCGCGGGAATACGACGGGTTTTCTTCGGTGTGCTACGACGACGACGGTGCCGTACGGCTGTTGATGGAACGCCTGCAACAGCAGGGCCACCGCCATATCAGTTATTTGGGGGTGCAATTGTCGGATGCCACCACCGGTTTGCGCCGTCACCAGGCCTATCTGGACGCCTGCCGCCAACGGGGTATTTCCCCCCATGTGGCCTTGGGTGAATTGAGTTATCAGAGCGGCTTCCAACTGGCTGCCTCGGCCATCGAACCGCAGACCACCGCGCTGGTGTGCGCCTCCGACACCATCGCCCTCGGCGCCATCAAATACCTGCAACAGCAGCAGATTGCGCCGCTGCAGGTGTGCGGCATCGGTAACACGCCGTTGCTTAACTTCTTGTTCCCCGAAACGTTCTCGGTCGATCTCGGCTACGGCAGCGCCGGACTGCAGGCTGCTCAACAGCTACTGGGCCAGCTCAGTGGCGAACAAGGCCTCCGCCAGATCATCGTGCCAAGCAAACTCGCCTGACGGGGGGTGGGTTGTTTACCCGCATAAATTCCCCAGCCTGAAATCCCCTGTTGATGCTCACACCCAGTGAGCGTCACTTCATCGCTATTTTTTGTCTCCGCCACCACACAACAACCGGTAATCGACCGCCTTCACCCATCAAAGTAAATTACTGTTCATACATACAGTTATCGCTGTGTGTTTTAGCGGTTTTTCAGCACACGGAATGTGTACCTCCCCAGACCTGCCAGTCAGGAGCAACGGAGGATACCGGACGCTGTTAACCATCAGGAAACAGAATGTCGAAAAGGAAGATAATCATGGCTGAAGAAAAGAAAAATGCTCAGGTGACTAACGGCGTTAATGACGATGTGACAGAGCTGAAATCCCTGACCACACTGCGTAAACGCATCATCAGTGACGGTGAGATTGTAACTAAGGCAGCAAACGGTTTTCGCCTGGCAAACGGCAATACCGGCGTACTTTTTCGTAATGACGGCCAAGCCTTTTATGCTCTGACCACACCGGCCGGTCAGGCGCAAGACGGACAGTGGAATACATTACGCCCCTTTGCTTTTAGCCTTTCTACCGGCAGGGTGTCTCTGAGTAACGGCGTTGATATTTCAGGTGGCGCAATGGTGTCGCACAATGCAGGTATCAGTGCCGTGACCAGCGGTCCAGCACCTCTTATCAACGGACAAATCTATAATTCTGCGCCTGTGCATAGCGATTTCACGAGCGGTAACGTAACTACGACCATGGTGATGGGAACTCGGGTTATCGCTGGCAAGGATAATTTTGGGTTAATTTCTTACCGCGACTGGCAGGGAAACTGGAATGAACTTCAGGTCAGAGCCAACGCTGAGCTGTCAGCGGGACAACTGACCAAGCGCAATCCCGACGGATGGTTCTGGGCAGGTGGTAACAGGAATGAAAGTGATGCAACGCGGGTGACTAACGGGCTGCATTTACAGGGAGCTGGCGACCTTTTTACCAACCTCTATCACTATGAACGAATCGGTCAACATCATTTTATGGGCGTTCATGTTGGCAATGGAGGCGGGAACGGCTGGTACGAATTCCGCAATAACGGCAACGCCTACGCAAACGGTGCCTGGCACAGCAGCTCCGATGCCCGTATGAAAACCGATATCGAGAAAATTGACGGTGCGCTGGAGAAGCTGGGAAAAATAAGCGGTTATACCTACCTGAAACAGGGCGTCCCGGAAGCCGGAGTAATAGCCCAGGAAGTGGAAAGCGTATTACCTCAATCAGTCACCACCACCGAATTGAAATTAAATGACGGCAGCGTTTTGAAAGATGCCCGTGGAATTAATATCAATGGCGTGGTCGCCCTTCTGGTCGAAGCGTTAAAGGAAGAACGTGAGGCCAGACGTGCACTGGAAACTCGGTTGACGGTGCTGGAAAAGGCTATTTCCGGTAAACACAGCTGATAGCCCATTGCTCGTAAAAGGACATTCAGGAGTATATAACATGCCACAAGAACTAAATGGCCATGGCCCCACCGCAGGTGAAAGCATGGGTGGTACAGGCGCTAATCTTAATGAACGGCCGGATAATTCCACGCCCGGCGGGAACTCTCACGGAAATGCAGGGGATCACGACAACGGTAATGGCAATTCCCACACGGCCGCCTATCAGCGTCAAATGAATGCGATCAGAAATGATCAGGCGATCAAAAACATGTTGACTGATTTGCTAAAAAAATCCGGTTATATTAACTCGTTGGCAAAGGTATCTCTGACGAAATTGGATAAAGACGGTGTGTTAAGTATCTCGGTCTCGGGGATACGTCGTGAGCAAGTTGATACTGTAACGGATGCATTTAATTCGGTAAAACCAGCAATAAAGAACGAGCCAGTGACATCTGTATCCTCCAGTGTGGATACGTGGGTTTTCGGCACCGTCGCAACGGGGCATAAACTCGAAAATTTTCAACGCTCGCCGAATGGTAACAATAATGATGCGGATGCAGCGGCAGAAAACAAAGTAACGCTGGGAGCATATTCCGCAGTATTACAGGGCGAGATACCACCTGGTTTTTGGCTCGATAATGAAAAGGTCATGACCCAGGTGACCACGGAATACAATATTAACGGTGGCGGCAAGGGCGATGACAAAACGGGCTACAGAAAAAGCAACGTAGAGGTGCCCTCTCTCACAAGTGCGTACCTTCAATATAAGAAAATATTGAGCGAAATCGCGGATGAGGCCCGCAGGGCCGAGGAAGCCCGCAGGGCCGAAGAAGCCCGCAAGACCGAGGAAGCCCGCAAGGCCGAAGAAGCCCGCAAGGCCGAAGAAGCCCGCAGGGCCGAAGAAGCCCGCAGGGCCGAAGAAGCCCGCAGGGCCGAAGAAGCCCGCAAGGCCGAGGAAGCCCGCAAGGCCGAGGAAGCCCGCAAGGCCGAGGAGGCCCGGAAAGTTGAAGCGGCGAGGAAGGCGCTGTTTGCCAAAGCCGGTATTTTGGACGCACCGGTATACACGCCCGAAAAGCTGAACGCAGCCAATACTGCATTGGCTACCGCAGGAACAATGGTACTCAACCGTACGCCCGCCATGCTGCAGATGTCGACGGCAGCACAGGGCGTTATGACAACCTCCAGTGAACTGGCTGGTTCCGTAGCGGGGGTGTTGTGGCGTGGCGCAACGGAAGTCGGCAGCATACGTGCCGGTACCGCTGTCGCCGCAGGGTCGGTACTGGGGGCTCTTGCTGTTGGATTCATCCCGGCAGCAGCCGGAACGGGAAGTGACCAGGTTCCCGGTCGTGACATCAATATGTTTGCCTTCCAGGCAAGTCTGGCCGCCGTCGGTGAAACCGCAATCCGGCCAGGGATGACTTCGGTAGATATGCCGGTACGTGGATTTATATCGACGGACAAGGACGGAAAACAAAGTGTAAACTTTGTCAGAACGGGGGTTGGTGGGGTATCTGCCAGCGTGCCGGTGTTTAGGCCTGTCCGTGATGAGGCAACCGGGCTGGATAAAATCACGCTGCCGGCAATGGGCGGCATACCTGCCCAGACCATACTGATCAATCCTGTACCGACAGGCCCTGCGGCACCGTCACATACAGGCAATGGTTCATCGGCACCCAAATCACCAGTACATACCGGCACGGATGTCAGGCAAGCAGACAGCATTGTTGTTACGACCTTCCCTGCTGACGTCGTCCAGGATTTACAGGATTTTATCTTGTGGCAGCCGGATGCGACTGAAACAGGCGTTGAAGCTCTCTATGTTATGGTCAGTGAACCACTTGACTCTGGGCGTTTTACGCGTAAACAATTGGACAAGAAATTTAAGCATGCTAGTGACTTTGGTATTGCCGACACGAAAAAAAATAGCGTAACGTTGACTCAATATCGCGACGCAATTGAAGCACACTTGAAGGACAGAGATACTGTGAAAAAAGGAACATATCGACGAAACGCGAGCTCAACTGTGTATTTTAATCCGAAATCAATGAATGTCGTTATTCTTAAGGCTGATCGGAGTTTCTTGTCAGCATGGAAAATAGACCCAACGGAAGAGAACGGCAGGATATATTTAGAATCGGGGGTGTTATGAGTAGAATTAAACTAGTAGAAATTGGTAAGAAATTTATAGAAAATAAAATCAGCGCCGAAACTTTCGCAGAAGAAATAGTGACTTCAAGACGTGAGCTATATGGCATAGAAGAACCGAATAAATCTATAGATATGTGTGGTGGTGATCTGTTTATTTTGGCAGATTGTTTTAACCCTGATTCGGACCGTGACAGTTATGAATTGGATGAATCAGAATTAAAGAAAGAAGTCAAAGCGACCCTGGAGAAATTCAATCTTCTTTAATCTATCGAATGGCCTTATGTTTATGTATTAAACAAAGCCCAACAAACGAAACTTTGTTGGGCTTTGTTCATTAATAAAATATTTTTACCCTACTTACTTATCCTATTTTTACCCCTCTGCTCTGAAGAGATAACTCGTGATGAGGCAACCGGGCTGGATAAAATCACGCTGCCAGCAATGGGCGGCATACCTGCCCAGACCATACTGATCAATCCGGTACCGACTGGCCCTGCGGCACCGCCACACACAGGCAATGGTTCATCGGTCCCCAAGACGCCGGTGCATACCGGCACCAATGTCAGGCAGGCAGACAGCATTGTTGTTACGACCTTCCCTGCTGATGTCGTCCAGGACTTGCAGGATTTTATCTTGTGGCAGCCGGATGCGACTGAAACAGGCGTTGAAGCTCTCTATGTAATGGTCAATGATCCACTTGACTCTGGGCGTTTTACGCGTAAACAATTGGACAAGAAATTTAAGCATGCTAGTGATTTTGGTATTGCCGACACGAAAAAAAATAGAGTAACGTTGACTCAATATCGCGACGCAATTGAAGCACACTTGAAGGACAAAAATACTGTGAAAAAAGGAACTTATCGACGGAAAAAGGAATCTAAAGTTTACTTCAACCCCAAAAATATGAGGGTTGTAATCATCAAAGCCAATGGCGATTTTCTCTCCGGATGGAAAATAAACCCCGATGCGGATAATGGTCTAATTTATTTAGAGACAGGTGACTGATGAACAAAATGGCGATAATTGAATTAGCCAGGGATTTTTTGAACTCAAAAGTTAATGCACTTAAATTCTCTGAGGAAATATGTATTGAAAGACGTAAATTATATGGAATTGATCAGGACAAGAATGTTTTGAACTGTGGAGAGGAACTATTTATGGTGGCTGAGATTTATAATCCAGATTCAGATCGCGCTGATTATGAACTGGATGAGTCTGGATTGAGAAAAGAAGTCAAAGCGACCCTAGAGAAATTCAATCTACTTTAACCCTCACCAATTTCCGAATAAAATAATTGAAACAATGCCCAATAAGCTCTAGTTTATCGGGCACTTTCATGAGTAGCTTATTTATCCCCCTCAAGGCCGCCCTTCGTAACCATCCCAGTAGGTGGCAACGGCGGAATCCAGCAAGATCTGGCGTTGTTTGTGTGGGTTATCCACTGAATATTGCTGATTGATAAATCGTCCTTTCTTCCCCATGTCACTGAGGAATTCTGGGCTGCGGAAATAGGCTTCCTGCTGCTGTGCCTGCTGCTGCGTTAGGCCCTTGGCCCGATCGGCTTTCCCCATTTTGTAGAACTGGTCGAAGAACGGAATGGACGCTTTTATCGAGTCTGGGATTTGGGTTCGCATTTCGGGGGAGAAATCTTCACGTGCCAACTGATAAACCGCATGTTTGGCGTGGCGTTCCGGGCTACTTTTTTGACTGGTACAGGCGCTCAGGAGCAGCGCGGTAAAGACAATAAGCAGTCGAGGCAATGTCAAAGTCATCATTCTTCCTTGAAAAAAGTGCGTGGTAATAGCACTCGTAGAGCGTATTGGTTTTAAAAATACAGGCGTGAGTGCCACTGATTTCAATCAACTTGTTGATTGTTAAGGCTGACAGTATAGCCACCATTGCGCCAGTTCAAGATAATATTACGAAATGTTTCGGCTCGCGCTCAAATATCCCCTGTTCAACAAGTGGTCATTTTTTTATCGTTTTGTGATCCTCACCCCAAACCGGGAACGTTCCCATTCCATAAAAAAAGCGAAGTGACTAAGCTTTGATCATCACTCGAACAACACCTCTGCGGCAGTCTCATCCCAAGAAAGGTATCTAATAATGGGCAAAGTAAAACAGCAGGATATCGATCGCCTGATTGTGCTGGTCGGCGGGCGCGAGAATATCGCCACCGTCAGCCATTGCATTACCAGGCTGCGTTTCGTTCTCAACGACCCAAGTCTGGCCAAACCAAAAGAAATCGAAGAGCTGCCAATGGTCAAAGGCTGCTTCACCAATGCCGGTCAGTTTCAGGTAGTGATTGGCCCGGAGGTCGGTGATTATTATCAGGCGTTAATTGCCACCACCGGCGTCAACGAGGCCGATAAAGAACAGGCCAAGGTGGCGGCGCGCCAGAACATGACCTGGAGCGAGCGTGCTATCTCCCACTTCGCCGAAATCTTCTTCCCGCTGCTGCCGGCGCTGATCAGCGGCGGTTTAATCCTCGGCTTCCGCAACGTGATCGGCGACATCCCGATGTCCGGCGGCCAAACGCTGGCGCAAATGCACCCGGCGTGGAAAACCATTTACGACTTCCTGTGGCTGCTCGGTGAAGCCATCTTCATGTTCCTGCCGGTCGCCATCTGTTGGTCAACGGTGAAAAAAATGGGCGGCACGCCGGTGCTTGGCATCGTGCTGGGCGTCACGCTGGTGTCTCCACAGTTGATGAACTCCTATCAACTCGGCCAGCAGATCCCCGAAGTGTGGAACTTCGGCTGGTTTACCATCCAGAAAGTCGGTTATCAGGCACAGGTGATCCCGTCCATGCTGGCCGGTATGGCACTGGGCTGGATTGAAACCCGCTTGAAAAAGATCGTGCCGGATTACCTGTATCTGGTGGTGGTGCCGGTCGTTTCTCTGCTGCTGGCGGTGTTCCTGGCGCACGCCTTTATCGGCCCGTTCGGCCGCATGATTGGCGATGGCGTAGCCTGGGCGGTGAAAGCCGTCATGACCGGCAGCTTCGCGCCGATTGGGGCCGCACTGTTTGGTTTCCTGTATGCCCCGCTGGTGATCACCGGCGTGCATCAGACCACGCTGGCCATCGATATGCAGATGATCCAGAGCATGGGCGGCACGCCGGTTTGGCCACTGATTGCTCTGTCCAACATTGCTCAGGCATCTGCGGTGCTGGGTATCATCATCGTCAGCCGCAAGGCCAACGAACGTGAAATCTCGGTCCCGGCGGCCATCTCCGCCTACCTTGGCGTCACCGAGCCGGCAATGTACGGGATCAACCTGAAATACCGTTTCCCTATGCTGTGCGCGATGATCGGCTCCGCTTTCGCCGGGCTGATCTGCGGCCTGGACGGCGTGATGGCCAACGGCATCGGCGTCGGCGGTTTGCCAGGCATCCTGTCGATCAAACCGCAGTTCTGGATGATTTACACGGTGGCGATCCTGGTGGCGGTCATTATCCCGCTGGTGCTGACCATCATGGTTTACAAACGCAAAGCCAGCCGCGGTGAGCTGCCGGTCTGATTAAAATGTAGGGGCCCGGCATGCCGGGCCCGTTGTCACGATTTAAAGGTATGACTATGAGCAATCCAATCCCCTGGTGGCAAAACGGCGTCATCTACCAAATCTACCCGAAGAGTTTTCAGGACAGCACCGGTAACGGCTACGGCGATCTGGCCGGTGTGACCCAGCGGCTGGACTATCTGCAAGAGCTGGGCGTCGATGCGATCTGGCTGACGCCGGTGTATGTCTCCCCACAGGTGGATAACGGTTATGACGTGGCGGACTACTGCGCCATCGATCCGGCCTACGGCACCATGGAGGATTTCGACCGACTGATTGCCGCCGCCCACCAGCGCAGCATCCGCATCGTGATGGACATGGTGTTTAACCACACCTCAACCGAACACCCCTGGTTCAAAGCCTCGCAAGAACTGAACAGCCCCTTCCGCCAATTCTACGTCTGGCGCGATGGCGAAGGTGACGCGCCGCCGAACAACTGGCGTTCCAAATTTGGCGGTAATGCCTGGCAGTGGCATGCCGACAGCGGCCAGTATTACCTGCATCTGTTTGCCACCGAGCAGGCCGATCTCAACTGGGAACACCCGCCGGTCCGCGAAGAGTTGAAGAAAGTGTGCCAGTTCTGGGCCGACAAAGGTGTCGACGGCCTGCGTCTCGACGTGATTAATCTGGTTTCCAAGCAGCAGGATTTTCCGTCCGATCCCCAGGGTGACGGCCGCCGTTTCTATACCGACGGGCCGCGCATTCATGAGTTCCTGCAGGAGATGAGCCGAGACGTGTTCCAGCCGCGCGGCTTGATGACCGTGGGCGAAATGTCCTCCACCACCCTGGAGCATTGCCGGCAGTACGCTGCGCAAAGCGGTGAAGAGTTGTCGATGACCTTCAACTTCCACCATCTGAAAGTGGACTATGCCGGCGGCGAGAAATGGACGCTGGCGGCGCCGGATTACGTTGAACTCAAACAGATTTTCCGCCACTGGCAGCAGGGCATGCACAACCAGGCCTGGAATGCGCTGTTCTGGTGTAACCACGATCAGCCGCGCATTGTTTCGCGCTTCGGCGATGAAGGCGAACTGCGAGTACCGGCCGCCAAAATGCTGGCGATGGTGCTGCACGGCATGCAGGGCACGCCTTATATTTATCAGGGCGAAGAGATCGGCATGACCAATCCCGGCTTTAGCACCATCGGGCAGTACCGCGATGTGGAAAGCCTGAACATGTACGCCGAACATAGCGCACAGGGCAAAAGTGACGCCGATCTGCTGGCGATCCTGGCCACTAAATCGCGCGATAACGGCCGCACGCCAATGCAGTGGAGTGCCGCGCCCAACGCCGGATTTACCCAGGGAACCCCGTGGATTGGCTGTGCGGAAAACTACCCGCAAATCAATGCTGAAGCGGCACTGGCCGATCTGGACTCGGTGTTTTACGCCTACCGACAGTTAATCACCCTGCGCAAGCAGTATCCGCTGTTGACCCACGGCGACTATCAGGATCTGGCGCCCAACCATCCGGCGCTGTGGTGCTACCAGCGCCGCTGGAACGGCCAACGTCTGCTGGTGGCGGCCAACCTCAGCCGCGAACCGCTGGCCTGGCAGGCGGAAGGCGTGGAACCTTCAGCGTTGTGGCGTCCGCTGATGAGCAATTACGCCGATGCGCCTACGCAGCCGCAGGCCATCACCCTGCGACCGTTCGAAGCGGTGTGGTGGCTGTTAGAGGACTAACCCCCAGGGCGTGGTCTCAGGCTGCGCCCTGCCCTTTTTTCAACAGAGCCACCACCCCAGCGGCCTCTTGCGCCAGACGCTCATCGCTCATGTCAAAGACGCCCTGCACCAGATGCGGCGGCAGATAATCCATGCCGGTCAGGTTGGCCATCGCATGGAACGGGCGCAGCAAATCCTCGACCGGATAGCGGTTATACCCTTCCGCCGTATAGGCCTGCTGATTGCCGCCGGTGGTAACCACCAGTTGCAAGGGCTTGCCGTGCAACTGGGTGCCTTCACTGCCGTAAGCGAAACCGTGGGTTAATACCGCATCCTGCCATTCGCTGAGAATGGCCGGTGAGCTGTACCAGTAGAACGGGAACAGCATCACCACCGCATCATGGTTTTGCAGCAGCTCTTGCTCACGCGCCACGTCGATTTGATAGTCCGGGTAGGCACGCATCAGTTCGTGGACAGTGACGTCCGGCAAAGGACGAAGCGCTTCGATCAACGCTTTGTTGATGCGTGATTCGTCGGGAAAACGGTGGGCGGTCAACACTAAAATACGCGACATAAAGGATCCTTGATTAAGATTTGATAACGCATTTTTCCATTTCCAGCGCCGCGGGTGTAGGCTGTGAATGGTCACTTCAATTTCAACTGAAAGTATCAACCACTATGTCGCTGCCCTTTGACGTGCACCGCCTGCTGCCGGCCTTCCTCGCGGCCGCCCAGGCGCAGAATTTCTCCGCCGCCGCGCGCCAACTGGGCGTCACCCCGGCGGCAGTCAGTAAAAATATCCGCGTGCTGGAAGAAAAGCTGGCGCTGCGGTTGTTCCAGCGTAATACCCACAACGTGGTGCTCACCGACGAAGGCAAGGCGCTGTTGCAGCATGTGGCGCCGCTGTGGCAGGCGCTGTCTGCCACGCTGGAAACTGCCGGCAGCGCGCAGCAGGCACCTTCCGGCACGGTGCGCGTCAGCATGATC
Source organism: Serratia liquefaciens (assembly GCA_012719855.1). Taxonomy (GTDB): domain Bacteria; phylum Pseudomonadota; class Gammaproteobacteria; order Enterobacterales; family Enterobacteriaceae; genus Serratia; species Serratia liquefaciens_A. The sequence continues at coordinate 105,503 of JAAXZN010000048.1, read as the reverse complement.
CCCGGCTTCGGCCGCCAGATCCTGATGCCGTTGATCCCGCAATTCCTGGAACATTATCCGCAGATCGATCTCGATCTCTCACTGGATGCCCGCGTGGTCAATCTGGTGGGCGAAGGGTTTGACGTCGGCATCGGCAGCCGGGTCGATCCCGACAGTCGGTTGGTGGCGCGGCCACTGTATCCGATGCAGATGGTAGTGGCGGCCTCGCCCGGCTATCTTGCGCAGCACGGCACGCCGCAGGATCCTGACGATCTGCTGCAACATAATTGCCTGCTGCACCGTAACCCGGCTACCGGCCGCAGCGTAAAATGGCCGTTGCACAGGCATGGCGAAGCCAAAACGCTGGAACTGCATGGTCGGCTGGTGGCCAGTCGGCCGGAGATGTTACTGGATGCGGCGCTGGCCGGGTTGGGCATCGTCTGTCTGGCGCGTTGGTATGCGGAGCATCACTTTGCGCAGGGCACTCTACTGCCGGTGCTGGCGGAATACTGGCCGCAGCCCACCCAACTGTGGTTGTACTACGCCTCCGCCGATCTGCCCCCGCGAGTGCGCGTCTGGGTGGAGTTCCTGCTCGAGCATTTCCACTCTCGTCCGGCCTGAGCATTCAGGCCGAAATTAACGTCTGTACAGCTTACGCGCGCTCTTTCATTTTCTTTGTCCTACGTCAAAAGAACTCCATCAACATCTATATATAGTGCATTAAGAAACGACAGCACCTATATATAGTAGTTATCCACAAAAACATCCACACGTCGTCTCAGCCCTTGCGTGCTGCGGCATTGCCCTGTGGATAAGCTGAAATCATACCGATACCCGATAGCTTTCAGGCTGAAATCTGCAAGGCAGGGCATCAACGCTCCCTCGGGGAACAAGGAGTAACAACGTGAAACCAGTAGTGATTAAACGGGACGGTTGTCAGGTACCTTTTGACGAGGCACGTATTGGGCAAGCCATCGAGCGGGCCGCGCTGGCCGTGGGGATCGTCGATGCGGACTACTGCGCAACCGTCGCCCGCGTAGTCGCTCAGCAGATATCACAGCAGCCGCGCGTCGATATCCATGAAATCCAGCGGGCGGTAGAAAACCAGCTAATGGCCGGCGAGTACAAGCAGCTGGCGCGGGCCTATATTGAGTATCGTCACGATCGCGACGTCGCGCGCGAACTGCGTGGACGGCTGAACCAGGAGATCCGCGGCCTGGTAGAGCAAAGCAACGTGGCGCTGCTCAATGAAAACGCCAATAAAGACAGCAAGGTGATCCCCACCCAGCGCGATCTGCTGGCCGGGATCGTCGCCAAGCACTATGCCAAGCAGCATATCCTGCCGCGTGACGTGGTGCTGGCCCATGAGCGAGGCGAGATCCACTACCACGATCTCGACTACTCGCCGTTCTTCCCGATGTTCAACTGCATGCTGATCGACCTGAAGGGCATGCTGACCAACGGCTTCAAGATGGGTAACGCCGAGATTGAACCCCCGAAGTCGATCTCCACCGCTACCGCAGTGACCGCGCAAATCATCGCGCAGGTAGCCAGCCATATTTATGGCGGTACCACCATTAACCGTATCGACGAGATCCTGGCGCCGTTCGTCACCGAAAGCTTTAACAAACACCAGCAGGTCGCCGAACAGTGGCAGATCCCGGATGCGCAAGGTTATGCCATGGCGCGCACCGAAAAAGAGTGTTACGACGCCTTCCAGTCGCTGGAATACGAGGTCAACACCCTGCACACCGCCAATGGTCAGACGCCGTTCGTCACCTTTGGTTTCGGGCTGGGGACCTCCTGGGAATCACGATTGATCCAACGTTCTATCCTGAGTAACCGCATTGCCGGGCTGGGCAAAAACCGTAAGACGGCGGTGTTCCCTAAACTGGTGTTCGCCATCCGCGACGGCCTGAATCATCAGTACGGCGATCCGAACTACGACATCAAGCAGTTGGCGCTGGAATGCGCCAGCAAGCGCATGTACCCAGACATTCTCAATTACGATCAGGTGGTGAAAGTCACCGGATCGTTCAAAACGCCGATGGGCTGCCGCAGTTTCCTCGGCACTTACGAAGAAGAGGGCGAGCTGGTACACGATGGCCGCAACAATATCGGCGTGATCAGCCTGAACCTGCCGCGCATTGCGCTGGAAGCCATGGGGGATGAAACCCGCTTCTGGGATCTGCTGGATCAGCGCTTGCTGCTGGCGAAAAAAGCGCTGATGACGCGCATCGCCCGGCTGGAAGGTATCAAGGCGCGCGTGGCCCCTATTTTGTATATGGAAGGTGCCTGCGGCGTACGCCTGAAGGCAGACGACAACATTGCCGAGATCTTCAAAAATGGCCGCGCGTCGATCTCGCTGGGCTATATCGGCCTGCATGAAACCATCAACGCCCTGTTCGGCAACGAACAACACGTATACGACGATGAAACGCTGCGCGCCAAAGCGATCGCTATCGTTGCGCACCTGCGGGCCGCCACGGAAAGTTGGAAGGCAGAGACCGGTTACGGCTTTAGCCTGTACAGCACGCCAAGCGAAAACCTGTGCGATCGCTTCTGCCGGCTCGATACCGCCGATTTCGGCGTGGTGCCGGGCGTGACCGACAAAGGCTATTACACCAACAGCTTCCACCTCGACGTAGAGAAAAAGGTCAATCCTTACGACAAGCTGGATTTTGAGGCTCCCTATCCGCCATTGGCCAACGGCGGTTTCATCTGTTACGGCGAATACCCGAACCTGCAGCACAACCTGAAAGCGCTCGAAGACGTGTGGGATTACAGCTACAGCCGCGTGCCCTATTACGGCACCAACACGCCCATCGACGAATGCTACGAGTGCGGTTTTACCGGAGAATTTTCCTGCACCAGCAAGGGCTTCACCTGCCCGAAATGCGGTAACCACGAGCCGTCCAAGGTCTCCGTTACCCGCCGGGTGTGCGGTTATCTCGGCAGCCCGGACGCCAGGCCGTTCAATGCCGGCAAGCAAGAAGAGGTGAAACGCCGGGTGAAACACCTGGGGAACGGGCAGATCGGCTGACGCCGGACTGCTGTCGGTCGGGGCGCGGCCAACCGCGCCTGCTATCCGGGCTCAGCGTGCTGAGCCCCTACCTTCAGAAAGCGAAAGATGAATTATCACCAGTACTACCCCATCGATGTCGTCAACGGCCCCGGTACCCGCTGCACGCTGTTTGTTGCCGGCTGCGTGCACCAGTGTCCCGGCTGCTACAACAAAAGCACCTGGCGGCTTAACTCCGGCCAGCCTTTTACCCAGGCGATGGAAGACCAATTGATTGCCGACCTGAACGATAAGCGCATTCCACGCCAGGGGCTGTCGCTGTCCGGTGGCGATCCCCTGCACCCCGCCAACGTCGCGGCGGTGCTGCAACTGGTGAAACGGGTACGCGCAGAATGCCCCGGCAAGGATATCTGGCTGTGGACCGGCTACCGGCTGGCGGAGCTGGATGCGCAGCAAATGCAGATAGTGGACAGGATTAACGTGTTGATTGACGGCAAGTTTGTGCAGGACTTAAAGGATCCGGCGCTGATTTGGCGCGGCAGCGCTAATCAGGTGGTGCATAAGTTGCGTTAGTTCTATATGTCAGGGAATTTCTCTCGTTGATGAGCAACGGCTAAAACCTTAATCACGTCGTCAACAACAACGTATAAAACTAATAATGAAGCCTGGCTGACCAATAACTTACGCGCCTGTCTGTACCAAATTTTACCGAGTTCAGGGTAATCCAACAGGCGCCTCACTGCCTTATCAATCTCAGCATCAGCCTGCTCAGCAGCCTGCGGATTAAAAGGATAGAGAAAATCAAAAATACGTTCCCTGTCCCGTAGCGCTTCTTCATCCCATTCGACACGCATAACGATCCTTATTTTCGGTCGTATTTCGCTCGGACTTTTGCCTTAAAGGCATCCATGCTTTCATCAACCTGTTGTTGGTCAAGATAGACCGCGCTTCCTTCATGCAAACGGGCAAAAGCGGCATCAACCTTTTCTTTCAACCAATTCTCATGTTGCTCAGTTGCCCGTTGCTCATCTGCCATTTGCTCAGCCAAACGTCTACATGCCTCACTCAAAGTGATCCCCTTGGCTTCTGCGGCTTTCTGCGCCAAACGTTTAGTCTCATCCTCAATGCGAAACTGGATACGGCTTTCCATCTTGATACTCCTGCATTCGCTCAATAATTAACAACTGAAAACCCGTCAACGTTAGCACATTTGTGACAACACAAATACGAATGAAAGACTATTTATTAAACAATTTATACCAACCCCATTCCTACCACGCCCGTGACGATCCCACACAGCGCAACCAACAGCGCCGTCAGGCACAGTGCCTTGGCAGAGAAGGCCTTGTTCAGCATCAGCAAAGAAGGCAGGCTGACCGCCGGCAGGGTCATCAACAGCGCCAGCGCCGGGCCAGTGCCCATGCCCGCCAGCATCAGGGTCTGCACAATCGGGATTTCCGCCGCCGTCGGGATCACGAACAGGCAACCGGCGATCGCCAGGCCAATAATCCACAGCAAACTATTATCTATCGCCCCATCGGCATGCGGGAACAGCCAAACGCGCGCGGCTCCGAGCGCCAGCACCGCCAGAATGTAGACAGGTATGGTTGACCAGAACAGCGACCACAGCGCCCTGAGCCAGCGGCCGAAAAACGGCCTTTCGTCAGCTTTATCCAGCGGCAGCAGCGGCGTTTGCAAAGCCGCCGGTTGCGGATCCCTGGCAGTGGCCCGCTGCACCAGCCAGGCGATGCCCAGCACCATGATCACCCCAGCCACCAGCCGGATTGCGGCAAACTGCCAGCCGAGCACAAAGCCCATGAAAATCAGCGTCGCCGGATTCAGCACCGGGTTACTCAACCAGAACGCCATCGCCGCACCGCTGGACACCGACTGACGCCGTAATCCGGCGGCTACCGGCGCAGCGCAGCAGGTGCACATCATGCCCGGCAGTGCGATCACCGCACCCAGCAAAGTGCCGGAAAAACGCGGATGGCCGAGCGTGCGCATCAACCAGTCGCGTGGGATCAGCACCTGCACCAGCGAACCCAGCAGTACGCCAAGCACCGCCGCCTTCCACACCGCCGTGAAATAGACCAGCGCGTAGTGCCAGGCCGCCAGCCACGGGCTGCTGTCGTCGTTGACCAGTATCGATTTGCCGATGGAATGCGTGTCCGCCGCCAGAAAGGCCTTGCCGTAGTAAGGCTGCCATTTGACGTAGTAAAGGCCGATGGCCACCACCAGCAGAAACAGCGCCGGTTTCCACCACGGCCAAGGGCGCGCGCGGTGTTCAGTTGCAGTCAGGGGATGTGGCATGGGATCAGGTTAACTCGATTCAATCATCAATAGCGTCAGCTTAGCGCGCTGCGGCTCCCTGCGCATCATCTGCCTGTCCAAAATAGTTCATCTGTTCGCCACCGACGCGTAACGCGATTGTCATCTGATGCCTGCAAGATGATGCCAACTTCACCACGGGACCTGCCCGTCGTCTTCCAAGCCGCAGGGTGAGCACCGTAAGACACGCCGATAAACCGCATTTTTTTATGTCGTTATGGCCACCGAGGTTTTTTATTATGATGGACTTATCTAGACATCTGACCAGTTACCCCACCCGCTACCAGCAAATCGCCGCACAGCTGGAACAAGAGCTGCGCACCCAATACCGCTGTGGCGACTACCTGCCTTCCGAGCAGCAATTGGCGGAACGCTATCAGGTCAATCGCCATACCCTGCGTCGTGCAGTCGATCAATTGGTGGAGCGCGGCTGGCTGCAACGCCGGCACGGGATCGGCATTCTGGTGTTGATGCGCCCCTACGACTACCCGTTGCATGCCAATACCCGCTTCAGTCAGAACCTGTTCGAGCAGGGAAGTCACCCCACCAGTGAGCGCTTACTCGCTGTGCTACGCCCATGCAATGGGCATGTTGCCAGCGCCTTGTCGCGGGAAGAAGGCGAAACGGTGATCCACCTTCGCACTTTGCGCCGGGTCAACGGCGTACCGATGAGCCTGATCGACCACTATCTGCCCGATCTGGACTGGTGGCCGGCGCTCCAGCAGTTTCACAGCGGTTCGCTGCACGAATTTATCGAATCAAACATCCACCAGCCGCTGACCCGCAGCCAGACACGCATCAGTGCGCGCCGTGCTCAGGCCAAAGAGAGCCGGATGCTGGAAATTGCCACTCAGGCGCCGCTGCTGTGCGTGCGCACCCTGAACGTCTGCACCGGCAGCGACAACGTGGCGGAATACTCCGTCAGCCTGGCGCGCGCCGACATGATTGAACTGACGATGGAGCACTAAATGCAAGCCTTACAGCCGAGACAACGCTGGATGTCGGTACTGGCGCACAGCCAGCCGGCCCAGTTGCGCAGCCACTGGCAGGCGCTGAATATCAACCCGCGTTACCAGAGCATCCGCGCACCGGAAATTGGCCTGGCGCAGTTGCAGGGGCGCATGGGCGCCACCGGCCGCCGCTTCGTCTTGGGCGACATGACCGTCACCCGTGCAGTGGTACAGCTCGAAAGCGGCGGCTATGGCTACAGCTATATCGCCGGGCGCGACAAGGCGCATGCCGAACTCTGCGCGCTGCTGGATGCCCTGCTGCAACTGCCGGAACAGGCCGAATTGCTGCAACAACAGCTGATAGAGCCGCTGGCCGCGCTGCAACACGAGCAACGCCAGCTACGTGCCCGGGCCGTCGCCTCCAGCCGGGTGGACTTCTTTACGCTGGTGCGAGGGGATTAATCATGAGCCTACTGACAGGTTTTACCCAGCCAATCGACCAATCTCAGCAGACTTTTCGTTTGATTCTTAAGGCGTTAAGCGAACCTGGACATCTGGTCACCCTGCAAGGTAGCCCGACTTGGGACAGGCTGAATGCCGCCAGCACCGCCGCCTTGCTGACCCTGGCGGATCAGGAAACCCCGATCCAGCTGAGTCCGGAGCTAGAAAGTGAGCAAGCGCTAACAAACATTCGTTTCCACAGCGGAGCCCCCCTGGCCGACCGCGCCGAAGAGGTGTGTTTCGCGCTGTTCGATACGCAACTGCAGGCGGCGGATTTACAGAGGCTGCCGTACGGCAGTGAAATTTCTCCCGAGTTCAGCGCTACGGTGATTGTGCAGTTGGCGAGCCTGGAACAAGGCACGCCACTGCGCCTGACCGGGCCTGGCATCGAGCATCAACGGATTATTGCACCGCAGCTTCCGCCGGCGCTGCTGGATTACCTGCTTAACCGCCCGCAGCGCTTCCCGCTGGGGCTGGATTTCCTGCTGACCTGCGGCGAGCGCCTGTTGGCGTTACCGCGAACCACCCACGTGGAGGTGTGCTGATGTACGTTGCCGTTAAAGGGGGCGAAAAAGCCATTGAGGCCGCCCATCAGTTACAAGAACAGCTGCGGCGCGGCGACGACAGCGTGCCGGAGCTTGGCACACTGCAGATTGAGCAACAGCTGGGGCTGGCCGTGGATCGGGTCATGACCGAGGGCGGTATCTACGATCCCGAGCTGGCGGCGTTGGCCATCAAGCAGGCGAGCGGCGATCTGGTCGAGGCCATTTTTCTGCTGCGCGCCTACCGTACCACCCTGCCGCGCCTGGCGATCGGCGAACCGCTGGCGACAGAAAACATGCGCCTGGAGCGTCGTATCTCGGCGGTTTACAAGGACTTGCCCGGCGGACAGGTGCTGGGGCCAACCTACGATTACACCCACCGGCTGTTGGATTTCGCGTTGCTGGCAGAAGGCGAAGCCCCCCGCGCACCGCAGGCCGACGAACCTTTGCCGGAAAACTGTGCCCACGTCTTTGATCTGCTCAGTCAACAACAGCTGGCATTGGCGGAGCGGGACGACGGCAGCATTCCGGACGATATCACCCGTAATCCTCCGGTTTACCCCTGCTCGCGCTCAGCCCGCCTGCAGCAATTGGTGCGCGGTGACGAAGGCTTTTTACTGGCGCTGAGCTACTCCACCCAACGTGGCTATGGCCGTACCCACCCGTTCGCCGGTGAGATCCGCACTGGCTATGTTTCAGCGGAGATCACGCCAGAAGAGCTGGGTTTCACCATTGATATCGGCGAGATCCTGCTAACCGAATGCGAAATGGTTAACGGCTTTATCGATCCGGTTGACCAGCCGCCGCATTTCACCCGCGGCTATGGTCTGGTATTTGGCCGCGCCGAACGCAAGGCGATGGCAATGGCACTGGTAGACCGTGCACTGCAAAGCCCCGAGTACGACGAAGGCATCGCCAGCCCGGCGCAGGACGAAGAGTTCGTGCTGGCCCATGCCGATAACGTCGAAGCCGCCGGCTTTGTTTCCCACCTTAAACTGCCGCACTACGTCGATTTCCAGGCCGAGCTGGAACTGCTCAAGCGTCTGCGCCAGGAATTTAGCGAGCGTCAGGAGGCCCGCGATGAGTGAAGTATTAACCGGCTATAACCTGGGTTATCTGGACGAGCAAACCAAACGCATGATCCGTCGCGCCATTTTGAAGGCCATCGCCATCCCCGGTTATCAGGTGCCGTTCGGCGGCCGCGAAATGCCGATGCCCTACGGCTGGGGCACCGGCGGCATTCAGTTGACCGCCAGCGTGATTGGCCGTGCTGACGTGCTGAAGGTGATTGACCAGGGCGCCGACGACACCACCAACGCCGTGTCGATTCGCCGCTTCTTCCAGCGCGTCGCCGGGGTCGCCACCACCGAGCGCACGCCCGAGGCCACGCTGATCCAGACCCGCCACCGCATTCCGGAAACCGCGCTGCGCGAAGACCAGATCCTGATTTATCAGGTACCGATCCCTGAGCCGCTGCGCTTTATCGAACCGCGAGAAACCGAGACCCGTAAAATGCATGCGCTGGAAGAGTATGGCGTGATGCAGGTGAAGCTGTATGAAGACATCGCGCGCTACGGCCACATCGCCACTACCTACGCCTATCCGGTGAAGGTCAATGACCGCTACGTGATGGATCCGTCGCCGATCCCCAAATTCGATAACCCGAAAATGCACATGATGCCGGCGCTGCAGCTGTTCGGTGCCGGACGCGAGAAACGCATCTATGCCCTGCCGCCCTTTACCAAAGTGGAGAGCCTGGACTTCGACGATCATCCTTTCAGCGTACAGCAGTGGGACGAGCCCTGTGCGCTGTGCGGCTCGCGCCACAGTTATCTGGACGAAGTGGTGCTCGATGACCAGGGCAACCGCATGTTCGTCTGCTCCGATACCGATTTCTGCCAGCAGCAACTGGCGCAACCTTCGCAAGAGGCGCAGCACTGATGACTTCCACCCCTCTGAGCACCACGCCGCTGCTGTCGGTGGCTAACCTGACCCACCTGTACGCGCCGGGCAAAGGCTTTAGCGACGTGTCTTTCGATATCTACCCCGGTGAAGTGCTGGGTATCGTCGGCGAATCCGGCTCCGGCAAAACCACCCTGCTGAAGTCGATCTCTGCGCGACTGGCGCCGCAGCAAGGGCAGATCCTCTACCGTCCGCAGGCCGGACAACAGCATGATTTATATGCGATGGCGGAGAGCGATCGCCGCCGCCTGCTGCGCACCGACTGGGGCGTGGTGCATCAGCACCCGCTCGACGGGCTGCGGCCCAAGGTTTCCGCCGGCGGCAACATCGGCGAACGGCTGATGGCTATCGGCCAGCGTCACTATGGCGACATCCGCCGTCAGGCCGGACAGTGGCTGGAAGACGTCGAGATCCCGCTGTCGCGCCTTGACGATCTGCCGACCACCTTTTCCGGCGGTATGCAGCAACGCTTGCAGATCGCCCGCAATCTGGTGACCCACCCGAAGCTGGTGTTTATGGACGAACCCACCGGTGGGCTGGACGTTTCGGTGCAGGCGCGGCTGCTCGATCTGCTGCGCACCCTGGTGGTGGAAATGCAGTTGGCGGCGGTGATTGTCACCCACGATCTCGGCGTGGCGCGCCTGCTGGCGCACCGCTTGCTGGTGATGAAACAGGGCGAGGTGGTGGAAAGCGGCCTGACCGACCGGGTGCTGGACGATCCGCACCATCCTTATACCCAACTGCTGGTTTCTTCGGTGCTGTCGTAACACAAGGTAATAACAGATGACTATTCAAATCCGGGTTGAACACCTCAGCAAAACCTTTGTGCTCCACCAGCAGCACGGCACGCGGCTGCCGGTGTTGCACGACGCCAACATGACGGTCAGCAGCGGCGAGTGCGTGGTACTGCACGGCCATTCCGGTAGCGGAAAATCAACCCTGCTGCGCTCGCTGTATGCCAACTATCTGCCCGACAGCGGCCATATCTGGGTCAACCATCAAGGGGAATGGCTGGACATGGTGCAGGCCGAAGCGCGCCAAATTCTGGCGGTTCGCCGTCATACCCTTGGCTGGGTCAGCCAGTTCCTGCGAGTGATCCCTCGTATCAGCGCGCTGGACGTCGTCATGCAGCCGTTACTGGAACAGGGTGCCGATCGTACCGAATGCCGTGAACGCGCCGAAACCTTGCTAAATCAGCTCAATGTGCCGCAGCGTCTTTGGCAGTTGGCGCCTTCGACCTTCTCCGGCGGTGAGCAACAGCGGGTGAACATTGCGCGCGGCTTTATTGTCGATTATCCGATTTTGCTGCTGGACGAACCCACGGCATCACTTGACAGCCGCAACAGTGCGGCGGTGGTCGCCTTGATCGAACAGGCCAAACGGCGCGGCGCGGCTATCGTCGGCATTTTTCATGATGAGGGCGTCCGTCAGCAGGTCGCCGACCGGTTATATGACATGCAGGCGCCACAGGCGCTGGAGATCCTCTGATGATCATCAATAACGTGAAGCTGGTGCTGGAAGATCAGGTTGTCGAAGGATCACTGGAGATCAGCGACGGCACGATCCGCAGTTTTGCCGATACCCCGAGCCAGTTACCCCAGGCACTGAACGGTGAAGGCGGCTGGTTGCTGCCTGGCCTGATCGAATTGCACACCGACAACCTGGACAAGTTTTTCACCCCGCGCCCCAACGTCGACTGGCCGGCCCATTCGGCCATGAGCAGCCATGATGCATTGATGGTGGCCAATGGCATCACCACCGTGCTGGACGCGGTAGCCATTGGCGACGTACGCGACGGCGGTCACCGGTTGGAGAACCTGCAAAAAATGATCGACGCGGTGATCCACAGCCAGCGTGCGGGGGTGAACCGCGCCGAACACCGGTTGCACCTGCGCTGCGAACTGCCGCACGACAGCACCCTGCCGCTGTTCGAACAGCTGATGGATAAACCGGGCGTGTCCCTGGTGTCATTGATGGACCATTCGCCGGGCCAGCGACAGTTCGCTTCGCGTGAAAAATACCGCGAATACTATCAGGGCAAATACAACCTCAATGACCAGCAGATGAGCGACTTTGAGGAGCAGCAAATCGGGCTTTCCGCCCGCTGGGCCACGCCAAACCGCGAAGCGATCGCCGCTCACTGCCGGGCACGCAAGATCTCTCTTGCCAGCCACGACGACGCGACCGCCGAACACGTGACCGAGTCCTGTGCGCTGGGCAGTGCCATTGCCGAATTCCCCACCACCGAAGCCGCAGCCCTGGCCTCGCATCAGCAAGGATTACAGGTGCTGATGGGGGCGCCGAATATCGTGCGCGGCGGTTCCCACTCCGGCAACGTGGCAGCGCACCATCTGGCGGCGTTGGGGGTGTTGGATATTCTGTCTTCCGATTATTACCCGGCCAGCCTGCTGGATGCGGCATTTCGTATCGCGGCCGACGAGCGCAACGGCTACGGCTTGCCGCAGGCGGTGCAGATGATCACCCGCAACCCGGCAAAAGCGCTGGACTTGCAGGATCGCGGGACCATCGCCGAAGGATTACGGGCAGATTTGGTGTTGGCGCGACCGCACGGCGAGCATATCTACGTGCAGAACGTGTGGCGCCAGGGCAAGCAGGTGTTCTGATGGCGCAGCTTATCTATCTGATGGGGCCTTCCGGGGCCGGGAAAGACAGCCTGCTGGCCGCCCTGCGCGCCCACGCCGACAGTGCGCCGCTGGTGGCGCACCGTTATATCACCCGGCCGGCAGACGCCGGCTGCGAGAACCACATTGCGCTCAGTGAACCCGAATTCTTGCGCCGCCGCGCCAAAGGCCTGTTTGCCCTCGACTGGCACGCGCACCAGCATCATTACGCTTTTGGGATCGAAGTGGATCTTTGGTTGCTGCAGGGGATCGATGTGGTGGTCAATGGCTCGCGCGCTCACCTTTTACAGGCGCAGCAGCGTTATGGCGCACAGCTGCTGCCGGTTTGCCTGCAGGTCAGTACGCATATTCTCCGCCAGCGGCTGCAAAATCGCGCACGCGAAAATGCCGAGCAGATCGAACAACGATTGGCGCGTGCGGCAGAGTACCAGGAAAAGCTCCCTGCCGGTTGCCGACGCTTGGATAACGACGGCAACCTTGATGACACGCTGGCGGCGCTGTTGGCGCTGTTGGCGCTGCTGCCCTCTATGACAAAACAACCACAGGATGCCGTGCCATGAACGATGCCGCACAGCCGAAAATCGGTAACAACGTGACGCTTAACCGCACCCGCTTAGGCCAGTATGTGCATCTGGCCGACGATGCGATCTTGGAGGAGGTGGAAATGGGTGATTACTCCTACACCGCCGGACACAACCAGATTTTTTACGCCACCCTCGGCAAATTCGTGTCGATTGCCTCTTATGCACGCATCAATCCTGGCAATCACCCCACTTACCAGCGTATCGCCCAACACCATTTCACCTACCGCGCTTCAGACTATGACCTGGGAGAAGATGACGAAGCGTTCTTCGACTGGCGGCGCGAACAGCATGTGACTATCGGCCACGACGTCTGGATCGGTCATAACGCCATCGTCATGCCCGGCGTCAGCATCGGCAACGGTGCCGTTATCGGCAGCGCAGCGGTCGTCACCAAAGATGTCGCCCCCTATGAGATTGTCGCCGGCGTAGCGGCCAAAAAGATCGGCATGCGTTTCGACGACGCCCTGATCGAACGCATTGAGCGCAGCCAGTGGTGGCACTGGGACCACCAGACGCTGCAACAACGGTTGGCGGATTTCCGTGATATCCATGCCTTCGCGGAGAAGTATTTATAATCGGGAGTGACGACATGCAACTGACGTTTCTCGGCACCGGTGGCGCGCAACAGATCCCGGTGTTTGGCTGTGATTGTCTGGTCTGTCAGCGGGCGAGGCGCGAGCCGGCGTTTCGGCGACGACCGTGCAGCGCCATGCTCAAATTTCAGGGGGAAACGACCTTGCTGGATGCGGGATTACCGTCGTTGGAACGGCGTTTTTCGGCGGGGGAAATTCAACGTTTTTTACTGACACATTACCACATGGATCACGTGCAGGGGTTATTTCCTTTGCGTTGGGGATGCGGAAATTTTATTCCCGTCTATGGTCCGGCGGACGAACAGGGCTGCGATGACCTGTTCAAACATCCCGGCATTCTGGCGTTTCAACCGCCATTAACCCCCTTCGAACTCCTTGAACTGGGCGGGTTGTGCATCACCCCGTTGCCGCTGCAGCATTCAAAAATCACGCTGGGCTATCTGATACAGGCCGCAGGAGCATCGCTGGCCTACCTGACCGATACCGTCGGCCTGCCGCCCGATACCGACGCTTTTCTGCGCGGAGTGCCGTTGGATTTGCTGGTGCTCGATTGCAGCCTGCCCCCTCAGCCGCAGGCACCGCGCAACCACAACGACTTGACCCGTGCGCAAGAAATTCAGCAACGCTTACAGCCAGGCCGTACGCTGCTGACGCACATCAGCCATCATCTCGACTTGTGGCTGACGGACAATGAACTGCCGCCTGGCCTGGAGCTGGCGTTCGATAATCTCAGCGTGCACTGCGGTAACAATGCAGCCGATCGGATTCCAGCACCCTAACGCCGTTGCCAGGGCTGAACGCCTGTTCCAGCAGGGTTTGTGCCACGTCTTCGGCACTCACCGCTCGCCATTTGCCGGGCAGCAATTTGAACAGCGGCGCGGTGAGGCGCTCCAGCAAACGCGGCGAGGGCCGTGACCCCAGTAGCATGGATGGCCGCACCAGCGTCAGGCGCGGCCAACTCTGTTCACGCAGCGCCTGCTCCATTTCCCCTTTGGTGCGGTTATAGAGGAACGTAGAGCGCCTGTTCGCGCCTAATGCACTGACGGCCAGACAATGCTGCGCCCCTAACCGACGGCCAGTCAGCGCACTTTCCACCACCAGGGTGTAATCGACATAATGGAAATTAGCGTCGCTACCGGCCTCGCGGCGGGTCGTCCCCAGGCAGCAAAACACCCTATCGACCGGCTGTTCACAACCGGTCAGCAGCGCGAACAAATCATCACCCACGGGGTTGTCTAATTTTTCGTGCGGCGGCAATGGCTTGCGCGTTGGCGCCACGATCGCCGTGACCTGCGGATCACGCTGCAGCAGATGCAACAGTGCATTACCCACCAACCCAGTTGCCCCTACAATAAATACCCGTGCCATATGCCCTCCCGCCGGTTGATGATACTGAAAAGTATAGTTTGTCGTATTCAGACCCGCGCCCAGTGAAGCTTTTTACCGAAACCGAGGGTGTTGTCCGTCATCTTCACCTCCTGCAGATCCAACTGCCAGACCGGCGCCTTCATCATCTTGGCTATCGGGAAACGCTTACAGTAACGTGCCCGTGCCAGCGCCTCCTGCTCACCATTCAGCACCGTCGCTTGCGCCCGAGACTGAATGCCGCGGATCAAGGCGATGGTCTTCGGTTTCGGCGCTATGGTGCCCACCACGCTGGCGTTTTGCAGCATCAGCTCGCCGTGACGTGTGTGGGTTTCGGTCATCACCCACAGCGCCATACGCTCGGCATCAAACACGTAGAAACAGTTGGCGCACCACATGTCCATACCGTTTCCCGCGCACAGCGTCAGTACGTGCTGCTTGCTGAGGAAGTGCACTATAGGTTGATGCTCGTCGGTCATAATCACTGTGAATTCTCCCCTTTAGCTTGCTTCATCTTAACCCGTGTTGTTGAGGCGGGTCACAAATAACAACAATGCCGGCAAAAATGAAAAAAGAATAAACACCCAAATAAAGTGAATTTATATACAAAATATCAATATATGGACTTATAACATAATAAAAACAAACTCACTTCAATTGCACTGTATATGCCCTTCTTAAACGCAATTTTTTTGCCCTTTCTCCAGGCCAGGGAAAATCAGGTCACCAAATGGGCTGTTTGTTATCAATCTATTTACATACGTAATAACTCTTTCGCGGTATTTTTATTCACTTCAATGCATAACCAGTGAATAATTATTTACTTAAAGCTGCATATGCGTGACACGCATCACATATTTTGGCCAAGCCTGCGTTAAAATAGCGCCATCTTTTCACGCACCAAGGTGGATTAGAAATGGAAAACAACAACCGAAAAATGGCGCATATCAGGCGCACTACCCATATTATGATGATGGCTCATCGTAGCTGCTTTAGCTTCGCCTTCTTTAACTTCAGATAACCTCCCTCCTCGTTCGTCCTTATTCCGAACGCAAGACATTATTACGATTTATTTTTCACTCTGATCAACAGAGATAAATTTCTGTTGCTTACGCAAGGGAAAATACCGTAATTCATCTTTATTGGATAAGAACGTCGCCCCAAATAATAGAGTGAACTCAGGAATGCCTTTCGGCATGCCAGGTTCTCGCACACCTTTATTTTCATAAGGTATTAACGGCAAATTTTATTATTTGCTGATGGAATATCTTTGCCTGAAGAATGAGAAAAATGAAAAAGCTTAAAATTGCCGCTAATGAAAAAACACTGGGCTGTTTTGAAACTGAACGTGAAATTGTTGATGTACACCAGAGCGATTTCAACGATGTCGCCGCCATTGTGCTGTCCGTTGACGACGTTGCACAGGGCATGGTGACGCATCTCGAAGAGATCGGGTTGAGCATCCCGCTGTTTGTGGCGGTTTGCTGCGAAGAAGAGTTGGACAACGCCGTATTGCCGGCGCTGCACGGGGTATTTGAACTCTGCGGGAAAAACACCCAGTTCTACGGCAAGCAGTTGGAGGCCGCGGCGGTAAAATATGAAAAAGATCTGCTGCCACCGTTCTTTAACACGCTGACGCAGTATGTCGAAATGGGCAACGCTACCTTTGCCTGCCCGGGCCATCAGGGCGGTGAATTCTTCCGTAAACATCCGGCCGGACGTCAGTTCTTTGATTTCTATGGCGAGACGCTGTTCCGTTCCGATATGTGCAACGCGGACGTCAAACTGGGCGATTTATTGATCCACGAGGGGGCTCCCTGTGCCGCGCAGCAACACGCAGCCAAGGTGTTTAACGCCGATAAGACCTATTTCGTGCTGAATGGGACCTCTGCATCAAATAAAGTCGCGACCAATGCCCTGCTCACCCGCGGCGATTTGGTGTTGTTCGACCGCAATAACCATAAATCCAATCACCACGGCGCATTGATTCAGGCTGGCGCAACGCCGATCTATCTGGAGACCGCCCGCAATCCATTTGGCTTTATCGGCGGTATTGATGCCCACTGCTTCGATGAACGTTACTTGCGTCAGCAAATCCGCGAAGTGGCGCCGGAACGCGCCAATGAAGCCCGACCTTTCCGTTTGGCAATCATCCAGTTAGGCACCTACGACGGCACCATTTACAACGCTCGCCAGGTGGTCGACAAGATTGGGCACCTGTGCGATTACATCCTGTTTGACTCCGCCTGGGTGGGCTATGAACAATTCATCCCAATGATGAAAGATTGTTCGCCTTTACTGCTCGACCTGAATGAAAACGACCCGGGGATCATTGTTACCCAGTCCGTTCACAAACAGCAGGCCGGCTTCTCGCAAACCTCGCAAATCCATAAAAAAGACAAACATATCAAAGGGCAAAGTCGCTATTGCAACCATAAGCGCTTCAATAACGCTTTTATGTTGCATGCTTCCACCAGCCCGTTCTATCCGCTGTTTGCTGCCCTGGACGTCAATGCCAAAATGCACGAAGGGAAAAGCGGCCAGCGCCTGTGGAAGGAGTGCGTTCGCGTAGGGATTGAGGCTCGCAAGATGCTGTTGGAAACCTGCCAGTTAATCAAACCCTTTGTTCCAGACCAGATCGACGGCAAGCCCTGGCAGTCTTATGACACCGAAACGATGGCCAACGATTTGCGCTTCTTCAACTTTGTGCCAGGCGAGAAATGGCATGCCTTTGAAGGCTATGCGGAATCGCAGTATTTTGTCGACCCGTGCAAGCTGTTGCTCACCACGCCGGGCATAGACACGGCGAGCGGCAACTACAGCGACTTCGGCATTCCAGCGACCATTTTGGCCAACTATCTGCGCGAAAACGGCATCGTACCGGAAAAATGCGATCTCAACTCGATCCTGTTCCTGCTTACGCCGGCCGAAGACATCGCCAAGATGCAGCATCTGGTGGCGCTGATTGCCCGCTTTGAAAAACACATCGAACAGGATTCATTACTCAGTGAAGTCCTGCCCGCGGTATATAAAAGCAATGAGCAACGCTACAAGAATTATACCCTGCGTCAACTTTGCCAGGAGATGCACGATCTTTATGTCAGTTACGACGTTAAAGAACTGCAAAAAGAGATGTTCCGTAAAAATTATTTCCCTCGCATTGCCATGAATCCACAAGATGCCAACACGGAATTTGTCCGCGGTAATATTGAACTGGTTTCTTTGGCCAAAGCGGAAGGCCGTATTGCGGCCGAAGGAGCATTACCTTATCCACCGGGAGTTTTATGTGTGGTCCCCGGGGAAATATGGGGCGGTGCGGCACAGCGTTATTTCCTGGCACTGGAAGAGGGCATTAATTTACTTCCTGGTTTTGCACCAGAACTGCAGGGTGTTTATATCCAGAAAGATGAAGACGGCTGGAACCGTGCTTACGGTTACGTCATGAGTCATTAACGACCTTACAAGGCGGTGAATATTATTCACCGCCCAGATCGCATCATAAAAGAGAGAATGATCATGAGTAAGTCCAATAATAAAATGGGGGTCGTGCAGTTAACGATCCTGACGGCCGTCAATATGATGGGCTCCGGCATAATTATGCTGCCGACCAAGCTGGCCGAAGTGGGAACAATTTCGATCGTGTCCTGGTTGGTCACCGCCATTGGTTCAATGGCGCTCGCCTATGCCTTCGCCAAATGCGGGATGTTCAGCCGTAAATCCGGCGGCATGGGGGGATATGCTGAATATGCCTTCGGGAAATCGGGCAACTTTATGGCGAACTATACCTACGGCGTTTCATTACTGATCGCCAATATCGCCATCGCCATTTCCGCTGTAGGTTACGGTACCGAACTGTTTGGCGCCAACCTGAGCCCATTGGGGATCTGCATCGCCACCATCGGTGTGCTGTGGTTGGCCACGGTCGCCAACTTCGGCGGTGCTCGCATTACCGGCAGGATCAGCGGCATCACCGTCTGGGGCGTCATCATTCCGGTGGTCGGGATTTCGATCATCGGCTGGCACTGGTTCAGCGGCAGCGCATACGTCGCCGCTTGGAACCCGCATCAGGTACCGACTTTTGAAGCCATTGGCGCTTCGATTTCCATGACCCTATGGGCTTTCCTCGGCCTCGAATCCGCCTGTGCCAATACCGACGTGGTGGAGAACCCGGAGCGCAATGTCCCGATCGCCGTACTGGGCGGCACCCTTAGCGCCGCAGTGATCTATATCGTTTCGACCAACGTGATCGCCGGCATAGTACCGAATATGGATCTGGCCAATTCCACCGCGCCGTTTGGACTGGCGTTTTCCCATATGTTCAACCCAACGGTCGGCAAGATCATCATGGCACTGATGATCATGTCCTGCGTCGGTTCGCTGCTGGGCTGGCAGTTCACCATCGCCCAGGTGTTCAAATCTTCCGCCGACAGCGGTTTCTTCCCGAAAATCTTCTCGAAACTCAGCAAGGCGGACGCCCCGGTCAAAGGCATGCTGACCATTGTCGTTATCCAGAGCGTGCTGTCGCTGATGACCATCAGCCCATCGCTGAACAAGCAGTTCAACGTGCTGGTTAATCTGGCCGTGGTGACCAATATTATCCCCTACATCTTGTCGATGGCGGCGCTGATCATTATTCAAAAGGTGGCGAAAGTGCCGGAGAAAAAAGCGCGCATCGCCAACATCATCGCCGGCATTGGCGCGCTTTACAGCTTCTATGCGCTCTACAGTTCCGGTGAAGAAGCCATGATGTGGGGTGCCATCGCCACTTTCCTCGGCTGGACGCTGTACGGCCTCGTTTCACCTCGCTTCGAAATCGCGGGCAAAAAAGGCTGACGGTAGTCATCCACTAGCGGCCAGGGTGGGATTACGACGGCGAACATGCCATCATATTCCCACCCTGGCCACCGAAGTTGCTGCTTATTAATGACCGATACCCTCTCCCCCTGGCACCTTTACATGCTGCGTCTGCCTAACGGCATGCTGTATACCGGCATTACTACCGACGTCGAACGACGTCTGGCGCAGCATCAGGCCGGCAAAGGTGCAAAGGCACTGCGGGGCAAAGGCGAGCTGGTGTTGGCGTTTCACTGCCTGGCGGGGGATCGTTCTAAAGCGCTAAGGTTGGAATACCGGGTGAAGCAGCTGAGCAAAACGCAAAAGAGAGGCTGGTGAATCACCCGCCTCTTTCGTTGGATCATTTACTGCCGGAAGCTGAGATTAAAACCGGTTAAACGGCTCGGAAAACTCCACCGCCCCGCGCACATCATCCAGAGCATTTTCCGCCAGCGGATACACCTGGAAGGCGGCTTCGCTGCCCGGCCAACGGCATTGCAGCCCGTAGGCGGCAGCCGGTTTAAAGCCGAAGCGGCCGTAATAAGCGGGATCGCCCAGCACCACCACTGCGGCATAGCTGAACTCATTGAGCGAATCCAACCCTTCGTAGATCAGCTTTTCTCCCAGCCCCTGCCGACGCAGGCTTTCGTCCACCGCCAGCGGTGCCAGACCGACCCATTGGCGATCCTCTCCGGCCACATCCACCGGACTGAACGCCGCATAGCCTACCACGCCGCCTTCGTCGTCAGTGGCAACAATGCCCAGCGTCAACAGGCCATCTTCGCGCAGTTGCTGCACCAGATCGGCCTCGTCGTCACGCCCGAAGGCACGACGCAACAGCGCGTCGATCCCTGCGGCATCTACCGGAATTTCTACGCGGATTAGCATGATACCGGCACACGGGAAGCTTGCGCCGTGCCCTCCTGCAGCCCTGCTTCGACAAATTCAGCCAATTGCAGCAGGCCCAGGCGCAACGGCGCAGGCATGGCTTCCAGCTCGATGGCATCCATCAGATTTTTTACATACAGGCCCAATTCGGTGTCCCCTTCAATCTGCAGCCGACGCTGAAAGAACAGCGTATCGGGATCTTGCTTACGCGCTGCGATAAGAATCAGATCGTTGGCGTCGCCGCTGAAGCTGACATCAGCCTCGGCGTGTTGGCTGACAACCAGCTTGCCGTTTTCTACCGTCATAAACCAGTGTAGCGCCAGATCGCGGACTTCGATCTTTAACCAGCGCGATTCGAGAAATTCCAAATCGCCATCCGCCAACGCCTGGCGGAACTGCCAGCCCAGCACCTGTTCCAGAAGCTGGCGCTGCAAAGCAAACGGCGTGAATTTTAGCGGTACTCGCAGCAGCGACGGCCCCTGGCGCACAATGCGCGCTCGTAATTGTTCCAACACTGTCGTTCACTCCTTTCAACACAGATGCACTATTTTGCCACAGTGGCGCACGGCAGAAGCGCTCTATATCAACAAATAGTGCATTTTGCCGTCAGCTTTATCAATACGCCAGAAGCTGCCTCAAATCAAAGCCTGTTCAGCACGCTTTCACTAAAATTGCCTCCCGATTAGCGTTTGCCGGTTAAAAACGGTCACCGGTAAACATTGTGACAGCCCGCATCCGCCATGGGTGCATGCTGAGTCAGGATAAATCTATGGAGCTGCTTTGTCCCGCCGGTAACCTGCCGGCCCTGAAGGCTGCGGTGGATAACGGCGCTGACGCCGTGTACATCGGCCTGAAAGATGATACCAACGCGCGCCACTTTGCCGGCCTCAACTTTACCGAGAAAAAGCTGCAGGAGGCGGTCGAGTACGTCCATCGCCACAACCGCAAGCTGCACATCGCCATCAATACCTTTGCCCACCCGGACGGCTACGCCCGCTGGCAGCGGGCGGTGGATATGGCGGCTCAACTGGGTGCCGACGTGCTGATCCTCGCCGATTTGGCGATGCTGGAATACGCCGCCGAACGTTACCCGCAGTTGGAGCGCCACGTGTCGGTGCAGGCTTCTGCCACTAACGAAGAGGCAATTCGCTTCTACCAACGCCATTTCGACGTTGGTCGGGTGGTGCTGCCGCGCGTGCTGTCGATGCACCAGGTTAAACAGCTGGCGCGTACCAGCCCAGTGCCGCTGGAGGTCTTCGCCTTCGGCAGCCTGTGCATCATGGCCGAGGGGCGTTGCTACCTCTCCTCTTATCTGACCGGCGAATCCCCCAACACCGTCGGTGCCTGTTCGCCGGCACGCTACGTGCGCTGGCAGCAAACGGCTCAGGGTATGGAGTCGCGCCTGAACGGGGTGCTGATCGACCGCTACCGGGACGATGAAAATGCCGGCTACCCAACGCTGTGCAAGGGCCGCTATCTGGTGGATGACGTGCGCTACCACGCGCTGGAAGAGCCCACCAGCCTCAATACGCTGGAACTGCTGCCGGAGCTGTTGGCCGCCAATATCGCTTCGGTGAAGATTGAAGGCCGCCAGCGCAGCCCGGCCTATGTCAGTCAGGTTGCCCGCGTGTGGCGCCAGGCTATCGACCGCTGCCAGGCCGATCCGGCCGCTTATCAGGCCGAGGCCGGCTGGATGGAGGCGCTCGGCTCGATGTCCGAAGGTACCCAGACCACCCTCGGCGCCTATCATCGCAAATGGCAGTAGCAGGAGGACGCATGAAATACGCATTAGGCCCGGTGCTGTACTACTGGCCAAAAACCGAGATCGAAAGTTTTTATCAGCAGGCGGTGGAGAGCAGCGCGGAGATTATTTATCTCGGTGAAAGTGTCTGCACCAAGCGGCGTGAAATGAAGGTGGGCGACTGGCTGACGCTGGCACAAGAGATAGCCCGCAGCGGCAAGCAGGTGGTGATCTCTACCCTGGCCCTGTTACAGGCGCCGTCCGAACTGAACGAACTGAAGCGTTATGTGGAAAACGGCGAATTCCTGATCGAAGCCAACGATCTGGGCACGGTGAACATGGCCGCGGAACGTGGCCTGCCGTTCGTCGCCGGTCACGCGCTGAATTGCTACAACGCCTATACCCTGCGCCTGCTGCACCGCCAGGGCATGACCCGCTGGTGTATGCCGGTCGAGCTGTCACGCGACTGGCTGGCCAAACTGTTGGCGCAGTGCGAAGAACTGGGCTTCCGCCAGCAGTTTGAGGTGGAGGTGCTCAGCTACGGTCACCTGCCGCTGGCCTATTCAGCACGCTGCTTCACCGCACGCTCTGAAGACCGCGCCAAGGACGAATGCGAAACCTGCTGCATTAAATACCCGCAAGGCCGCATGATGCGTTCGCAAGAACAGCAGCAGGTGTTCGTGCTCAACGGTATCCAGACCATGAGCGGCTACTGTTACAACCTGGGTAACGAATTGAGCAGTATGCAGGGGTTGGTAGACATCGTGCGCCTGTCGCCGCAGAGTGAGGAAACGCTCACGCTTGTCGACCGTTTTCGTGCCAACGAGCAAGGGGCGCAGCCGCTGGCCCTGGCCGATAAAGCCGACTGTAACGGCTACTGGCGCCGGGTCGCGGGGCTGGAATTGGTGTCTTGATCCGTTAAGAAAACACAAAGTTGCCGGGCAGGCATAGCGCCCCCCGGCAAGTCAGCCAACAGCGACAACTACTCTTTGAAGAACCAGTATCCCTGATTTATCAGCTCTGTCAGCTCGGCCACAAAGGCCGGATTTTGCAACGCATCACCCAACTCCGGCTGGCCCAGCTCGGTATAGCGACACAGCGCATCGGCCGCACGATCGTCCACGGCATCCAGACGCTCGCTGTTGATGAAGAAGCTGTCGCCGATGTGCAGCACACGCAGGCCGCTCAGGCGAGTCAGGGTTTCACCGCTCATCAGCGCATTCAATACCTCTTCCGCTTCATAACGGGGTTCCGCCATAGCGATATCCAGCTCATGACGTGGCGTAGTGGCAAAACGGCCAAACCACTGCTTAAAGTCTTCCGGTTGGGCGATCATTTCAAACATCATTGAGCGCAGGCGCTCAAGCTCATATTCTTCGACCCGGCCCGGATGTTCACGCAGGGTTAAATCAGGATCGCTGTAATGCGCGCCACCCAGATCGTTTTCCAGCGCGTAATCAGCAAAGCTGCTGATCAAGTCGCGGCCGTTTGGCCCACGGAAACCCACTGAATAGTTGAACGCCGTTTCGTGGGTAAAGCCGTCATGTGGAAAGCCTGGCGGGATGTACAGAATGTCGCCCGGTTCCAGGTCCTCATCAATGATCGGCTCAAACGGATCAACGTGCAGCAGCGCCGGATGCGGGCAGAACTGGCGCATCGGTAAGGCATCGCCTACGCGCCAGCGACGGCGGCCCATCCCCTGAATGATGAACACATCGTAGTTGTCGATATGCGGCCCCACACCGCCTCCCGGCACCGAGAAGGAGATCATCAGATCATCCAGGCGCCAGTCCGGCAAGGCGCGAAACGGGCGCACCAGCTCGGCTGAGGGCGCATGCCAGTGGTTAACCGCCTGCGCCAGCAGGGACCACCCCGTTTCACCGAGGTCATCGAAATGTTCAAACGGACCGTTGCTGGCCTGCCATTTTCCCTCAGTGTTACTCACCAGACGGCTGTCAACTTCAGGCTCCATCGCCAGCCCCGCCAGTTCGTCTGGCGTGATAGGATCGACAAAGTTCGGGAAGGCATTTTTCAAAACAACAGGTTTTTTCTGCCAGTATTTCTCTAAAAACTCGGGCCAGTTCAGGTTCAGTTGGTAAGCCATACAATCACACCAGTAAGAAAATTCACGGGCGTGATTATGCGAGACGGCGCGTTTGTCTACCTTGTTAAGGGTCAAGGAAATGGTGGGGCTCTCTAGCTGGAACGCTAATTAACCTGCCGTTTGCGGAACATACTGCGCAGCGCGACGCTGTTGCGTACGAAACCCACGCCGAAGCCCAACAGGGTGTAAATAACCCCCAACACCAGCAGCATCGCCACGTCTCCCCACACTTCGTTCAGCGACAACCCCATCTGGTTAACCCCCGCAACGGCCTTGGTCGCCCAGGTGGAGGGAATGCTGTAGGAAATCGCCCGCACCCAGCCCGGCATCGCCTGCAGCGGCCAGATGGTGCCCGAAAGATAAAATATCGGCGTCGTAATAAACGCCAGCGTCAGGTAGATCATTTCGACGCTGCGCAGGCACTCGGTCACCAGCTTGCCCAAGCCCAACACCGCCAGCAAGAACGGGAAGGTCAGCAGCAGAATTTCCGCAATGCCCGCCGTTTGCCGGTAGCCCAGCACCCACGGCCACAGTACAAACAGCACGATTGACAGGAACAGCCAGATCGGCAGCAACGCCGTCAGCCCCCCCAGATGCGCCGCCAACGGTGCTTTGCCACCGGGCATACTCTTCATGGCAATGCTGACGCGCACGCAGGCAATCAACAGCGAGTGCTGCAGCAGCATCACCAGCAGGCCGGGAAAGATGATCGCCGCAAAGCTGATGCCCGGGTTGAACACATCCAACGTCTGCCCGACGATCGGCGTCAGGATCACCTGCGCCTGGCGCTCGCTGAAACCGCTGCGTAGCAGCAACCCGTTGTTGTACTGGGTCAGTAACTGCTGATAAGCCGCCACCACATCCTGCTGGATCTGCCCGTTGGCCAGGCGGTTGGTCGCATCGCCATACACCGGCACCACGATATTCTGACCGCTCAGGATCTTCTTCTCCAGATCCACCGGCATGATGATCACCGCAAACAGCTTACGCCAGCCAAGATCCCGCTGTGCCTGCTCCAGGCTGTCATAAGTTTCAATGGCGATTTTGGAGGTGGCGTCCAACTGACGGATCAGCTGGCGACTGGCGGTGCTGTGGTCCTGATCGATGACGCCCACCGGCAGGTCCCATACCGTGCGGTTGGCATAGACCATGCTCATGACGCACAACGACAGGATCAACATCAGCCACATAGGCCGCTCCAGCATCCCGAGCAGCACCCGGACGAAGGTTTGCCAATAAAGTTTCATCCTGCTCCCCCTTCTTTCAACAGCCGCGCCAACAGCCGGTTACGCACCAGCAGTGCTGTCACCAGCGGATAAATAGACAGCAACGCACAGACGCTGAAGATGGCGCTGGCAGGGACTTGCCGCAGGAATACGTCGAACATGGCGTACAACGCATGAGTTAACGGCTCAATATTGGAGATAATGCGCGCCGGCAGCGGCATCGACAGTTCCGGCACCGCCATGCCCGAAAAGGTCAGCGCAATACTCACCAAAATGGCGATCAGGCTGTAGGCGGTGATGGTGCTACTGGTAAAGGTAAACAGCAGCAGGCCAATGCTCTGCGCCGCCATCACGTAGAAGAAGCCAATCATCAGCATAAACAGCGGATTGCCGCTGACGCGGGCGTCAAAAATGCCCACCAATGCGGCAATTTCAACCATCAGCAAGCTGGTGAAACATAAAGTATACGGCGCCAGCTTGCCGAGCAGCGCCAGGCTGAACGGCCGAGCCTTCAGCAAGGATTTGCTGCGCGCCAGCACGTAGATCATGCAGGTCACCACGAACAGCTGCAGCAGGTGGATGGTGGCGGCAAACTGTTGATAATAGATGTAGCTGCCGCTGGCGTTGAATAAGCTGCCGTAGGAGAGCGTCACGTCTGCCAGGGGCGGCAAGGTTTTGCCCATTTCGCCGGCGATGATGCTGCGGTAGCTGGCGTTGATTTCGGTCATCAGGCCGCTGAAGTCCTGGGTGGAATACAGCCCGGCGCCGTAAAACAGCGCATTGTAGTACATCACCACGCTCGGCTGTTTGCCAGCCAGCGCGTTGGCCTCAAAATCCGGCGGCACGTACAGCAGCGCATAATCCTGCGCGCTACGCAGGCGATGCAGCGATTCCTGCAGCCCACCGGGGTAAGCCTCGACGTGGGCGTGCGAACCGGCATCCAGACGGCGCGTCAGCGATTTGGATAACGGGCTGTGATCGCTGTCCACCACCGACACCGGCAGATCGAGCAAGGTCCCTTCCGAAAAGTTACTGCTGATCAGACCAAACAGGATCAGCGGGAAGATCCAGCTCAGCCAGTGCACTACCGGGCTGCGAAAGGCAACCCGGCACTCGTTGCCAAACGCGTGACTGAAGCAGCGCCAGCCGGCCCTTACTCTTTCCATAGCCATAAGCTGCTCATCCCTGGGCGCAGGCCGTCTACCGGCTGTGACGGATACAGGCGCACTTCAAACGTTTTCAGATCGAAGTCCCCGGTAGCTCGGGTGGCACGTTTGGTAGCGTAGTCGCCGAGAGGGGCGATATAGCGCACTTCCGCCTCGATCATTTTGTCCTTCAATGCCGGTACCCGCATCTGGACTTTGTCGCCCTTGCGGACATGGGCCAAAATATCTTCACGCAGGTTAAACACGAAATAAGCGTCCGGTATGCGGATCAGCGTCAGTAACGGGCTGCCCGCATTCAGCAACTCCCCCACCTCTGCCGGTATTGGCCCGACTTCGCCGGTCACCGGGGCTAAAACCTGCAGGTCGTCCGTCTGGGCTTTCACCTGCAGCAAGTTTTCTTCCGCTGCTCGCAGTGCCGCAGCGTACTGCTGGCGTAATTCGACACGGTCGCCGTTAATCCCTTCGTCCAGGTTGGCCTTGGCCGCCTGCACCTGCTGGAAAGCGGTATCGCGCGCGCGGCGCGAACTGTCCAGTTCAGACTTCGAAATATAGCCTTTGCCAGCCACGCTCAGGTTACGGTTGTAGTCGTTCTGCGCGTTGCGATATTGGGCTTCGGATTGCGCCAGATTGGCGCGCAGGTTGCGGATGCTTTCTTCACGCGTGCCGTGCAGCGACTGGTCGAGCTGCGCCTTGGCCTCATCGCGCGTCGCCTGCGCGGAACGCAGTTGCGCCATCAGTTCCGGGCTGTCGAGATGAATCATCACTTGCCCTGCCTGCACGTCGTCACCACGCTCCACCAGACGTTCAATCACTCGTCCCTTAGCCTTGGACGCCACAATCACCTCAGGCGCATCCACTTCGCCCTGCAACAGCAAATCCTGATTATGCGCGCGGAACAATATCGCCATGGCGATCGCCACCACCATCAACAGTAGGGTAAACAACGTCTTTTTTTTCATTCTCTCAGCTCCCTGAGCAGTAAGCGGCAGGTGGAATCATCATGTCCATATTTCAATAAACTCCCAAAAAAACCATTTTTCTCATGAGGATATCACAAGCACATATATCCTCTTTTATAACCATAAATTGGATTATGCTTTTAACACTAAAAGCACATTAAGCTTTGTAGTTTGCAGACTTCTGCAATCGCCCTTTAAGCGATCACCTTTTGATGGACGATGCCATGACTGAAAAAACTGCGGTACCCCTGTCGGTACTGGATTTATCCCCCATTCCCCAAGGGGCAAAGCCGCGTGATGCGTTTCACGCCTCTTTAGATTTAGCACAACATGCCGAAAAATGGGGTTATCAACGCTATTGGTTGGCGGAACATCACAACATGACCGGCATCGGCAGCGCCGCCACGTCGGTATTGCTGGGCTATCTGGCTTCCGGCACCCGGCATATTCGCCTCGGTTCCGGCGGCGTGATGCTGCCTAACCATTCACCGCTGGTGATTGCCGAACAGTTCGGTACGCTGGAGTCCTTGTACCCCGGCCGCATCGACCTGGGCCTTGGCCGCGCGCCCGGTACCGATCAGCGCACCATGATGGCGCTACGCCGCCATCTGTCCAGCGAAGTGGATAACTTCCCGCGCGACGTGCAGGAACTGCAACATTATTTCTGCGATGTGCAACCGGGTCAGCCGGTCCAGGCGGTTCCCGGCCAGGGGCTGCACGTTCCCCTCTGGCTGCTCGGTTCCAGCCTGTACAGCGCACAGCTGGCGGCACAGCTCGGCCTGCCGTTCGCCTTCGCTTCTCACTTTGCGCCGGAGATGTTGTTCCAAGCGCTGAACCTGTACCGCGACAACTTCAAGGCTTCCGAGCAGTGCCAGCAGCCGCATGCGATGGTGTGCGTCAACGTGGTGGCCGCCGACAGCGATGCCGATGCGCGCTTCCTGTTTACGTCGATGCAGCAGCAGTTCATCAACCTGCGCCGCGGCTCGCCGGGCCCATTGCCGGCGCCGGTGGACAATATCCACGCGCTGTGGACCGCCGGGGAACAGTACGGGGTTGATCAGGCACTGCGCATGTCGATCATAGGTAACGAAAATACCGTGCGTCACGGGCTGCAAACGTTGCTCAACGAAACCGGTGCGGATGAGATCATGGTTAACGGCCAGATCTTCGACCATCAGGCGCGGTTACGTTCGTTTGAGATTGTCGCCGGAGTAAAAGACACGCTGGCGAAAGGGTAAGTCAACGCCGGGCCGCAGGGCAATCATTTCCCTTCACGCCCGCCGTGCAAAACGGGGCAGCGCAATGCTGCCCCTGGCAGGTTAGCGTTGGATAAGATAGCGGATGGTTGGCCCATCCTGCTGAATATCCAGCACTTTGTAACCGTGATTCCGCGCGTCGAGCGGGATGTTGTTGATCGACTGCGGGCAGTCGCTGATCACTTCCAGGATCTCGCCCGGCTTCAACTGCGGCATCGCCTCCAGCGTGGCCACTGCCGGATACGGACAAGGTTCCCCCAGCATATCCAAACGATAATCTGGCACT
This sequence comes from Serratia liquefaciens, assembly GCA_012719855.1. Lineage (GTDB taxonomy): Bacteria > Pseudomonadota > Gammaproteobacteria > Enterobacterales > Enterobacteriaceae > Serratia > Serratia liquefaciens_A. Next base: position 76,573 of record JAAXZN010000048.1, on the reverse strand, counting down.
ATCGCCGCTTGCTTCATGACACACTCCTCAAATTAACCACCTGCGCATCGGGTTTGGCGCGGAAAAAGCGTTTCTCCCACCACAGCATCGCGGCAAACGCCAACGCCAGCAGCAGGTAAGTCACCAGCAGGCCGCCGATCGGCCCGAAAGTGTCCAGCAGGTTGATCTTGTCGTAATCTGTGGCCAGCGCCGGGGCCAGGTCATCCCAGTAGTAAGCCAGCAGGGTCGCGCCGATGATGTTACCCAGCCCCACCCACCAATAGTGCACCTGTCCTTCCACCGCGCGGTACATCCAGCCGGTTTCACAACCGCCGGCCAGCACGATGCCAAAACCAAACAGCAGCCCGCCCAGCACCGCATTGGGGCCGGCCCACATGATTTTCGGCGCAACACCCAACTGCACATAGCTGAAAATGCCGATGGCGCTCACCGCCATGCCGATAATGATCGCTTTCGCCATGTGCGTACGGCCGGTGATCCATAAGTCGCGGAAGGCCGAGGTGAAGCAGATCTGCGCACGCTCAATCAACAGGCCAAAACCTATGCCGAACAGCATGGCGATCCCCAACTTCGGCGCATCGAACAGCGTCCAAAGCGACCAGGCTACCGACAGGAAAAAAATCACCATGCCCAGACGGAAGCGGCGACGCGCCTGCTCAGGCTTTTGCGTCAGCGGCGCCGCGGCCTTCACCTTTTGTAATTTCACCGGGATACGGAACATCGGCAACAGGGTGAATTTGGCACCAAAGTAGGAGCCGGCCGCGGTCGCCAGCGCAAAGAACCAGGCATGCAGAGAGAACTGCGGTATACCGGTGAAGAACGCGGCCAGATTACAGCCCATCGCCAGGCGCGCACCAAAGCCGGCGATAATGCCCCCCATCAGCGCCTGCACAATGCGAATACGATGCTGTGGCTGACGCAGCTTGATGTTATTGGCCCACAGCGCGGCGGCGATACAGCCGGCGAACATGCCGATGATCATTCTGCCGTCGATGCGCTGCAGCGGCGTGCCCTCAAGGCCGATAACCTTGAAGTAGCCCCATTGCTCGGGGTGCAGACCGAACCACTGCAATACGTGGCCGCCCCAGCGGGTAAATTCGCCGGTTACCGCCCAGAAGGTACCGGTCAAACCGAAGTAGTAGGTGGAGAGGATCCCTGCGGCAATCACCGCGGGTAAAGGCGCCCAAAAGCGCACCAGGTATTGAGACTTGAACTGCTGCCAACTCATGGCATCTCCCGTGCGTAGTATCCATAAGAAAAAACCTTATAAATGATACGCCATTTTCCGCCATTTAACGGTGAATTTCAGGCATAAAAAAACCAGCCCGAAGGCTGGTTTCTTGGTCCGATTAACCGCAAGCGGTCAAATCAGATGTTATGCATCACCGAAACGGCGACGTGGTGCAGCCGGAGCGGCATCATCACGACGTGGAGCGCGTTGGCCGTCACGGTTGAAGTTACCGCCACGACGTTCGCCACCGTTGCCGGCAGGAGCAGCAGCACCGCCTTCACGACGTTCGCCGAAAGAACGACGGCCTGGGTTTGCCCCTTCACGACGTTCGCCGTTGAATGGACGACCACCGCCACGACGCTCGCCGTTACCTGCGCCAGCACCGCCTTCGCGACGCTCACGACGTTCATGCGGCTGTGCATCGCCCAGCAGTTGCATGTTCATCGGTTTGTTCAGAATGCGGGTACGGGTGAAGTGAGACAGGATCTCGCCCGGCATGCCTTTTGGCAGTTCGATGGTGGAGTGACCAGCAAACAGCTTGATGTTACCGATGTAACGGCTGCTGATGTCACCTTCGTTAGCGATCGCGCCAACGATATGACGAACTTCAACACCGTCATCACGGCCCACTTCAATGCGGTACAGCTGCATTTCGCCAACGTCACGACGCTCACGACGTGGGCGATCTGCGCCACCGTCACGGCTGTCTGGACGTGCGTCACGACGACGGTCGTTACCGCGGTCGTCACGGTCGTTGAATTCACGACGCTGACGTGGTTTGAACACGGGATCCGGTGGCAGGATCAGAGGACGTTCGCCCTGTGCCATTTTCAGCAATGCCGCGGCCAGGGTTTCCATTTCCAGCTCTTCTTCCGGCTGCAGTTTAGCCAGCAGTGCGCGGTACATGTCCAGATCGCTGCTTTCCAGCTGTTGCTGTACTTTAGCGGCGAACTTGGCCAGACGACGCTCACCCAGCAGTTCTGCGTTTGGCAGTTCAACTTCTGGAATGGTCAGCTTCATGGTGCGTTCGATGTTACGCAGCAGGCGACGTTCGCGGTTTTCTACGAACAGCAGCGCACGGCCGGCACGACCTGCACGGCCAGTACGGCCGATACGGTGAACGTAAGACTCTGAATCCATAGGGATGTCATAGTTTACCACCAGGCTGATACGCTCAACGTCCAGGCCACGAGCAGCCACGTCGGTTGCGATCAGGATGTCCAGACGACCATCTTTCAGGCGCTCCAGGGTCTGCTCACGCAGCGCCTGGTTCATGTCGCCGTTCAGTGCGGCGCTGCTGTAACCGCTGCGCTCCAGCGCTTCAGCCACTTCCAAGGTCGCGTTTTTGGTACGTACGAAGATAATCGCCGCATCAAAGTCTTCCGCTTCCAGGAAACGCACCAGCGCTTCGTTTTTACGCATGCCGTGCACAGTCCAGTAGCTCTGGCTGATGTCCGGACGGGTAGTGATGCTGGATTGAATGCGCACTTCCTGCGGCTCTTTCATAAAGCGGCGGGTAATGCGACGGATCGCTTCCGGCATGGTTGCAGAGAACAGTGCGGTCTGATGTTCAGCCGGGATCTCTGCCATGATGGTTTCTACGTCTTCGATAAAGCCCATGCGCAGCATTTCGTCGGCTTCATCCAGCACCAGACCGCTCAGGTTAGAGAGGTTCAGGGTGCCACGCTTCAGGTGGTCCAGCAGACGGCCTGGAGTCCCTACTACGATTTGCGGGCCCTGACGCAGAGCGCGCAGCTGCACGTCATAACGCTGGCCGCCGTACAGGGCCACGACGTTAACGCCATGCATGTGTTTGGAGAAATCGGTCATCGCTTCAGCAACCTGAACCGCCAGTTCGCGGGTCGGTGCCAGCACCAGGATCTGAGGTGCTTTCAGGGAAGCGTCAAGGTTGTGCAGCAGTGGCAGCGAGAACGCCGCAGTTTTGCCGCTACCGGTCTGTGCCATGCCCAGCACATCACGGCCGTTCAACAGGTGAGGAATACACTCAGCCTGGATCGGTGAAGGTTTTTCGTAGCCCAGATCGGTCAGGGCAGAAATGATCGGAGCAGACAGCCCCAGGTCAGCAAAAGAGGTTTCAAGCTCAGTAGTCATGTACACGTGCCTCATTAATAATGGCAGCCAGTCTACATAACTCGTCGAGAAAATTTTCAGTCATTTTCATTGAAAAGTGTGAACCGGCTCAAATTAGATTATAAAACGAACAAAAAAGCCCTCGCCCGTTAAGACGATAACTTTGGCAAAAAACCAATGTATATCAGGCTGATAGTTGTTCGTCAGCTATTGCTGGTCCGATTCCGATAGGTCGTCTTGTTCTTGGCCTAACAGCGCCAATTCCAACAATGCATAGCGGTGCTCAACGAAGTTATGAACGTTGTTAGCGACCGTCAGTTTGAACAGCGCCGAAGCGGTGTCCTTGTCCCCCAGACTTAGGTAATGTTTACCTAAATAGAAGTCAGTTTCACTGAGATGCTCAGCGAGCGAAGTGTTATCCGTTGCATCTGCCTTGAGCCTTTCCATCAGCGTTTTTTCACTGATGTTGCCCAGGTAGAATTCGACAATATTCCATCCCCATTGCCCTCGGTTCGCTTTGTCATAACGCTGCTGGAGCGCTACGTCAGCCTTCTTGGGATCGATTTCTCTTTCCACCAGATAAAGCCACAACGAACGGAAGGGATCGTTTGGGTCGTCTTGATAAAACGCCTGCAGATCATCCTGCGCCAACGGGAAGCGGCCGCCATAATACAGTGCGATGCCCCGGTTTAAACGCGCGTAATTGTAAGTTGGATCAAGCTCTAGTACAGAATCAAACGCTTCATAGGCAGCATCAAAATTGCCTGCCTGCGTTAAGTAAATGCCCAGGTAGTTGAAAACTTCTGGCATATCAGGACGTATCGCCAGCGCTTGCGAGAAATCATTGCGCGCCAGTGCACGTAGCCCGAGGCTATCATACAGCACACCGCGCTCATATAAAAGCTGCGCACGCTCATCGTCCGTCAGTGCCCGGCTGGCAAGTATTTGTTCCATGCGCGCCAGGATCACTTCCTGCTGCAGAGTTGGCTGCAACGGGATCGCCAAAACTTCGTCTTTACGCCAATCATGGTTGCTGCATCCTGCCAGCATGAGTGCTGTCGCAACGTAACACCAGCGCAAGAAAGGCTTCATTTCCCACTCCCGAAGACAAACATTGGATGAACATCCTTTCATCCGTTTGCTAATACGCAGGCATCCTACCCGCGCGATACGAACAGCTCCCAACCCCATGGCCGGGAGCTGTAAATCTATCTATACAGTTATTCTGCTTCAGGCGCAGGTGAACCTGCTTCTGGTGCGGTCGCTTCTTTGATGCTCAGACGCACGCGGCCCTGACGGTCAACTTCCAGTACCTTAACCGGCACTTCCTGACCCATCTGCAGATAGTCGGTCACTTTCTCAACGCGCTTGTCAGCGATTTGAGAGATGTGCACCAGACCTTCTTTACCGCCGCCGATCGCCACGAATGCGCCGAAATCAACGATACGGGTAACTTTACCCTGGTAAATACGGCCCACTTCGATCTCGGCAGTGATCTCTTCGATGCGGCGAATAGCGAATTTCGCTTTCTCACCGTCGGTAGCAGCGATTTTAACTGTACCATCATCTTCGATTTCGATGGTAGTACCGGTCTCTTCAGTCAGCGCACGGATGACAGAACCGCCTTTACCAATCACGTCTTTGATCTTGTCCGGGTTGATTCGGATAGTGTGAATACGTGGTGCGAACTGAGAGATATCGCCACGCGGAGTGCTGATAGCCTGTTCCATTACGCCCAGGATGTGCAGACGCGCGCCCTTGGCCTGGTTCAGAGCTACCTGCATGATTTCGCGGGTGATGCCTTCAATTTTAATGTCCATCTGCAGCGCGGTGATACCGTCACGGCTACCGGCCACTTTGAAGTCCATGTCGCCCAGGTGATCTTCGTCACCCAGAATGTCGGACAGAACCACAAAGTTATCTTGTTCTTTCACCAGGCCCATTGCGATACCCGCAACGGCGGCTTTGATTGGCACACCTGCGTCCATCAGCGCCAGAGAAGCGCCACAGACTGAAGCCATGGAAGAAGAACCGTTGGATTCGGTGATTTCGGAAACCACACGCACCGTGTACGGGAAATCTTCTGCTTTAGGCATCATAGCCAATACGCCGCGTTTCGCCAGGCGACCGTGACCAATTTCACGACGTTTAGGCGAACCTACCATCCCGGTCTCACCAACGGAGTACGGAGGGAAGTTGTAGTGGAACAGGAAGCTGTCGGTTTTCTCGCCCATCAGCTCATCCAGGTTCTGCGCATCACGGGCAGTACCCAGAGTTGCAGTGACCAGAGCCTGAGTCTCGCCACGGGTGAACAGTGCGGAACCGTGGGTACGCGGCAGTACGCCGGTGCGCACGTCCAGACCACGGATCATGTCTTTTTCGCGGCCGTCGATACGCGGCTCGCCACGCAGCACGCGGCTACGAACGACGTTTTTCTCAACGCTGCCCAGGATGTCCTGAATTTCAGACGCGTCCAGGGTTTCGTCCTGTGCCAGCAGGGTTTCAACAACGCTGCTCTTGATCGCATCTACCTGAGCGTAACGCTCTTGTTTTTCGGTGATGTGATAAGCGTCACCCAAGCGGCCTTCTGCCAGTTCTGCAACGCGTGCGTGCAGCGCTTCGTTGACTGCAGGTGCCTGCCAGTCCCACTTAGGCTTGCCGGCTTCGGCAACCAGGGAATTGATGTTCTCGATAACGATCTGCTGTTGCTCGTGGCCAAATACCACCGCGCCCAGCATCTGGTCTTCGCTCAGAACGTCAGCTTCGGATTCAACCATCAGTACTGCGCCAGCGGTACCGGCAACCACCAAGTCCAGGCTGCTTTCTTTCAGCTCGTCGGTAGTCGGGTTCAGCACGTACTGGTTGTTGATGTAACCCACGCGAGCAGAACCGATTGGGCCATTGAACGGAATACCGGACAGGCTCAGGGCTGCAGAAGCGCCGATCATCGCAACGATGTCCGGGTTAACCTGCGGGTTAACGGAAACCACGGTCGCAATGACCTGAACTTCGTTCAGGAAGCTGTCCGGGAACAGTGGACGGATCGGACGGTCAATCAGACGGGAGGTCAGAGTCTCACCTTCGCTCGGACGGCCTTCACGACGGAAGAAGCTGCCCGGGATACGACCAGCAGCGTAGGTACGCTCCTGATAGTTAACGGTCAGTGGGAAGAAGCTCTGGCCTGGTTTGGCTTTTTTCTGGCCAACTACGGTAACGAATACAGCGGTGTCATCCATGCTCACCATCACGGCGGCGGTGGCTTGACGAGCCATCATACCGGTCTCGATAGTGACGGTATGCTGGCCATATTGGAATTTGCGAATGATCGGTGTCAGCAAAATTATATCCTTAGATTAGGCGCGCAATCGTATTGACGACTCGACACGCCAGTGACTCGATTTGCCTTCTCACTACATCCTCGCGACTAATGACAATCCTTATCTCAAGCCTGAGACAAAGCCTCTCATTAGCCGCGCGAACCTCTGTAATGGAAGATCCTGTTTGGAAACATCAGTAATACATTAACCTGATTTGCTTATGCTTCCTAGAAGAAAGGGGCCCAAATAGGCCCCTTTCCGCTGAAACTCGCTAGATTAGCGACGCAGACCCAGACGCTCGATCAGGCTGGTGTAACGTGCTACATCTTTACGCTTCAGGTAGTCCAGCAGCTTACGACGCTGAGAAACCATACGCAGCAGACCACGACGGCTGTGGTGATCTTTTTTGTGCTCTGAGAAGTGGCCTTGCAGATGGTTGATCTGCGCAGTCAACAGGGCAACCTGAACTTCGGAAGAACCGCTGTCGTTAGTACCACGACCGAAATCAGCTACGATTTTAGCTTTAGCTTCAACACTTAGAGACATTGTAATACTCCAGATTATAGATAATAAATACAGGCGCCGATCTCTAATTCAGCAACCCAATGCATAAGCTGCGCCATTCTACCCTTAGCGCAGTGCGATCGCAAGGCAGTGCGTTTTCTACCCTCAGTCGAAATATTCGACTACCAGGCGGCGCGGTGCCACACGACCGTCATCGGCAATATCGCCCACGCCGATAAATTTACGCTCTTCACCTTCGGTGATACGCACCATGCCCGAAGCCGGTGCACCGGCAACCTGTACGGGCTGCCCCTGCTTGACATATCCGGCAACCACCGGCAGCAAATTCACTTCCGGGTAGTTCTCCACCGGACTGTCCATCGGCATCAGCAGCGGATCGAGCAGCTCGGCCGGCGCGATTTCCTGCACCTGTGCCTGCTCCAGCAATTCGTTCAGTTGTTCCAATGTGACCATACGTTCGGTCGGATAGGTCGCCACCTGCAGGCGACGCAGGTAGATCACGTGTGCGCCACACCCGAGCAGCTCACCGAGGTCGTCGGTAATGGTCCGGATGTAGGTGCCTTTCGAACAGTGAATTTCCAGCTCCAGCTCGTCCCCTTCCCAGCGGATAAACTGCAGGTCGTAAACGGTAATGCTGCGTGCTTCGCGTGGGACTTCGATGCCCTGACGAGCATACTCATAGAGTTTCTTGCCCTGGTACTTCAGCGCCGAATACATCGAAGGCACCTGCTTGATATCGCCGCGGAAGCTATCCAGCGCCACATCGAGCTGCGCCTGGGTGAAGTTCACCGGACGTTCCTGCACGATCTGGCCATCGGCGTCCGAGGTATCGGTGCGCTGACCCAGTCGGGCAATAACGCGGTAGCGTTTGTCGGAGTCGAGCAGAAATTGGGAAAACTTGGTCGCCTCACCGAGGCAAATCGGCAGCATGCCGGTCGCCAGCGGGTCGAGCGCGCCAGTGTGGCCCGCACGGTTGGCGTTATAGAGACGCTTTACTTTTTGCAGGGCGTCGTTAGACGACAGGCCCTGCGGTTTGTCCAGCAACAGGACGCCGTGGATATCACGGCCGCGGCGACGAGGGCGACTCATTAAGCCTCCTCGTCATCGCCTGATGCGGAACGGCGTTCGGCGTCGTTCTTCACTACGTTGGTCACCAGGTTGGACATGCGCATGCCTTCAACCAGGGAGTTGTCGTAAGCGAAGGTCAGCTCAGGAACTACACGCAGGCGCATGGCTTTGCCCAGCAACGTACGGATGTAGCCAGAAGCGTCTTGCAGCGCTTTGATACCGTTTGGCACCAGTTCCGGATCGGCGTTTTCGGTCAACACGTTCAGGAAGGTGACATAAACTTTGGCGTAGGCCAAATCACGAGAAACTTCTACACCAGAAACGGTAGCCATGCCGATACGCGGATCTTTGACTTCACGCTGCAGAATGATAGCAATCTCTTTTTGCATTTCTTGTGCCACGCGCTGACCGCGGCTGAATTCTTTTGCCATTTTGGATTCTCCAGACAAATCGGGGGGCACAAGGCCCCCCAGAAAAGACTTAAGCAGATGTGCTAGCGTTAAGCGATGGTACGTTGGATCTCGATGATTTCGAAGACTTCGATCATGTCGCCGACGCGCACGTCGTTGTAGTTCTTAACGCCGATACCACATTCCATGCCGTTACGGACTTCGTTAACGTCATCTTTGAAGCGGCGCAGGGATTCCAGCTCGCCTTCATAGATAACCACGTTGTCGCGCAGAACGCGGATTGGGTTGTGACGCTTGATGTTACCTTCGGTAACCATACAACCGGCAATAGCACCGAACTTAGGTGATTTGAACACGTCACGCACTTCTGCCAGACCGATGATCTGCTGCTTGTACTCAGGCGCCAACATACCGCTCATCGCCTGCTTCACTTCGTCGATCAGGTTATAGATCACGGAGTAGTAACGCAGATCCAGACTTTCTGCTTCAATCACGCGGCGCGCAGAAGCGTCGGCACGGACGTTGAAGCCCAGGATGATGGCGTTGGAAGCGGCTGCCAGCGTTGCGTCGGTTTCAGTGATACCGCCGACGCCAGAACCAACAATCTTCACTTTCACTTCGTCGGTAGAGAGTTTCAACAGTGAATCCATGATGGCTTCACAAGAACCCTGTACGTCGGATTTCAGTACGATGTTCAGCTCAGAAACTTCACCGTCGGTCATGTTCGCAAACATGTTTTCCAGTTTAGATTTCTGCTGACGCGCCAGTTTAACTTCGCGGAACTTGCCTTGACGGTACAGCGCAACTTCACGCGCTTTCTTCTCGTCACGGACCACGGTCGCTTCATCACCGGCGGCAGGAACGCTGGACAGGCCCAGGATCTCAACCGGAATAGAAGGACCCGCAGAGGTCACTTCGCGACCCAGCTCGTCACGCATCGCACGTACGCGGCCGTATTCGAAGCCACACAGAACGATATCGCCTTTGTTCAGCGTACCTTCCTGTACCAGTACGGTAGCAACCGGACCACGACCTTTATCCAGGAAGGATTCGATAACTACGCCGCTGGCCATGCCGCTGCGTACCGCTTTCAGTTCGAGAACTTCGGACTGCAGCAGGATAGCGTTCAACAGTTCGTCGATACCGGTACCGGCTTTCGCAGATACGTGAACGAACTGAGCTTCGCCGCCCCACTCTTCCGGCATAACGCCGTACTGGGACAGTTCTTGCTTAACGCGATCCGGATCGGCTTCCGGCTTGTCAATTTTGTTCACTGCAACCACCAACGGCACCTGCGCTGCTTTCGCATGCTGGATAGCTTCGATGGTTTGCGGCATCACGCCGTCGTCGGCAGCAACAACCAGAACAACGATGTCAGTCGCCTGAGCACCACGGGCACGCATTGAAGTAAAGGCTGCGTGGCCTGGGGTATCCAGGAAGGTGATCATGCCGTTGTCGGTTTCTACGTGGTAAGCACCGATATGCTGGGTAATACCGCCGGCCTCGCCTGCTGCCACCTTGGTGGAGCGGATGTAGTCCAGCAAAGAAGTTTTACCGTGGTCGACGTGGCCCATGATGGTCACGACTGGCGCACGTGGCTCAGCCGCTGCACCGGTATCACGGTCGCTCATCAGCGCTTCTTCCAGCTCGTTCTCACGACGCAGGATAACTTTGTGGCCCATCTCTTCGGCAACCAGCTGTGCGGTTTCCTGATCGATGACCTGGTTAATGGTGGCCATTGCGCCCAGTTTCATCATCGCTTTGATGACCTGAGAGCCTTTAACCGCCATCTTGTTAGCCAGTTCGGCTACGGTGATGGTTTCGCCGATCACAACGTCACGGTTAACCACCTGAGCCGGTTTGTTGAAGCCCTGCTGCAGAGTGCTTGGCTTACGCTTGCCTTTACCGCCACGGGTAACGGCGCGCGCTTCTTCACGGTCTGCTTTAGACTCGGAAAGTTTGTTGCCTTTCTTCTGCTTGGTCGCTTTACCGCCACGAGTGCGGCTACGGCGTTCGCCTTCAACTTTGGCGTCGTTTTCGTCTTCAGCTGCACGGGCATGCTGAGAGGTGGTCACGTGGTAATCGGCTGTTTCAACCGCAGCGCTTGCTGCTTCAGCTTCGGCCCACTTCTCACCGTTCTCTTCTGCCATGCGGCGAGCTTCTTCCGCAACGCGTTTGGCGTCTTCTTCGACCTTACGGCGTACTTCCTCTTCCGCTTTACGTTTCAGTTCGGCGGCTTCGGCTTCACGGCGTGCTTTTTCTGCCTGAGCTGGCTTGGTCATTTCGTCGGTATGTTGATTCGTCACTTTTTCTTTTTCCGCTGAATTACGCTTAGCAATCTCCGCGGCCTCACGTTTGGCTTGCTCTTCGGCTGCGCGCTTCGCTTCTGCTTCGCGTTTCGCTAGCTCTTCCGCTTCGCGCTGTGCCTGCTCTTCCGCTTCACGCTGTGCCTGCTCTGCCGCTTCAGCCTGTTGGGCTTCTGGCGTATCGCGATTTACATAAGTGCGTTTCTTGCGGACCTCAATTTGCACCGATTTACTTTTACCGCCGGTGCTCGGAATATTCAAGGTGCTGCGCGTTTTGCGCTGCAACGTGAGCTTACCAGGCGCGCTACCGTGTTCACGGTTCAGGTGCGCCAGTAAGGCTTCTTTCTCGTGTTGGGTTACAGAGTCTGTCTCAGACTTGTTAATCCCTGCATCAGCAAACTGCTGTACCAGGCGATCAACTGGAGTCTGAATCTCTGCTGCCAGCGATTTTACGGTTACATCTGTCGTCATGCTGTTCCTTCCTGCTACAGTTTATTACGCGTTGTCGCCAAACCAACAGATATTACGTGCGGCCATAATCAGCTCGCCGGCTTGCTCATCGCTAAGCCCTTCAATATCAGCCAGATCGTCAACACCCTGCTCGGCAAGATCTTCCAGCGTACAAACCCCACGCGCGGCCAGTTTAAAGGCCATGCTGCGCTCAAGACCCGGAAGGTTGAGCAAATCGTCAGCAGGTTTTTGGTCGCCCAGGCTTTCTTCTTGAGCCAGGGCCAGCGTGGTCAATGCAGCTTTGGCGCGATCGCGCAACGCTTCAACCATATCTTCATCCAGACCGTCGATTTCCAGCAGCTCTTTGATTGGCACGTAAGCCAATTCTTCCAGCGTAGAGAAGCCTTCTTCAACCAGTACGGTGGCGAAATCTTCGTCGATATCAAGATACTTGGTGAAGGTATCAATGGCGGCATGAGCTTCGGCCTGGTGCTTGGCCTGCAGATCGTCCGCCGTCATCACGTTCAGTTCCCAACGGTCATCGTCACGATGTTGTTTTAACAGCTGGGATGCCAAACGCACGTTTTGGCCGTTACGGCCGATCGCCTGTGCCAGATTGCTGGCTTCAACGGCGATATCCATAGTGCAATTATCTTCATCAACCACGATCGAGGCAACGTCTGCCGGCGCCATGGCGTTGATGACGAACTGCGCAGGGTTATCATCCCAAAGGATGATGTCGATACGTTCACCGCCGAGCTCACTCGAAACGGCCTGAACGCGCGCACCGCGCATACCTACGCAAGCGCCGACCGGGTCGATGCGTTTGTCGTTGGTTTTCACTGCAATTTTCGCACGGGAGCCTGGATCGCGGGCTGCCGCTTTAATTTCAATCACTTCTTCGCCGATTTCCGGTACTTCGATGCGGAACAGTTCTTTCAGCATCTCGGCGCTGGAGCGGCTGACGAACAGCTGAGCACCACGGGCTTCGGGACGAACGGCGTACAGGATGCCGCGGATACGATCGCCTGGACGGAAGTTTTCGCGTGGCAGCATGTCTTCACGGCCAATCACCGCTTCGGCGTTGCTGCCCAGATCCAGCGCAATGCTGTCACGGTTAACTTTCTTCACCACGCCGGTGACGATTTCACCTTCGTGCTGACGGAAAGCATCAACGACCATAGCGCGCTCGGCTTCACGTACTTTCTGTACGATAACCTGTTTCGCGGTTTGAGTGGTGATACGGTCGAAGGTCACAGATTCAATCTGATCTTCGATATAACCGCCCAGCTCGATGCCTGGCTCTTCATACTGCGCAGCTTCCAGCGTGATTTCACGCGTTGGCTGAGTCACTTCATCTACGGCGACCCAACGGCGGAAGGTGTCGAAATCGCCAGTTTTGCGGTCAATGCTGACGCGAACTTCGATTTCCTGCTCGTATTTTTTCTTGGTGGCGGTGGCTAATGCGGTTTCCAGCGCTTCGAAAATCTTCTCACGCGGAAGGGATTTTTCATTGGAAACAGCTTCAACAACAGCCAGAATCTCTTTATTCATCCTAGTTGCCTCATCCAAACTTTAAAAGTGGGGTACCAGGTTCGCTTTCTGGATATTGCTCAGCGCGAACACTTCATCTTTCCCTTCCACAGTAACCGTGATCATCTCGCCATCGACAGACTTGATAATGCCCTGCCATTTGCGACGGTTCTGTACGGCCATACGCAGGACCAAGCTGACTTCATCACCGAGGAAACGAGTATAGTGTTCGGCGGTGAACATCGGGCGATCAAGGCCAGGAGAGGAGACTTCCAAGTTGTAAGCGACAGTGATTGGCTCTTCGACGTCCAATACAGCGCTGACCTGGTGGCTGACATCAGCGCAATCGTCAACATTGATGCCGTTTTCACTGTCAATATAGATACGGAGCGTCGATTGGCGCGCACGAATAAATTCGATGCCTACAAGTTCAAAGCCCAACGCTTCTACCGGTGCCGAAAGCATCTCTGTTAATTTTTGCTCTAATGTGGACAAGCCCACCCCCAAGACATAAAAAAAGGGCCTAATAGCCCAGTGATTCTGTTGCCAAATAACAAAAAACCCCGAAAATTCGGGGCTTTATGCAACTGGACCCTGTTTGCCGCTGAGCGGCTTCGGTGCAACTTTCTAACAAGTGTCATTTTCAAATGTTGATCGAGAAAAGCGGAATTCAATCGAAAAGTGTATTTGAAAATAAACACTTAAAGGAAAGTGGTTGCGGGGGCCGGATTTGAACCGACGACCTTCGGGTTATGAGCCCGACGAGCTACCAGGCTGCTCCACCCCGCGTCCGAAAACGTGGCAAATATTACGCCGATAATCGCAAAATTGCAAGTTATCTCTGGGATTTGGTACCGAGGATGGGACTCGAACCCACAAGCCCGTTAGGGCACTACCACCTCAAGGTAGCGTGTCTACCAATTCCACCACCTCGGTACTGATTCTTACTGCTAACGGCCGTTATTTTAATGAGGTAACAACAACCGTTTTCAAACTCTGTTACTGCATGCTGCATGCTGCTTACTGCGGGATATCGCTGCTCGGCTTGGTTGGTGCTGCCGGCGCGGTAGTCTGCTCAGATTTCACTGGCTGACCCAGGTTTTCCCACTCGCTGCCTTTTTTGCTCTGGTTGGTGCTCAGGTTGCCCAGGATCAGACTGATGACGAAGAACAACGTCGCCAACACAGCCGTCATGCGGGTCATGAAGTTACCGGAACCGCTCGAACCGAACAATGTGCCAGAAGCACCTGCTCCGAATGAGGCTCCCATATCAGCGCCTTTACCTTGCTGCAGCATAATCAGAGCAACCAGCCCGATTGAGATCAGCAGGAAAATTACCAGAAGAGCTTCGTACATAGTTGTACCCGTATCCTTGCGGCTTCACCGCGTGCCAAATGCTTCACACCCCAAAGGCTTCTAATTCTATTAAGAAGTCGCAGGCGTTATATCAAACTGCCCACTGAAGCGGGTGTGAATACTAACCAAAGGCGCCAAACCGCGCAAGGGCAATTTGCAGCCACCGGCGCGTTTGCGGAAAAAAACACCAATAAAATTCGCAGGCTGTGATTTCCGAGGGCAGCGGCCGCCCCCGGACCGATCAAAAAAGCGTTAGCCCGCAGATTTCACCGCGTCGGCAATGCGATGTGCCAATGCCGTCACTTGCTGCTCGTCTTCGCCTTCCACCATCACGCGGATCAGCGGCTCGGTACCGGATTTACGCAACAGTACGCGGCCACGGCCAGCCAGTTCGGCCTCAACCTGCTCGGTGATTTTACGCACCTCTTCCGACTCCAGCGGGTTGTGCTCGCCGACAAAGCGCACGTTGACCAGGATCTGCGGCAGTAATTTCATGCCGCTGCACAGGTCGTGCAGGCTCATATTGTTGCGGACGATAGCCGTCAGTACCTGCAGCCCGGCAACGATACCGTCACCCGTGGTGGTTTTGTCCAGCAGGATCACGTGGCCGGAGTTTTCCGCGCCGATACGCCACCCCAGCTCCTGCAGCTTTTCCAGGACGTAGCGGTCGCCGACTTTCGCGCGAGCGAAGGGGATGCCCAACTGCTTGAGCGCCAGCTCCAACCCCATATTGCTCATCAGCGTACCCACGGCACCGCCGCGCAGCTGACCCTGGCGCAACCCTTCGCGGGCAATAATATAAAGGATCTGGTCGCCGTCGACCTTGTGGCCAAGGTGATCAACCATCATCACCCGGTCGCCATCGCCGTCAAACGCCAGACCGACGTGCGCTTTTTCCAGCAGCACGCGTTCTTGCAGTTGACGAACATCTGTTGCACCGCATTTTTCATTGATGTTCATGCCGTCCGGCTCAACGCCGATGGCAATCACCGTGGCACCCAGTTCACGCAGTACGCTAGGGGCGATGTGATAAGTGGCGCCGTTGGCGCAGTCCACCACGATTTTCAGGCCCTTCAGGCTCAGTTCGCTCGGGAAGGTGCCTTTGCAGAATTCGATATAACGGCCGGCAGCATCGATGATCCGGCTGGCTTTACCCAATTCGGAAGATTCTACGCAGGTCAGCGGTTTTTCCATTTCAGCTTCAATGGCTTCTTCCACATGATCCGGCAGCTTTGCGCCATCAATGGAGAAGAATTTAATGCCGTTGTCGTAAAACGGGTTGTGGGAGGCCGAGATCACAATACCGGCTTCCGCTCGGAAGGTACGCGTCAAATAGGCCACTGCTGGCGTCGGCATAGGACCGGTGAAAGAAGCAGACAATCCTGCAGCGGCAAGGCCGGCTTCCAGCGCAGACTCCAGCATGTAGCCGGAGATGCGGGTATCTTTGCCGATAATAATTTTACGAGAGCCGTGACGTGCCAGTACCTTACCCGCCGCCCAGCCCAGCTTCAGAACGAAATCAGGGGTAATAGGACTATCACCGACCTTGCCACGAATGCCGTCGGTACCAAAATATTTGCGCTCGCTCATGTCTCTATCATCCCTTAGCTGAAATGGTTGCCTCGACGACACGCATCGCCTCGACGGTTTCTTTAACGTCATGCACTCTGACAATGTGCGCGCCCTGCATGGCGGCGATTACCGCACAGGCCACGCTGCCGATCATCCGCTGATCGGGCGGCACATTCAGCAGTTGCCCAATCATCGACTTACGCGACATGCCGACCAACAGCGGCAGGCCGAAGTGATGAAACTCTGACAATCTGGCCAGAAGCTGATAATTGTGCGCTAAATTCTTACCGAAACCGAACCCGGGGTCGAGCAGCAATTTCTGATTTGTAATGCCGGCGGCATTACAGCGTTCGATATGATGTTGGAAAAAGGCGTTCACATCGCCAATAAGATCGTCGTAGTGCGGTGCCTGCTGCATGGTTCGCGGCTCGCCCAGCATGTGCATCAGGCACACCGGCAACCCGCTTTCCGCCGCAGCGGCCAATGCGCCCGGCTCCTGCAATGAGCGAACGTCGTTGATCAGGTGCGCACCGGCCTGAGCCGACTCGCGGATCACCCCCGCTTTCGAAGTATCTACCGAGATAAAAACTTCAAAACGCCGGGCAATGGCTTCAACGACAGGGACTACGCGCGCGATCTCTTCGTCTTCGCTGACCTCTGCCGCTCCCGGTCTGGTCGACTCGCCGCCCACATCAATCATGGTCGCACCGGCCGAAATCAGCGCGTGCGCGTGCAGTAATGCCTGATTGAGCTGGTTGTGTTGGCCGCCGTCAGAAAAAGAATCCGGGGTCACGTTGAGGATCCCCATCACCCGCGGATGGGAAAGATCGAGAGTCATGTCTCGCACGGTTAACTGCATTGCTAATCCACCTTACTGTTGCCTGGTTCACTGCCCGCCGGGCAATAAAAAACCCCGGCATGCCGGGGTTCGATGTTATTACACAGCCAAAGTTACTTGTCTAGCTGTTCAGACATGGTATTGCCTGGGTTTGGCGTGCGCGGTTCATCAACCGGCGTCGGGGCTTTTGGTGTGCCACCGTTGTCGGAATTGCTGCCCTTGCCCACATCGTCCCAACCCGCTGGCGGACGCACGTCTTTACGGTTCATCAGATCGTCAATCTGTGGCGCGTCGATGGTTTCGTACTTCATCAGGGCGTCCTTCATTGAATGCAGGATGTCCATGTTCTCCATCAACAACGCACGCGCTCGTACATAGTTGCGTTCAATCAGGGATTTAACTTCCTGGTCGATGATGCGCGCGGTTTCGTCCGACATGTGTTTCGCCTTGGCCACGGAACGGCCCAAGAACACTTCGCCCTCTTCTTCCGCATACAGCAATGGCCCCAGCTTCTCGGAGAAGCCCCATTGGGTCACCATGTTGCGGGCAATCGATGTCGCCACTTTAATGTCGTTCGAGGCACCGGTAGAGACTTTTTCCGGTCCGTAAATGATCTCTTCAGCCAGACGACCACCGTACAGAGTAGAGATTTGGCTTTCCAGCTTCTGACGGCTGGCGCTGATCGCATCCCCTTCCGGCAGGAAGAAGGTCACGCCCAACGCACGGCCACGAGGGATAATCGTAACCTTGTGCACCGGATCGTGCTCAGGAACCAGGCGACCGATAATGGCGTGGCCTGCTTCGTGATACGCGGTCGACTCTTTCTGCGCTTCGGTCATCACCATGGAGCGGCGTTCCGCACCCATCATGATCTTGTCTTTGGCTTTTTCAAACTCAACCATCGACACGACACGTTTGTTGCCGCGAGCGGCAAACAGCGCAGCTTCGTTGACCAGGTTGGCCAGGTCAGCACCGGAGAAGCCCGGCGTACCACGAGCCAGCACAGAAGCATCAACATCGGGTGCCAGCGGCACGCGACGTGAATGCACTTTCAGGATCTGCTCACGGCCACGCACGTCCGGCAAGCCCACCACAACCTGGCGGTCGAAACGGCCTGGACGCAGCAACGCCGGGTCAAGCACGTCCGGACGGTTGGTCGCAGCGATAACGATGATGCCTTCGTTGCCTTCAAAGCCGTCCATCTCAACCAGCATCTGGTTCAGCGTCTGCTCACGTTCGTCATGACCGCCGCCCAGGCCGGCGCCACGCTGGCGACCGACGGCGTCGATTTCATCGATAAAGATGATGCACGGCGCGGCTTTCTTCGCCTGCTCGAACATGTCACGCACACGAGAAGCACCGACACCCACAAACATTTCCACGAAGTCAGAACCGGAAATGGTGAAGAAAGGCACTTTCGCCTCACCGGCGATAGCTTTCGCCAGCAGGGTTTTACCTGTCCCCGGCGGGCCAACCATCAGCACACCTTTCGGGATCTTGCCGCCCAGCTTCTGGAAACGGCTCGGCTCGCGCAGGTATTCCACCAGTTCGCTTACTTCGTCTTTTGCTTCGTCACAACCGGCAACGTCAGCAAAAGTGGTTTTGATCTGGTCTTCCGTCAGCATGCGGGCCTTGCTCTTGCCGAAGGACATCGCGCCCTTGCCGCCGCCGCCCTGCATTTGACGCATGAAGAAGATCCAGACCCCGATCAGCAACAGCATCGGGAACCATGAAATAAAGATAGAAGCCAGCAAACTCGGCTCTTCAGGCGGTTCACCAACCACTTTCACATTCTTGGTCAACAACGTATCCAGCAACTTAGGATCGTTGACAGGGATGTAGGTCGTGTATTTGTTACTGTCTTTCTTGGTAACGTTAATTTCACGTCCATTGATTCGCGCTTCGCGAACCTGATCTTGGGTCAGTTCGGACATGAAGGTAGAGTAATCCACCCTACGGCCATTCGACTCGCTGGGCCCAAAGCTCTGGAATACAGACATCAACACTACCGCGATGACTAACCAGAGAATTAGGTTTTTCGCCATGTCACTCAAGGGATTAACCTCATATTACAACTGTGTTAACA
The DNA here is from genome assembly GCA_012719855.1 of Serratia liquefaciens. Lineage (GTDB taxonomy): Bacteria > Pseudomonadota > Gammaproteobacteria > Enterobacterales > Enterobacteriaceae > Serratia > Serratia liquefaciens_A. The sequence continues at coordinate 57,790 of JAAXZN010000048.1, read as the reverse complement.
AACAGCGTTAGGGTACTACAGCTTGCGCCCTGTCGCTACAATGTACACTTCGCGCGAACGTGCGCGGGAAGCGTCTGGCTTACGAATCTTAACCTTCGTAAACAGGGAGCGAATTTCCCGTAGGTACTCGTCAAAGCCATCTCCCTGGAACACCTTCACCAGGAAACTTCCGCCTGGTGCGAGGACATCACGACACATTCCCAGTGCTAATTCCACCAGATACATCGATCTTGGAATATCGACGGCCGGAGTGCCACTCATATTCGGGGCCATGTCAGACATGACCACCTGAACCTTACTTTCACCTACACGTTCCAACAGAGCCTTGAGCACCAGTTCATCACGAAAATCGCCCTGAAGGAAATCGACGCCAACGATAGGATCCATTGGCAAAATATCACAGGCAATGATGCGACCGGAACCGCCGATCTGGGTCACGACGTACTGTGACCAACCGCCCGGCGCCGCACCTAAATCCACTACGGTCATGCCAGGTTTAAACAGTTTGTCACTCTGCTGTATTTCATCAAGTTTAAACCAGGCGCGCGAACGTAGCCCTTTTTTCTGCGCCTGTTGCACATATTTATCGCTAAAGTGTTCTTGTAACCAGCGACTGGAGCTAGCAGAACGCTTTTTATTAGCCATCTCGTTTTCCAACTATCATAAAAAGAGTCTTAATGTCAGGTTCGCTGCTCATGTAGACTCACATCGGTCAAGACCGATTTGGTGATATACATGAGATGGCGGTAGAATGTACCGTTTTCAATCCCAACTTAAGCAAAAAAGACAATGAATCTGAATAATAAACAAAAACAGCACCTGAAAGGCCTGGCGCATCCGTTAAAACCGGTTGTCATGCTGGGTAATAACGGTCTCACCGAAGGGGTGCTGGCTGAAATTGAACAGGCTCTGGAGCATCATGAGCTGATCAAGGTAAAAATCGCTGCTGAAGATCGCGAAACCAAAACCCTGATCGCCGACGCTATCGTGCGTGAAACGGGTGCCTGCAATGTGCAAGTCATCGGCAGTACGCTTATTCTTTACCGCCCGTCTAAAGAGCGCAAGATCAGTCTACCGCGTTAATAAGCATTGGGTTAACGAAAAGGTGCCATGCACCTGATTCAGATAAAAGGCCGCACGCGGCCTTTTTCCTTTCTTTACAAAACCCTGGCGAATTTCTGAACGATTGGAAGGTAATCAGAGATATTCAACCTTCAAGATCTCATAATCGACATCGCCACCCGGGGTTTTTATCACGACCACATCATCTTGTTCTTTGCCAATCAGGCCACGAGCCATAGGCGAATTCACCGAAATCAGATTTTTCTTGAAATCGGCCTCATCGTCGCCAACGATGCGGTAGGTGACTTCTTCTTCGCTATCCAGGTTCAGCACCGATACGGTGGAGCCAAAAATCACGCGGCCATTGTTTGGCATCTTGGTGATATCGATCACCTGCGCGTTCGACAGCTTGGCTTCAATTTCCTGGATACGCCCTTCACAGAATCCCTGCTGCTCGCGAGCCGCATGGTACTCTGCGTTTTCTTTCAAATCGCCGTGTTCACGGGCGTCAGCGATGTCCGCAATGATTTTCGGACGGCGCACGCCTTTCAAATATTCGAGTTCTTCGCGCAGTTTTTCAGCGCCAAACAAGGTCATCGGAATCTGTTTCATAGTATAAATACCTCTAAATCTTTCCTGTTCAAATAGCCGTCATCCTGACGTGTTCGTATGAAAAAACGGTGGGTACATGCCCCCCGCCTCCAGGCGATAAACAAAAGAAGCCTGACTCGGAACCCTTGCCCAAGTCAGGATCGATTTTGCATTTTGATACGCATTTTAGCCTAGAGTTCCTTGAGGGTCATCGTTTACTTTTTCCCTGAATGCACCGTAGTATGACGGCACGTTATCCAGCTGTTATCCCGAGATTATGCGTTTTTCACGAATTGTCAGTGCATTGGCTTGCGCATTTGTTCTGAATGCGAATGCGGCCCCGGTTGAAGATTACACACAATATTTGCCTGATGGGGCCAACCTTGCCCTGGTAGTTCAGAAGATCGGTGCTAGCGCACCGACCATCGATTATCACTCTCAGCAAATGGCGTTGCCGGCCAGTACCCAAAAAGTACTGACCGCTTTAGCTGCCTTGTTGCAGCTCGGCCCAGACTATCGCTTCACCACCACGCTGGAGAGCCAGGGCGATATCAGCGACGGCGTGCTGCGCGGCAACCTGATTGCACGCTTTGGCGGCGATCCGACCTTTAAGCGCCAGAGCCTGCGCAACATGGTGGCGATCCTGAAAAAACAGGGCGTGCGCCAGATTACCGGCGATGTGCTGGTCGATACCTCGGTATTCGCCAGCCATGACAAAGCCCCCGGCTGGCCGTGGAACGACCTGACGCAGTGTTTCAGCGCACCGCCGGCGGCGGCGATAGTCGACCGCAACTGTTTCTCGGTGTCGCTGTACAGCGCCCCCAACCCGGGCGATATGGCCTTTATTCGCGTGGCCTCCTATTATCCGGTCAATATGTTTAGTCAGGTTCGCACGCTGGCAAAAGGCTCTGCAGACGCTCAATACTGCGAGCTGGATGTGGTGCCGGGCGAACTGAACCGGTTTACCCTGACCGGTTGCCTGACCCAACGCAGCGATCCGCTGCCGCTGGCCTTCGCCATTCAGGATGGTGCCAGCTACGCCGGGGCGATCCTGAAAGATGAGCTGACCCAGGCCGGCATTCAGATCGACGGGCACCTGAAGCGCCAAACGCAGCCGGGCCTGAAGGGAACGGTGATCGCCCAGACTCAATCAGCGCCGCTGCACGACTTGCTGAAGATCATGCTGAAGAAATCGGACAACATGATTGCCGATACCGTATTCCGCACCATTGGCCATGAACGCTTTGGCGTTCCGGGGACCTGGCGTGCCGGCGCTGACGCCGTGCGTCAGGTGCTGCGTCAGAAGGCCGGCGTGGATCTGGGCAACAGCATCGTGGTGGATGGCTCAGGCCTGTCACGCCATAACCTGCTGGCTCCGGCGACCATGATGCAGGCGCTGCAATATATCGCGCAGCATGACAGTGAGCTGAACTTTATTTCGATGCTGCCGCTGTCAGGCTACGACGGTACTCTACGCTATCGCGGCGGGCTGCATGAAGCCGGTGTTGACGGTAAAGTTTCAGCTAAAACCGGTGCGCTGCAGGGCGTGTATAACCTGGCCGGATTTATCACCACCGCCAGCGGCCAACGCTTTGCCTTCGTACAGTATCTGTCAGGCTATGCCGTACCGCCGGAAGATCAAAAGCAGCGTCGAGCGCCACTGGTGCGTTTCGAAAGCCGCCTGTACCGGGATATTTATCAGAATAACTGAGGGTTATGATGAAACTGCTGATTGTGGAAGACGATGAGCTGCTGCAACAAGGGTTGGCACTGGCATTAGCCGGGGAAGGCTATGCCTGCGACTGTGCCGCCACGGCGGCGGAGGCCAATGCTCTGCTCATCACCAGCCAATACAGCATGATTATCCTCGATCTGGGTTTACCCGACATGGATGGCGCCAGCCTGCTGCGGCAGTGGCGCCGCCAGCAGGTCGACCTGCCGGTGCTGATTTTGACCGCCCGCGACGCTCTGGAAGACCGGGTCGACGGGCTGGACGCCGGTGCTGACGATTACCTGGTCAAGCCCTTCGCGCTGGTTGAACTACAGGCACGCGTGCGGGCCCTGATCCGCCGTTATCAGGGCCACAGCGACAATCTTATACAGCTGGACGATCTCCAGCTCAATCTCTCCAGCCAGCAGGTTTATGTTCAACAGCAGCCGGTGGAGGTTACGCCGAAAGAGTTCGCCATCCTCTCCCGCCTGATGATGCGCGCCGGTCAAACGGTTAATCGCGAGCTGCTGCAGCAGGATCTTTATACCTGGCAAGACGATTTGGGCTCCAACACGCTGGAAGTGCATATCCACAATCTACGCCGCAAATTGGGTAAGGATCGCATTCGTACCGTTCGCGGCATCGGCTATCGACTGGAATCCTCATCATGATCAGCATGCGCCGTCGTCTGTTGTTGATGCTGGCGCTGATCCTGTTGGTCACCCAGTTAATCAGTGCCTTTTGGCTCTGGCATGAAAGCCAGGAGCAAATCAGCTTCCTGGTGGATGAAACTCTGTCAGCCAAAGTGCGCACCGAGCGTGTCGATACGGAAATCGCCGAGGCGATAGCCTCACTGCTAGCCCCTTCGTTGATCATGATGATCGTCACCCTGCTAGCCTCGTTCTGGGCCATTAGCTGGATCATCCGACCGCTCAACCAACTGCAGCAACGGCTGGAGAAGCGTTCCGCCGATAACCTGACGCCTCTTCCGCTCAGCGGAGACAGCCTCGAAATTATGGCGGTCACCACCACACTCAACCAGCTGTTCTCGCGGTTGGATAACACCATCCAGCAGGAACGGTTGTTCACCGCCGATGCCGCACATGAACTGCGTACGCCGTTGGCTGGGATACGTCTGCACCTGGAACTGATGGAACAACAGGGTGTCCCGCAAAGCCGACCGTTGATTGCCCGTATCGATCAGCTGATGCACACCGTCGAACAACTGTTGATGCTCGCACGCGCCGGGCAGGACTTTGCCAGCGGTCACTATCAGCGTTTCGATTGGGTGAGCGACGTGATCCTGCCGCTGCAAGAAGAACTTGAGGAATTGACCCGCCAGCGTGGGCAGAAACTGCAATGGCAGCTCCCGGTGGCTGCCCCGACGCATGGCGACCCGGTCCTGCTTCGCCTGCTGCTACGTAATTTGGTAGAAAATGCCCATCGTTACAGCCCGGAAGGCAGCAGCATTCAGGTGCAGCTTACGCCGCAGAACGCAGGCTACCAGCTGCAAGTGATTGACGAAGGCCCGGGAATCAAAGAGCAAATGGAAGGTGAGCTCACTCAGGCTTTCCGCCGTATGGATCAGCGCTATGGCGGCAGTGGGTTGGGATTGAACATCGTCACCCGAATAGTGCAACTGCATCAGGGCCGTCTGACGCTGGAAAACCGTCGCGACAGCCATGGACTGAATGCACAATGCTGGTTACCTGAGAATGTCCTGAACAAATAATGCCGATAAAAAAAGGGCCCAGTTCATTGAACTGAGCCCCTTTGTTCGTAAGATTATTTCTGGTAAACGATTTCTACGCCTTCGTCGTCATCTTCGTCCCAGTCGTCATCCCAATCGTCGTCCGCTTCGGCTTCCACTTCCGCGATCTGTTCACGGTGGTAATCATCCCACATGAACTCGACTTTTTCCGGTGCGCTTTCTTCGATAGCCATGGCTTTCGGTTGGGTGTTGATGAACTTCATCACGTCCCAGCACAGCGCATTGACGCCTTCGCGATTCACGGCGGAGATCATGTAGTACTTACCTTCCCAGCCCATGCCTTCTGCAATCGCCTTGGCGCGCTCGGCGGCTTCTTCCTCACCTATCAGGTCAACCTTGTTGAAAACCAGCCAGCGTGGCTTCTGAGCCAGATTTTCGCTGTATTGGTTCAACTCGTTGATGATGACTTTGGCGTTTTCTACCGGATCGGATTCATCGATCGGGGCGATATCCACCAGGTGCAGCAATACGCGACAACGTTCCAGGTGCTTCAGGAAGCGAATCCCCAGGCCGGCACCGTCGGAAGCTCCTTCGATCAAACCAGGAATATCGGCAATGACGAAGCTCTGCTCGTGATCCATGCGTACCACACCCAGGCTTGGAACCAGGGTAGTAAACGGATAGTCGGCCACTTTCGGCTTGGCGGCGGATACCGCACGGATGAAGGTGGATTTGCCGGCGTTTGGCAGACCCAGCATGCCGACATCGGCCAGCAGCAACAGCTCCAGCAGGATATCTCGTGCTTCGCCGGCGGTGCCCAAGGTTTTCTGACGTGGTGCACGGTTAACCGAGGATTTAAAACGGGTGTTGCCCAAACCGTGCCAACCGCCCTTCGCCACCATCAGACGTTGTTCATGGCGGGTCATGTCACCGAGGATCTCGCCAGTGCCCTGATCCTGCACGCGGGTACCGACCGGGACCTTGATGGTGATATCTTTGCCACGCTTGCCGGTACAGTCACGGCTTTGGCCGTTCTGGCCACGTTCAGCACGGAAAGATTTCTCAAAGCGGTAGTCGATCAGCGTGTTGAGGTTTTCGTCCGCCAACAGATAGACGTCGCCGCCATCGCCGCCGTCACCGCCATCAGGGCCGCCGTTCGGGATATATTTTTCGCGGCGGAAGCTGACGCAACCATTACCACCGTCACCTGCAACGACCAAAATCGCTGCTTCATCTACAAACTTCATTTACCGTCTCCGTAAATCATTCACCGGGCTGCTTCAAAGGAGCAACCAGGCGGGTTTCTGCCCGTCGCGGCCACCAACGGTGACCAATTGCGGAAAACATGGCGCCCGCTACCACCACGAAAGCGCCGACATAACCGACAACATTCAATGTCGGGGCGGCGAATACGTGTGGCCAGGCCAGCGCCAACAAATCTGAAAACAGCAGGGTAAACAGCGGGGTCAGCGTGATTAACGCGCTCACCTGCGCCGCCTGCCAGCGCGCCATTGCTTCCGCCAGCGCACCATAGCCAATCAGCGTGTTGGCGCCACAGAACAGCAAACAGGCCAATTGCCAGCCGCTGAGCTGGAAAATCACCTCAGGTTTGGCCAGAGGGAATAGCACAATCGCACATAAAGTGTACAACATTACCAGGATCTGCGGCGAGGCTAATCGACGCAGCAACACTTTCTGCGCCACGCCATAAGTCACCCAAACCATCGCCGCGCACACGCCCAACAACACCCCCAGGGTGTAATCCGTCAGGCGGGTGAAAATCTCAATCAGGCTGACATTGAAGAACAACAGCAGCCCGCAAATCAGCATCAGTGCGCCAATCACCTGGGTGATACGCATCCGCTCTTTTAAAACCAGCACGCTGGCAAACATCATGCCGACCGGCGACAACTGGCCGATGACCTGTGATGCCGTCGGGCTAAGGTACTGCAACGAAGAGCTGAAGAAGATAAAATTCCCCAGCAGGCCCGCCGTAGCGATGGCCAAAATCAGCAGCCAGCGCGGCTGACGAAACAGAGTCACCGGCGGCAATCTGCCGCGTATGGCCAAGATAATTCCCAGCCCTAGCGCCGCAATGGTAAATCGATACCAAACGACGGTAAACGGCTCCATCACTACCAGCACTTCTTTCATCGCAATCGGCAATGCACCCCAGCAAACTGCCGTAGTTACCGCCAGGGAAATGCCAATTCCGACCTGCTGTTTCGTTTCCATCTTACCTTTTGCCAGCGCTGACGGGCCGATGCACAAGCAGCCCATAAATGTAAAAAGCCCCGCAACGAGTTGCGGGGCTTACATCTATTTCGTAAGGCTCGAAAAATTATTCAGCTTCGATGCTGATGAATTTACGATTGCTCGGGCCTTTAACTTCGAATTTGACTTTACCGTCTTTCAAAGCAAACAGAGTGTGGTCTTTGCCGCAACCCACGTTGGTACCAGCGTGGAATTTAGTGCCGCGCTGACGAACGATGATGCTGCCTGCCAGTACTGCTTCGCCGCCAAAGCGTTTAACGCCCAGACGTTTAGCTTCTGAATCGCGACCGTTACGAGTCGAGCCGCCAGCCTTTTTGTGTGCCATTAATCTGCTCCCCTAACTTAAGCGCTGATGCCGGTGATTTTAACGTCAGTGAACCACTGACGGTGGCCCTGCTGCTTACGATGGTGCTTACGACGACGAAACTTAACAATCTTAATTTTCTCGCCACGACCGTGAGCAACGACTTCAGCTTTGATCTTACCGCCATCGACGAAAGGAACGCCGATTTTGATATCTTCGCCATTAGCAATCATCAGAATCTGGTCAAACTCAACAGCTTCACCAGTTGCGATGTCCAGCTTTTCCAAGCGAACGGTTTGACCTTCGCTTACTCGGTGTTGTTTACCACCACTTTGGAAAACCGCGTACATATAAAACTCCGCTTTCCGCGTGCCCAACTGTTCAGTACAGAGCGCGCTATAAATATTCACAATAGGGCGCGAATTCTACGCAATAATCCAGCATATGACAAGAGCAGAATAAGACCAGAAGCAGAAAAAAGAAGAAAAAAAGCACAGTTTCTTTCATGGCGTTTATCTGAGGCGTTTTTCAAGTACAATCAGTAGGACAGTTACCGCCATGTACCGATGTGAGCAGCGATCTCAACGCGGTGAAGAGAAACACAGCTGAAAAAAATACAATGAACCTAGAGCAAATTACCGAGTTAACCGCGCAAGATATGGCGGCCGTGAACGCAACAATTCTCGAACAGCTGAATTCCGATGTCACGCTCATCAATCAGCTTGGCTATTACATTATCAGTGGTGGCGGTAAACGCATCCGTCCGATGATCGCCGTTCTGGCGGCGCGGGCATTGCATTATCAGGGTGATAAACATATTACCGTCGCAGCGCTGATCGAATTCATTCACACCGCAACTCTGCTGCATGATGATGTGGTGGATGAATCCGATATGCGCCGCGGCAAGGCCACGGCCAATGCCGCCTTCGGCAATGCCGCCAGCGTATTGGTTGGCGACTTCATTTATACGCGCGCTTTCCAGATGATGACCAGCCTGGAATCACTCCGCGTGCTGGCCCTGATGTCCGAGGCGGTCAACGTGATTGCCGAAGGCGAAGTGCTGCAGTTAATGAACGTGAACGATCCGAACATTACCGAAGAAAGCTACATGCGGGTGATCTACAGCAAAACCGCACGCCTGTTTGAAGCGGCGGCGCAATCTTCGGCGATCCTTTCGGACTCCAGCGAGGCGGAAGAAAAAGCGCTGCAGGATTACGGCCGCTATCTCGGCACCGCCTTCCAGTTGATCGACGACCTGCTCGATTACAGCGCCGACGGCAGCACCTTGGGTAAAAATACCGGAGACGATCTCAACGAGGGGAAACCGACGCTGCCCTTACTGCATGCCATGCATAATAGTGAAGGCGAGCAGAAGGCCATGATCCGCGGCGCGATTGAACAAGGTAACGGCCGTCATTTGCTGGAGCCGGTTTTACAGGCCATGGAGCAATGCGGTTCGCTGGAATATACCCGCCAACGCGCTGAGGAAGAAGCCGACAAGGCGATTGCTGCACTGCAGGTTCTGCCGGAGTCTTCCCACCGTGCCGCGCTGGAAGGATTAGCTCATCTTGCGGTTCAGCGCGATTTTTAAGAAATAACAAACGCCCTGCTGTTTCCACAGACCCGCAATGCGGGTCTGTTCATTTCTCCGGAAAAACACGCGCCAGCAGGCCGCCAATCCCTTCTCGCATCAGGAAAGCCAACACCTTTTCGCGTTCGCTCTCCGTCAGGTGGTAGTAATACTCAATCCACACCGTCAGCGGATCCTTGCGCTCAACTTCATACAGCGCCGGGTCCTCTTTCAAGATCAGTAAATTGCGCGTGCCTGTCGGCAAACTGTCAATGTGATACTCCAGCGCCTTTCCCTGTACGCCTTTGCGCCGGCGGCTGATCCAGCCTTCACGACGCGCCATCAAGTTTATTCCCTGTGGTGAGGAAGGTAATCCTGCCACGCCTGTCAATTCCTTGGCGGCAAACCACTCTTTTTTCATGGCCATGTTCTCTGGGCAAAAGTAGGCTAAGATCTTTTTTAGGAAATTTATTGGATATTTTTTAAGAAATTTAGTGGTATCCTAGTTTCCGTATAAGCGTTTCATGTTGTTCAAACGATTAATTTTGACCTGTTAGTTATACCACTAACAGAACTTTCGCTAATCAAAAAAGGAATGCAAACATGAACTCAAGGAACAAGGATTGGCATCCGGCGGATATCATTGCGGCTTTACGTAAGAAGGGAACGACACTGGCGGCGGTGTCGCGCAAGGCAGGACTTAGCTCATCAACGCTGGCAAACGCACTGTCGCGTCCCTGGCCAAAGGGAGAATGGCTGATTGCCGAAACGCTCGATATACACCCTGCAGAAATCTGGCCGAGCCGCTATTTCGATCCCCATACCAATAACTTACTGGATCGAAAAGCCCGTATTCGGTCATAGCTGCGGGCATAAAAAAACCGCCGGTACGCTGTCCGGCGGCCTATGCATACTCATGCACTGCTGAACGATCAGTTATTGATAAACTTTTCGCCCAGTTCGATATCTTTGTGCAGAACATCCAGCATTTCTTCCAGCGCTTTCTGTTCGAACGCGCTCAGAGTGCCGATGTCTTTACGTTCTTCAACGCCATTCTTACCCAGCACCAGCGGTTGTGCGAAGAAGCGAGCATATTTGCCATCGCCTTCCACATAAGCACATTCCACCACGCCTTTTTCGCCTTGCAGCGCACGAACCAGAGACAGGCCGAAACGCGCCGCCGCCTGGCCCATTGACAGGGTTGCAGACCCGCCACCGGCTTTGGCTTCAACCACTTCGGTACCCGCATTTTGGATACGCTTGGTCAGATCGGCCACTTCCTGATCGGTAAAGCTCACGCCAGGGATCTGCGACAGCAGTGGCAAAATGGTCACGCCAGAGTGTCCGCCGATAACCGGCACGTTCAGCTCTTCCGGCTGTTTGCCTTTCAGCTCAGCCACAAAAGTGTTGGAACGGATGATATCCAGCGAGGTCACGCCGAACAGTTTGTTCTTGTCATAAACACCGGCTTTCTTCAGCACTTCTGCCGCGATAGCCACGGTGGTGTTGACCGGGTTGGTGATAATGCCGATGCAGGCTTTCGGGCAGGTGGTTGCCACTTGCTGGATCAGATTACGCACGATACCTGCGTTCACGTTGAACAGATCTGAACGATCCATGCCTGGTTTACGCGCAACGCCGGCAGAAATCAGCACCACGTCGGCACCGTGCAGAGCTGGAGTAGCGTCTTCGCCACTGAAGCCTTTGATTTTCACTGCGGTTGGGATGTGGCTTAAATCGACGGCAACGCCTGGGGTAACGGGGGCAATGTCGTAGAGAGAGAGTTCAGAACCTGAAGGAAGCTGGGTTTTGAGTAGAAGGGCGAGGGCCTGGCCGATACCGCCAGCAGCACCGAGAACTGCAACTTTCATCCTATACTCCTTTATTATCTTAAATATATAAAGCGCCGTGAATATGTTGGTTACGGACCTTAAATTATTACACCTTTAAAAACAATCTCTTAACAGTCTGTTTGAGAACTGGCGCAATAAAACAGCCGATGTCGCGCTCATTTTAGATTAAATAGCTTACGCATTAAGGGCATAGCGCACACTAATCAAAAATACTGCGAGGTTATTCACGAGCAAGTTAACCGGCGGTTACATTACACCCTTACACAACATCAGAACAACATCATTTTAATAACATTTTCTTTACCACCGCGGGCGGCATTTTCGGTCACCGAAAGGGCATATTCATGGGATACGGATTTTGTTAAAATGCTGCACTTTCCTCGTTGTCCGGGCATTGATATTTTTTCCGGACGTCCTTTGATTGCATAAAAATTCATTTATATGCATAATCATCACTTCTATTGTCAACATTCCACGGTGCAAAATGCGTAATCCCGCAAAGCAGGAAGATCTGATCAAGGCGTTTAAAGCGTTATTGAAAGAAGAAAAATTCAGTTCTCAAGGCGAGATTGTTTTGGCGCTGCAAGAAGAAGGCTTCGAAAACATCAACCAATCCAAAGTATCGCGCATGCTGACGAAGTTCGGCGCGGTGCGTACGCGCAATGCCAAAATGGAAATGGTGTATTGCCTTCCCGCCGAACTTGGCGTGCCGACCACCACCAGCCCGCTGAAGAACCTGGTTCTAGATGTCGATCATAACGACGCAGTTGTAGTGATCCATACCAGCCCCGGCGCCGCGCAGCTTATTGCTCGCCTGCTGGATTCATTGGGTAAATCCGAGGGTATTCTCGGCACCATCGCCGGTGACGACACCATTTTCGTTACCCCAGCCAGCAGCTTTACCGCGCGCCAGCTGTACGAAGCCATCCTGACCCTGTTCGAACAGGAGCTGTGATGCATAACGCTAACAAAATGCGGCGAGCCGTCGCGTTTTGTTAGCGTTTCTTTAACCCTATCCTTACTTTCCCCCCTAGCCCTACCACGTTTAACTCCGGGTTTCTTTCTCGTCACAACACATTTCAATGACATTTCTGCTCAGCCAGTCATAGCTACTGTGATCTTCCGCACTTTTGGTCAAAAGCACTTACCTTATTGAAATTACATAAATTTAACATCAAGAGATCGTTTTATAACCACTTTTTATTCCATCTGGTTATAAAAGATAAGGATCATCATAATAAAGTTTCACTAGAAACTGTTAGCGAACTATTAATTTTTGGCGTTACTAGATGTATACTCATTTCCGTGACGTAAATCACAGTTCATTGGAACTGATAAAAGAATACGAAAAGGTCAAATCATGAAAATTAAATCTACCATCGCAACCATGAGCGTTCTCTCCATGCTTTCTTTCGGCGCATTTGCAGCACAATCTGTTGATGCAAACCAGGCCGCAAAAATGCAATCTGCAGGCACCATTACCGTCAGCGGCGTTGCCGGTGCACCTTCAGATATCCGTCAGGCACTGTCTGAAAAAGCCGATGCCAAAGGGGCGACCGCTTACCGTGTAATCGAAGCGCGTAACGAAGGTAACTTCCACGCGACCGCTGAGATTTATAAATAAGTACAAGGCGTTACCCGGCAACGGGCAATATCACTCTGGTACCCGGCATCACTGATAACGGCCTTCAAGTACAAAAATGCTGTAAAAGCCCTTCCAGGCAGTTATCACAACAGGACGAACTATCATGAACATGAAAACCACTCTCGCTGCACTCAGCCTGCTCTCAGTCGTTTCGTTCGGCGCTTCCGCCGCGACGTTAATCACCAATGACCAGGCCAGCACGCTTCAATCTGCCGGTACCATTACCGTCAGCGGCGTCACCGGTGCGCCTTCAGACATTCGCCAGGCGCTGTCTGACAAAGCCGACAAACAAGGCGCTAAAGCCTACCGCGTGATCGAAGCCTACGAAAATGGCAACTGGCACGCGACGGCCGAAATCTACAAATAACAATTCAGGGAGCTCTGCTTACCGAACTGATTACCCTCGTCACTGCCACTGCCGAGTTCTATCGTAAGCACTGATTCCTTGAAGAAACTTCGTCGTCCTATCCGACGAACCCCGTTGCCCTCGCTCGCGAGGGCTTTTTTATGGGCAAAAGAAAAGGCCGCAAGCGGCCTTTTTGTTTTGCTTCTTTCACACTGAATCGACGATCAATAAGTCACTTTAGGCTCTGACTTGCGGGCCAATGCTTCCAGCAGACGGTCATGGATCCCGCCGAAGCCGCCGTTACTCATCACCAAAATGTGGTCACCCGGCTGGGCCGTTTTCACGATCATGTCCACCAGCGTGTCGAGATCGGCACTCCAGTGGGCCGGCTGTACACAGGCCTCCGCGACTTCCGCCACCTGCCAGGGAATATGGTGCGGTTGGAACAGGAAGACTTCATCGGCACGGCCCAGAGACGGTGCCAAATCGTTCTTGCTGATCCCCATTTTCATGGTATTGGAACGCGGCTCGAGCACGGCCAAAATACGCGCGGTACCGCCAACCTTGCCGCGTAATGCGGCCAACGTCGCCAGGATCGCCGTTGGGTGATGGGCAAAATCGTCATACACCGTAACGCCATGGGCTTCACCGCGCAGTTCCAGACGGCGGCGAGCATTGATAAACTCACCGAGCGCGCGGCAAGCATCGGCTGGCAGCACACCAACGTGGCGCGTGGCAGCAATAGCCATCAAACCGTTATGCATGTTGTGTTCGCCCACCAGCGACCACTTCACTTCGCCCACCTGCTCACCGTCGAGGAACACCGCATAATGGCTGGCGTCCGGCGTTAATTTTTGAGCGCGCCATGCGCCCTCTTCTCCGACCAGCTCTTGCTCACTCCAACAGCCCATCGCCATCACCTGTTTCAGGTGGTTGTCGTTATCAGGCAAAATGATCTTGCCCTTACCCGGCACCAGGCGTACCAGATGGTGAAACTGTTTCTGGATCGCTTTCAGATCGTCGAAGATATCGGCGTGATCAAACTCAAGGTTGTTCATGATCAGCGTGCGTGGGCTGTAATGCACAAACTTGGAACGCTTGTCGAAGAAGGCGCAATCATATTCATCGGCTTCGATCACAAAGAACGGGCTGCCGCCCAGACGGGCAGAAACGTCAAAGTTGCCCGGAACACCGCCGATGACAAAACCCGGCTGATAGCCGCTGGATTCCAGGATCCAGGTTGCCATACCGGCGGTAGTGGTCTTGCCATGCGTGCCGGCCACGGCCAGCACCCAACGATCGCGCAGCACATAATCATGCAGCCACTGTGGGCCAGAAACGTAAGGGATCCCTCGTTCCAGTACCGCCTCAACACAAGGATTGCCTCGCGTCATGGCGTTACCGATGATCACCAGATCCGGCGCCGGATCCAACTGAGCAGGATCGTAGCCCTGGATCAGGTCGATCCCTTCCTTCTCCAGCAGCGTGCTCATCGGCGGATAGACATTAGCGTCAGAGCCGGTCACCTCATGCCCTAGCGAACGAGCCAGCACCGCCAGTCCGCCCATAAAGGTGCCACAGATCCCAAGAATGTGAATGCGCATAGTTTTCTCATAGAGTACGTCGAATGTTGACTCATTCTAACGCTCAGAATCGTCCAGAAGAAATGGATTTGCCTATGAATAGCGTTCATCTTTGGGCTACACTGCTCGCGAATACGTTGGCGGTTTGTTAACAAACCGCTACCCATCCGTAGATTCAGGGATTGTGTCATGAAAACGTTAGGCGAATTTATCGTCGAGAAACAGCACGACTTCTCACACGCCACCGGCGAGCTGACTGCGCTACTTTCTGCAATTAAACTGGGCGCCAAAATCATCCACCGCGATATCAACAAAGCGGGTCTGGTGGATATTCTGGGCACCAGCGGCGTTTCCAATGTACAGGGCGAAGTTCAGATGAAACTGGACCTGTACGCGAATGAAAAGCTGAAAGCAGCATTGAAAGCGCGCGGTGAAGTTGCGGGTATCGCTTCTGAAGAAGAAGATGAAATCGTGATATTCGACGGCGAGCGGGCTGAAAATGCCAAGTATGTGGTGCTGATGGATCCGTTGGACGGTTCGTCCAACATCGATGTCAACGTCTCGGTCGGTACGATTTTCTCTATCTATCGTCGCATTACCCCGGTCGGTACGCCAGTGACCGAAGAAGACTTCCTGCAGCCAGGCAGCGCACAGGTCGCCGCAGGCTACGTGGTTTACGGATCATCCACCATGCTGGTGTACACCACCGGTTATGGCGTGCATGCCTTTACCTACGATCCTTCTCTGGGCGTGTTCTGCCTCTCCCACGAGAAAGTCCGCTTCCCGGCCAGCGGCAATATGTATTCCATCAACGAAGGTAACTACATCAAGTTCCCGCGCGGCGTGAAGAAATACATCAAATATTGTCAGGAACAGGACGAAGCTACGCAACGCCCTTATACCTCACGTTACATCGGTTCACTGGTTGCCGACTTCCACCGCAACCTGCTGAAAGGCGGCATCTACATTTATCCAAGCACCGCCAGCCACCCGCAAGGCAAGCTGCGCCTGCTGTATGAATGCAACCCGATGGCGTTCCTGGCGGAACAGGCCGGCGGTAAAGCCAGCGACGGTAAAAACCGTATTCTGGACATTACCCCGGTGAAACTGCACCAGCGCGCACCGTTCTTTGTCGGCACCAAATCGATGGTGGAAGACGCAGAGCGCTTTATCGCTGAGAACCCGGACGAATAACGGGTTCTATGTGGGGGACGGCAAGCCGTCCCCGGCATTATAATTTGAACGCCGCCATGCTCTGCGCCAGCAACTGAGCCTGATCCTCCAGCGAGCGCGTCGCCGCCGCCGACTCTTCGACCAAGGCCGCATTCTGTTGCGCCACCTGATCCATCTGCGCCACCGCCAGGTTTACCTGCTCGATACCGCTGCTTTGCTCACGCGTAGCCGCAGAAATTTCCCGCATCAGCGCCGTCACCCGGCCCACTTCCCCGGTAATGCCGTTCATGGTTTTCGCCGCCGAACCGGCCATTTGTTCGCCTTCTTGTACCCGATTCTGCGACGCTTCAATCAACCCTTTGATCTCTTTCGCCGACTGCGCGCTGCGCTGAGCCAGGCTGCGAACCTCACCGGCCACCACGGCAAAACCACGCCCTTGTTCACCGGCACGCGCCGCTTCGACCGCCGCATTCAACGCCAGAATGTTGGTCTGGAAGGCAATGCCGTCCATCACGCTGATGATATCGGCAATGCGGCGTGAGCTGTCGGTGATCGCCTGCATCTTGTCCATGACCTGACTGACCACTTCACTGCCTTGGTTGGCAATATCGGATACGCTCAGCGCCAGCTGATTAGCTTGTTCGCAGTTCTCGGCATTCATCTTCACCGTCGAGGTCAGCTGTTCCATGCTGGCGGCGGTTTCCTCCAGCGAAGCGGCCGACTCTTCGGTACGCTGCGCCAGGTGCAAGTTGCCGGCAGCCAGTTCGCGTGAACCGGTGTCAATTTGGCTGCTGGCATCGCGCACCTTGCTGACCGAACTGACCAAGGCCTGCTGCATTCGCTGCATCGCACGCACCAGACGGCCCATTTCAGTCTCGCCTTCGCCGGTGATGCTGTGCGTCAGGTCGCCGCTGGCGATATGCTCCAACTGGGCGATAGACTCATCGAGCGGACGCAGGATAATCACCCGCAGCGCAAACCAGGCCAGTACCGCCAGCAAAATGCTGAGCAGGCCGGCAATCACGATCAAGGTAATCTTGGTGCTGGCATTGCTTTCCGCCTCATTCACCCGCTGCTGGCCAATCTTCATGGCGAAGCTGCGGAAATCACTGAGGTCCTTTTCAAAAGCGATGCTCAGGGCAGAAATTTTTGTTTCCTGAATGTCGTAGTAATCATCAACTTTGCCGGCCTTGATGGCGTCGGCCATGGGCCCAACGCCCTGTTCCAGATAGGCGCGGTAGCTGTTTTGCAAACGACCGGACAGCTCACGTCCGCGTTCGGTGACGGTACCGACGCTGACAAAACGCGCCATTTCCTGCTTCGATTGCGCAAGGTAGTCATAGATACGGCCCACCGTAGCATCTGAAACCTCAATCTGGCCGATTTCCCGTTGGCGCACCGCCAGTGAGGCAGCGGTTCTGGCGCGCAGCGTCAGGTTGGAACTGCTGGCCAGCGACCCCAACTCTTCCCCCAGGATTTGATTCAGGGTGTGTAACGAGCGCGATCCTTCGTTAATCGCGTTGACGCCAATGGTGCTGACCATAATCAACAGCAGCGTCATCAGGCTCAACAGGGCAATCAGCCCGGCCTTGACCGTAATCTTTTTTAGCATGAGTTCTTCCCGGCTTCAGAAATAGTGAGATCGTACGTAGAGGAGGTAAAACGCGGAGCCAGACTTCGCCGACTCATTATTATTTGATGAAGTTATCGGCAACCCTCGAGAAAACTTAACGCCGCAGGAGGATTTATCTGGAAATTCGATGGATGGCTCTGCACCGGGGCGGGGATGATGAAAAGGGCAGGAATTCGCAAAAGAGTCCGCTATAATAGCCGCCACTCCATTTCTGGTTTGATTAAAGGAAACCGACATGAGCTTGAACCTGGTCCCTGCTGGCAAAGACCTGCCAGAAGACATCTACGTTGTTATCGAAATCCCGGCAAACGCCGATCCGATCAAATATGAAATCGACAAGGACACCGGCGCGCTGTTCGTTGACCGTTTCATGTCCACCGCGATGTTCTACCCATGCAACTACGGTTACATCAACCACACCCTGTCTCTGGACGGTGACCCGGTTGACGTGCTGGTGCCAACCCCATACCCACTGCAGCCTGGTTCTGTGATCCGCTGCCGTCCGGTTGGCGTATTGAAGATGTCCGACGAAGCCGGCGAAGATGCAAAATTGGTTGCCGTACCGCACAGCAAGCTGACCAAAGAGTACGATCACATCAAAGACGTGAACGACCTGCCGGAACTGCTGCGCGCACAGATCGCTCACTTCTTCGAGCACTACAAAGATCTGGAAAAAGGCAAATGGGTGAAAGTGGAAGGCTGGGCAGATGCTGCCGCTGCCAAAGCTGAAATCGTTGCTTCTTTCGAACGTGCCGCCAAGAAGTAATTCTTGCCGCCGTCCGATAAAAAAACACCGCTCAGTGAGCGGTGTTTTTTTTTACTTTTCGTCGAGACGCTTCAGCCAGTCGCCGCTGTTAATTCGCGGGTAACCGTCCACACTGTGTTTATACAGGTAGATCCACGCACTCCCATAAGGCGTCTGAATCAGCTCGCGCTTATAGTCCTTGGTGTTGCTTTTCAGTTCGTCCAGCTCAGCCAAAATCGATGAGTTAATGCGGTACACTTCGCAATGTACCGTGCCCTCTCCAGGGATCGCCGCCGGGTAATGGCCCAGATTATAAATCTGATAGCCTTCGAGCTCATGCTCGCCGAGCCATTGGGCGTTGGTCATCCAATGGCTGTTTCCCTGTTTGCGTCGTAAACTGCCGTAGACAATTATTCGCATCGCTAAAACTCAAACTGATAGAGCAAATCTAATGCCTGGTCGAGACCAGACACCGCTTCCAGATACAATTTAGGCATCAGGCGGTAACGCAACGTCAACGTAGCCAGCGAGTCGAAAATACCCACCCCATATTTTACTTGTAAGCCTGGGAGAACATAACCGCTCACGACAACCTGGGAACTGTCGCCGACACCCTGAGTATCCAGGGCCAAATTGCTTACGCCAAACGCCTCGCCGATTTTACCCACAAGTTGACCACTTTGTGCAACCCCCATCCCAATTAACATTGAGGTCATTGCGTTACCATCGGCGCCGGAACTGCCTAATCCCTGCCCGCGCAGCAGATAAGACAGCGCTTCCTGCTGAGATTTGGCCGGATCCGAGAAAACTTCCAGCTTGGGTGCATCTGCCAACCCGGTAACGCGTACCCCAGCGGTAACGTCGTCTTCGGTCGAATCAGGATTACGGATGGCTTCAATATTAAGCAACGGCTGATCCGGCGGCCCTGAGAACATCAGTTGGCCCTTGCGAACGATCAAATCCTGACCATAAGCATGGAAGCGACCGGAAGGGATGTCAATCTGGCCGTTCAGGCCCAGGCCATTCTTGTCCTGCACCACTTTCAGATTGCCCTTCAGGCGGGCTTTTAAGCCAAAGGCATCCAGCCGCACGTCGTTGCCCACGTGGATCATCAGGTTACTGTTGATCGGGATCCCTGCAGTTTTCGGCTGTATCGGTTTCAGTTGGTTGTCCAGCATCACCTCATCGGAAGAGACGCCCACCGCACTTTCCGGCAACTCCTGCACCGTAATGCGCGCCCACGGAATATCCACTGAACCATTGAGCGAGAACAACTGCGGCGTCGCTTCAAAGACCAGATCGGGTGAAACGTCGATGCGGATCATCGGCGGCACCGTCACCCGCAGCTTATCGCCCTTGGCGGCGATACGTGCGCGCCAGGCGTTAATATCCCGCCAATCGGCATCGCCCGACAGGTTAAGCTGCCCGCGCGTGGTGCTGACCAGCCCTTCCATGGTCGAGGTCATGCCGTCAAAGTTCATCACCAGGCGGCCGTCCGTCATATCAAACGGCATCCAGTGACCATCTATATCAACCTTATCCAACGCCATCCGGCCATAAACCAGGGGCTTCTGCGCGCTACCGCCCAGGCGCAGATTGGCATTCAGCATGCCCGCGGCTTTCTCCCCCTTCATCAACGCCGGATTGATCATCGCCAGCGAGATATTGGTGATATTGACGTTGCCGCTGATATTGCGTCGTACCTGCGGATCGGCCACCTGCACGTTACCGTCAAATTGGCCATTATTGGTCAACTTGATCAACCAGTCGGCCTGCGCACGACCGTTGGACAGGCCGGCATTAAGGTTCAGCCGATCAAAGGCGATCGGCAGCGCGTTGCCCTGCACTTGCTGAACCACCTTCACTCCGTTACCCACCAGGGAAACTTTGGCGTCCGGCAGCGCACCGCCCGGCTTCCAGCTTACGTCCGCCCGCCCGGTGAATACGCCGCTCAGGGCGGTCTCCGGACCAAGGAAAGGTTTGATCATCGCCAGATCAAAGCGGTTCAACACCACGCTGGCCTGGCCACTCGACCCGGCTTCGATGGTTTTCGGCACGCACAGTTCGGCGTTCGGGTTCTGCCAGCAGTGCGGCCCAACGCTGATTTTCTGCGCGGTATTCAGATAATCCAGCGCAATGGCGCGAGTCAATCGCCATTCGCCCACCGGGGTATCGAAACGGGTATTGTTCAGGTTGCCGCGCCAGCGCTGCTGTTGGCGATCGAAACTGCCCTGCAGCGCCAACTGACCGGATACCGGCTTGCCGTCAATTTTCAACTGCAGCTGATGCTGCTTCTCACTGCCTTTGGCATCCAGTGTCAGCAGGCTGATATCCAGCGCATCCTGCTTAAGTTGCTCAACGCGTACCGCCAGCTGACCCTGGATCTGGTCGCTGGAGCGGACGTCGCCGTCAATCTTCACCCGGTTAATGCGCAGCGCCTGCCACTGCAGGCCGGAAGCGGTCAGGTCGGCCAGCAGCTGAGGCGCCTGCAGGTTGCCCCGCAGCTTCAGCAAGCCTTTCGCCGTACCGCCCAATCCTGGCAGAGCGCCGTCCAGACGTGGCGCGTCAATGTTCGCATCCAGGTTCCAGCTTTTCTCGTCCAGTTGGCCCTTAACGTTCAGTTGGTTGCGTCCGAGCGTCAGATCGATACCCGGAATTTTCCACTGACCGGCTGCGTTGCCGCTGAGCGTGCCTCGCGCGGTGACCTTGTTTTGTTTCACGTTGCCGTCGAGCTGCAGCACCGGCACCTGCAGTTGCCAACTGCCGCCGTGCAGGCTGCCGCGCGTAGTGATTTTACCGTCCAACTTCGCTGGCCATTCCGGCCACTGCTTGGCGGTATTGATGCCGCTCAGCGTCAGCTGTGAATTCCAACTGATGGCCTTGCTCCAGTCCACCAGCGCCGTCAGATCGGTATTGCCCTGCAAGGCCGCCAACCGCAGGCGATCCAGTTTGAACTGTTCGACGTTACCTTTACCGTCCAGCGTCAACACCGCCGGCGGGAGATCCTGTCCCTTGATATTGGCCCGGGTCGATAACGCATAGTCGGTGGCCTTGCCATTAAAGCGCAGGCGGAAATCGTTAACCTGATATTGCGGTTCGCCGCTCAGCGGCCATTTCAGCTGTTTGCTTTGCAGCGTCAGTGCCAGCGGTAAACCCACTTCAGCCAATTGGGTCTGTACATCAAGCTGTGCACCGACCGGCCCGGAGAGGTTCAGCGCCACTTTGAGTTCTTCGCGCAGCCCGCCGCCGACGTTCAGTTTGACCTTTTCCCCTTTCAGCGGCTCGATATTCAGCGTGCTGTTGGCCACCATTTCCACCGGCCAACTGCCGGTCAGCGTCGCCTGCCCCTGCGCAGACAACGTACCCTGCGGGGATTTCACATCAAAATTATCCAGCTTGATATGCTGATCCTGGGTGCTGGCCTGCAGCAGCAGGCTGGTAATCAGCACCTCGGTATCACCGGTCAGCCGCAGTTGTTCCCCACTGATTTCCTTAACGGTGATATCCAGCGGCAAGCGAATTTCCGGCAGATCCGGCAGCAGCGGCTTGGCGAACAGTTCTTTCAACGTTTCGCCCAGCGGTTTCTCTTCCGGCACCGGTGCCGGTTTCGCCGCCTTGTCGACCTGTTCACCCACTTTTTTCGCGACCTCGACAGCCGGCTGTATCGCCTCCGGCAACGGGTTCTGCGGGGTTTTCGGCAGTGCAATCAACAGGCCGCTGATTTTGGTGGGCAGCAAGGTCAGCGCACGCTCTTGCCACTGCGCTCCGGTACGGAACTCGCCGAGAGAGATTGCCGTGTCGTCTACGCTGACCTTAACGTTGTTCAAGGTCAGCATACGCAGAGTGATCGGGTACGGCGTGCTCAGATTGGTGGTCGGCTCGCTGGTCTCTTCCACCGGCGCGGACGGCGTCATTTCTTTGGTTTTCACCACCACGTCGACGTCCTGCGCGGTCAGCGCATTGACGCACAGCGAACTGTTTTTAAAGCAGGCCAGATCGAGTGACAGATGGAATTGTCCGGCATTCACCGTGACGCCCGGCATCTGATACTTCACGCCTTTCAGCGTCAGATCACGCCAGCCACCGCTCACGCTGGCAATGTCCAGCCCCGGCACCCATCGCGCCGCACCGTTGATCACCATATGCAAACCACTGGTGGTACCGAGCAAGTACGCCACCGCCCCTACCAGCAACAGCAAGACAATCAGGAAACCAAAGCAAATCTTTTTTATCAGGCTCATAGTTCAGGCCCCAAACCGATGTAGAACTGCATCCCGTGGGTGTCCTTGTCCCCCACGGGCGCGGCGATATCCAGCTTCACTGGCCCTACCGGCGACTGCCAGCGTACGCCTACGCCGGCGCCGGTCTTGAAGTTGCTCTGCTTGATATCGTTCACCGCTTCACCGGAATCGACGAACATCGCCCCCCACCATTTGCCGGTCACGTTGTATTGATACTCCAGCGAGCCGGTCAGCATCTTGGAGGCACCGGTCAACTTGCCGTCATCGTTGCGGGGGGAAATGTCTTTGTACTTGTAGCCACGGATGCTGCGATCGCCACCGGCGAAGAAGCGCAGGTCTGGCGGCACCTTGTCGAAGTCGTTGGTTTCGATCCACCCCACCTGTCCGCGAGCCACGAACCGGTGCTTATCGGCCAGGGTGCGGATCCAGACGTTTTGCGCCTGCATCAGCGCAAAGTCCACGCCGGATCCCCAGGTGGTGTCGGAAACGTCGATGGAGTAGCGTTGGCTATCGCCCCAGGTCGGCATCAGGCCTCCGCGCGAGCGGGTGCGGTTGAGGCTGACGCCGGGGTACAGCAGCATGGTGGTATTGCTGACGTTACCCTGGGTAAAGTTATCCCAGCGCCAGGTCAGGTTGATCGCCCGCTGCCAGCCGCTGGAGAGATCCCAGTTGCGCGAGGCCACCACTTTGGAGGTAACGGACTTGGTGTCGTTGAGATCGACGTTCTTGAGCCCGCCTTGCAGCAGGTAATACTGCTCCAGCGGATTCTTCAGCAACGGGATCTTATAGGTCAGATCGAGCTGCTGCTCCGGGGCCGAAATACTGGCGCTGGTTTCCAGACTGTGGCCGCGATCGTTAAGCCAGGGCTTCTTCCAGGTGCCTTTAATGCGCGGGCCGACGTCGGTGGAGTAACCGACCCCGGTTTCGATGGTGTTGCGAGTGCGTGGCGACACCAACGCATCTAGCGGCAAAATCTTGTTCTCTTTGGCATCTTTGAAATCAGGGGAGACCACCACCGAGTTAAACCAGTTGGTGGCGGACAAACGGCGGTTCAGTTCGGCCAGGTCTTCCGAACTGTAATAATCCCCCTGATGAAAGGGCACCAGATTTTGCAGATAGTCTTCACGAATTTGCGAGCCGGTGAACTTCACCTGGCCGAAGCGGTAACGCTGCCCGCTGTCGAAATCGATATCCCAATAGGCCTTATGCAGATCTTCCGCCACGCCGAGCTGGCTTTTGGTCATATCGGCATCGAAATAGCCTTTGCGCAGCGCCAGGCCGGTCAGTGAACCTTTAAAACTGTCGTATTTACCGTGGTTGAGGATCTCACCTATCGTCGGCTTGCCTTTTTTGACCAACGACAGATAGTCTTCATCGGTTTTCGCACCGCCTTCCAACACGATATTGGCGCCTGCAATGCGCACCGGTTCACCCGGATTGACCTTGGCGTGCAGCACCGGCCGCGCCAGCCCAGGCCGATCGTCCAACGTAAAGTCGATGGTAGGCTGATAATAGCCAAGCGCTCTCAGCCCCTGACGAACCGCTTCATCCACGCGTGCGCGGAAACGGCCATCAGTGCCGACCTCTTCCGGAGTAATGGAAGACAGGCGCACCCGGACGTTTTTTTCCAGTTCCCCGCTAAGTCCTTCAACCTGCAGCCGCACATTCGCCGAAAACGCCGCAGGCGTCGCGAGCAGCGCACACAAAAAGCACAGGGCACGGTATCGTGGCACGCGTTCTCCTTAATTTATTTTACTTTCCTGTTATAACACGCGCTCTGGTGCCAGGGCATACTCCGCGCTATCAAGACGGCAGCCCTTTCAGCCTTATTCCAGACGCGGCATATTACGATTTTACTGCCGCAGTAAACTGGCGCATTCTTAGCTTTTGGCGCTCTAAATACTGCGTTAATCTGATTCATAATCTAAATGTGTAGCTTATTGTGGGCAAAGTTGCGGTTAGATACAACCGAACTGCCGCTTCTTAGGCCAATTCTTACTGTGACAACAGGAGTCAACCGTGGTGCCATTTTTCGATAAAACTCAAACCGTCGACAAGGCAAACGCACTGCCTGGCCGCACGACTCCCATGCCGGTTGCCACACTCAACGTGGTCACCAATCATTCAATGACCCAGGTGCCGGACGGCATGGAAGTGGCTATCTTCGCCATGGGGTGCTTCTGGGGCGTGGAGCGCCTGTTCTGGCAACAGCAGGGGGTATACAGCACGGCGGCAGGCTACAGCGGCGGCTTTACGCCAAACCCAACCTACCGCGAAGTGTGCAGCGGCCAGACCGGCCATACCGAAGTGGTGCGCGTGGTGTTCGATCCGAAAATCATCAGCTATAAGCAGCTGCTGCAGGTGTTCTGGGAGAACCACGACCCGGCGCAGGGCATGCGTCAGGGGGGCGACGTCGGCACCCAGTACCGCTCGGCGATTTATACGCTGACGCCGGAACAGCAGAGCGAGGCCGAAAGCAGCCTGCAGCGTTTCCAGCAGGCCATGAACCAAGCGGGCGACCAGCGCAGCATCACCACCGAAGTGGTGCCGGCACTGCCGTTTTACTATGCCGAGGACGACCATCAGCAGTACCTGTACAAGAATCCTGAAGGATACTGCGGTTTGGGCGGTATCGGCGTTTGTTTGCCCCCCCAGGGCTAAGCCTTTGGGCAGCGGTAATTTTTTAACCGCTGGCGGCCCCTGTAGGGCTGCTGCTATACTATGCGGGCCGCTTCTGCGGCCTGATAGCCGCCTTTCTGGTTGTTATCACTACTTTTTTTACAATGTACTACCCTTCCTCAAGAGCGCCGTCATCCCGTCGGCAC
The DNA here is from genome assembly GCA_012719855.1 of Serratia liquefaciens. Taxonomy (GTDB): domain Bacteria; phylum Pseudomonadota; class Gammaproteobacteria; order Enterobacterales; family Enterobacteriaceae; genus Serratia; species Serratia liquefaciens_A. Next base: position 32,523 of record JAAXZN010000048.1, on the reverse strand, counting down.
GTATGGATAGATTATGTTAAACAGTATTTTACTGATTCTTTTTCTGATCGCAGTGAGTGCGTTTTTCTCACTGTCGGAAATTTCTCTGGCCGCGTCACGCAAGATTAAACTGAAACTGATGGCTGACGAAGGTAACGTCAATGCCGCCAAAGTCCTTAAACTGCAGGAAACCCCGGGGCTGTTCTTTACCGTGGTGCAGATTGGCCTGAACGCCGTGGCCATTCTCGGCGGTATCGTCGGTGATGCGGCCTTCTCCCCCAGCTTTCAAGTGTTGTTCGACCGCTTTTTGTCCCCGGAGATGGCGGAGCAAGTCAGCTTTATCTGCTCGTTCGTGCTGGTGACCAGCCTGTTCATCCTGTTCGCAGATTTGACCCCGAAGCGCATCGGTATGATTGCACCAGAGACGGTCGCCGTCCGGATCATCAACCCGATGCGCTTCTCGATCATGATCTTCCGGCCGCTGGTATGGTTCTTCAACGGCATGGCAAACCTGATCTTCCGCCTGTTCAAACTGCCTATGGTGCGCAAGGACGACATCACTTCCGACGACATCTATGCGGTAGTGGAAGCCGGCGCCCTGGCAGGCGTACTGCGCAAACAGGAACATGAGCTGATCGAAAACGTGTTCGAACTGGAGTCACGTACCGTACCTTCGTCGATGACCTCGCGCGAAAGCGTGGTTTACTTCGATCTGCGTGAGACCGAAGAAAGCATTATCGAGAAAGTCTCGACCCATCCGCACTCCAAGTTCCTGGTGTGCGACGGCAATATCGATCAGGTGGTCGGCTACGTTGACTCCAAAGACTTGCTGAACCGCGTGCTGGGCAATCAAAGCCTGGTGCTGAGCAGCGGCGTGCAAATCCGCGCGGCGCTGATCGTGCCGGATACCCTGACGCTGTCCGAAGCGCTGGAAAGCTTTAAGACCGCCGGCGAGGACTTTGCCGTTATTCTCAATGAATATGCGCTGGTCGTGGGTATCATCACGTTGAATGACGTAATGACCACGCTGATGGGCGATTTGGTGGGTCAGGGCCAGGAGGAGCAGATCGTCGCACGCGACGAAAGCTCATGGCTGATTGAGGGCGGCACGCCAATCGACGATGTGATGCGCGTTCTGCACATTGACGAGTTCCCGCAGGCGGGCAACTACGAAACCATCGGCGGCTTTATGATGTACATGCTGCGCAAGATCCCAAAGCGCACCGACTTCGTGAAATACGCCGGCTACAAGTTTGAAGTGGTGGATATCGACAGCTACAAGATTGACCAGTTGCTGGTAACCAAACTGAGCGACAAACCGGCGGCGGTACTGCCGAAGGCGCCAGATGATAACGCCCCCGCCTGATCCGGACGGTAAAAACGTCAGCGGCCCCATAGGGGCCGCAATTATTTTAGCTTTTGCAGGTGCTTCAGTTGCCGGATACTAACTGCGCATCACCCCATCTCAGTCTGCAATAACAACACCTGACGGTTTACCTCTGACATCACGCTGAAGTGGCGCCGGTCACGAATTTTCGGCAGCAGGATTTTCCCTTCGTCAAATTCGAACGCGCCCACATCTTTGATATACAGCCGGCCACGAAACAGGGTTTTTACGTACTTCGCCACTTTCAACGGATTATAACGCTGGAAGATTCTCATTCTATTACTCTCCTCCGTTTGGTCCATGCGCTCAGCGAGCCGCCAAAGTGGCAGCCTCTAAAGTAAGAACGCAACTTGATTGCATGTAGTAGACCAAGTAAAGACGATATCGTTCACTTCCGCCTGGATATCTTCACTGGATTTACACTTTTTGACAGAATTGTATATGATAATATATAACTTTTTCAGTATATCCCTTCAAAACACAGGTATTACCGGCCAGAAGAGGAAACTGCGATCCAGCTAACAGGACAGACCTCCGATCACCACCTATGCTTTAGGCTGTCGGGTGCTGTCGGCACCGTTCCCCTTCCAAGGAGAAGGCATGAAAAAAAGTCACCTGCTTATTGTTTCCCTGCTGCTTGCCCCCTTTTTAGCCTCTGCGCACAACCTGCAACTCCAGCAACGCGTCGCGCCGGTCGGCGTCAGCGATAAGGGAGAGTTGAATTACGCTAATGATAAGTTTAGCTATCAAAACTGGAATAGCGCGCAACTCATTGGGAAAGTGCGAGTCATCCAGCATATTGCCGGCCGTAGCTCTGCCAAGGCGATGAACGACCCGCTGATCGAAGCGATTAAGAAAGCTAAACTACCGCACGATCGTTACCAAACGACGACAATAGTGAATACCGACGACGCGATACTCGGCACCGCGGTGTTTGTTCGCAACAGCATTGAAGACAGCAAGAAAGAGTTCCCCTGGTCGCAGTTTGTGGTCGACAGCAACGGCAACGTACGCAAGGCCTGGGATTTGCAGCCGAAAGGGTCGGCCATTGTGGTACTGGATAAGCAAGGCAGGATCCAGTTCGCCAAAGACGGCGCGCTGACGCCAGAAGAGGTGCAGCAGGTCATGACCCAACTGCACCAACTGCTGGCGAACTGATTTAGAACAGCGAAACCCTGAAGCCGGGGTTTAGGAAGGATTCACGTGGCGTATAGAGCAGAGGTCTGCCCTGCCAGTCGTGGATCTGTGCCCCGGCCGCCACGGCCACGGCATGACCGGCGGCGGTATCCCAGATATTGGTGGGTCCAAAGCGCGGATAGAGCTGAGCCTTACCTTCCGCCACCAGGCAGAATTTCAGCGAAGAACCGACGGAAACGGTCTGGTGTTCGCCCAGCTGTTTCAGGTAGTCCTTCAGCTCTTCGTCGCTGTGCGAACGGCTGACCACCACCAGTGGCGGATGGGCATTGCTGACGCCAATCGCCTGCCGTTGACCCTTTTCTTCTTTCCAGGCCTTACCGCGTTCGGCCAGATACAGCACATCGATCGCCGGGGCGTAAACCACTCCCAGCACCGCCTGCCCGTTTTCAATCAACGCGATATTTACCGTAAACTCACCGTTGCGATTCAGGAACTCTTTGGTGCCGTCCAACGGATCGACCAGCCAGTAGCGCGTCCAATTCTGCCGCACGTCCCAGGTCGGTGGATCTTCTTCCGACAGCAATGGGACGTCCGGCGTTAACGCCGCCAGGCCGCGCTTGATAATATGGTGCGCCGCCAGATCGGCCGCCGTCACCGGGGAGTCATCTTTTTTTTGTGCAACATCAAGCGGTTGTTCACCGTTGTACACCGCCATGATGGCCGCGCCCGCCTCGCGGGACAGTTGGCAAATTTTTTCTAACATCATTCACCTCAGATAGACAGTTCCGTGGGTCATTTCCCCTTTCTCATTGCTAGCAGCCTAGTTTTTTTTGCATCGAATATCCATCATAACGATTTAACCTTCGGTAATGACTCAAGTCTTTGCCGTCACAACTGTGACATTTCCTCCGATACCTTGGTCGGTTTTCTGCCACACTTCACAGTTTGGTGAGACAACCAATGTTAATTACATGCCCCTCTGCGATAAAACTCGAAAAATGGAATGGAGAAAGCCAAAAATGATGAAGCGTCCGCTGACGTTGTCTGTCCTCGCTATGCTGGTTTGCGCCTCAGCGCAGGCGGCAACGGTCGATCTGCGCGTGCTGGAAACCACCGATCTGCACAGCAACATGATGGACTTCGATTACTACAAGGATAAACCGACCGACAAGTTCGGCCTGGTACGCACCGCCAGCCTGATTGAACAGGCCCGCCAGCAGGCCACCAATAGCGTACTGGTGGACAACGGCGACATCATTCAAGGCAGCCCGCTCGGCGACTATATGGCAGCCAAGGGTCTGAAGCCCGGCGATATTCATCCTGTCTATAAGGCCATGAACACCCTGAATTATGTGGTCGGCAACATCGGCAACCACGAATTCAACTACGGCCTCGATTACCTGAAAACCGCCATCAGCGGTGCCAAATTCCCGTATATCAATGCTAACGTGATCAACGCGAAAACTCAGAAACCGCTGTTCACTCCTTACATTATCGTCGATACGCCGGTAAAAGACCGTGACGGTAAAGAACATAGTTTACGCATCGGCTATATCGGTTTTGTGCCGCCGCAAATTCTGGTGTGGGATAAGGCCAATCTGCAAGGCAAGGTTAAGGTCAACGACATCACCCAAACCGCCAAACGCTACGTGCCGGAAATGCGTAAACAGGGAGCCGATCTGATCGTGGCGATCCCGCACTCCGGCCTGTCCAGCGAGCCGTACAAGGCGATGGCAGAAAATTCGGTGTACTACCTCAGCCAGGTGCCGGGCATTGACGCCATCATGTTCGGCCATGCTCACGCGGTCTTCCCGAGCAAGGACTTCGCCAATATCAAAGGCGCTGACATCGCGCAAGGTACGCTGAACGGTGTCCCTGCGGTCATGCCCGGCCAGTGGGGCGACCACCTGGGCGTGGTCGATCTGCAGTTGAACAACGACTCTGGCCGTTGGAAAGTGGCCTCCGCCAAAGCGGAAGCACGGCCAATCTACGACAAAGAGAACAAGAAATCGCTGGCGGCGGAAGACGCCAAGCTGGTGAAAGTCCTGGAGGAAGATCATAAGGGCACGCGGGATTTTGTCAGTAAGCCGGTCGGCAAAGCCGACGACAACATGTACAGCTATCTGGCGCTGGTGCAGGATGACCCGACGGTACAAATCGTGAATAACGCGCAGAAAGCCTATGTTGAACACTACATTCAGGGCGATCCGGATCTGGCCGATTTGCCGGTGCTGTCAGCGGCAGCGCCGTTCAAGGTCGGCGGACGCAAAAACGATCCGGCCAGCTTCGTCGAAGTGGAAAAAGGCCAGCTCACCTTCCGTAACGCTTCGGATCTCTATCTCTATCCCAACACTCTGGTGGTAGTAAAAGCCAGCGGTAAAGAGGTGAAGGAGTGGCTGGAGTGTTCCGCCGGTCAGTTCAATCAAATCGACGTCAACAGCAGTAAACCGCAGGGCCTGATCAACTGGGATGGCTTCCGCACCTATAACTTCGACGTGATTGACGGGGTTAATTACCAGATTGACGTCAGCAAGCCAGCGCGTTACGACGGCGAATGCCAGCTGATCAACGACAAGGCGGAACGTATCAAGCAGCTGACGTTCCAAGGCAAGCCGATCGATCCTAAAGCCACCTTCCTGGTAGCGACCAACAACTACCGCGCTTACGGTGGCAAGTTTGCCGGCACTGGCGATCAACATATTGCCTTCGCTTCACCGGATGAGAACCGCTCGGTGCTGGCGGCTTATATCAGCGCCGAAACCAAACTGCACGGGGCGGTACGGCCACAGGTGGATAACAACTGGCGTCTGGCGACTTTCAGCAGCCCGCAACCGCTGGATATTCGCTTCGAAACCTCGCCAAGCGAGAAAGCCACGGCCTTTATCAAGGCACATGCTCAGTATCCAATGAAATCCGAAGGTACGGATAACATCGGGTTTGCGGTTTATCAGATTGATTTAAGCAGCAAATAAGCAGCAGGTCGGGGGGATTGCGCATTCCCCCGACCGCCTACTCCTTTTTCTCACTGGCGCGCCCTTTAAATTGCATTTAAAATGCATGTTATAGACTTTTCATTTAAAGAGGCACTCTCATGGATTACCGTAACCAATCCCTCGGCGCTCTCGCCATCGCTATTCCCCGGGCATCACGCCTGTTCCGCCTGAACGATTTGGATTTCTGCTGCGGCGGAAAACAAACGCTGCAACGCGCAGCCGAGCGTAAAGGGCTGGATCTCGAGCAGCTTGAAAGCGAATTGGCCGCCCTCGCCGCCAGACCGGCAGCAAGCCATGACTGGCGTACTGCGCCGCTCGGTGAACTGATTGATTATATTTTGCCACGCTTCCATCAGCGGCACCGCGAACAGTTGGCCGAGCTGGTACTGATGGCGGAAAAAGTCGAACGGGTTCATGCCGACAAAACCACCTGTCCACGCGGCCTGGCGAAACAACTGAATCTGATCCGGCTGGATCTGGAAAATCACATGATGAAAGAGGAGCAGATCCTGTTCCCGATGATCAAACAGGGTATGGGCCGGCAGGCGGCTGGGCCAATCTCGGTAATGGAGCATGAGCATGACGAAGCGGGCGAACAGCTGGAAGTAGTGAAATTCCTCACCCACAACGTGACGCCACCGGAAGGTGCCTGCAATACCTGGCAGGCGCTGTATGGTGGTATCGACGAGTTTATTGATGACCTGATGGAGCACATCAATCTGGAGAACAACCTGTTGTTCCCCCGCGCGCTGAACGGCGCATAAAACAAGGGCGCCATCAAGGCGCCCAGTGAAACCTGTTAGAGAATTACAGGATTTCCAGCAGTTCGACGTCGAACACCAGCGCGCTGAATGGCGGGATGGATGCGCCGGCACCACGCTCGCCGTAGGCTAGGTCGTGTGGAATATACAGCTGCCATTTGGAACCGACCGGCATCAGGGTCAGCGCTTCGATCCAGCCCGGGATCACGCCGCTAACCGGGAATTCTGCCGGTTGGCCGCGCTCTACGGAGCTGTCGAAAACGTCGCCGTTAATCAGTCGGCCAGTGTAATGCACACGCACGCGATCCTGACGGGATGGGATTGGGCCGTTGCCCTGCTCCAGCACGGAGAACTGCAGACCGGATTCGGTCAGCGTAACTTCGTCGCGCTTGGCGTTGTCTTCCAGGAATTTCTGGCCTTCAACGGCCATCGCCTGTTGACGCTCACGACGCACGGCATCCGCACGTTCGTGGATTTCACGCAGCGCACGGTGCACCACGTCTACCGGAACCGCCGGGGCATTCCCTTCCAGCGCGTCACGCAAACCTGCCAGCAAAGCTTCCGGTTGTAAACCTTCCAGACCGGACTCTTGCAGCTGCTGGCCGACCTGTAAACCAATCCCGTAGCTCGCCTGCGCTTCAACGCTGTCAAAAGAAGGGGTTGTCATGGGGTTTTCCTTTAGTCTGTAAAAAGTCGAAAGCGCAGCATAACAGCGCCGCAATGCCGGGTAAAATCTTGTGTGGAGAATGATGACTTTTGTCGTAGAAAAAGAAACAATAACCCACAGTTAACACCCGCTCCCGCGAGCCCAGGCGAATCGCCTGCCGCAACAGGTATGGGTTTGCTGCTGCCTTTCACTTCAATCAGTTAGCGGACTATACTGAAAACAGGGCATCGGGTCGGCGGTACACCCTTTTGTACCGTGATATTTTTACGCCGTTGAAGAGAGGTTACCATGGGCAGAATCTCGCCCAGGAGAAGGAAGACCACCCGTATCTACCAGCCGTTGTTGCGTACCTGGCTGAACTTCAGTCAGCGCCTGAAACCCGGCTCCGCGCCAGCGTCGGTAGAAGACCCGGATTCAGAACAACCACCGGAAAACGGTAAGGGGCAAAACATCAAAGCGTTACTGCTGAAGATCTGGCACCTGCCGGACGGCTTCGGTTGGATGGAGCCACTGCCTTATTTTCATCGCCGCTGGACCCTGATTTTCGGCATCATCCTGCTGCTGGCACTGCTGTGGCCATATTCATCGGAAAAACAGCCATTCCCTGTCACCCAACAGGAGAACAGCGTTCCCTTGCAGGCCGAATTGCAAAACGACACTCAGCAGCAGCACGCTGTAGAGCCGGAACCGGCGGGCAACTGGCAACGCTACCAAATCCAACCGGGTCAGACGCTGGCGCAGCTTTTCCGTGACAACAACCTGCCGGTGAACGAAGTTTTCGCCATGGCGCAGGTGGAAGGTAACGATAAGCCGCTCAGCAACATGAAGGCCGGCCAGGAAGTTCGTATCGAACGTGATGCCAACGGCGTGATCACCGCGCTATCGGTCACCACCGCTGACAACAGTCAGGTGTTGTTCCGCCGCCAGGCCGAGGGCAGCTATCGCCGCGAGCGTTAATCCGCTAACTGCCCCAACAGAAAGTCGCGCAGCACGATGCCGTGGTTGTGCTGTGTGTCTTTACTGCCGTAGAGCAAGGTCAAGGGTTGTCCCTGCCTTAGTAACGCCACCAATGGCTGCCAGGCGTCGTTTTGAGCCAGTTGCAATCGGTAGTGGCTTTCGAACTCGTCCCACCGGTCAAGATGTTGATGAAACCACTGCCGCAGCGCGTTATCCGGCGCGACCTGCTTTAACCACTGCACACCCTGCAATCGTTCCTTGCTGACGCCTCGCGGCCACAAGCGATCGATCAGATAGCAGTTCACCGGCGCCGGGCCGCTAAAGTCATACACACGCTGTAGGTTAATCTCTGCCATTTGCCGCTGCTCCTCACCCAAGGTGATCACAGGGTAACGCTTTTTGCCGGGCGCAGAAAAGCAAAACGCCAGCACGAGGCTGGCGTTTTGCTTGGCGAGCAGGAGCGATTAAGCTTCTGCTACCACAACTACATTCAGCTGTGCGAATACGTCGCTGTGTACCTGGAACTGAACTTCGTGTTCACCAGTGGTACGCAGAACGCCATTCGGCAGACGAACTTCGCTCTTGGCAACTTCAACGCCTGCCGCAGTAACTGCGTCAGCGATGTCGCGGGTGCCGATAGAGCCGAACAGTTTACCTTCGTCGCCTGATTTAGACGCGATGGTGACTGAACCCAGTTCGTTGATCTTGGTTGCGCGAGCTTCAGCAGCAGCCAGAATGTCAGCCAGTTTGGCTTCCAGTTCTGCACGGCGTACTTCGAAGAACTCTACGTTTTTCTTGGTAGCAGGAACAGCTTTGCCCTGTGGTACCAGGAAGTTACGGGCGTAGCCCGCTTTAACGTTAACTTGATCACCCAGGCTGCCCAGGTTTGCTACTTTATCAAGCAGAATAACTTGCATTACCTTATCCTCTTAAAGTCGTTAATAGACGGCGGCCGATTACTGATGACGATCAGTGTATGGCAGCAGGGACAGGTAGCGAGCACGCTTGATGCAGCGAGCCAGCTGACGCTGGTATTTTGCACGAGTACCGGTAATACGGCTCGGGACAATTTTACCACTTTCAGTGATGTAGTTTTTCAGCGTTGCGATATCTTTGTAATCGATCTCAACAACGCCTTCCGCTGTGAAACGGCAGAACTTGCGACGACGGAAATAACGTGCCATTAGGCTAGTCTCCAGAATCTATCAATTCAATCTGCTCGGCATGCAACACCATTTTATTCAGTCCATTGCGCCCTTGATGGCTGCTAATGAAACCTGAAACGGTGAGAAGCGTACCGACCGTTATACTTTGAGTAATGGCCTGATGGGCCTTGCCGCTGATAATCACCGGCATACGACACCAGGCTTGCCGGGTAAAACCGGCTTCCACTTGCACTGAACGGTGCTCAAGCACGAACTGGCAATGTGGAATACCTGACGGGCTCACTTTACGCATCGGCGTCTTGCACACAGTGCCAGACAACGTCAGCCGATTAGCCGTCACGGTAAATTACTCTTCAGAATCCCCAGCATCAGCATCATCTGCGGTTTCGTTAGCGAAGTCTTCGCGGCGATCGCCACGACGTTCGTCTTTCGCTTTAACCATCGGAGATGCTTCAGTTACCGCGTGCTTAACGCGCATAACCATGCTACGGATAACGGCGTCGTTGAAGCGGAAGTTAGTTTCCAGCTCATCGATCGCTTCCTGCGGAGCTTCAACGTTCAGCAGAACGTAGTGGGCTTTGTGCAGTTTGTTGATCGGGTAAGCCAGTTGACGGCGGCCCCAGTCTTCCAGACGGTGAATCTGACCAGCAGCGTTAGTGATGGTAGCACTGTAACGCTCGATCATGCCCGGAACCTGTTCGCTTTGGTCAGGATGGACCATAAAAACGATTTCGTAATGACGCATCGAATTGCTCCTTACGGATTATTCAGCCTCCTGTCAGGGTCAACCGCGGCCCATGGAAGCAAGGAACGTGTATGTGTGTGCGGCTGAAAAAATGACGCGTAATCATACTTGCGCAGGCAGGGAAACTCAAGGACCGAGGGGGATTTATTATCGGTAATGAGAGCCGAATGTGAAAATAGCACGATTTGCTGTCTGTACAACCTATGTACAGAGATCCATCAGTTCAAAAAATCTTTCAATGAAATCATCACTGAGGTGCAAATTTCATTCATTTTTTTTGAAAGATGTCATCAAAATGCCCCCCTTTTTAATCCTGCGGTAAGGTCTAAAATTGTTGTTATCCGCCGCAGACAGCGCGACGAAAAAGATTTGAAGTTATTCAATACATGCAAATAACTTTTTGCTGCACTGGCACCGGCTGTCAGGCCGTTGAAGCAAACAGTTAAGAGAGGCAATTATGAAACGTATTACCATCGCTACCGCCATTGCTTTGCTGTTTTCCGCCAACGTCATGGCCGCTACCGAGATCACTTCCCATCAGGCAGACCAGCGCCAGAGCGTCGGATTCATCACGCTGAACCAGAACGTGGTCTCGCCGGATGACGCCAGCAGCCAGGTGAGCAAAATAGCCGATCAGCGCGGAGCTACCGCCTATCGAATCATTGCGCTGCATGAACCGGAAAACAACAGCACTATCCACGTCAGCGCGGAACTGTATCGCTAAACCTGTATGCCGTGCCAGGGAAGCAAGCCGCGCCCAAAAGCGGCAAAAAAGTAAAATATTAAAATGTCGTCAGCCCCCTGCCCGCAGGGGGCTTTTTTTATAAGGTTTTCACGAAGAACTCGGCCGTCGCCTTGAGTGCCAACGGCGTGATGCGGTGCTTGACGTCCGGTTCAGTTAAAAATGTCAGTTGCCGATCCCAGCCGCTCTGGCGAAGCTCAGTCGCCAGACGTCGACTTTCCGCCACCGGCACCAAATCATCCGCTTCGCCGTGCCACAGCAGCAACGGACGATCGGCAATTTTTTCCAACTGGTGTTCTAGGCCATAATCCGCCAGTGCAGCAATGCGTGCGTCGAAACCGCTCGCCGTCAGAGGCTTGCCCTCCTCATCCAGCGGTGGAAACAACGTCTGTGCCAAAGCACTGTAATAGCCTGCTCCCATCAGGCTCGCCGCGGCTTTCACCCATGGATAACGAGCAAAGCCCCCCAGCGTCGTCATCCCGCCCATGGATGCGCCGGCGACGCCGATGCGCCCTTCTGCAATCAAGCCCCGCCGTTCAAAGTCCGCCTTCAACGCCGGTAACTCATCGATATTGCTGCGCAGGATCTCCCAAAAGCGGGACAACCGCTTTTGTTCATCGCCGTCAAAACGTTCACCGTGCAAATCGGCATCCGGCAGCACCACGCGAAATCCCACCCTGGCTAACGCGTAGGCAAAGTAGGCGTAGACTTCTTTCGACGAGGTATAACCATGGTAGAAAAATACCGTCGGCAGCGGCTGATGATACTGTCCCTGCGGCACGGCGTGGATGAGCGCAATATCCCCTGCACGCTCGTCATATATTTCAATCATTCATTTTCCCTCTGCATAGCCATTGCCTTCATAATGGCAAACTTGCGCTAAAAAGCATTAGCTCAATCTGTTCCAATTTATAATGGGTTACACTGAAATCACGCTATCCGCTTTCTTGAGGTGTCTATGAAAATGTCTCGCCTGCTGCTCCCCTTGACGCTGGTCACGCTGCTTAGCGCCTGTGGCATCATGACCACGACGCCCAAAGCGCCCCCACCACCGAGCGGGCAGGCGCAGGAGATCACCCGGGCACAAACCGGTAGTCTGGAAAAAATAGGCACCACCAGCGCCCTGGTTCGCGGCAGCCCGATGGATGTGGAAGCGGAAATTCAGCAGAAAGCCAACGCCAGCGGTGCGCGCTATTACATGATCATCATGAACAGCGAAACTGTGGTTCCCGGCCAGTGGTATTCACAGGCGATCCTGTATCGGTAACTGCTGGAGTTTTAATAAGATTTACATTGGCTTTGCACAGACTGAAGTTGGATAGAGCACACTGGCCAACAGCGCGCCGCAGCCTGCGGACGTGAATCCAGGATCCGACGAAGGGGAACGCCATGACACGCTCCGCCGCACTCACCGCCCTCCTGCTTTCTATGGGGTTACTCAGCGCCAACGCCCAGTCCGCTGAACTGGCCCCCGCTGACCGCGTTACGCCGCTCAGCGAAATTGCGGAAATCACCCTGAACACCCACTCCGGCTCCCCTCAGGATGTAGAACAATTGATTGCCCAAAAGGCGGATGAGCATGGGGCAAGCTATTACCGTATCCTGCGAATGGAAGAACAGGCGCACCAGCCAGGCTGGCGCGCCTCGGCCATACTTTACCTTTAGTAGGTCATGCAGGCCGCATTCAGGACACCGCCACTGATCGACACGCCGCCGAGGAAAATCCCGGCTGCCACGTGATTGGACTCAATCTTGTCGCTGATGCGCGGCATATAGATTTTCACCGCCGCAAACAGCAGCAGTTGCACCACCAGCGCCACCACGCCCCATAACAGATAGTCCAACAGGCTGACGGAGTTGATCGCCGCACTCGCCAGCGGGATAACATATCCCAGGCAGGCACCGACGAATCCGAAAGCGGCGGCCTGATTATCGGCCTTGATCAACGCCCATTCATCATGCGGCGTAATGCGGGTATAAACGAACAAAAACACCAGAACCATGGCAAAGCCACTGAAAAAATAAGAGGCGAATGCCGCCAACGCGCTGAGAATATCCATGTCATGTTTCCTGGTCAGAGGTCAGTATCCCTTACGGGCCAAGAGCTGAATTAAAAAGCTTTTTCGGCTGCGGTGCCACCGTTTTCCCTAACCGCCCATCGCGCGGGTAAACAGCGTTTCGCACAGCCTGTCCGGCAATGTCCGCTCACCACGGGCATCGAGCATCATTTGACACCAGGCTTCCGCCAACGGCGGTGAACTGTAACGCAGAAGCTGCGCCGCCGCGAACAGATTAAACAAGGCGCCGGTAACCGCACGCCCTTGCTCTTCCTGAGGTTTGCGCATCAGCTGAAGCAACCGCCGCCATTGGTGATCATAATGGCGATTCTGCCCTCTCACCTCACCGAGTTCCAGCTCCAGCGCCTCCTGTACTGCCGGCAGCTTGCCCCAGGCACGCATGACGTCCAGACACATAATATTGCCGGAGCCTTCCCAAATACTGTTTACCGGCATTTCACGGTACAACCGGGGCAGCTCGCTTTCTTCGCAGTAGCCGATACCGCCCAGCGTCTCCATGGCTTCACCAATAAAAGGAATGCCTTGCCGGCAAACTTCAAACTTCGCCGCAGGCGTCATCACACGGCATAATGCCTGATCCAGGGGCGTGCTGCCCGCGCTGTCATAAGCACGCGCCAGACGCATCAAGGCCGCCGTCTGCCCCTCCAGGCGCAGGGCCATCCGCGCCAGTACCTGTCGCATCATCGGCTGTTCAATCAGCGTTTTACCAAACGCCTGCCTCTGCAGAGCGTGGTACAACACCACCGACAGCCCGCGCCGCATCAACCCGTGACTACCCAGTGCGCAGTCAAAACGCGTCAGGCCCCCCATTTTCAGGATATGCCGTACGCCATCCCCTTCCTCGCCTACCAGCCAGGCGCTGGCATCCTGGAATTCTACTTCGCTGCTGGCGTTAGACCTGTTGCCCAACTTATCCTTCAGCCGTTCCACCCTTATGGCATTGCGCGTACCGTCAGGCAAAATCCGCGGCAGGAAGAAACAGGACAACCCGCCTTCGGTCTGCGCCAGCACCAGGTGCGCATCACTCTGCGGTACCGAGAAAAACCACTTGTGCCCGACCAAACGGTAGGCTTCTCCTGGCCCGCGTGCACCCAGCGGGCTGGCGGTGGTGGTATTGCTCAACACATCGGAACCGCCCTGCTTTTCGGTCATTCCCATGCCGATCAACAAACCGCGCTTTTGCCCGCCGGGCAATGAATGCGCGTCGTAACGATCGGACAGTAGCGGCGTTAGCCAGGATTGGAACTCCGCAGGCAACGAGCGCTGCAGCAAAGGAATAGCGCCAAAGGTCATGGTCACCGGACACAGGGTGCCGGCCTCTACCTGGGCGTGTAATACAAAACGCGCCGCCCGCGCCACAAAAGAGCCGATACGGGCATCCTCCTGCCACGGCAGGTTATGCACCCGGTTGGCTATCAGCCCTTGCATCAGGATATGCCAGGCGGGATGAAAACGGACGTCGTCCAGCCGCTGACCGGTGGCGTCATAGCGCAACAGCTCCGGTGGGTTGGCGTTGGCCAGTCGCCCCAGTTCCAGCGACTCCTGAGTGCCCAACTGTTGGCCCAGCGAGGCCAGTACCTCTGCATCCCACCCCGCCTGCTCGCGCTGAATGGCTTCATGCAGTGGCGTATCGGACAGGAACAGATTGCTGTTGCCCAGCGGCTTCGGCTGATTAAAAACGGTGTGTGTATTCCAGACCATGAGCTTGCTCCCTGAGAAAAGCGTCAGGAGTAATTATGGTCGTCAGGGGGATTTCTGCCGCAGGCGAGATCACAGGGTAGGCATTGAAAAGGAATAAGGGCGCCAGGACTGCGCCCTTACGGATAAATCAACTGCGTTGACGCACCGCTTCAAACAGGCAGATACCGGTCGCCACTGAAACGTTCAGGGAAGAAACCGTGCCGGCCATCGGAATGCTGATCAGCTCGTCACAGTGCTCGCGAGTCAGACGACGCATGCCTTCGCCTTCCGCCCCCATCACCAGCGCCATCGGGCCGGTCATTTTGCTCTGAAACAGTGTGTGGTCGGCTTCGCCGGCAGTGCCCACGACCCAGACGTTCATCTCCTGCAGCAAACGCAGGGTGCGCGCCAGGTTGGTGACGCGAATCAACGGCACATTCTCCGCCGCACCGCAGGCCACTTTCTTGGCCGTTGCGTTCAACTGGGCAGAACGATCGCGCGGGACGATCACCGCGTGCACACCGGCTGCGTCGGCGCTGCGCAAGCAGGCACCGAGGTTATGCGGGTCGGTCACGCCGTCCAGCACCAGCAGGAACGGGGTATCCACGCTTTCCAGCAACGCCGGCAGGTCATTTTCCTGATACTGACGCCCTTCGCGCACCCGGGCAATGATCCCCTGATGCACCGCGCCCTCTACCTTCTCATCCAACCACTGGCGGTTCGCCACCTGAATAACAATGCCGGTCGCCTCCAGTTCGGCAATCAACGGCTGCAGCCGGCGATCGTCGCGCCCTTTGAGGATAAACACTTCCAGGAAGCGTTGTGGATCGTTGTCTAACAGGGCTTTGACGGCATGAATGCCGTAAATAATTTCGCTCATGATGCTCTTTTTACTGTGCGGCAGGCAAACGCCTGCCGGTGATAATGACGTGTGGCAGATTAAGCCTGCTCAGCACCTTTCTTCTTGCCGGCGCGCTTGGCCTTGGTCGCCGCCGCTATTTTCCGGGTTTTGTCGGACACTTTCTTGGCTTTCGCCTTTTTGTCTTTCTTCACCTTGTCAGCGGGCTTGGCTTCATCCTTACGGAAAGCGCTGTCAGGCTCAAAATTGGCCGGCGGTTTGCCACCGCGACGTTTGCGAGGAGCGGAAGTGCGTCCTGCTCCAGCCCCGCCACGCAAGGTGCGTTGGCCGCCATTCTTCGCGCGATCGCGTTCAGTTTTACCTTCACCGCGTGGTTTGCGGGTGCTGGAGACCAGAGCGAAGTCAATTTTACGCTCATCCATATGCACCGCTTCCACACGGATCTCCACCGTATCGCCCAGGCGATAAACCACGCCAGAGGATTCGCCAATCAGACGCTGGCCGATATTATCGTAGCGATAATAATCATTATCCAGCGATGATACGTGCACCAGACCGTCGATAAACAGATCGTTGAGGCGCACGAAGAAACCAAAGCCGGTCACGCTGGCAATAATACCGCTGAACACTTCACCGACGTGATCCTGCATGAAGTCGCATTTCAGCCAGTCGGCAACGTTGCGCGTCGCTTCATCGGCGCGACGTTCAGCCATCGAACAGTGCTCGCCCAGCTGCAGCATTTCTTCGAATTCGCTGTGCCACCCGCCGGTTGGCGTCCAGCGCTCTTTCGGTTCGCCATGCTCTTTGGCCAGCTGGTACTTGATCGCACGGTGCATCGCCAGATCCGGGTAACGGCGGATCGGTGAAGTGAAGTGACCGTAAGAAGCCAGCGCCAGGCCAAAGTGACCGCGGTTTTCCGGATCGTAGATTGCCTGCTTCATCGACCGCAGCAGCATGGTTTGCAGCATTTCATGGTCCGGACGTTCGGACACTTCATCCATCAGGGTCGCGTAGTCCTTCGGCTGTGGCTTGTTGCCACCGCCCAGCGTCAGGCCCAGCTCGCCCAGCACGCTGCGCAGTGCACTGATGTGATCGTCGCTTGGACGGTCGTGCACGCGGAACAGCGCCGGTTCGTTATTTTTCTCGACAAAGCGTGCAGCGGCGACGTTCGCCATAATCATGCACTCTTCGATCAGCTTGTGAGCGTCGTTACGTACCGTAGGTTCAACGCGCTCAATACGGCGTTCGGCGTTGAAGATAAACTTGGCTTCTTCGGTTTCGAAAGCGATACCGCCACGTTCCGCACGTGCCTGATCCAACACCTTATACATTGCATGCAGTTCTTCCAGGTGTTTGACCAGCGGGTGATAATGCTCACGCAGCTCCTGATCGCCCTGCAGAATGTGCCAGACCTTGTTATACGTTAAGCGGGCATGAGAACTCATGACCGCCTCATAGAATTTGGCCGTCGACAGGCGACCCTGGGCGGAGATGGTCATCTCACACACCATACACAACCGGTCTACCTGCGGGTTAAGCGAACACAGGCCGTTAGACAGCACTTCCGGCAGCATCGGAATAACCTGCGATGGGAAGTATACCGAAGTCCCGCGGTTACGGGCTTCGTCATCCAGCGCAGTGCGCGGACGCACGTAATAGCTGACGTCGGCAATGGCAACCCACAGGCGCCAGCCGCCACCGCGTTTTTTCTCGCAGTAGACTGCGTCATCGAAATCGCGGGCATCTTCGCCATCAATCGTTACCAAAGGCAGTTTGCGCAGATCGACGCGACCTTTTTTGGCGGATTCCGGTACCTGTTCACTGAGGTCGGCAACCTGTTTTTCCACCTGCGGTGGCCAGACATGCGGGATTTCATGGGTACGCAGTGCGATATCCACCGCCATGCTGGTGCCCATTTTGTCGCCGAGGATCTCGACAATCTTGCCAACCGCTTTGGTACGGCGGGTTGGGCGCTGGGTCAGTTCAACCACCACCATAAAGCCCATGCGCGCACCGCTGACGGCGTCGGCCGGGATCAGGATATCAAAGCTCAGGCGGCTGTCATCCGGCACCACGAAGCCGGTACCGGCGTCCATAAAGAAGCGGCCGACGATTTGACTGGTTTTCGGCACCAGCACACGGACGATACGCGCTTCACGGCGGCCCTTGCGGTCTGCAGCCATCGCCTGTGCCAGCACCACGTCACCGTGGATCGCCATTTTCATCTGTTCAGCTGACAGGTACAGGTCGTCTTTGCTGCCTTCGATACGCAGGAAGCCAAAGCCATCGCGGTGGCCGATCACGGTGCCGCGCAGCAGATCCAGGCGTTCCGGCAGCGCGTAGCACTGGCGGCGGGTAAAGATTAATTGGCCGTCACGTTCCATCGCACGCAGGCGACGGCGCAACGCTTCCAGGGGTTCTTCGCCGGTTAAATTCAGCTCTTTGGCCAGCTCTTCGCGGCTGGCCGGCGTTTCTCTTTTCGCCAAATGGGCCAAAATAAATTCACGGCTCGGAATAGGGGATTCATATTTTTCTGCTTCTCGTTCCAGGAATGGATCTTGTGACATTGCGGTTCCTCCGTTGTCATCAGCAGGGTGCCGCTGAGCCTTGTCTTCTCAGCGACGCTTTATTCGACAAGCAATAGCTTGTAGAGCGATGGATTGTCTTCGACCATATCGGCCAGCGTGTGGTTGTCCAGCTCTTCAAGGAAATTCTGTACGCCCTGTTGGAGCACCTGCTTCAGGCGGCAGGCAGGGGTTATATGGCAAAACGTACTGCTGCAATTAACCAGTGAGAGCGGCTCTAACGCCCTGACCACGTCGCCAAGGCGAATGGTTTCGGCCGGTTTGCCTAAACGGATACCCCCGTTCTTACCGCGCACCGCGGTGACAAAACCAACCCGGCTTAACTGATTGATGATCTTTACCATATGGTTTCTGGACACGCCGTAGACCTCGGTGACTTCCGAGATGCTGGTCATTTTGTCCGGTGGCAGCGAGGCCATGTAGATCAACGCCCGCAGGCCATAATCAGTAAAACTTGTTAACTGCACATCTACCTCTGGGTATCATTTTACCCGTCTGATACGCCGATTTTCGGCACTATTCAAAAGATTACTTATTGGATAATAAACCAGCCAGAGAGTTCGCCGCTAATTATTTAGCGTATGTCTGGCTCTGCGACAGGTTAAAGAAAGGATTTTGGGACGTGAAACCGCAATCGGGGAAAATCAGGATAAAAACAAACCGGGACACGCCCGGTTTGTTTTATTGCAGTAAAGCCAGATTATGCGTCGAACGGGTCGCGCAGGATCATGGTTTCGCTACGGTCCGGGCCAGTAGAGATAATGTCTACCGGTACGCCGGTCAGTTCTTCAATGCGCTTGATGTAGTCCAGCGCTGCCTGTGGCAGTTTGCTGTGTTCTTTCACGCCAAAAGTGGTGTCGCTCCAGCCAGGCATGCTTTCGTAGATTGGCTCGATACCTTCCCAACCTTCAGCCGCCAGCGGCGTGGTGGTCATTTCGCGGCCATCTGGCATGCGGTAGCCCACGCAGATTTTCACTTCTTTCAGGCCATCCAGCACGTCCAGCTTGGTCAGGCAGAAACCGGACAGGGAGTTGATCTGTACCGAACGACGAACCGCTACGGCATCCAACCAACCGGTACGACGACGACGGCCAGTGGTAGCACCGAACTCGTTACCCTGTTTGCACAGGTATTCGCCGGTTTCGTCGAACAGTTCGGTTGGGAATGGACCTGCACCCACGCGGGTGGAGTAGGCTTTCACGATGCCCAGCACGTAATCTACGTAACGCGGACCAATACCGGAACCGGTAGCAACGCCGCCGGCAGTGGTGTTGGAAGAGGTTACGTACGGATAGGTACCGTGGTCGATATCCAGCAGGGTGCCCTGTGCGCCTTCGAACATGATCAGGTCGCCACGCTTGCGCGCGCCGTCCAGCAGTTCAGAGACGTCAACAACCATGGCAGTCAGGATGTCAGCGATAGACAGCACGTAATCCAGAGTTGCCTGGTAATCAACGGCTTCGACTTTGTAGTAGTTAACCAACTGGAAGTTATGATAATCAACAATTTCCTTCAGCTTGACGGCGAAGGTTTCTTTGTTGAACAGGTCGCTGACGCGCAGACCGCGACGAGCCACTTTATCTTCGTAAGCCGGGCCGATGCCGCGACCGGTGGTACCGATAGCTTTCGCGCCACGTGCTTTCTCGCGCGCGTTATCCAGCGCAACGTGGTAAGGCAGGATCAGTGGGCAGGCTTCGGACAGTAACAGACGTTCGCGTACCGGGATGCCGCGCGCTTCGAGTTCACCCATTTCTTTCATCAAAGCGTCTGGCGCCAGAACTACACCGTTGCCGATGATGCTGGTCACGTTTTCACGCAGGATGCCTGAAGGAATCAAATGAAGGACGGTTTTTTCACCGTTAATTACCAGAGTATGGCCAGCGTTGTGACCACCTTGATAGCGCACTACATATTGAGCCCGTTCGGTCAGCAGGTCTACGACCTTGCCCTTACCTTCGTCACCCCATTGAGTGCCCAGTACGACGACGTTCTTACCCATTTTAAAAATCACCGGTTGCTTAAAAATGGATTCTACCACCGTAATTCGTGAGTTTCAGCACTTTTAGCGCTGAGTTGCGTATTTTTTAGGCTAACCTTTAAACCCCTGTGCGACTACGCAACATGTAGTAGATCACACAGCCCGCAACCACTATTCCGCCGCCAAATCGCCGTAACGTAGAGTCAGGCAACTGGGTCATCGCCAGTATCATTTTACGCCAGGCCTGCGGAAACAGCATCGGCCCCAGGCCTTCCAGCACCAAAACCAGCCCTAACGCCAGCCAGATTGTTGAATTCATCAGAAACTCCCAAAAAGAAAGGGCCCGCGTTTAAACGGGCCCTCGATCAATTACCTGTCGTGATTACTTGCGCGTGGAGTCAGGCGACTTCATGTAGCGGAAGAAGTCGCTGTCCGGGCTCAGAACCATCACGTCCTGGTTATTGCTGCTGAAGCTGGTTTCGTAAGCACGCAGGCTACGGATAAAGGCGTAGAAGTCCGGATCCTGGCTGAATGCGTTGGCAAACAGTTTGGCCGCTTCGGCATCGCCATCACCACGAGTGATACGTGCAGTACGTTCGGCTTCCGCCAGGGTACGAGTCACTTCGTAGTCTGCGGTCGCACGCAACTTCTCGGCTTCTTCCTGACCCTGTGAACGGTGACGACGGGCAACCGCTTCACGCTCGGCGCGCATACGCTGGTAGATCGCATCAGACACTTCCGCCGGCAGGTTGATCTGCTTGATACGCACGTCGATCACTTCAATACCCAACGCTGCCATGCTGTTCGGGTTAACCTTCGGCAAGTTGCCGGTGGTTTCCTTCTCAACACGCGCCGCTGCAGAGGCGATAGCATCATCAGCCTCGGTGGTGGTGACTTCTTGATCGTCACCCACGGTACCGGTGTTCAATGCATCACGCACGTCGGACATCAGCTTACCGCGCGAGTCGGTGACGATGTCTTTCACATCCAGACGACCAATCTCGGAACGCAGACGGTCACTGAACTTACGTTTCAGCAGCACTTCGGCCTGTGAAACATCACCGCCGCCGGTTGCCAGATAGTAACGGCTGAAATCGCTGATACGCCATTTCAGATAAGAGTCCACGATCAGGTCTTTCTTCTCGCTGGTCACGAAGCGATCGGCCTGGTTGTCCATGGTCTGGATACGCGCATCCAACGTTTTCACTGATTCAATGAACGGGATCTTGAAGTGCAGGCCTGGCGCATACACCAGCGGCTTGTTGTCGCTGTCACGCAGTACCTTGCCAAAACGCAGCACGATGCCGCGCTGACCTTCCTGAACCACGAACAGAGAAGCGTATAACGCCACCAGCACCGCGAGGACGATTACTACAAAAGACTTACGCATTGATTACTCTCTCCCTACGCGAGTGGTGTCGTCACGCTGCGCATTTGCCCGGCGCTGGTCCATGACCGAGCCGCTGCTGGTGCGCTGGCTGCTGGAGCTGGCGCCGCTGTTGGCAGACGGAGCGGGGTTGAGACGAATCAGGCTGGTGTCTTTATTGCCGTCAGCCGCTGCGCCGGTTTGGCCACGCAGCATTTGTTCCAGCGGCAACACCATCAGATTGTTGCCTTTGTCGTTCACCAACACCTTACGGGTGTGGCTCAAGACTTTTTCCATGGTTTCGATATACAGACGCTCACGGGTAATTTGCGGTGCTGACTTGTATTCCGGCAACAGCTTGGCAAAGCGTGCAACCTCACCCTGAGCTTCCAGGACGGTACGGTCTTTATACGCTTTGGCATCTTCCAGCAGACGTTGTGCCTGGCCGTTCGCACGTGGCTGAACTTCGTTGGCGTAAGCTTCTGCTTCACGGATGTACTGCTGCTCGTTCTCACGTGCGGCAATCGCATCGTCAAATGCGGCTTTCACCTCTTCCGGCGGACGAGCGGCCTGGAAGTTGACGTCCAGTAGCGTGATGCCCATGTTGTACGGACGAATAGTTTCTTCCAGTACGCGTTGGGTATCGCTACGCACGATGGTACGGCCTTCGGTCAGGATCTTGTCCATGGTGTACTTGCCGATAACGCCACGCAGGGCACTGTCAGTAGCCTGGCTCAGGCTGTCGTCGGCATTGGTCACGCTGAACAGATAGGCTTCCGGATTGGTCACGCGGTACTGCACGTTCATTTCTACGCGCACGACGTTCTCATCGGAGGTCAGCATCACGCCAGAGGCCGCCAGTTCACGAACCGACTCCACGTTGACCGGACGCACTTCATCGATAAAGGTCGGCTTCCAGTTCAGACCTGGCTGTACCAGGTGGCTGAACTTGCCAAAACGGGTGACAACGCCGCGTTCGGCTTCCTTGATGGTGTAGAAGCCGCTGGCAGCCCAAATCACCACTACCGCTACCGCGGCAATGCCGATAATGCGACCGCTGAGGCCCGGGCCAGAAGTGCCGGTGCCGCCGCTGTTATTGCTGTTGGAGCCTTTGCCCCCGCCCAAACCGCTCAATTTCTTGCTCAGCTTGCGGAAGATATCGTCCAAATCAGGTGGTCCTTGATCACGACCGCCTTTGTTATTACCGCCAGAGTTGCCGCCATTGTTATTGCTGCTCCCCCACGGGTCGCGGTCCTGTCCGTTATTACCGGGCTGATTCCACGCCATGTTTTAGCTCCATATTCTGTGATTGGGTACTTCAGGCTTACGCGAAGCTCAAATGTAACAGGATATGATCATACTATAAAGTTAATCAGTTCCTGTTCCTGTTTGCAGAGGCGACGCCATTCGACGATAGGCATACGTACCACCACGCCAATGCTGCCGTCTTCTTCGTTCCACTCTTTTTCAATTGCCTGAAGCTGGTAAAAACGGCTACGAAGACGGCCTGCCTCTGGCGGTAAGCGCAGCTCATAATGCGCGATTTCCCCCGATAAGCGCTCCGTCAACGCCTGATACAGCAACGGGATACCTTCACCGCTGGCGGCGGACAGCCACACCCGGATCGGTAAGTTTTCATCGTTGCGGTCGATACGCGGGACAAAATCATCCAGCATATCTATTTTGTTCATCACTAAAAGTGTAGGGATCTCATCCGATTCAATCTCTGCCAACACGGTATTGACCGCTTCAATGTTTTCATCGACGCGGGTATCCGCGGCGTCGATTACATGTAACAGCAAAGATGCCTGACGCGTTTCTTGCAGCGTCGCCTTGAAGGCGGCCACCAGATCGTGCGGCAGGTGCCGGATAAAGCCTACGGTATCCGCCAACACGGTATCGCCCACGTCGGCCACGTCAATGCGCCGCAGGGTAGGATCCAAAGTGGCAAATAGCTGGTCTGCCGCGTACACATCGGCGGACGTAATTCGGTTAAACAGGGTGGATTTACCGGCGTTGGTATACCCTACCAGCGACACGGTCGGCACTTCAGCACGGGTACGCGCACGTCGGCCCTGTTCACGCTGCTTAGCTACCCGCTCCAGGCGGCGTAGAATCAAGCTAATGCGATCGCGCAACAGACGACGGTCGGTCTCTAA
The DNA here is from genome assembly GCA_012719855.1 of Serratia liquefaciens. Lineage (GTDB taxonomy): Bacteria > Pseudomonadota > Gammaproteobacteria > Enterobacterales > Enterobacteriaceae > Serratia > Serratia liquefaciens_A. The sequence continues at coordinate 9,284 of JAAXZN010000048.1, read as the reverse complement.
CTGGGTTTCCCCTGGCCCGCGCAGGCCAATCCCCCCCTTTTGACGCTCAAGGTGAGTCCAGCCACGAACCAAACGCGTGGCGATATGGCGCAACTGCGCCAGCTCTACCTGCAGCTTACCTTCATGGGTACGGGCACGCTGGGCAAAGATGTCTAGAATCAACCCGGTGCGATCGATCACCCGGCATTCGCACAGGCGTTCAAGATTTCTCTCCTGCGCTGCGGAAAGGGAGTGATCAAACAGGACAACAGATGCGCCACTGGCTTTTACCGCGTCTGCAATTTCTTCGGCCTTTCCTTCACCGACAAAGTATTTGGGATGCGGGGCTTTGCGGCTACCAGTCACCACTTGCAAAGCTTCGACACCCGCAGAGGACACCAGGGATTCGAACTCACTGAGATCTTCTGTGTCTTTGTCTTGCGAGAAATAGATATGAACCAGGACGGCCTGCTCACCGGCTTCATAACGGTCAAACAAGCGTGCAACCTCTCAAACGGGAACCCGTGAGTTTGGGGGACATAAACAGCCCACGGCTGCTTATGCTCCCCTTCATGGTTGACTCGCAACGCGCTTTATTCAGCGTCATCGCTTTCCTGCTGCGGCTGTTGCGGCGCAGACGGATTGTTACCATGGTGATAGTTACTGGTGCCGCCGCTCGGGGTATTGCTATGGTGCGAAACCGGGCGTGACGGGACAACGGTAGAGATAGCGTGCTTATAAACCATCTGGCTCACCGTGTTTTTCAACAGGATGACAAACTGGTCAAAAGACTCAATCTGGCCTTGCAGCTTAATACCATTCACCAAATAAATAGAAACCGGAACACGTTCACGACGCAATGCGTTCAGGAACGGATCTTGCAAAGATTGCCCCTTAGCCATTCTATCTTTTCCTTATTTGCTTGTTGTTTTTAACTAAGAACCTGTCGGCTCTAAAATAAACGACCTAAAAAATTTGCGCGCTGAATACTCATCAATTGTACACAATCACTCGACCTATGCACTAACAACCTGTATTACCGAGTCCAAAGCCTCTCCCGGCTTCTCGCTGTCCAGCCAATGTACCGAGTTCCAGCCTCGTAACCAGGTCATTTGGCGCTTGGCCAACTGACGCGTTGCGCAAATACCACGATAAACCATCTCATCGTAACTAATTTCGCCAGATAAATATGACCACATCTGGCGATAACCGACACAGCGAATGGAAGGCAAATCCGTATGCAAATCACCCCGTGCAAAAAGTGCACGCGCTTCCGTCTCAAAACCTGCCGCCAACATTTGATGGTACCGCAGCGCTATGCGTTGATGGATCAACTCACGGCTGGTCGGCGCTATCGCAAATTGGTGAACATGATACGGCAACGATTCACCCGAAATTTTAGTCAGTTCCGTTAAAGTTTTACCCGAAATAAAAAAAACTTCCAGTGCTCTGGACAGTCTCTGCGGATCATTAGGATGAATTCTCAATGCCGCAACCGGGTCAATCTCTTGTAACTGACGGTGTAAAACGTCCCAACCCTGCTCCGCCGCCTGCTGTTCGATACGCTCTCGCACCGCCGGATCGGCAGGCGGCAGCGGCGATAAACCTTCCAACAGCGCCTTGAAGTAAAGCATGGTGCCCCCCACCAGCAGCGGGATACGCCCGGCGGCGGTAATGGCGGCCATCTCTTTCAGTGCGTCGGCGCGAAAATCCGCGGCTGAGTAAGCTTCGGCAGGATCGCGAATATCAATCAATCGGTGCGGCGCCTGCGCCAATTCTTCAGCGCTCGGTTTAGCCGTGCCGATATCCATGCCGCGATAAATCAGCGCGGAATCCACGCTGATCAGTTCCACAGGCAGGCGTTCACGCAGCGCGATCGCCAACGTGGTCTTGCCCGAGGCGGTCGGCCCCATAATAAAAATAGCCGGGGGACGTGGTGTCATTTCAGTTTCAATCATGCGTAAGGGCTGCCAGTGCAGCCTGTAAATCAACAGGTTGTAAAAGTCCGCTCGGTGGTGATTTGACCAGCTGCGGGCAAAGTCGTTCAACGTCGGTCAGCAATTGTATCGCTTGCGAGGTGTTCCACTGCTCATGTTCGCTGCCCAAGTGGCGTGCGAACCAGGTGGCTAACACCGGGGGCGACATCTCCTGATGCTCGGCCAGATAGCCTAACAGTTCGGGTATCAGTTTTTGTAAATTTTGTTGGCGTAATGGTAAAGGTACTGCGCGCAGCGTCACACGCCCATGATCTGTCTGCAAATCCAATCCCATTTTGACCAGTAACGGCTGATGGCGCACGCAAGCGGCCGCCTCTTGCTTATTCAGCGTCAGTTTGATGGGGATCAGCAACGGCTGCGGCCGCAGGCCTTCTTCAGCCGGGTTAAGCTGCGCCTGGCGTAACCAGCGTTCGGCCACCGGCAGGTTGAGCAACATCAATTGCTGGCGACGCTCAATCAGCGCGAAGCACGGTGGGTGGATCATCAGCACCCGGCCAAAGCTGTGCTGGCTGCCGTCCAGCGGCATATCACGCTCAGCCTTTACCGGTGGGAACAGCGGTTGTTTCGGCGTTTCTGGCGCTGGCTCCACCACCGGGGCGGCCTGCATCAGTTTGCCGTAAAGCTCGCCCTCACGCTTTTGGTAGCCGTTGCCTGCCTGGTAGGCCGGTTGAGGTGCGCGCTCACGCGCAACGCCAGCCTCACTAGGCTGAGATTCACGACGCGGCGCCGGCTGCGAAAAATGATTGCCGCCGGCAGCGACGCGATTTTCCGGCTGCCAGGTTGGCGCCGACGGTTGCTCCGGCTCATCGTCCAGCGGCAGCGGCGCGTTGCCGACCTGCTGCAGCACGGTGGTCACCGCCTGATAAATAAAGTCATGCACCAGCCGCGCCTGATGGAAACGCACCTCGTGCTTGGCCGGATGCACATTCACGTCTACCTGATGCGGGTCGACCTCGAGATACAGTACGTACGCGGGCTGCTGATCGTCTTTCAGTTGATCCTGATAGGCCTGGCGGATGGCATGGTTGATCAGACGATCGCGCATCATGCGGCTATTGACGTAGCAATACTGCATCTCACCCAATTGACGCGCCCCGGCAGGATCAGCCACCCAGCCGCGAATGGTCAGATCGCCGTGCTGCCAGGAAATGTTCAGCGCATGCTGCAAAAAAGACGGGCCGCAAATGCTGCCCAGGCGGCGCTCATATTGGCTCTCGTCTTTCGCTGCGCGATATTGGCGGATCAGTTTGCCGTTGTGGCTGAGGTTGATCGCCACATCGAAACGCGCCAGCGCAATGCGCCGCACCACTTCATCGATATGGCCGAATTCGGTTTTCTCGGTGCGCATGAATTTGCGCCGCGCCGGGGTGTTGTAAAACAGATCCAGCACTTCCAGCGTGCTGCCTATCGGATGCGCCGCCGGTTTGACCGTCACCGCCTGATCGCGGCCTTCGGCATAGGCCTGCCAGGCTTCATTCTGTTCCGCGGTGCGCGAGGTGAGCGTCAAACGGGAAACCGAGCTGATGCTGGCCAGCGCCTCGCCGCGAAAGCCGAGACTGACGATGGCTTCCAGATCGTCGAGCGTACTGATTTTACTGGTGGCATGACGGGCCAATGCCAAAGCCAGATCGTCCTTACCGATGCCACAGCCGTTATCACGGATGCGAATCAGCTTGGCACCGCCGCGTTCGATATCAATATCAATGCGTGTCGCACCGGCATCCAGACTGTTTTCCACCAGTTCCTTTACCACTGACGCGGGCCGTTCGACCACTTCACCGGCGGCAATCTGGTTGGCAAGCTGGGGCGGTAACACCTGGATGGGCATACTGATTCCTCTAATGTGGGCGCTAGGCCTGCGGAATGGTCAGCGTCCGATCCAGCGGCGCGACGTCCGACTTCAGTTTATTCACGCGCTTCAGGTCACTGACGCTGACACCATAACGGGTAGCGATGGAGGACAAGGTATCACCGCGGGTCACTTTGTGCCTGGACGGCTTCTTCACGCTGGGTTTTGCCTTGGCGACCGTACTGACCGTCACGGCGGTTTTACCCGCCGGCACTTTAAGGCGCTGGCCGACCCACACGCCGTCTTTCTTCAGCTTGTTCAGATCACGCAACGCCGCCATGGTGGTGCCATAGCTATCGGCAATGCCGGAGAGCGTTTCGGCTCGCTTCACCACGTGGATCTGCGTTTTGCCGCTAATGCGGCTGCTGCCGGTCGAACGGGTGACCGGAGCAGGCTGACTGACGTCTTGTGTTGAGGAGTTAACCGCCGCTGCGACGTCCAGCGGTCGGTTTTCCACCTTTGGGTCGGCTTGTAGCGGGTGCGCCAGGAAATAACTGCGCAGGCCGTTGTGGATCGCCCGGGCAATTTTCTCCTGATATGCGCTACTGCCGAGCAGCCGCTCCTCCGTGCTATTACTGATAAATCCTGTTTCCACCAACAAGGATGGGATATCCGGCGAACGCAGCACGCCAAGACTGGCGTGTTCAGGACGACGTTTATGCAATGAACCGACGCTCTGCAATTGCTGCAAGACTTTTACCGCGACATCGTAGCCCACACGTTGCGAGTGACCGAACTGCAGATCCAGTACCGCCTGGCTCAGGTAAGGATCCGCCTGGCTGTTGGCCAGCAAATCACCCGCACCGCCCAGCAATTCGGACTGTTTCTCATGCTGTTCCAGCCAGCCAGCCATCTCGCTGTTGGCGCGGCGGTTGGACAGAACCCAAACGGAAGCCCCGTTGGCGCTGCGGTTTGGCGCGGCGTCGGCGTGAATGGAGACCAGCACGTTAGCGCCTTGCTTACGCGCCACGTCAGAGCGGCCCATCACCGAAATGAAGTAGTCGCCGTTACGCGTCAACACCGGTTTAAACTGTGGATCGGCATCCAACAACGCCTGCAAGCGGCGGGCGATGGCGATAGTTACGTTTTTCTCTTTCAGGCCGTTCGGGCCGATGGCACCCGGATCCTGGCCACCGTGACCGGCATCAATAGCCACCACCACCCGGTCGCCGGAACCGGCGGAAACGCGGCTGCTGCGCGGCGTAACCTCAGATGCGGTGCCCGCAACCACGGTAGGCTTATTGGTGAAAGGATTGGAACCGCTTGGCGCTCTGCGCACCGGAGCAGGCTCTGGTTCAGGCTCACTCACCACCACCGGGGCTTTACGCGTCGGTGGGTTCACGACCACCGGAGCCGGCGTCGGGGATTTTCGTACCGTGGTGTTTGCGCTGCCCTCGGCGGCGATGGTGAACACCACGGTATAGACACTGCCGTTCTGGCGCGTGGCTACCCGGGTCTTTGAACGCTGAGTCAAGTCAAATACCAACCGCACGCTCTGGGCATCTTTCGGTGCGCTGGAGCGAATGCTTTTCACCAGATTCTGGCCGCTGAAATTCAGAGGCAAACCGCCCACCTTGCCTTTCTGGTTTACATCCAACACCACGCGGTCCGGGCCGTGCAAGGGGAAGAAAGCATAGTCTGGCGGGCCGTTGAAGCTCACCGATACCGTGGCTTCACGCTGAGCATTGGTGACTTTAATATCAGACAACGACGATGCGGCCAACGCACTGGCCGCACCCAAAGGCCCCAATACGGCGATCAGGGCGATTACGAGTAATTTTCTCAACGCATACGTCATTGCGGCGTCATTCCTGTGGCCCGTGAATACGGTCTAAAAGCTGGCTGCCGTAGGCAGAAACCGCCTGAATTTTTGCTTCGCGCCCCTGATCCTGGTAGCTGAGATGCAGCTCCAAATCCGGTTCCGGCAAGACGCCGGTCCCCTGCTGTGGCCATTCCACCAGGCAAATGGCATCCTGCGCAAAATAATCGCGAATGCCCATAAATTCGAGTTCTTCCGGATCGGCCAGGCGATACAGATCAAAATGGTATACCGCCAGCGGCTGCAGCGCATAAGGCTCCACCAGCGTATAAGTTGGGCTTTTAACGTTGCCCTGGTGGCCCAATGCCTGCAGAAAACCACGGCTGAAGGTGGTTTTACCGGCGCCCAGGTCACCGTAAAGGTAAATTACGCTGGCGCGATCGCACGCCTTAGCCAAGGCGGTACCCAATGCGACAGTCGCTGCCTCATCCGGCAGCGGTAAAACGAGTTCTTTCATTCGATAGTTTCTATTTATGCCAACTCAGGATTAACGTAATAAGGGATTTCCGGCAATAAATCGCTCGCCAGCATCCCCCTTATTCCTTGTCTTGCCGCCACGCGATCGGCGGCTGCGCCATGCGCCACGCAACCGGCGCAGGCTGCATCATACAGTGAGAGCTTTTGCCCCAGCAAACCGCCGATGATACCGGACAGCACATCACCCATTCCACCTGAGGCCATGCCGGCGTTGCCGACGTCGGCGATCGCCATCTGGCCTTGATCATCGGCGATCAACGTACCCGCACCTTTCAGCACGGCCACGCCACCGTAATGCGCTACCAGATTACGCACTGCAAGTAAGCGGTCACTCTCAATCTCGGCGGTACGGCACCCCAGCAGGCGTGCCGCCTCCCCAGGATGCGGGGTAATCACACGATTCTGACGCTTCTCGGGATTTAATGCCAGTAAGTTCAGCGCATCGGCGTCCCATAACGCCGGTTTATCACTGGCTTGCAATATTTTCAGCGCATTCCTACCCCATTGACCCTGGCCCAAACCCGGGCCAATCACCAGCACATCCGCCCATTCGAGCGCCTGCTGCAATCCCTCGTCGCTCAGCGGTTGCACCATCAGTTCCGGTCTGGCGGTCAGCAAGGGCCCGACATGCTCAATGTGAGTAAGTACTCGCACTAACCCAGCGCCGCTGCGCAACGCCGCTTCTGCCGCCATGCGTATCGCGCCGCCAAAGCCATGATCGCCCCCCACCACTAACAAACGCCCCTGTTCACCTTTATGTGAGCAGGGACGACGCGGCTTCAGCCACTGGGACAGCGATTCGGCAGTAAGCCGCTGAATCTGCGTCGGTTGCTTTGCCAGCCACCCCGATAATCCTAGCGTACTCTGGTGAAGTTGCCCGACCCAATCACGGGCCTGGCCGGTCAGCAGACCCGGTTTGAGCGCGATGAAAGTCATGGTATGCGCTGCGCGAATGACGGCTCCAGGCGCTGCACCGCTTTCAGCCAGCAGGCCCGAGGGAATATCGAGTGCGATAACCGGCGCGCGGCTGCGGTTAACGGCTTCAATCAGGGCATCGTACGGCGCCCGCGGCGCACTGCTTAATCCAGTACCGAGCAGGCCGTCGATGATCAGATCTATGTCTTCAGGCCAGCGGCTGTCGATGGGATGGATCTCGCCGCCGCTGGCCAACCATGCCTGTCTGGCAGCCGCCGCTTCTGAAGGCAGTGGGCGCGTGCCTTGGCAGGCAATCAGGCTGATTTTGACGCCGGCCGCCGCAGCAAGGCGGGCGACAACGTAGCCGTCACCGCCATTGTTGCCATGGCCGCACAGCACCAGCCAGTGGTGGGCGGCAGGGTATTGGTCGCACGCCAGCGTGTAAGCCGCCTCACCGGCACGTTGCATCAGTTGATAGAGTGAGATGACCTGCGAGGCGGCGGCGTCCGCTTCCGCACGCCGGATCCAGTCCGCAGACCAGACAGAGTGTGGTAAACTGTCAGAGTATCGTTTTTCACTGTGGCCCGTCATGACTCACCCCCTCGATCTCAATCAACTCGCCCAACATATCAAGCAATGGGGGCAATCGCTAGGATTCCAGCAGGTAGGCATCTGCGACACCGATCTGAGTGCGGAAGAGCCCAAACTGCAGGCCTGGTTAGACAAACAATACCACGGTGAAATGGAGTGGATGGCGCGCCATGGCATGCTGCGCGCCCGGCCGCATGAGCTGTTGCCCGGCACGCTGCGCGTTATCAGCGTGCGCATGAACTACCTGCCGGCCAAGGCGGCCTTCGCCAGTACCTTGAATAACCCGCAGTTGGGCTATGTCAGCCGTTATGCGCTGGGGCGGGATTATCACAAGCTGCTGCGCCAGCGGCTGAAAAAACTCGGCGATCAGATCCAGGCCTACTGCGGCGAACTTAATTTCCGCCCCTTTGTCGACTCCGCGCCGGTGATGGAACGCGCACTGGCCTCCAAAGCCGGCATTGGCTGGGTTGGTAAACACTCACTTATTTTAAACCGCGAAGCCGGCTCCTGGTTCTTTCTCGGCGAACTGCTGATCGACCTGCCGCTGCCTGTGGATAAGCCTCAGGAGGAACAGTGCGGCCGCTGCGTCGCCTGTATCACCACCTGCCCAACCGGAGCCATCGTCGCCCCCTATACCGTAGACGCACGCCGCTGCATCTCCTATCTGACTATCGAGCTCGAGGGCGCCATCCCTGAAGAGTTTCGGCCGCTATTGGGCAACCGTATTTACGGCTGTGATGATTGCCAGCTTATTTGCCCGTGGAACCGCTTTTCGCAGCTCACTGACGAAGATGACTTCAGCCCACGGGCCGCGCTGCATGCGCCGCAGCTGATCGAACTCTTTGGTTGGACGGAAGAGAAATTCCTGCGCATCACTGAAGGTTCCGCCATCCGGCGTATCGGCCATTTGCGCTGGCTGCGCAATATCGCCGTGGCGCTGGGCAATGCCCCCTACCTGGATGCGGCAGTGGTGGCGTTGCGTGCTCGGTTGGAACAAGATGCGATGCTGGATGAACATATCCACTGGGCGCTGGCGCAGCAGCTGGCACGGCGTGAGGCGCAAGGCATAGAAGTGCAGACAACGCAGAAAAAACGATTGATACGGGCTGTGGAAAAAGGATTGCCGAGGGATGCCTGAAATCTCTCTTTCAGGGGCGATAGTCACTCTGTGGATTTGTGCATAAAAATAAAAATGCTTTGTCTTTCAACTGCAACAAAAAGAGCAAGTGATCGGTATAACGTTTTTCGATAATTAAATATGCTTACAAATCAATGCAATATATATTTCATTTGTGTGGCGTTGATTTTTTGAGCTGAGGGTATTATGAGCGCTACCTGTGGATAAGTCTGTTCACAACATTTCGACAGGGTATGTATAACGAGACAAAGAACCGCGCCGTTAAAGGCGTTGGACTGAGTTTGAAACGAAGAGAAAATTGGAGCGGGAAACGAGACTCGAACTCGCGACCCCGACCTTGGCAAGGTCGTGCTCTACCAACTGAGCTATTCCCGCATTGAGATGCTTTAGGCATCCGGCCATCAAACAACAACATGGCCTTTGAATTTTTTGGAGCGGGAAACGAGACTCGAACTCGCGACCCCGACCTTGGCAAGGTCGTGCTCTACCAACTGAGCTATTCCCGCGTCGCATGGGTAC
>JAAXZN010000047.1 GCA_012719855.1 Serratia liquefaciens | reverse complement strand
TCTATAACTGCTCATGTCAGTGATTTCCTTCTTACTTGTGGTGAGTAAGCTGGAATTTTCTGGCATGGGCTTTCTTCAGGCTAGAGCCTCACAGGGACAATCACCACCTCCCCAGGAGGTGGTTTAGGGCTGACAACAAAATGGCCCGCAGTGCGAAACTGCGGGCCATTTTTTTAACCTGGCTGAAGCTACTTCTTGCGCAGCGCCTTCACCTGCTCAGCGGTGATATCCGCCGGCAAGCCTCCCCAGGTTACGCGCAGATAGTTCACCAGCTCCGCCACTTGCGCATCGTCCAGACGTTCGCCAAAGGCCGGCATGCTCTGCATACTTTCGCCGTTGGGGAATTGCTGCGCCGGTAAACCGTCCAGCACCGAGACAATCAGATTCTTGGCATCCGGCTGGCGCAGCGTGGCGTTATCGCGCATCGCCACCGCCACGTGTGGTTTACCCTCACCTTCCCGAGCATGGCAGCCGGAGCACTGATCCAGATAGCTGATGCGTCCGGCATCGCTGCCTTGGCCGAGTTTAACCGGCACTGCAGCCGGCGGCTGTTCCCCCATCAGATAGGTCGCCAGTGCTTGATGATCTTCCGGCGTCAGATGACGGGTGCTGAGATCCACCACCATGTGCATCTCACTGAACGCAGATCCCTGAGGTGCCATGCCGGTCGCCAGGAAACGGTTCAGGTCATCCGGCGTCCAGCCGCGCTGGGCCAATCCGTGCGGCGTGATATCCGGTGCCATAAAGCGCCCCAAATCCCCCCCCTGCATCGGCTTGCCAAGATTCATCTGCCCCAGCATGCCTCGTGGCGTATGGCATTCCCCGCAGTGACCCAGCGTATCCGCCAGGTAACGGCCGCGTTGCCACTGAGCCGAATTGCCTTGTGAACTGGTTGGCAACGGCTCCTGGCTGCGGAACAGCAGGTTCCAACCGATCAGCGCCATGCGTTGGTTAAACGGGAACGGCATGTCGTTTTCCGGAATGGCGACGTCCACCGCCGGGCGGGTCATCAGATAGGCGTAGATGTCATCAGCATCCTGGCGTGAAATGCCTTTATACGAGGTATAAGGCATCGCCGGGTACAGATGGCGACCGCCCGGGGCCACGCCCTGAGTCAGCGTCAGGAAGAAGTCGTCCCGGGTCCAGCGGCCAATACCATGATCGGCCGAAGGCGTCAGGTTGCTGCCATAGATAGTGCCGAACGGCGTCTCCAGCGGATAGCCACCGGCCAAAGGGGCACCGCCGCTGGCGGTATGGCAGGCGGCACAGTCGGCGGCCTGCGCCAGATAGCGACCGCGAGCAACCTGTTCAGCGCTGGCGGTCACCTGCTGCACCGGGCCATCGTAGCGGCGGTTTTCCCGCCACCACAGCACGGCGATGACGATAATGACCACCAGCAGGATCAACAAAGCGAGACGTTTCTTCATTGCGCCGTCTCCTTCAGCAGGCCCGGAGTTTTGAGCACCACGTCACGAACCGCTTCGTAGTAACGGACATAGCCGGTACAGCGGCAGATATGGCTGTCCAGCGCCTGTTCAATGGCGTCTTCCAACTGCTCGCGGGCGATGGGTTCGCGCTTGAGTTTTTCCACAAAGATGGTGGCGGCGTTGACAAAGCCCGGCGTGCAGTAACCGCATTGGAAGCTGTAATGCTCGAGAAACGCCTGCTGGATAGGTGACAACTCCACCACTTCGCCCTGTGCGTCCAGCTTTGCATGCCCCTCGACGGTGCGGACTTTCTTGCCGCTGAAAAAGTGTGCGCCGGTAATACAGGTACGCACTTCTTCACTGGTGCCGCTGGGGTGATCGACAATCGCTACGCAGGCGTGGCAGATACCCTGCCCGCAGCCAAGCCGCGAACCGGTCAGGTCAAGATACTCATGCAGGAAATCGATCATCATCAGCCCTTCCGGTACGTCGATCGGGCCGTATTGCTTATCGTTGATGGTCAGGGAAATCGGCTGGGTTTTGATGCTCATTGTAATACCTCACGAATATTTTCTGCACGAACGGGCAAATCACGGAAACGGTGGCCAGTGGCGTCGGCGATGGCGTTGACCAAGGCCGCGACCACCGGGATCATCACCACTTCGGCCATGCCTTTGGGCGGATCGGTTTCCGACAGCGCGGGCAGGATGTCATCGGTCTGCTTCCAGACCGCCACATCGCTGGCGCGTGGCAGGTGGTAACGGTTAAAGTTCCAGGTGCCGTTACCGGGCCCGTCTTCGTACAGCGGTAAATATTCGTGCAGCGCATGACCAATCCCCATCGCCAAGCCGCCTTGCAACTGGCCGGAAACCAGTTCCGGCACAATCAGGTTGCCGCACTCCATGATCGAATGGTGATTCAGCAGTTCTACCTGGCCGGTGGCGATATCCACCGCCACTTCCGCCAGGGTGCCGACGGCACTGTAATAGGTCACCGCCGCGTTATTGCGTTGGGTCGGAGGATAATAGGCCTGATTGCGCGGCAGCGTTTTGAACTCGCCACCGGCGTGGCGTACAGCCAGGCCATCAATCGGCAGGCGTTCGCTGTTGCCGCTCAGGGTAAACTCCGCTTCCGCCCACTGCCAGCGGTTGAACACGTGTACCGCTGCGCCGGCGATCCCGCCCATCTGGTAAAGTTGTTTTGCCAGCCGCTCCAGGCTCAACACCTCCATACCGGCAGCGGTCAATCCCCCCTCCACCCAACGCGCATCCTCTCGGCGCACCACCAAAGGCGCCGCCTGACCGCCGCCGATGCCGGATTGCCAAATCGCCATCGCCGCCGGCCACAGGCCATGATCGAATATCAGCCGTGCCGCTTCTCGCGTACTGTGGGAGAAATAATATGCCGAGTTGCTGGCGCTGGAAGGTGAACAGTAGCTTGGCGTCCAGGCCGGATTGGTTTGCAACCGATCCTGATCGGCCTGCGACATAACGTAAGGATCGCCGCTGGTAACCATCGGCAACACTGACCAGTCGGTCACCGAGAAGTGAGCCTCGTCCGCCGGTTTGCCCAGCCACTGTGCGCACAACACCGACTGTGAAGTCGACATGCCGGTGCCCATCTCGGCACCGCTGTGATGCAGCATAATGCGCCCGTCTTCTCCCAGCTCGACGCGGGCGAATGAAGTTTCGGCACCGGTACCGAAGTCTTTTTGCACGCAGCCGAAGCCTACGCCATAGCGTTTGCCCGGGTGCTGGCTTTCAAACTCCGCCTTGCGCTTGGCGCGTTGCAGCCACATCTCATGCTTCGCCGCCTTCTCCAGCACTTCATCGGCGCGAATAGCCCCGGCAGGAATGGCCCCCTGAGTATTTTTCATGCCGGATTTCAGCACGTTGCGCAAACGGAATTCAATCGGATCTATCTTCAGTTCGGCAGCCAGCTCATCGACCATCATTTCGGTGGCGGCCATGCTTTGCAGCGTGCCGTAACCCCGTGCCGACCCCGCGTCGATGGCGCGCGAAGCCAGCCCCACCGCAGACAAATCGCTTTTCGGGAAGTAATAGATCGACTGTGCCGCGGTCGCCGCCACCATCACCACCGAAGGCGTAAAGTTGCTGCGGCCGCCGCCGTCTGCCGTCATCTCGCCGTGAAATGACTGCAGTACGCCGGTTTGGCGGTTTACCGCAATGCGGTAATTCATGTCGAAGGCATGGCGTTTCAGCGCAGTCTGGAACTGTTCAAAACGGTCGTTGGCCAGCCGAACCGGATGCCCGTCGCCGTACATCGCCGCCACCGCGCCGTAATACGGGAAGTTAAAGTGATCTTTCGAGCCGTAACCGACGGTGTAGCACGGGTGCAGAATCAGCTGTTTAACCGGCGGATTACGTTTTGCCAGCATGCGCGGCATTTCATCGGCCACTTCCTGCGGCGATTGAGTCGGCACCACCAGATGCAGCGTTTGCGTCTCGGCGTCGAACCAGCCGTTGGCGTTGTCCGGCTCCAGCGCGGAGGTGTCGACGGACTGCGTGGTGTAGCGGCGTGACATCACCAGCCACTCGTCCGGCGGCGTTTTCAACTCATCGGCAATCATGCCGGCGTAGTACATTCCTTCCTGATCCAGCTTGCCGCCTTCGCGCCCTTCCGGCCAGACCGGCAGGTGTTTCTTCATCGAAACCGGGAAAATCGGGGTATCTTTCAGGCTGGAAAAACGGTCGTCATCGAACGGCTTGTCTCCGCCCACCCGCACATAACGGAAAGTGCCCCAAGGGTCACGCTGCAGCGGACCGGTTTGCGCCCCGTATTTAATCGTGCCTTCGCGGAATTTCAGCTTGTCTTTGGCGAAGCGGAAACGGGCAAAGTCGTGATAAATCAGGATTGCCACGGCCTGGCCCAGGTAAGCCGGGGTTTTGCCAATCGGCAGCAGCATGTCGTCGCCGTAAAATGCCGGGAAGGCCAGACCGTCGCGCGCCAAATCCTCGGCGGTTACCAGCCGATCGGGCTGCAGGTCGTCGCCCAGCAAGGAGAGATCGATGCCTTCGAACAGCTTGTCTGCTTGAGTGACACGTAAAATAAAGGCGTGCGCCTGCTGCTGTGGCCAGTGCGGCATATCCACCGCGCGAATATCACGGGCGAAGACCTTCTGCCCCATGACTTTGGCACGGCCATCGATACGAAAGCGTATGCGTTTCTCATGGGCATCCCAGTTCGGGGACTGGAGGATCTTTTGCTCAAACAGTGCGGCATAGGCGCGGCTGTACAGGGGCGCGAGGTACACGGAGACCCCCGCTATCACGGCGCTTTTGATAAAGCGACGCCGCGACGGGTTGAAATTGCTCATAAAAAGTCCTTTGCATCTTTATTGTAGTTTTGTGTTCAGCGGTGGTGTTGCGCAAACGCTGACGACCTTGCCGTAGACGTCATAAGCATATGCTTATAACCAAAATTATGTGATGATTAACATGCGATTTTCAATAAAAATACATCTCAACAACACATATTTTTAGTAAGGTAGTTAGACGTTGCGCAAATTCGGGCGGGTAAGATGACAACAGGCATAGTGATCGCCGCTGCCGGACGTGGAGAACGCTTCTCTCAGGCCGGTGGCGCAGGCAATAAATTAAATGCCGAGTTTACGGATGCCGCTGGCCGCCAACGTTCGCTGTTTGAACAGACGCTGCGTCAAGCGTTGGCGTCCGGCTTGCCAATATGGGTGGTCACCCGACCGGACAACCACCCGGTACAACAGATTTGCGCCGCCTATCAGGTTCCAGTCACGCTGCTGGCCAGCGACGGTCTTGGCGATTCCATTGCCGCCGGCGTTAACGCCACGCCGCACTGGCAAGGCTGGTTGGTTCATTTGGCGGATATGCCGTTCGTCACCCCGGCGGTTTTCCAGCAGGTAGCCAACGCGTTGCAGCACCACGCCATTGTCCGCCCCCGTTTTGAGCAACAGCCGGGTCACCCGGTTGGATTTTCCGCTCTATTGCGCAAACAACTGAGCCAATTACGTGGCGATAATGGCGCACGCGGTCTGCTTAAAGAGCAGGCGGTACACTGGCTTTATCTTGATCAACCCACCGTGGTGCAGGATATAGATCTTCCGTCGCAGCTACCGGTCAGCGAGTAACTCATCTATGCAACATCTCGATATCACCGTGGTCAGCCAGGCGATAAACTGGCTGAAACAACAACCAGTGTGGCTGTGCACCGTGCTGAGCACTTACGGCTCCTCACCGCGATCGCCGGGGGCGCTATTGGCCGCCACCCAGGATGGGCATTATTGCGGCTCGCTGTCCGGGGGGTGCGTGGAAGAAGACTTTCTGCGGCGCCTGGCGGGCGGGGAGTATCAGGCTGCCAGCCAGGTCATTCGTTACGGTGAGGGCGGTCTGGAACCCAACGTGGCGCTGCCCTGCGGCGGCGTGCTGGAGGTGCTGATTGAGTATTTGCCGGTGGGCGACGAGAGCATCGATTACCTGACAACCCTCGCCGGCGCGCTAAACGGACACCATGCGCTGGTCAAACGCCTCACCCTGCCGGATGCCTGCGGCAGCCTGACATTGACCGATTTCGCCAGTGCGACCCAGGTGGAACGCCGCGGTCCGCAAATTACCCTGCATATTGCCGCGGCCCCGCGTTTGCTGATCGCCGGTCTGTCCAGCGTGGCATTGTACTGTGCCGATTTCGCCAGTTCGCTGGGGTTTGAAGTGTTGGTGTGCGAGAACCGTCCGGAGGCGCTGGAAAATTTCGCCCCGCAGTTGAGATCCAACGTAACGCTACTGCGTCAGTTTCCGGCCAAGTTTATTGAAGACGGCGGCTGTCACGCCAATACCGCAATTGTCGCGCTGACTCACGATCCCCGCATGGACGATCTGACGCTAATGGAAGCTATCCATACTCCGGCGTTTTATATCGGCGCCATGGGATCGTTGCGCAACAGCGCGCGTCGTCGCCAACGCCTGCAGCAGATTGCCGAATTCAGCTCGCAAGAGCTGGAGCGAATTCATGCCCCGATTGGCCTGCCGCTCGGCAGCAAGACCCCGGCTGAAATCGCGCTGGCAGTGATGGCAGATATCGTGCAGCAAAAGAACCGCTCTGCCACCCCGCTCAGTCAAGGGGAGTCACTGGCACCAGGTGTTGGAGCTCAAGATGCAGTTCCTCCCGCTCATTTAGCGAATAGTTGAACATCGTCAGGTCAGGCCCTTCCCGGCGGGCCAGGCCGAGTTGCGGCAAGACCTGAGTGTACATCTGGACGATATGATCGTTCAGGGCCACCGGCTTGCCGGCATAGCAAAAACGACAAAAATCACCGGAGATATCCGGCAGCGCCTCAAGCCCGGCACCGTCGCTGACGGGGCAGTCCGCCGCAACGCCCAGGGTATAATCTACCCGCACTCGTTCCCCATCCGGCACAAACTGGGCCAGCGAATAGGTCAATGCCGGGCGCCCGCCCAGCAGGGCATAGAACGTCTCTTTGATTTTGCTGCGGATGGGAAGGTGCGACTTATCCAGATCGGTAATATCCAGATGGTAAGGGTAACTCTTCCCGCGGATAGCATACTGCCCCTTGGCGACCTTGACGCGATCGACCTTGATATCACCCGGCTGATTCACCGACAGCGAGCGAACCAGATGGCTGAAGTCCTGTTTACGCGCATGGCGATAAACACTGGGAGATTCGGCAAAGTGCTTTTTGAAGCAGCGAGAAAAGGTTTGTTGGTTATCGAATTGATATTCAATAGAAATATCAAGAATGCTTTTTTGCGTATAACGCAAGGCGAAAGCGGCGAGGTACAAGCGGCGTGCGCGAATATAGGAAGCCAGCGACAAACTGGTCTGCTTTTTGAACATTCGCTGCAGATACCATTTCGAATAGCCTGATTTGGCAGAAACGATATCCAATGACAAGGGATTGGTTAGGTTGTCTTCAATCCAGACCAGCAATTCCCTGATATGACTTTCCTGCGTTTCCATGAGTTTGCCGAACCTTCTGTTCCAAATATGCCTTTATGCGCGTATTAGTGCTTTGCGCGTAGGGTATACAGGTTAAAACATGGCGTCCAGCGGGCTACAGTAATTTACACAGGGGTTGATAAAACCTGAAATTTGCCGCCCCACTGCGGGCGGCAAATCCTTTCGGCGGTTACTTCACGCAGCGCGAACACTGGCCAGCCTGGATCTTCTGGAAGAAGTCATTGCCTTTATCATCCACCAGAATAAACGCCGGGAAATCTTCCACTTCGATTTTCCAGATCGCTTCCATACCCAGCTCCGGGTATTCGACGCAGGTCAGGCTCTTGATGCTCTGTTGCGCCAGTACGGCCGCCGGGCCACCGATGCTACCGAGATAGAAGCCGCCGTGCTTGTGGCAGGCGTCGGTCACCTGCTGGCTGCGGTTGCCTTTCGCCAACATGATCATGCTGCCGCCATGAGACTGCAGCAGATCCACGTAAGAATCCATGCGCCCGGCCGTGGTTGGCCCCAGTGAACCGGAGGCGTAGCCGTCCGGCGTTTTGGCCGGGCCTGCGTAGTAAATCGGGTGATCCTTGACGTATTGCGGCAGGCCTTCGCCCCTGTCCAGGCGTTCTTTCAGCTTGGCGTGGGCTATGTCGCGGCCCACGATGATGGTGCCGCTCAAGGACAGGCGGGTGGATACCGGGTATTGCGACAGCTGTTTGAGGATATCGGCCATCGGGCGGTTAAGGTCAATTTTGATCGCCTCACCTTCGCCGGCCTGACGCAGTTCCTGCGGGATAAATTTGCCCGGGTTATGCTCCAGCTTCTCCAGCCAGATGCCGTCGCGGTTGATCTTGCCCTTAATGTTACGGTCAGCGGAGCAGGAAACCCCCATCCCCACCGGGCAGGATGCGCCATGGCGCGGCAGACGCACCACGCGGACGTCATGCGCAAAGTATTTGCCGCCAAACTGCGCGCCCAACCCCAGGTTCTGCGCTTCTTTCAGCAACTCTTCTTCCAGCGCCACGTCGCGGAATGCCTGACCGTGCTCATTGCCTTCGGTCGGCAGGCCGTCATAGTACTTGGTCGACGCCAGTTTTACGGTTTTCAGCGTCGCTTCTGCCGAGGTACCGCCGATAACGAATGCCACGTGGTACGGCGGGCAAGCCGCAGTGCCCAACGTACGCATCTTCTCGACCAGATAATCCTTCAGCTTGCCCGGAGACAGCAGCGCTTTGGTTTCCTGATAAAGGTAGGTTTTGTTGGCGGAGCCACCCCCCTTGGCAATGCACAGGAATTTGTATTCTTCGCCGTCGACGCTGTAGAGATCAATCTGCGCCGGCAGGTTGCTGCCGGTGTTGACCTCGTTATACATATCCAGCGCGGCGTTTTGCGAATAGCGCAGGTTGTCTTCGATAAAGGTGTTGTACACCCCGCGTGACAACGCTTCTTCGTCACCGCCACCGGTCCAGACACGCTGGCCCTTTTTACCGACGATAATGGCGGTACCGGTGTCCTGACAGGTCGGCAAAATACCTTTGGCGGCGATTTCCGAGTTACGCAAAAATTGCAGCGCAACGTATTTGTCGTTTTCGCTGGCGTCCGGATCCTTGAGGATATCGGCAACCTGCTGCTGGTGCGCCGGGCGCAGCATAAATGAAGCGTCATGAAACGCGTGCTGAGCAAGGAGGGTTAACGCTTCAGGGGCTACTTTCAGAACTTCCTGGCCTTCAAATTCGCTCACGGAAACGTGATCGCGGCTTAACAGATAGTATTCGGTATCGTCTTTCTTCAGCGGGAACGGATCTTGATAATGGAACGGTTTATTCGACATTGATCTCTCACTTGCAACATCAGCTGCGTTAAATTCACACTTACTCAGCCAGCTCGGGGCAGGCCGCGTCAAAAAACTTCCCACACCTTACGTATTTTTAATCAGTCGGTTATTGCGCTAAATCGCATAATAACCTGCTGGTTTGTAGGGGCGCTGTATACTGCGCCCGTGTTAATCGGGACGAATATATTCGTCCCCTACGGGTACAGACTCAGCATGTACGGTTTATTATCCCGCAGTTAACACATTGATTACAATCCATCAGCGTCGATCGGGTTATCAATGCGATAAAAAACCGGCCCGACAGGCGGGATGAGAATTAGTTTTTCGTCTTATTGCCAGCCGTCGCGCCATTGCTTAAGCTAGCCTCAATGAACAAAGTAAGAATCCCCATAGCGCTGCAACAGGCGGTGATGCGCAGCCTGCGCGAAAAACTGCTGCTGGCGCGTCAGCATTTTTCCGTCGAATTTCCGGAACCCAAAGTCGTTTACCATCAACGTGGCACCAGTGCGGGCACCGCCTGGCTGCAAGCCTGGGAAATTCGCCTGAATCCGGTTTTGCTGCTGGAAAACCAGCAGCCGTTTATCGACGAAGTGGTGCCGCACGAACTGGCGCACCTGTTAGTTTTCCGCCAGTTCGGCCGCGTGGCCCCCCATGGGCGCGAATGGCGCTGGATGATGGAAAGCGTGTTGCAGGTGCCGGCCAGCCGCACCCACCAGTTTGAGATTGCCTCGGTGCAGAGCAAAACCTTCCCCTACCTCTGCCGTTGCCAACAGCATCAGCTCACCGTACGTCGGCATAATCGGGTGCTTCGCGGTGAAAGCGAATATCGCTGCCGCCAGTGTGGTGAAAAATTGAAATTTATCGCCAACGAGCCTCTTTAACCAAATATCCACCGCTATATCCTGCGAGTTTCAGGTTACAGCCAGGCACCCGGCTGTAGCTTGAGAGCCATGGGTGTAAAGCCCGTCGTTTGCCACTGTCGTTGACTTCCGCTACCCTGCCTGCCTTTCCAATTTTGAGCCGTTTTGGAACATGCTTCGCAAAATTTTGTTTACGGTGGTTTTCACCGCAGGTGCCGCACAGGCGCACGGCATTAATAATTTCTCTCAGGCCAAGGCAGCAGCGGCCAAAATCAACCAAGGCGCGCCCGGCTCTTTCTACTGCGGCTGCCGGATTGAGTGGCAGGGTAAGAAAGGCATCCCGGATTTGAACAGTTGCGGCTATCAGCCGCGTAAGAACGCTCAACGCGCACAGCGTATCGAGTGGGAACATGTGGTCCCGGCCTGGCAGTTCGGCCATCAATTGCAGTGCTGGCAACAGGGCGGTCGCAAAAACTGCAACAAAGACGCGGGCTATCGCCAAATCGAAACTGACCTGCACAACCTGCAACCGGCGATTGGTGAAGTGAACGGCGATCGCAATAATTTCATGTACAGCCAATGGAAAGGCGGCGAAGGTCAGTACGGCCAGTGCCCCATGAAGGTGGACTTTAAAAACAAGCAGGCCGAACCGCCCGCCCGCGCCCGCGGCGCTATAGCCCGCACCTACTTTTATATGCGCGACCGTTATCAACTGCGGCTTTCACGCCAGCAGACCCAGCTTTTCGAAGTGTGGAACCGTCAGTATCCGGTCAGCCAATGGGAATGCCTGCGGGAGGCACGCATCGCTAAGGTACAGGGCAATCACAATCCCTATATTCAACAGGCTTGCCAGCAACGAAAGGGCTAACCTACTATATACCCGTCGCCTTTCAAGCCGCAGCGTTGTTACCTGCACTCGTTCACCCCAGTAACTTACTAAAGTAAGCGCCTGGGGATGAACGAGCTGGGCGCCTAGCTGCAACTCGAAATTCATAGGGTATAGTCTCTGTTTATCAAGCTACCTACCCCTTTAGTCAGGATCGAACATTCACATGCGTATACCCCGCATTTATCATCCGCAGCCGTTAATCGACCATGCAGAAATCGCACTGAGCGAAGACGCCGCCAACCACATCGGGCGTGTACTGCGCATGAGCGCCGGTCAGCCGCTGCAGCTCTTCGACGGCAGCAACCAGGTATTTGACGCCGAAATCACCCAGGTCGACAAAAAAAACGTGCTGGTGCGGTTAGCCGCAGGCCAACAGGAAGACCGTGAATCACCGCTCAATCTGCATCTGGGCCAGGTGATTTCTCGCGGTGAGAAGATGGAGTTCACCATCCAGAAATCCATCGAGCTCGGGGTCAATGTCATCACCCCGCTGTTTTCCGAGCGCTGCGGCGTAAAGCTGGATGGCGAACGTCTGGCGAAAAAAATTCAGCAATGGCAGAAGATCGCCATCGCCGCCTGCGAACAATGTGGCCGTAACCGCATTCCGGAAATTCGCGAAGCGATGAAACTGGAAGACTGGTGCGCCGAGCAAGGTGGCAGCCTGAAACTTAACCTGCACCCACGCGCCAGCCACAGCATCAATACGTTGCCGCTGCCAGTGGAACATGTCCGCCTGCTGATTGGGCCGGAAGGCGGTTTATCCGCCGACGAAATTGCGATGACCACAGGCCACGGATTTACTGATATCCTGCTGGGGCCACGCGTTCTGCGTACAGAAACCACAGCGCTCACCGCAATTACCGCTTTGCAGGTACGTTTCGGTGATCTGGGTTAAAGGAGAAAAGATGATTAAGCTCGGCATCGTGATGGACCCTATCGCCTCCATCAACATCAAGAAAGACACCAGCTTCGCCATGCTGCTCGAAGCGCAGCGCCGTGGCTGGGAACTGCATTACATGGAGATGGACGATCTCTATCTGCACGCCGGTGACGGCCGCGCCCGCACCCGTCTGCTGAACGTAAAGGAAGACAAAGAGAGCTGGTTCAGCTTTGGCAGCGAGCAGGATCTGGCGCTGCACGATCTGGACGTGATCCTGATGCGTAAAGATCCGCCGTTCGATACCGAATACATCTACGCGACCTACATTCTGGAACGTGCAGAGGTCAAAGGCACGCTGGTGGTCAACAAGCCGCAAAGCCTGCGCGACTGCAACGAAAAGCTGTTCACCGCCTGGTTCCCGGAACTGACGCCGGACACCCTGGTCAGTCGCAGCGCGGCACACATTCGCAAATTCCACCAGCAGCACGGCGACATTATTCTCAAACCGCTGGACGGCATGGGCGGCGCGTCTATCTTCCGCGTGAAGCAGGATGACCCTAACCTGTCGGTGATTATCGAAACCCTGACCGAGCACGGCAGCCGTTTCTGCATGGCGCAGAACTTCTTGCCGGCAATCAAGGAGGGCGATAAGCGCATTCTGGTGGTTGACGGTGAGCCTGTGCCTTACTGTCTGGCACGCATCCCGGCGCAGGGCGAGACCCGTGGCAACCTGGCGGCCGGCGGCCGTGGCGAAGCGCGCCCACTGAGCGAAAGCGACTGGAAAATTGCGCGCGCGGTGGCGCCGACGCTGAAAGAAAAAGGGCTGATCTTTGTGGGCCTGGACGTAATTGGCGATCGCCTGACTGAAATCAACGTCACCAGCCCAACCTGTGCACGTGAAATAGAAGCGGCCTTCCCGGTTTCCATCACCGGTATGCTGATGGACGCAATCGAAAAGCGTCTGGCGGCTAAGTAATTGCAAAGCGGGTGACATTGTCGCCCGCCTTCCCGACCTCCCTGAATGACGCTGTCGGCCCGCGTCAACCGAGTCGCGGCTTGAAAGGCGATGGGGATAGCCGCATACTGGCGGCTGTTTAACTTCTCACCAATCAATTACCTTGAATAACACCATGAATTTACAACACCATTTTCTTATCGCTATGCCATCACTTCAGGATCCTCGCTTCAAACGCTCGGTGATTTATGTCTGCGAGCACAATGAAGACGGCGCCATGGGCCTGGTGATCAATAAACCGGTGGAACAGTTCACGGTGGAAACAGTGCTGAGCAAACTGAAGATCATGCCGCAGGCGCGCGATCCGGCCATCAGTCTGGATAAACCGGTGTTTGCCGGCGGCCCGCTGGCTGACGATCGCGGCTTTATCCTGCATACGCCACGCAAAGGCTTCGGCTCCAGCATTCAGATCTCGCCGAAGACTATGATCACCACCTCGAAAGACGTGCTGGAAACGCTGGGCACACCGGAACAACCGGATGACGTGCTGGTCGCGCTCGGCTATGCCGGCTGGGAAAAAGGCCAACTGGAACAGGAAGTGTTGGAAAACGCCTGGCTGACCATTGAAGCCGACACTGACATTTTGTTTCATACGCCGATCGCCAGCCGCTGGCGCGAGGCCGCCAATCGCCTTGGCATCGATATTCGCAGCATTGCCAACCACGCAGGACACGCCTGATGACCAACCGCACCATTATCGCCTTCGACTTCGGCACCAAAAGCATCGGCGCGGCCATTGGTCAGGAGCTTACCGGCAGCGCCCGTGCGCTGGCGGCTTTCAAAGCGCAGGACGGCTCGCCGGACTGGCAGAAAATCGAGAAGTTGCTGAAAGAGTGGCAACCGGATCTGGTGGTGGTCGGCCTGCCGCTGAACATGGACGGCACCGAACAGCCGGTCACCGAGCAAGCGCGCAAGTTCGCCAACCGCCTGCACGGCCGCTTTGGCGTGCAAATCGCGCTGCATGATGAGCGCCTCAGCACCGTAGAGGCCCGCGCCAACCTGTTCGATCGCGGCGGCTTTCGTGCGCTGGACAAGGGTAGCGTGGATTCCGCCTCGGCGGTGGTCATTCTGGAAAGCTGGTTCGAACGGCAATTGGGTTAATCCCCTGGCAAAGTGCCCTCCACGCCGCCCAGTAACCCCGCACCGATCCGCTGTTGCAGACCTTGCTCAAAGGTCTGCATGCCGGACTGCCCACCGGTTTGCAGCACGCTGGCAAGCTGATGGGTTTTGCCCTCGCGGATCATGCTGCTGACCGCCGCCGTCGCCGTCAGCACCTCAAAAATCGCCACCCTGCCGCCCCCGGGCCGACTCAACAACTTCTGCGCAATCACCGCCTGCAGGCTACCGGCCAACTGGGCACGCACGTAGGGCTTTTCTTCCGCCGGGAAAACATCCACCAGCCGATCGACCGCCTGCGTCGCGCTACGGGTATGCAGCGTCGCCAGTACCAGATGGCCGGTTTCCGCAGCGGTAAGCGCCAGCCTGATGGTTGTGGTGTCACGCAGCTCCCCCAGCAAGATGACGTCTGGATCTTCTCGCAGGGCAGCGCGTAGCGCGTCGTCAAAACTGTGGCTGTCACGGCCCAATTCGCGCTGCTGAATTAAAGAGTGTCGACTGTGGTGAATAAATTCGATCGGGTCCTCCAGCGTAAGAATATGCCGCCGCTGGTGCTGATTGATGTCGTCAATCATTGCCGCCAGGGTCGTGGATTTACCGCTGCCGGTCGCGCCGGTCACTAAAATCAGGCCATCTTCCCTGCGCACCAGTGCCGAAATGATGTCTGGTGCCGCCAACGCCGCCAGCGTCGGGCACTCGCCGGCAATCAGCCGCAAGGCTAGCGAAACCCCGAGGCTTTGCAGAAAGAAATTGGCGCGCAGCCGAATATCGCCCGCAAGCGTCAGCGCCAGATCAAGCTGCCCCTGCTGTTGCAATTGCTGCCGCTGCTGGGGTTGCAGCAGCGCGCTGTACAAGCGGTGCATCTTGGTCTCGGTCAGTTTTTCCGCACCTTCCAGCGGCTGTAATTCGCCATCGATGCGCAACATCGGCCGATGCCCCGTACAAAGGTGCAGATCGGAAGCATTATGCTTTACACTAAGGGCCACGAATTCACCGATATCCATATCAATCTCCTGGGTCAATAATGAGCACTATCCAACAGAATCTGCAGGATGTCAGAAACCGCATTGCCGCGGCCGCTCAAGGCTGCGCTCGCGCTCCAGAAGAAGTGACGCTGCTTGCAGTGAGTAAAACAAAACCTGTGGCGGCGATCGCAGAAGCCATCGCGGCAGGCCAGCGAACCTTCGGCGAAAACTATGTCCAGGAAGGCGTGGATAAGGTTCAGCATTTTGCCGCGCTGCCGGAAGGGGCAACGCTGGAGTGGCACTTTATCGGCCCTTTGCAATCCAATAAGAGCCGGCTGGTGGCAGAGCACTTTGCCTGGTGTCATACCGTCGATCGGCTGCGTATCGCCCAGCGGTTAAGCGACCAACGCCCGGCAGACATGCCGCCGATTAACGTTCTGATCCAAATAAATATCAGCGATGAACAGAGTAAATCTGGCATTGTACTGGCTGAACTGCCGGCGCTGGCTGAAGCAGTGGTTGCCTTGCCAAACGTTCGTTTACGCGGGCTGATGGCGATTCCGGCTCCGCAGGAAGACTACCAGAGCCAATTGGCGGTATTCCGCCAGATGCACGACGCCTTCCTGGCGCTGCAACAGCATTATCCGCAGGTGGACACGCTGTCGATGGGCATGACCGATGACATGACGGCGGCCGTTACCGCAGGCAGCACTCTGGTTCGTATCGGTACCGCCATTTTTGGCGCGCGAGATTATTCGCAGTCCTGACACACTGACGAGGAATTTTAATGCAACACCGTAAGATTACCTTCATTGGCGCCGGCAACATGGCTCGCGCAATCATCGCCGGCCTGGTGGCGGGCGGTTACCCGGCCAAATCCATCAGCGTCTGCGCGCCTTCGGCTAAAAACCGCGATGCGCTGGCTGCCGACTATGGCATCGTCAGCAGCGGCGATAACCTGGCCTGCGCACGCGAGGCCGACGTCATCGTACTGGCGGTGAAGCCGCAGATGATGGCAGATGTCTGCCAGCCGTTGCGCGATCAGATCGATTTCAGCGGCAAGCTGGTGCTGTCGATCGCCGCAGGCATTCAGGTCAGCCGTTTTTACCAGCTGCTGGCCGACAATCTGAATATTGTACGCATCATGCCAAACACGCCATCGCTGGTGGGAAAAGGCATGAGCGGCCTGTATGCACCGCAGCAGGTAAGCCAGCAGGATCGTGACTACACCAGTGATTTGATGGCGTCAGTCGGCAAGGTATGTTGGGTGGATGACGAAAACGGCATCAACAGCGTGATCGCCGCTGCGGGCAGTGCCCCGGCCTATTTCTTCCTGTTTATGGAAGCCATGCAGCAGGAAGCCGAACGTATGGGCTTCGACAGCCAGACGGCCCGTGCGCTGGTGCAACAAGCGGCATCCGGCGCCGCTGCGCTGGTGGAAGCCAACCCGGAGACGCCGTTGTCGACCTTGCGTGAGCAGGTAACCTCCAAAGGCGGCACCACCGCCGAGGCGTTGCGGGTATTCAACGAGCAACAGCTGCCGGCAACCGTGGCCAAAGCCATGCAGGCGGCAGTTTCCCGTGCGCAGGAAATGGAAAAATCATTTTAAATAATCGAGAGTTAAGGAGAAGGACGACTTCATGCTAACGCTGACTTTTTTGGTCAAAACCGTTATTGATCTTTACGTCATGGTACTGCTGCTGCGCATCTGGATGCAGTGGACACGCGCTGACTTTTACAACCCATTCGCGCAGTTTATCGTGAAGATCACCCAGCCGGTGATCGGCCCGCTGCGTCGTGTCATTCCCTCGCTGGGCCCCATTGACAGCGCATCGCTGCTGCTGGCTTTCCTGCTGATGACCATCAAATATCCGCTGTTGCTGCTCATTCAGGGCGGCGCGATGTCACTCAGCCCGTATAACCTGCTGTTTGGCTTGATCTCGCTGGTGAAGTCAGCCGGTTATCTGATCTTCTGGGTGATGATTATCCGTGCGCTGATGAGCTGGATCAGCCAGGGACGCAGCCCGATTGACCAGTTGATGTATCAACTGACCGAACCCCTGATGGCCCCTATCCGCCGTATTCTTCCGGCAATGGGCGGCATTGATTTTTCAGCGATGGTGGTGATCCTGATCCTGTATCTGATCAACTACCTGGGCATGGATCTGTTTGGCGAGATCTGGTTCCTGCTGTGAGTGCAGTCACCCCCGTGCTGGACGGGCTGGCAATCAGGCTATATATTCAGCCGAAAGCCAGCCGCGACCAGATTGTCGGTTTGCATGGCGACGAACTTAAAGTCGCCATTACCGCCCCGCCGGTAGACGGCCAGGCCAACGCGCATCTGATCAAGTTTCTCGCCAAGCAGTTCAAAGTGGCGAAAAGCAACGTCACCATAGAGAAAGGCGAACTGGGGCGGCATAAACAGTTACGCATCGTTAATCCGCAACAGATCCCCACCGTGGTCGCGGCGCTAATCGAATAAATTTCAAGGTAGTCATCATGCAAAAAGTCGTTCTTGCCACCGGTAACCCGGGTAAAGTGCGCGAACTCGCCGACCTGTTGGCCGATTTCGGTCTGGACGTGGTCGCACAAACCGAATTGGGCGTGGAGTCCGCCGAGGAAACCGGCCTGACGTTTATTGAAAATGCCATTCTGAAAGCCCGCAATGCGGCACAAATCACCGGCCTGCCGGCGATCGCCGACGACTCGGGTCTGGCGGTGGATGCGCTGGGTGGCGCGCCAGGCATCTATTCTGCGCGTTACGCGGGTGTAGACGCCTCTGACCAGCAAAACCTCGACAAGCTCCTGGTTGCGCTGAAGGACGTGCCCAAGGGCAGCCGTGGCGCACAGTTCCACTGCGTGCTGGTGTATATGCGCCACGCGGAAGACCCGACGCCGCTGGTGTTCCACGGCAGCTGGGCCGGTGAAATCACCGATGCCGCCGCCGGTGAAGGCGGTTTCGGCTATGATCCTATCTTCTACGTTCCAGAACTGGGCCGTACCGCTGCCGAACTGAGCCGTGACGAAAAACGCGCCGTATCACACCGTGGTAAAGCTCTGAAGCTGATGCTGGAAGCGATGCGCAATGCTTAAGTTGCCCCCGCTGAGTTTGTACATTCACATTCCGTGGTGCGTGCAGAAATGCCCGTACTGCGACTTCAACTCGCATGCGTTGAAGGGCGAAGTGCCGCATCAGGAATACGTCGATCACCTGCTGGCGGATCTTGATGCCGACCTGCCGCTGGTCAGTGGTCGTGAAATCAGCACCATTTTTATCGGCGGCGGCACCCCCAGCCTGTTGAGTGCCGAAGCGATGCAATCGCTGTTGGATGGCGTGCGGGCACGCATCCCGGTGATTGACGGCGCCGAGATCACCATGGAGGCCAACCCGGGTACCGTAGAAGCCGATCGCTTCAGCGGCTATCAGCGCGCCGGTGTGAACCGCATTTCTATCGGCGTGCAGAGCTTCAGCGCCGAGAAGTTAACTCGTCTGGGTCGCATTCATGGCCCGGAAGAGGCCAAACGCGCAGCACACTTGGCTACCGGCCTGGGTTTGCGCAGTTTTAACCTCGATCTGATGCACGGCCTGCCGGACCAGTCGCTGGAAGAGGCGCTGGACGATTTACGTCAGGCCATCGCCCTCAATCCCCCGCACCTGTCGTGGTATCAGCTGACCATCGAGCCCAATACTCTGTTTAGCTCACGCCCGCCGGTGCTGCCGGACGACGACGCACTGTGGGATATTTTCGAGCGGGGCCATGAATTGCTGAGCGCCGCCGGCTACCAGCAGTATGAAACCTCGGCCTACGCCAAGCCGGGCTATCAGTGCCAGCACAACCTCAACTACTGGCGCTTCGGCGACTACCTGGGGATTGGCTGCGGCGCACACGGCAAGTTGACCTTCAGCGACGGTCGCATTCTGCGCACCGCGAAAACCAAGCATCCGCGCGGTTTTATGCAGGGCAAGTACCGGGACAAGCAGCATGAGGTGACGGCGGCAGATCGGCCGTTCGAGTTCTTTATGAACCGCTTCCGCCTGCTGGAGGCCGCACCGCGTGCCGAGTTCGTCAACTACACCGGGCTGGATGAAAACGCGATCCGCGCATCGCTGGACGAAGCGCTGGCGAAAGGCTATCTGGTGGAAACGCCGGAATACTGGCAGATCACCGAGAAAGGCAAACTGTTCCTTAACTCGCTGCTGGAGTTGTTCCTGGCGGATGAATGAAAAAAAGCGCTGAATTATCAGCGCTTTTTTTTAAGTGTCAGGCAGCATGGTGGGGACAATGGGTAATATCCCCTCTTCCCTTTAGCAAGCCTTCAACAGAAATATCCTCATCCAACGTCTCCCAATGGATCCCACGGGCACTCAGCTCAAAGTGGGCACGCTCTTGGTCCGTTGCATTCAGCAATCGAGGAAACCAGGCGAGTGGAACGCCGATAATTCTGGCATCGCTCAACTCAACCCACATTATTGTCTCATCGAAGTTTACGTTTTTAGCTGAAATACTCATCCCAGGCCTCCAAAAATAACCCTTTATGGACTCCAACAACTTCGGTTAATTCTTTTAATATTCTGGCATTAAACCCATCATTACGGGCTACCAGCACCTCTGGCATCAGCCAAAACTTGGCTTCTGCCACGGCATCTCTGACATGAATATGAGCCGGTTCCAACGGCTCACCTTCATTCGAATAAAAAAAGAATTTATAACCTTTATAACGAAATATCACTGGCATCAATGCAAAATCCTTTTACTCATTGATTATAGTTTAACCAGTCTGTCAGATGTTCGTTAGAAGGTCAAAACAGACCATAAGCAAGATTACTTCAATGCATTAAGCAAATCTTTGCGCTGGGTTTCCAGGCCGGTAACGCGGTTGCACACGTCGTGGCCGAAGTTCTGGAAGTCCTGCTCCTGGTTATTCCATTCGTTCTGAATCGCCTTCTGCAGGCCGCCCAGATTGCCCATGATCGCCTGCAACGGATTACCGCCACTGTTGGCTGCCTGCTTGACGCCCATCTCATTCAGGCTGTCCTGCAATACGCCACCCATGCTCTGCTGGACGATATTGCGGCCATCCTGCTCAACCTGATCAATCGCCTTGTGATGGAAGGTCAGGCCGTCGCTGCGGTGCTCGATGATACGGTTCATCTGTTGCTTAAGCTGACCGTTCAGCGTGGTCAGGCGGTTACGCACGTTGCTGTCGCTGCCCAACTCTTTGACGATCACCTTGTCCAGCGCCACCCGCGCTTTTTCCAGATGTTGCTGAGCGCCGTTGTCGATCCACGGCAGCTCTTTGCGCAATGCGCTCTGGTAGCTGAAGGCCTTCTGGCGCTGGCTGTCCGTCAGGCTCAACGCCTGGCCGTTGCGGGTGACATCGCCATCCGGTGAAATCTGCAGATTGCCGCTGGCCCCGGTCACCTGTACGTTCTGCGGGCTGATAATCACGTCGTCCTGGGGTTTAACGTTGCACTGATACTCGGCATGAGCCTGTGAAGCAGTCAACAACAGTAAGGCTAACCCGGTTTTCTTTAACATATATTCTCCTGACGCCCTTCCGTGGTGGGGCTAAAAAATCGAACGGCTAATCCGTTGAGACAACAGTTCCAGCGCCGCAGTTCCCGCCAATGAGTTACCGGAAGCATCCAGTTCCGGCGACCAGACGGCGATCGACAGCTCGTCGGGGACGATAGCGACAATGCCGCCCCCCACGCCGGACTTGCCCGGCATGCCCACGCGATAGGCAAATTCCCCTGCGCCGTCGTACATGCCGCTGGTCATCATCAGCGCATTAATCTGGCGCGCCTGCAGGGGGCTTATCACCTCGCGTCCGCTAAGATCACGGCCGTGATTGGCCAGATAAACAAAGCTGCGCGCCAGCTCCACGCAGCTCATCCGCAGCGCGCAGTAGTGGAAATAGGTTTGCAGCACGGTAAGCACGTCGTTTTCGAAATTGCCGAACGACTTCATCAGGTAGGCTATCGCCGCATTGCGATCGGAGTGTTCGAACTCGGAACGGGCCACGCGCGAGTCATAGGCCAGGTCATCTTCACCGGCCAGTTGGCGCACCACTTCCAGCATTCGCTGCTTGGGCGCGCTGAGCCGGGTTTGCAGCATGTCGCATACCACCAGCGCACCGGGGTTGATAAACGGATTGCGCGGTTTGCCCTGCTCCATCTCCAGCTGCAGCAGCGAGTTGAACGGCAGGCCGGAAGGCTCCTTGCCAACCCGACGCCAGATCTCCGGCTCCTGATAGCGCGTCAGCGCCAGCGTCAGGCTCAGCACCTTGGAGATCGACTGAATAGAGAAACGCTCGTCGGCGTTACCGGCCTGGAACATTTCGCCATCGACGGTGCAAACGGCGATCGCCAGACGATCGGCCGCCACTTCCGCCAGCGCCGGTATATAGTCCGCCACCTTGCCCTGGCCAATCAGCGGGCGCACCTGTTGCAGGATCTCATCCAGCAACGCGTTATCCAATGTTGTTACCACCGCGGTCACACTCCGGACAAAATAAAGGTGCCGTAAAGGCACCTTAAATCAATAGATTCAGCGCGACGCCAGGCCGCGCTTATCAGGCAGGAAAATCAGTCCCACCAGATATCGAACAGATCGCTGACCTTAACGTCGGTCAGTTTACGCGCTTCCAGCCATTTTTTGACCAGTTCGCGTTGCTCGTCAGTGCAGTGACCGATGGTCTGCAGACAGATCAGGCCTTCCCACTGCAGGTAGCCGCTACCGTCAAAAGCCATGCCGTTCGGCTCAATCACTTCGTCGATAAAAGCGTCCAGCGTGCTGTCGATATCTTCAACCGCGGTGCCTTCGGCAAAGCGCCATGCTACGGAGAAGCCCAGCTCCTGAAACTCTTCAATGTGTAACTTTTTACGTAAACGACGACTGCGGTTCTTAGCCATTATTCTTTCCTCTCAAACATCAAGTCCCAAACGCCATGTCCCAGACGCTGGCCGCGTAATTCAAATTTTGTCAGTGGGCGTGAATCCGGACGCGGCACATAATCATTATCGCTGGAAAGATTGCGATAGCCTGCGATCCCGTTCATAACCTCTAACATATGTTCTGCATAAGGCTGCCAGTCGGTGGCCATGTGGAAGACGCCGCCGACTTTCAGTTTGCGACGCACCAGTTCAACAAACGGCGTCTGTACGATGCGGCGTTTGTTGTGGCGCGCTTTGTGCCACGGATCGGGGAAAAACAGCTGAACCATGTCCAGCGAACCGTCCGGGATCATATTTTCCAGCACCTCAACCGCGTCGTGACACATTACGCGCAGGTTGTTCAGTTCCGCTTCAGTAGCGTCGGCCAGGCAGGCGCCCACGCCCGGCGAATGGACTTCTATCCCCAAGAAGTTCTGCTGCGGGTTGTTGCCCGCCATGGTCACCAGCGAGGCGCCCATACCAAAACCGATCTCCAGCACGGTCGGCGCGTCGCGCCCGAACAGTGCGGCGATATCGACAGGTTCAGCCTGATACTCCACGCCCATCACCGGCCAATAGTTGTCCAACGCGTGCTGCTGGCCTTTGGTCAACCGCCCCTGGCGGCGGACAAAACTGCGGATACGGCGCATCGCGCGGCCGTTCTCATCAAATTCCGGGGAGATGACGTCATTAATCATAGTGCTTTCTGTCTGTTTGGCTGCCAATTAGGGAAACGCGCATTATGCAAAGATACATTGGTTTAGCAAGTGTTCATCTAATGTACCTGCCGTGCGACGTCGGAAAGTTCCGGTTTACAGCATCATGACTCTATGCTGCAATCGCGCTTCATTTTCTGCCGGATATCGAATCAGCTTATGATGCAAGCACAGCAGTTCGCACAGGTGGTGCTTGACTGGTACCAGCGTTACGGCCGTAAAACCCTGCCGTGGCAGCTTGATAAGACCGCCTATCAAGTATGGCTCTCTGAGGTCATGTTGCAACAAACTCAGGTTGCCACCGTGATCCCTTACTTCCAGCGCTTTATGGCACGTTTTCCCAACGTGCGTGCGCTGGCTGAAGCGCCGCTGGACGAAGTGCTGCACCTGTGGACCGGCCTGGGCTACTACGCCCGTGCGCGCAATCTGCATAAGGCGGCGCAGGCTATTGTCGCACAGCACGGCGGCGAGTTCCCGACAACCTTTGAAGAAATCCACGCCCTGCCCGGTATTGGCCGTTCAACGGCAGGCGCAGTGCTGTCGCTGGCGCTCGGCCAACACTACCCCATCCTCGATGGCAACGTAAAACGCGTACTGGCCCGTTGCTATGCCGTCGAAGGCTGGCCGGGCAAGAAAGAGGTGGAAAACCGACTGTGGGAAATCAGCGAAAACGTCACTCCGGCCAAGGGTGTTGGCCAGTTCAATCAGGCGATGATGGATCTGGGGGCGATGGTCTGCACCCGCTCCAAACCGAAATGCGAACTGTGCCCGCTCAGCCTGGGCTGCATCGCCCATGCCCACCACAGTTGGGCAAAATACCCCGGTAAAAAGCCCAAGCAGACCCTGCCGGAAAAAACCGCCTACTTCTTATTGCTGCAGCACGGCGAACGAGCCTGGCTGGAACAACGCCCCGCCGTCGGTCTGTGGGGGGGGCTGTTCTGCTTCCCGCAGTTCAGCGAACGTGAAGAGATGGAACTCTGGCTGCAACAGCGCGGTCTGAAAAACAATCGCCGTGAGCAACTGACCGCATTTCGTCATACTTTCAGTCATTTCCATCTCGATATCGTGCCAATATGGCTGGAAATGGACGCTACAGGCAGCAGCATGGATGAGGGCGCCGGTCTCTGGTATAACTTAGCGCAGCCGCCATCGGTCGGGCTGGCCGCGCCGGTTGACCGCCTGTTGCAACAGTTGGCAAAACAGTCCCCGCGCCAACAGGGTTTATTTGGCGATAGCGCCATTGATGAGGAATTAGCATGAGCAGAACCATTTTTTGTACCTTCCTGCAGCGTGACGCCGAAGGGCAGGACTTCCAGCTTTATCCAGGGGAAGTCGGCAAACGCATCTATAACGAGATCTCGAAAGAAGCCTGGGCAGAATGGATGAAAAAACAAACCATGCTGATCAACGAGAAAAAACTGAACATGATGAACGTCGACGACCGCAAATTGCTGGAAGCGGAAATGATCAAATTCCTGTTCGAAGGGCATGACGTCCATATCGAAGGCTATACGCCACCAAGCGAATAATGCTGTTGGGGCCAGGCGCTGGCCCTTCCAATACTTCTCGTATACGGCTTTCAGATGAAGAAAATTTTAGCTTTGCTAGTGATAGCGCCCCTGCTGATTTCCTGTTCCGGCAAAAAAAGCACCGAAGTCAACGAAGCCTGGGTCAAAGACACCAACGGCTTCGAAATCCTGATGGGTCAGTTCGCCCACAACATCGAGAATATCTGGGGTCTGAACGAAGTTCTGATCGCCGGGCCGAAAGATTACGTTAAATACACCGACCAGTATCAAACCCGTAGCCACATCAACTTTGATTCTGGTGCCATCACTATTGAAACCATCGCCACCACCGATCCCTCCGCACATCTGCGCCAGGCGATTATCAGCACCTTGCTGATGGGGGACGATCCGGGTTCCATCGATCTTTATTCCGACGTCAACGATATCCAGATCAGTAAAGAGCCGTTCCTCTACGGCCAGGTACTGGATAACAAAGGCGCCCCTATCCGTTGGGAATGGCGAGCGGCGCACTTTGCCGACTATCTGTTGCAGACCAAGCTGCAAAAACGCACCTCCGGCCTGCACGTGATTTACTCGGTCACTATTCAGCTGGTGCCAAACCACCTGGACAAACGTGCCCACAAATACCTGCCGATGGTGCGCAAGGCGTCGGAAAAATACGGCGTGGAAGAGTCGCTGATCCTGGCGATCATGCAGACCGAATCGAGCTTTAACCCCTATGCGGTGAGCGGTTCAGATGCGTTGGGCCTGATGCAGGTGGTGCAGCACACCGCCGGTAAGGACGTGTTCCAGATGCGTGGGAAATGGGGCAAACCAAGCCGCAGTTACCTGTTCGATCCGGAAAACAACATCGATACCGGTACGGCTTATCTGGCCATTTTGCAGAACAACTATTTGGGCGGGATTCAAAACCCTACCTCACGCCGCTACGCGGTTATCACCGCCTATAACGGTGGCGCCGGCAGCGTGCTGCGCGTGTTCTCGAGCGACAGGACCCGTGCGGTGAGCATCATCAACGGCATGCAGCCGGGCGACGTCTATCAGACGCTGACCACCAAGCATCCGGCCGGCGAATCTCGCCGTTACCTGGTGAAGGTGAACAACGCCCAGAAGAGTTACCGCAGAAGATAATTTGCGGTGACGTTATCAATGAAAAGGGCCGGTGCAAGGTACAAACCGGCCCTTACTTTCTATTGCTTGATCATATAGCCGAAAATGCGTTTCCAGCCGTGATCTTTTTTCTCGATATACACGCCCTGCAGCTCCGGTGAGAAGCCCGGCAGCCGGTTGATGCCCTCTTCCAGCGCCAGGAAATAACGTTGTACCGCCCCGCCCCAGACTTCACCCGGCACCACGCACAGCACGCCCGGTGGGTAAGGTAACGCGCCCTCTGCCGCAATGCGCCCTTCGGCCTGCCCGATCGGCACCAGTTCGACGTTGTCGCGAATAAACTCCACGTTGGCGTCCTGCGGATTCATCATCACCTGCGGGAAATGACGCTGACGGAACATCTCTTTCTGCAGCTGTTTAACGTCGAAGCTGACGTACAAATCGTGCATTTCCTGGCACAGCTGGCGAAGGGTATAGCCGCGATAACGCTGCTCGTTCTTGCGATACACCGTTGGCAGCACCAGGCTCAACGGCGCGTCCTCTTCCACGTAACGTTCGAACTGCACCAGCATATCCACCAGCTGTTCCATCTTGGCCGGGTTTTCCGCCGGGGTCAGCAGGAACAGGATCGAGTTAAGATCGCATTTCTCCGGCACGATGCCGTTTTCGCGCAGGAAGTTGGCCAGAATGGTGGCCGGCACGCCAAACTCGGTGTACTGGCCGGTGGCGGCATCAATACCCGGCGTGGTCAGCAGCAGCTTGCACGGATCGACCAAATACTGGTCCTGCGCATAACCTTCGAAACCGTGCCATTTCTCATCCGGCACAAAGTTGAAGAAACGGGCATCGTTGGCGATCAAATCGGTGTCGTGATCCTGCCAGTTTTTGCCCGCAACCTGCAGCGGCACGAACGGCCTGAGCTGCGAACAACGTTCCAGCAGTTGCTTGCGCGTCTCGATGCCAAGCTTCACGCAGTCCATCCACATGCGGCGACCGGCGGCCCCGGCATGCATCTTGGCATTGACATCCAGCGCCGCAAACAGCGGATAGAACGGGCTGGTAGAGGCGTGCAGCATGAAAGCGTTGTTCAGGTGCTTGTGGTTGCAGTGGCGCTTCTGGCCCTTGATATGGTCGTCTTTCTTGTGGATCTGCGAGGTTTGCGAGAAACCGGCCTGCTGCTTGTGCACCGACTGGGTAACAAAGATGCCCGGGTCAAGCTCATCCAGCTCCAACAGCAGCGGTGAACACTCTTTCAGCATCGGGATAAACCCTTCGTAACCCACCCATGCCGAGTCAAACAGGATGTAGTCGCACAGGTGACCGATGGTGTCGATCACCTGACGCGCATTATAAATAGTGCCGTCGTAGGTGCCGAGCTGAATGATTGCCAGGCGGAAAGGACGCGCTGCCTCGGCTTTCTCCGGCGCTACCTGACGAATTTGTTCGCGCAGATAACGCTCGTCAAAGCAGCGGGAATCTATTCCGCCGATAAAGCCAAAGGGATTGCGCGCGGTTTCCAGATACACCGGCGTCGCACCAGCCTGGATCAACGCACCATGGTGGTTGGACTTATGGTTGTTACGGTCGAACAGTACCAGATCGCCACGGGTCAACAGCGCGTTGGTGACCACCTTGTTGGCGGCCGAGGTGCCGTTGAGCACAAAATAGGTTTTATCGGCGTTGAACACCCGTGCCGCATGCTTTTGAGCGTCCTTGGCCGAACCTTCGTGGATCAGCAAATCGCCCAGTATGACGTCGGCGTTGCACATGTCGGAACGAAAAAGCGTTTCACCGTAAAACTCGAAAAACTTACGGCCCGCCGGGTGCTTGCGGAAAAATTCCCCGCCCTGATGCCCCGGACAGGCAAAGGTCGAGTTCTCCATTTCCACATAGGTTTTCAAGGTTTTGAAAAACGGCGGCAACAGCGCCTGCTCGTAAGCATCCGCCGCGGCTTCCAACTGCGCCATATAAAACGCCTTGCTGGCGCCGTCCAGCGCAAAAACGCCGCTGATAAACGGCAGGCAGTCCGGGGAGAGATGCTCGTCACCGGCCACCGCCACAAAGGTCGGGATCTCAAAACCGGTGGCTTTAAGCTGCGCCAGGATACCGGCATTGACGTCATCAACCGACACCACCAACGCCGCAACGTCGGTATAATCCGTCTGCTCGACGCGAACAATCTGGCGCAGCGTTTCAATGGCGGCGACCAGGCTGGCACTGGTGGCTATTTTCAATTCTTTCATAGTGCTAACTCTCAAACGGTTAAGGATGAGGGTGTGCCACAAGGCACGGTGATGAGATAACAAAGGTTATCCCGGCAAATTGATGTCCGGGGTGGCAGCATAGAGCGCATGCGTGACCGGCTGATGATCTTAAGATTATCAGGGTACTATCGGGAACTGGTATCGGCAGCGTCCAATAGACATCAGTAAAATCAGAGCCGCAGCTCTATTTTTAATAATGCCTAACAGCGAGCATGAAGTTGCCTTACCGCATGCTGGGCTGGGCGTTTCTGGAGGACGGCGTTCGGGAAAGATAGCGGCGGAGTAGCGGCATCATCAGATGTCTGGTGCGCAGTGGCGCTTGAGGAACCATACCAGTCATGCCTGCAACCCTCTGACTTAAATGAGCGGAAACGCCGTTAGGGGACGTAAAGTGCTAAAATTTGCACAATGATTGCATGTTTTTTTATGAGGTTCAAGTAACTATTATGCTAATCACCCACTTGAACACACCAGCGTAACATGTTGTTATAAAAAGAATAAAAATAAAATACAGAAAAATCAAAACGGTATAAATACACGTATTTTTTGCATACTTACCGGGTGTTGATGCCCCAAAACGCCGCAGGCCTCGATCGTCACTGCATGAAAATAGAGCAACCGATCGGCTTTGTGACAGAAAGCGATTGACGATATCCGGCCAATAGGGTTAAATGCGCCCCGTTGCCCGGATAGCTCAGTCGGTAGAGCAGGGGATTGAAAATCCCCGTGTCCTTGGTTCGATTCCGAGTCCGGGCACCACTAATTCTGCATGAAAGCACGCTGGTTAGAGGTAACCCCTTTAACGGGCGGAACAAAGGAACTAGCAAGTTGATATCGCAGTGTTTTTCGAATTTGCACACTCGATGTTAATAACTAGGTTCCTCTTAAAAAGGATGCCTGTGTGGTCGCACAGGCGTCCTTTTCTCGATCACTGTTGATTTTTACAGCTTGTTAAAGTTATGTCAAGGCTAGCCTGATCTCTTCCTCACGCATTGGTATTACGTCCATATACAGTGATAATTCATCTTCTAACGCTTGACCGGTGATCTTCAAATCCAGTTCGACATATTCCATAGTTGTACTGACACTTCGATGCCCCAGCAAACCTTTAACCATGGCCAAATTTCGGTCCGGTGACTTCATCATCTCGGTCGCCAGAGTGTGTCTGAACCGATGTGGACTCACCTTAAAACCGCATTCTTTCGTTAGCCTGGTGAAGAATGAGCGAACAGGTTGGATTGCCGGCTCTGAGTCAACTTCACCTAATGGATTCAAGAATCGCTCTACATCAAATAGATAATCAGCTGGTTCCGCCCCTTGCGCTATAGCACGGTCAACAAGTATTCGCATCCTTTCCCGGGCAAAGCTCACAATAGGAACTAGCCACTCGCGATGTGTTTTACTGCCTTCTTTACACAGCAACATCGAGTTAGTCTCCAGGTCTACATCCATGAGCCGTATATGTAATAACTGATTTTGCCGCATCCCAGTCGAACGCAACACATCGATGACGGTCCGCCAATACCACACAGGAAACAGCGCGCAGGGACGGCATTTACCCACCCGTAATTTTTCTCGCTCTTCAAATTGTTCTAACACCAGATTCACTTTTACCAGTTGGTCACGGTTCAGTATTTTTTTTCGCTTGCTTCCCGGTGGCACTTGCGTTTCATTCAGCGGATTTTCCTCTAAATTGAGCCATTTTTTCTTTATTCCCTGATTGTAAATAGCACGTAAGTGCCGAGCTTTATTATTCCATGTACTGGTTGTTAACCCCCTACCCAGCATATCTCTACGCCATAAAATCAGTTCTCGGTTTGTGACTTCTTCCGGTAACGTGTCATACCCAATAAATTTCCTGAAAACAGCAACCACTCTACGATAGCTCTTTTCAGTTTCAGGCCGTAACGCCTTCGAGAAAAAATACTCTTCGAGCAAAGTATCCCAATCCATAACACGCGATTTATGCATGATATCCCCCCTGTTTAAATAGAAGCCTTGCGAACATTCTGTGATCACAAGACATGATTAATCCCTATCAAGGGATCACCAATACCGGACTATCGTCAGGCAGCTTTTTCCCCCGATAGAGCAAACTTGCTTTAACGAGGTAACCTTTGGTTCGTTTAAAAGCACCTGTGCGTTCTGATGTTTCATACAGGTGTGCAAAATAAAATCGTTTACCCTTAACCCGGCGATGTTTCTCCAGGCGTTCAAAGTCTTCCTGCAGGGCTTCTCGTTGAGAACCTTCCAGGCCAGCCTGTTTCAGGTACAAATAAAAAACTCCAGGTACAGTGATAAAAACAAAACCGGAAACAAGATGAACCCTTGCGCCGACGGAGTTGGTGGGGATCTCATTAGAGTTGAGTCCATCAGCTAACCACCCCCAAAAAGCCTCTCCAGGAGTTGTAGCTCCATCGCCTTCAATACCCACTTTTTGTGATTGCGAGGGAACAGGGTCAATAGTTTGAGGGGAGCAAACTTCGGTTGTTGAAAATACCTCTTCGGGAGCGATATTATCGATATCGTCTGACTCCTGGTTTATTTCGGCAGCCTCAACTACCTGAGTCACCTCAGCAGTAAATACAGGACTATCGGCAGGCATAGGGCCTTCATCTTCGTGAGGGGCGTCCCCGAAC
The DNA here is from genome assembly GCA_012719855.1 of Serratia liquefaciens. Classification (GTDB taxonomy): domain Bacteria; phylum Pseudomonadota; class Gammaproteobacteria; order Enterobacterales; family Enterobacteriaceae; genus Serratia; species Serratia liquefaciens_A. Next base: position 16,440 of record JAAXZN010000047.1, on the reverse strand, counting down.
TCCTGTTCTGTCTGGTTCACCGGAGCAGACACCTCAACCGCCATTAATGACAACAGGGCCTGCATATCCTCCTCAACGCCGACCACCGTTTCAGGCGCCAGGACCATCTCAGCCAAAGGCTTATCGTTGACCGGTGCATCCAGAGCAGAGCTCAGTAATTCCGCCGTCGCTGTCTCTTCGGATTGATTTACTGTCTCTGCCGGCAACGGCTCCTCAACGAGCGGTGTATTGGTGCTGCTGACTGCACTTTGCAAATCAACTGCGGGTACTGAAGAGGTAATATTTTCAGTAGGCGGCGCCACCGACGGTAAGGCTGCAGTCAATGTGTCGGAGATGGGTACTGGCGAAGACGATACGGACAAGTTATCACCGCGCGCCAGCTTGGCCGCGTCCAGGATAATGTCGTCTATCACAGATAATGCGCTGGGTTGTCGGGAAGCGATCGCCATCAACGAATGTGTAGCCGCCGGCAATGTTGATAGCCAATCGATGACCTCTGCAGGCAACAGCCGTGCAGCAATCATTGCACTTTGCCTTGATGCCAATGTCGGGGCTGACGGAGTCGCCCTGAGGCGAAAACGGTAGGGTTCGCTCGGCACCGTCAGACCAGGTAACCAGGCACGGCCACTTTGGAACTCGCCCTGAAGCTGGCTCAACAGTGGCAGGTAATGCCAAAGCGCAGCGTAAAACACCACGACATTCCACTGCACATTCTGGGCTGATTGCTCTTCGGGCGGTGCGCCTGGTGGCAGCATGTGCCCTTTCGCCAGACGCACCGCATAGGTCGTCGTCTGCAGGGTAACATCAACTAACCCCCCTTCCCTGGCATACTCACCCTGCGGCGCTGCCGGCAACACCTGCATTAGCGTGACCAGCTTGTGAAGTGGTTGCAGGTAAAACTGCTCGTACAAATCCTTTGGCAGTGCACTGTTCTCCCACAGCTGCTGCAGGCACTGTTTACGGGCTGGTATGTTCAGCAGCTGCATGGCGGACTGCGGCATAAAATACCCCGCCGGCCCCGCAGGTGATGAGGCTTTGCTCCTGGTCGGCACTTCTGGAGTGCCGACCAGCAGCGCCTTGATGGCCTTCAGCATGCTGCCGTGCCCCCTTCTCTGTCATCCACGACTTCATCGTCGAGAAGCGTCTGCAGCAACGCGTTCGTGACCAGGGTTTTCCGCGCGCGGGTGACAGCCACGTACAGCAAATTGGTCTCATCGGTGCGTTCATCCTCGGGTAACAGCGGATCGGTGATATCGATAAAGTCTTCATTCAGGACAACCACCGGCCACTCCAGACCTTTACTGCGGTGTGCCGTAGAGACAGTAACCTGAGCCTTGGCCTCGTCAGTGACCGCATGCTCACGCATCACCTGCAGCTTCTGCGGCAACGGGAAATACTGCTCAAGAAGCCGTAGTCCCTGGTTCATCTCCGGGTCTTTGCTGGCTTTGGCTACCGACTCGTATTCCTCAAAATCACGGTAGGCTCGCGACAAAGTCGGCGAACGCATACGTTCAGGCATATCTGCAGAAAACCAGTACAGGTCCTCCAGCTCCTCGGTCTTGTAGCCGGTAATGTCACCGATCCAGAACACCTTTTTACCGGCCAGACTGGCGTCAAGTGCTGTGCCAATCACGCCGGCGACGGTACGGCTTAGCACCGTGACATGCTGTTCCTGCACTTCCTCCGTGAGAGAGGTCAACACTTTGTCCTCTCCACCATCACCAATAACAGGCAGGGTTTCGCCCTGGCGATCCAGCAGCATGTTGGCCACTCTGGCCACCGCAGGTCCAAACCGGAAGCTGTGGGTCAGGTTCAACCGTTCCGCATCAACCAGGGCCGGTGCATCGAGTGCATTCTCGGCACCACGGAACCGATAAATTTGCTGATGACGGTCACCGACCAACACCACGCTACAGCGCTGCGACAGCACCAGGCTCTGTGTGACCGGATTTGCATCCTGAGCCTCATCAAACAGCAGTGTCTGCCAGCGCTTCGAGAGGTCCGGTTGAGAGAGTTGGTACAGCTTGAGATAGACATCGTGCGTGACAGGAAACATGCCGTCCTGGCGCACAGATTCGCGCCAGAGCTGTTTCGCTGTGGCCAGGATTTTCTCTGCAGAGAGTCCGCTGCGAGCCTCTTCATCAGGCAGATGTTGCGGCCCAAATTCGTTGTCGGCACTACACAAGAAGGCACTGAAGGTAGTGATCGCCGTTCTGGCCAGCGGCCAGTGACGGGTATTGAGCTGACGGGCGACGTCAGTGATCCGCAGATTCCCCGTTAACCGCTTCTCGTAATGCCGGCCGAAATTTGGCCAGGCCAGCTGATGTGAGGTCATGCACACAACATTAAACGGGAATTTCTGAACCGCTTCATCCCTGACGGCACGGCTATAGGCGAGATAAAGCATCTTGATGTCAGGATTGGCTAAAGCAAAGCGCACCAGGGTTGATGTTTTGCCCGTACCGGAAAAAGCCCTGACCACCAGTTTGGTTCCAGACCAACCGATGATGGCGGCCTGTTCAGGTGTATCACAATAAGACATCAGCAGAACTCCGTAAATCTTGACCGACGCTTATGCTGCGCAGGTCAATACGGCAATCACCACAGAAAAACCTTTTCCGAGTTGAAAAGGTTTCCTGTGATTAGCCGCTTTTAGGTTGATCGTAAGTCATCAACCCCGCATTGCTGGAGTCTGTCAAAGAAATATAATAGGCAATATCAATATGTTAAGAGTTGATGCCAAAGCTAAATATTTTGATTTTTATCAGGTTTCCCTGGTGCCAAATACTACAAAGTTCAGGTGATTTTATTACGGGGTGTTTTGGCAATTCACAAAATTCGTTCACGTGTGAAAACCCACCCTCACTGTTATTGCGCATCCATCCTCAATGTATGGAGTCCCCCCCAACATTGAGTTGGCGCTTTCTCTGGTGTTGTGCGCTGTAGCATCACCTGAGCGTTATGCTCATTCCGAAAGGAGATAAGCATAACGCTTAGAAGCTTCAGTTCGGCATCGCAGACCTCCACACTCAGGGGCATATTTAGCAACTTCAGAGAGGTAAAGTCAACACAAATGATACTTTTACGATAATACAAATCATAATGCGACATCTTAAAACGCTCTTTTCATTGAAAAACACAACTTTGAGTGTAAAATAACGACTGTTTTTTAAACTGAATTTGGCAAAGGTGGGAGATGGAAGACAACAATAAGACTGCCCTTGGGGAAGTCATAGCCAAAGCAATGGCGATAAAGGGTATTCCAAAGCAGAAACATATCAGCCATACAAGCCGTGTACTGGATATCACAACAGCCGCTGCACAGAAGAAGATGACAGGGGCCTCTAACTGGGAGGTATCTCAACTGATCAGAGTGATTGACTCTATCGATATGAAGATGAGTGAATTCTTCGACATATATAGTTATTCAGTAAATGAAGTACATAACGCGATCTGGAACAATGGAAAGACAAATGTTAAATGCAAAATCTATTTAACAGAAATTAATTCCAATTTCCCAACGGAGTATTCCGCTTTAAAAATAAACGACGAGTGGGTTGTGTTCCACACTGACGATATCAAAGATGATGTATTATTTGAGTCCAAGCGTAATATTGAAATGATTCAGTTCTATCCACAAAAGCAAAATGTAAAAAAACATCGCATTGCAATTCTTGATGACGAAAAGAATATTGTGGATAGTCTTCTGGAAATTATAGGTAATGATGAATACATTGTCGATCCTTACTATGACACTGAATCCCTGGAAGAGAGCCTGAAGCGTAGTCCCTATGACGCTTATATTCTGGACTGGGTTGTTGGGACGAAAACTGTTTTTAACACAATCAAAGAAATCAGAAAGTCAGAAAATAAAAATGCCATGATTCTGGTTCTTACCGGACAGCTATCCGGAATCGTTGACAGAGAAATAGCAAGTGCAATAAATGATTATGACATCACTGGACCCTATGAAAAGCCGATCAAAGCCAGTGTAATCAAATCACTAGTAGATAAACACTTCCCCAAGTGAATTATTATGAATAATAATTTATTAACATATACAGGCAGTCTCTTACTTGATGGGAGATACATTGTTTCACCCTATGGAGTAAGTAAAAGTTCACCTAGTGGTAACATATCTCCATTGAGTAACGCTATAGTTCATAATAACGCGATCAATAAAATATCGATAGACTATTCAAATGTAAAAAGCCTGACTATCATCAACGGATTGGGGGTGACGCTGGGTGATTCCGTCGTCGGTATATCTGCACTACATGCAATAAAAAAAATAAATCCAAACATCGTCATCAGAGTCATTCGTCCCGAGAACTGTCCTAATTACGTAAATGAAATCTACACACTCACAAAAAATATAATAACTGAAATCCATTTCATGCCATTTGATATTTCCAAAGCAGCGGAGACAGAACTAATAATAGACATAGGAAATCAACTGTATTGGGAAGATTTTAATAAGTGGGATATGCACGATTTCTTTTTAAGGAACCTTGGTCTCGAACGTAATTTCACTCCGATTGAGATAAAAAGCAACGCATGGTTAAAAAATGCCCATCTTAATGACATCAACCTGGGTGACTATGTACTCTTCTGCCCTCACGCAAGTACAAAAATAAGAAGCATACCGCAACAGTATCATAAAAAAATAATATCTGAATTAAGCGATAAGTTTAAGGTTAAAGTCTTTGGGTTTAGTGATGTTCACCATGAAAATTATACTAACATTTCTGAGCTATCAACGAGCACCTCTCGATTCGCATCCATAATAAAGCATGCCAGGCATCTCTATACATGTGACTCCGCAGCCTTACATATTGGTGCTGGTTTTGACATACCAACCACGTGTATATTTACCACAGTGAAGCCCGAGTTTCGTAGTCTATACTATACTCATTGTGAGTCTGTTTATATCGGAAATGATAAAACAGTAGGGATCCATAATAGTGAAGATGTCAATTTAATTAATTCACTATGTAAAGAATTTGAGGTTTATTATGCATAAATTAAAATCACTATCGATATTATTCATTATTGCTGTGCTTTATTCAGCATCGTCCTTTGCAAAGATAGGCGATCTCTATATAGATGGTGACATTGCAAATAAAAATCATAATGACGGTTATCTGTTAACTACTGATAATTTTAATAAACTTAAAAATTCCCATATAAAAACTACAACATCCTGGACTGAGCCTGGACACGTGGTGGATTTTGAAGGGGTAAAATTCAAGGAGTTAATAACACTTGTCGGTGCCCGTGGAAAAACGTTGAGAATGAGGGCGCTGAATGACTACTGGGTCGACATCCCCTTTTCTGACGTAGAGAAATACGATATCTTATTGGCAAATAAAATGGACGGAAATCCACTGAGACTGAGAAACTTTGGTCCGTACTTCGTCATTTACCCTTTAGATCAATTTTATGATCAGCTCAATAGCCCGACATATCAGGCCCGTCACATTTGGCAAGTGGCCAGCATAACGGTAATAGATAAATGAAACTAAAGCGGATCCTGATCCAGTATTTCGTCGGTTTTCTGATTCTAACCGGTGGTTTTGTGTGGATGTATGAACAGTATTTCTCCACAAGTCATAATATGAACTCTGCAGGTCCTCAAGAAAATTACGCATGGGCGATTGCTAAATTTACAATCAGGCTGGCAGGATTTAATGCAAAAATTGAGCGTCAACTGCGATTGGGTAACAATGATAAAGAGGAGTTACAAACCGAACTTGACCTTCTGTTCTCGAGTTCTAATGTGCTGTTACATAAAAGTGTGTCGACCAGATACTTATATGAAGAAGCGGGTTATGCTAAAACTGTAGAGCAAATAAATGCTAACCTGGAAAAGATCGACGTTGAATTAAATAAAACAAAACCTGATTACTCGATCATACTTAAAAGCATAGAATTAATTGGGCAAGACAATAAAAATCTAGTGGTTATTTCTGACCATGCAGAAGTCAGACAAAGAAACATTATTCAGCAGGACTACATCGACAAAGGTAACTCGATGAAGTTTCCTATTGCGACACTGTATTTTTTGTTTTTATTGATGCTTTTCATTTCATACCGGCAAGTAAAATCCATTAATAATCAACTGGAATCAGAAAAGAAATCATTCAATAACAAAAACGCTTTCCTTGGTGTGTTGGGGCATGAATTGAGAACCTCACTCCAGGCAATAATTTCCTCGGTAGAGGTTATTATACAGAAGTTTAGCTTGCAAGCAAAAGACGGAGCAGCATTCAATCACTTTGAACGATTGGAAAATGCCGCCATGAAAATGGAACGTCAAATGAAAGATCTTGCGGAATTTGCCAAGGTTGACAATGGCAATGTCGAAATTAAGAAAGCGACATTCAACTTGCGTAAAATTGTTCATGATACTGTTGAGCAAAGCATTTCACTATTAAACAAAAGTACCGTCACTGTTAACGTAGGGGACACCTCTGACACGTACATAAAAAGCGACCCATCCAGAGTTATGCAAATTATTGAAAACATCGTTACCAATGCCATAAAATATACAGAACATGGTAGCGTGCAGGTAAATGCGGTTGTACAGGAAAAGTCTAAACTGGTCATCAGGGTCGAAGATACGGGGCAAGGAATTCCTAAAGATAAAATTGACGCCATATTCTCACCGTTTATCCGAGTTGGAAACGACAACAAAGTACCCGGTTTTGGAATGGGATTGGCTATCGTTCATGGTGTTGTTAAGGCCATGAACGGGACTATTAATGTGAAAAGTGACATTGGTAAAGGAACTGTATTTACCGTTTCATTACCAATAGATCTGTCCACACCTGCTGAGATTGATGTTATTACCGATATCGATGACAAGCCGTTCTCAGCAAAAGGTATCAGCATCTTAATTATTGATGATAATGAGATGGCATGCGAGTCCTTAGTATCAATTCTTCAGCATGATTTTTCAGTTGAGCATACAACGTCTCCAGAGAGAGCATTAGAAAAGTTATATCGGAAATCATTTGACCTTGTTTTGAGTGATCTTCAGATGCCCATCATTACTGGTGATGATCTATATAGACAGGTAAAAGAGAATGACGGCCCAAACAAAAACACACCGTTTATATTCATTAGTGCATACACCAGTGAAAGTCCAATCAAAGACGTGGATATTTTAACGAAACCAGTACGGCTAAATGACATTAAAAAATCCATAGAGTCCGTATTTTCTGACGACTCCATTATATAAATCGCGCAATATATTTTTATAGCAGAAAGATAACCGCCCCATATACAGGGCGGTTTTGGTTTTGGTCAGCTCTCTGAATTATACTGCTGAATTCTAAGTGACCATTTTCCCAACCAATGCATTGGTGTATACATCACCAACCGACGTTCATTTGCCAATACATTCCCAAGTACAATTTCACCGGGTATGCCAAGTGATGATAGCTGGATATATGCCATCGACACAGCCACTGTATCGATATCAACGCAGGAAACCCACATATGCTCTGAAGGTTCATACCCCAACGCCCGCATCTCCACTGCAGCTGCAATCATCATGCCGCCGGCACCACAGCCAGGTTCACTGATGGTGACAAACGGCTGAGTTTGCAATTTTTGCTCCAGCCCGGTGAACTGCAGCTTGGCCATCATAGATGCCACGCTCCAGGGCGTGAAAAACTGTCCACGGTGTTTATCCCCGAGCTCGAGCTGCATGAACGTCATCCCCAGAAAATCACATGCCTGAGCATTCAGCGCAATTCGTACCAGGCCAAGTAAGTGCGCCAGGCGCTCGACGTCTTCACGTTCATACCTTTTGATGATGTTCAGGTACTGTTTCTCCAGCCCTTCGTCTGGACAGATGTGGGAAGATAAAATAGTTGTCAACTAAAACGGGCTACAAATCATATTCTGCCGTGACCAAAATTATAAAACAGTTGTAAACTGAGCGGGAGCCTACCACTCCTAGCTTCGGTCAGATTTCGGCATAGGGCGTGCCGGCGATGCCGTCCTTACGGGCAAGACCCGACGTCACCAGGGCAACGCCAAATGGCCAAGGTCATGAGTGACTGTATGGGGGGTAATGATAATGAATGGATTCAGCAAGCCGGTGTCCGGTCACGGTACCTTGTGGCCGGTGATTATCAGTGGCGAATGTTCGTCACGTCGTCAGTCAGCCCGGTCATTTTCATCAATATCATGCCCAATTCTTGGTTCAATACACTTAGAATGATACAACCGAGGTCGTAATCACGTGCTTGCCTTCGTTGGCACAATAGAAGCAAACAAAAGCGCTGCACCTGCGATGAACAGTATGAGTCCGCACCAGAGCCACGTATTCGGTAAGACGGATGTTTTGTCTATCGACAGCAAAAACATAATGCTTCCTGACAAGGTCTTGATTAACGAATCCATGGTACTGATGAATGTGGCACGTCCCTGACTTAGTCTTGTATTAATTTCAATAAAAATAAGGGTGGCGGCGCCAGTGGGTAAAGCAAGCACGGTAAATATACTTAACCAAGATAATATAGGTATGAGTGAAAGTTGTTTATTTTGTATGGCATAGTATAAGAACACCATGAAAATTGCAGGGATAAACACGAAAGATATTGTCAATAAAGGACGATATACGGCATGCCTAAATACAGGGGTGGTAATGATATGACAGATAAGGGCTTGAAGAAGCATGGCAAAGAAATAGATAGCACCAGGATAGATGGCGGAAATTGAAAAAACTTCAAGCTGGGTGGGCCACAATGAGTAGATCGGAGTTAGTGCTGAACTGACAGCAATATAAAAGAAAGCAAGTAATATCATGACGGGAGATAAGTGCCATCGATGATTCGGTTTGGCTTCCAAAACCGTGATTGCTTGAACTGGCGATTCGCGACATGACGCGAACCAGAAAAAAAGGGCGAAATTGATGACAGCGGAAATTATCAATGTGGGAAGTAAAAAAAAACCTCCGGCAAAAACTGTAGCACCCATAAAGAAGAAACGGTATTTTTGATAAAAACTGTAGGCACGAGAAAACTGACGGTCCTCAGCGTCATGTAACCATTTTTCATAATTTCCATTATAAAATGCAAGTGCTAGGCCATTGATGATCTCCCCCACCAATACAGAGGTCTCAGTAGCACTGACGATTAAAATAAAATAAATTACTTCAAGCAGGCATGATATGCAAATGGCTTTTTTTGAACCATACTTGTCTGATAAAAATCCAGTTATGAAAGAAAAACACGCGATGACAATCAATTGCAATGATTTTGACGTCACGATCAATGAAAGGGGGATACCCTGGGAAAGTAAATACAGCGGCATAGAAATCGCTGTTAGAGATCTCCCCCCCCAATAAATAACCCCTCCTAATAGTAATTTCTGCGACGTTTTCAATGTGATGTCCATCAGTGTGTTCAAGGCTCAATCGCGGCGCTTTCATAGCGAGGAAACCACGTAAATTCTGCTGTAAAGGATTCATCACTGATAGCGGCCAACAGACGCTCAATACCGAAATCAATTTGCCCCATTGTTGGCATGCCGAGTGCGGGATAATGTAAATAATTTCTAAAATGGGCAGGATTTTGGCCACGTCCGCGCATACGAGGCTCATAGGCTTGTTTATCAGGTTCTACCATACCGCCAGCTGCAATGTAGATACGTCCCCGATACCACAGTTGGCAATCATTACAGGTGCCATTAATCGAGTGGATATAGAAAGGACGCGTTTCATCCGGGAAATTGGTTACCCATACGAAACTTGAGTAGTTATCATTTAAGTAATCGCGGACAGGTTTCGTCAATTGCGAACCAGTTAAGTTATCAACTCGACTACGCATCAGAAGATCGGTGAACGTGATACGTTCAAACGTTGGTTGCGCGGGGAACACAATGTGACGCAAACCGCTTTTGTTCAATGAGTTCAATGCACCAATGATGATGTGCTCCATTTCCTTCATGACCACATCCAGCTCAGGGCAAGACATAGCAATCCCAAAAATAGTGAATTCGGCCAAGCGCTTGTGAGTACTTGGGTTTTCTTTTCTAAACAATTTACCTATCTCATAAATTTTATTGAACCCATGATGCAACATCATCTGGTGATAAATCATGTTGCTGATGGTGAGGCAGGACGGGTTCCGATAGAAGTCGAGATTAAAAGGTGTCGTGTTTCCTTCAGGCCAACGATTGACAACCGTGGGTGATTTTACAGGGAGAAAATTTTGATGGTGAGCCTCATCTTGCAATGCTTGCTCAAAAATACTCCGTGCATACAGTTTTTCTAACTCAGCAGATGAGCGGGCCATATGTGGAGGTTGTTTTTTTTGAGCGCTGCCTTTTCGCCTAGGCAAGATTGATATTGCAGAACAGAGGTATTCCTCCTTACCGAGATAGTGGGATTCAGTTGCATAGCAGGAAATATAGTCACCTGGTTTTATTTGAACAGTTCTTCCTCGATAAGCTAATGTCTTATAGAAGCTTTTTCTATCGGAAGCAATGATCTCAATTAAGGTGAAAGTTTTACCAAATTTCCTCAGTCGATTAACAGTTCCTGATAGATATGTCATGACACACCTTTATTAGAGATACAAATCATTGTCAAAATAATGTCTCAGGCAATCGGGTATTTTTACTCTACCCTCTGCTGTTTGATAATTTTCAAGCAGCGAAACAAATATTCTGGGGCTGGCAATTGCGGTATTGTTTAATGTATGTACAAAGTGAATATTTCCCTCTCTATCACGATAGCGAATATTTGCTCGTCGGGCTTGCCAACTATGAAAAGTCGAGCAGCTATGGGTTTCACGATAACCACCAAAACTGGGTACCCAGACTTCAATATCATTTTGGCGGAACTTCCCGGCCCCCATATCACCGGTAGAACACTCAATGACTTGATAATGCAGTTCCAAATCATTTAAGAGTTCTTGCGCATTCATGAGGAGCAACTGATGCATACGTTCAGATTCAATTTCATCATTTTTGCTTATAACAAGTTGTTCAACCTTGTTGAACTGATGTACCCGCATCAGTCCCCGTACATCACGACCTGCGCTTCCAGCTTCGCGTCTGAAACAAGGAGATATGCCTGAGTAGAGGATCGGCAATTGTTGTTCATCCAAGATCTCGTTACTGTGAAAACTGGTCAGTATCACTTCGGCGGTACCTGTCAGGTAAAACTCATCCTTCTCCACATGAAAAACATCCTCTTGCCCTGCGGGGAAATGTCCCGTGTTCTTGAACGCGCTGTGTCGGGCAAATGAAGGCACAGTGATAGGTGTAAAGCCTTTGGCTGCGATTTTTTTTGTCACATAGAGCAGTAATGCCTGTTCCAGCAATGCCAGTCTGCCTTTAAGGGCATAGGTTCGGCTTCCTGATACTTTGGCCACACGGCCAAAGTCAGCCCAATCATTCAGTTCAAGTAAAGTGATATGATCCCGCGGTGAGAAATTGAAGGTTGGTACAGAACCAACACGCTTAACGACCGAATTGGCAGTGTCATCCATGCCAATTGGCGATAAGGTGCTGGGGATATTGGGGACCGACAATAAAATAGTGTCAATCTCATTTTTCAGCGAAATGACATTTTGTTCAGCTAACTGGATAGCCTCTTTTAGTTGAGTTGACTCTTGCTGAAGCGTATGTTTTTGGCTGATGTCATGTGCGGTTGAAAATCGCTTTGTCAGCTGATTTTTTTCGGCACGTAATGACTCCAATGAGGTTAGTGAAAGTCGGTATTTTGTATCTATTGCTAGCAAGTTATCGATATCAATCGCAATATTTTTCTTCTTTGCTGCATCGGCAACAACTGTCGGATTATTACGAATGAAATGTATATCTAACATGCTGGCTTGACTCCCTATCCCTATAAGAAAAATTTGGCGGAGAGGGCAGGATTCGAACCTGCGGTATCCTGCTTAAAGCAAAATACATTTTCCTTCGAGGAAAAACCATTCGGCCACTTTGGTACCTCTCCATGGCTTATAGCTATAACTCAGGACAAAAATGGTTGTCAACGAGGTTTGTCACTGAAATATCTCGAAGAATCAACGAAGATAAAAGGTTGAAACAAAATTGTCATTTTCTTTCAGCATCTTAGAGTATGACAGCCGTATTGAATCGCTTTTCTTATCATTTAATCATCTATGTTAATAATTTTATTGTTTAACAAATCAGAGTTCACTTATAACTTGTTGTTTTACATTACATATATAAAACCATCTGATTTTCACTTCAGCAAGCTCGATAACAATAACGTAAAGTTACTTTATGTTTTCTTGCCACGCAGTCAGATCTTGTGCTAGTTCTACTTACTCGTTTCTTTTCCGTCGTACTCAGATACATTCGCAGGGACAGGGTGAGGTTATATGAAGAAATATTTTGTACTTAATTGGCGAAAGGAGATCTTTGAACTTATTACTGCCAGCGGGAATAATGCGGTTTATGTTATCGATAAAAAATATCTCTATACTGATTTTGACCGCTGCCTAAAGGAATGTCTCGATTTTGGGGTTGACCATATCGTTGTTGAAGACCTTGGTAATATAAATTCCGTATATTCTCTAATTTCCTACCTTAAGGAAAATGAAGGGAGGTTTTCGGATGTATTTAGCTTTGATGAGTCCACTCAGTTTGCAGCTGCGCTGATAAATCGCGAAGTTTTTGGTAATACACATATGGCCGATTTACTTCTTGCTACACGTGACAAACGACAAATGCGCAACACCCTTGCCGGCACAGTTTCCATGCCAGCTCATTTTTCCGTATTGGACTCTATTATCGATGGTCGCATAGATTTCCTGCCTGAGAATTTTTATTTTCCACTCATTCTAAAACCAGTAAACAGATTTCTGAGTGCGGAAACGTACCTTGTTCGTACCTATGATGAGTTGAATGAAGCACTGAATAAAAATAAATATAACTTGAGTGACTTTATCTGTGAGGAATATATTGACGGTTCTGAATGTAATGTTGATATTATTTGGGAACGCGGGGAACTAAAGGCCATCTATATTGCAACGTATTATGTTCCTCGGTTAACCGGATATAATAACCGGATACCTAAGATGACTACATATATTCCTTATCAGGGAAATGAATGTTTTTATGAAAAGTTAAAGTCCGTGAACGAAAAAATTGCACAGCGATTAAATATTGAAAATGGCGTTACACATGGCGAGTTTTTTATTAGGAATAAAGAGGTATATTTAGGTGAGATTGCTTTTCGCCATCCCGGTGGGGCAGCAAATCAGTGTATTAAGTTGGCTATTGGGGAGGGGTTACTGGAGCAAGGACTCCGCGCTCGTCTCAATTATCATAATGGAGAACCATGTTTAGCGCGACTTGATGATTATTATATAGGTAATATTGATGTGAGGCCATCTCGCTCCGGAGTTGTCACTGGATTCACTCCTGCAGATGAATTATTGTCTTTGCCTGGGGTTATCGATGTTATTTACCGCGTCAGACTCAATCATTATATCGAAGATTATGGACGAGAGAGCTGGTGCGTGATAGTGATCCTTAAAGGTAAAGATAGGGATACATTGATAGCACAAATGAAAAATGTACAAGAAAACTTTTCCTGCACATTCTCTGAACCTGTGTGATTATTATGGAGGTAATATGTTTGAGGTTCTTTACGAAGATAATTTTCACAGTGCACCTTCATTCAATACTAGCAATATTCACGTTATTATTGCGGATCTTGTTAAAAAAAGAGTATTGATTGAGTCGATAACTGATAGTAACTTTACAGCTCATCGTTTGTCCGTAGGTAATGATGGCAACATATTTACCCCTCTCTTGGAGCTACTTGGTACACATTGTCTGATTTCTTTTACCGAAATAAGGTCCATTGAAAAGGAACCTAAGGATGGGTGGGGTAAACTTTATGAAATGATTCTTGATGGAAAAGGAAATTGTTTTTTTGTTGACGTCCACTCCAGGGAAGACTATTCGCACAATGCTCTAGAATGGGTCGCATTACCCAAAGACAATGTGAATATTGTCAATGAAAAATAATGCTATTATTAATCATTACAATAATAACACCCCATTGAAGTATAAATACTTCAATGGGGTGAGTCATGCAATATAATCGTGGTAGGCCTTAGAGGCTGCGGGACCTTTGCTTCCCTGGTACTTACCATTGTAAAGTGTTATCTCACCTTTAGTCATCCAAAAGGACACTTGACCAATAGACATATCTTTTTTCAAAAAAATATCACGAGTAGCATAAAGCTGAAACGTTGTTTGACCAACAGAACCGATATCAATTAAATCTGCAGTGATGTGAACGAAAAGTCCTAAACGTGCAATGCTTGATCGGGCATGTATGATAGGTACGTATCGATTGCTACCAAGGGTTTCATTACTATGCCCTAGTAGAAATTCATGCTTTTTCATCAGGTACCCCTCTTGAGGGATATGTATTTGCTTAGTTTGGTTTGGTTTTCTTGGATCTATACATTCATCGGTGTATTGGAGTAGTACCGCACCCAGTGTCAAATCATAGGTATTAGTGGTGATGCGGCTTTCCTCAAAGGGGCTGATGACAATATTTCCGTTCCTGACTTCTTTATGTATTTCATTACCAGTTAAGATCATGGGTTACCTCTGGATATTTTTGACTCTTGTGGCGTGCTATACTGGGTATAACCTGTTTCATATGGAGAGATATCTCCTTTATTTTCCCAAAAAGAGATCTGACCTATTTTCATTTTTGGGTAAAGAATGAATGGCTTAGTAGAAACGATCTCTAATGTCCAACAGTGTGCAGAACCAGTGTGCCCCAGATTGGCGGAAACTTGAAGAAACAAGCCAAGTCGCCCCACTGAACTTCTGCCAATTAATGACATGGCACAATTTAAACTGCCAAGTTTTTCATATGTATGTCCCAAGTATAGAGTGTGAGGGTATATCTTGTATCCTTCATCTGGTATGGTTATTTCTATAAACCCTGATTCATCATCATTCGGTATCTTTAGTCTTTCCCCAAGACGGTAATTAAAACTGTTGGGGTTTCTTTGTGCATCATCATAGGGTTCGATGATGATTTCACCCATATCCCTTCTTCTTCTTATCTCTAATCCGGTTAATATCATTTTACCTCCTTTTGGATAATTCATTGTTACGTTAGTTGTTTTTCCAGTCAAGAGATATCTGTAATTACAATCTATTTTAAATTAAATTCGTTCATTTCGTAATATATATATTACAATCTGTTTTAAGTCATTTTGAAATTGTGATGACAGAATTGTATTAAGGAAATAATATTTCAAGAGTTTATTATTTATAATGATTATATTATCTCAAGGTGACAACTTTTTTTGGCGTAACTAGGGCTATGCATCTGGTAGTTTTGCATGCCATTAATGGCAGCATTTCATGCTAAATAGATATCATTTGCATCAATAAACTAGCCTGCACTTGCCAATTTTCAGTACATTACCCCTATTATTTAGCATTACCCAGTAATAACACCTCCCAACGAGTCTAATGACTAGTCTTAAGACTAGTCATTACTTTAAGGTGGGACGAAGTGTCTGGAGATTCTGGGGGCCTGTCTAGACGTACCTTCCAGTACCACAAAGATAAATCTCAATGCAAGTGCAGGATTATCACATTAATCACCCTATAATAATTCTAATGTATAAGTTATATTTCTCCATCAGAATGTCGTCAACTACATGCAGATACCAAATAATACATCCTTATACATTTATCTTTCCAGCATAAAAAAAGACCACCGAACATCGGTGGCCATAGGTTAATGCGTTAACAAGAGTCGGTGATTAGCCGGCTGCTGCATTCGGTGACAACGGTACCGAATCCTTGTCGGCGTAGGTCAGGTGGATCACTTCACCGGCCTCAACTTCAGCCGCTATTCGTCCGCCGTCGACATGCTCGCCGCGGTCGTAGCGATCGTAACCACTGCGTTCCGCATCAGGCATGTACCAGGTATGTTCCACCTGGCAACTGAACCGCTCCGACACTGTCCCGATAACCTCGCCGGCTGGCGGGTACCACGGGGAATCAAAGTGCACCGTCAGCGTGTTGATGCCGTCCCGCACACAACCGGCATTATGGCCTGATGGCCATTCGACGCCGTACTGTCGACCATAGAGATCGGTCGTGGTCGGCACATCACGTAACAAAGCGCCTGAACCATTCAGTTCGGTCGCCAGACGCGTCGGGATCAGCATCAGCATATCGCACGGTGCGGTATACTCGGGCATCATGCCCAAACGTTCCCAGCATATGCCGGCATCGATGTCAGGACTCACCCCCACCAGGCCGAACCAGTCCGCATACTGGCGAGACAGGACATCCGCCATACGCTCCTTCGCGACGTTGGGGATATTCTCCCATTTCACGGCGTCAAGACCCGACTGGCGGTAGAGACGCTCAATCAGACGGATGTTCTCGGTCGTT
>JAAXZN010000046.1 GCA_012719855.1 Serratia liquefaciens | reverse complement strand
CGCCGAAGCGGGATACAGCATAAAAGCTGCCTGGGTGAATCTGGAGCCGTTCGCCAACCTGGCGTACATCAACTTCCAGAACAACGGCATCTCGGAAGACGGCGGGGCGGCGGCGCTGCACGGTGACAAGCAACACACCGACGCGACGGTCTCGACGCTGGGGCTGCGTGCAGACACCGAGTGGCAGGCGAGCAAAACCACCGCGGTGGCGCTGCGCAGCGAGCTGGGGTGGCAGCATCAGTACGGCGATCTGGATCGCGGTACCGGGCTGAAGTTCAGCGGCGGCAACTCACCGTTCGTGGTGAACAGCGTGTCGGCGTCGCGTGACGGTGCGGTGCTGAAAGCCAGTGCGGAAGTGGCGGTGAACAAAAACACCACGCTGTCGCTGGGCTATGGCGGGCTGCTGTCGCAAAACTACCAGGACAACAGCGTCAACGCCGGTTTTACCTGGCATTTCTGATCTTAAAAAACAAACGGAACAACCGTCCCGTCTGGGGCGGTTTTACCAAAAACAAAAAGGGATAAGGGAATGAAGCAATCTGCAGGAAATAATAAACCGGCATTGGCGCCGACATGGAAACTGAACGCCCTGTTATGCGCGTTGTTGGCTGCCGGGGGTGCACAGGCCGCGACCTATACTGAAGGGGGTAAGAGCGGCGATCCGGCCAGCTGGCGCAGCAATGAATTCAACGCCAATTGGGGGTTGGGGGCCATTCACGCCGATGAGGCTTACGCAGCGGGTTATACCGGCAAAGGGCAAAAGGTGGGGATCTTCGATACCCCGGTGAACCAGCATCCGGAATTTGCCGGTGACGGTAAGCTGACTAACGTTGTCACCGAAGGCTATCGCGCCTATACCGACCCGCATCGAGAGGGGATTAAGGCCGGCGATCGCTTTTATTTTGACGGCACTTTCCATTTTTACAGTGGCTCACAAGGCCTGTTAAGCAACCACGGTGTCCACGTAGCCGGAATCAGCGGGGCCAACCGTGACGGTACTGGTATGCACGGCGTGGCCTTCGATTCGCAAATCATCAGCGTCGATAATGACAATGACGGCCCGGCCTACGGCGAGTTCCTCGGGCTGGATGGCAGCGTGACCAACGCGGGCTGGCAGGCGATGATCAACAATGGCGTGCGGGTGATCAACAACAGTTGGGGCGTCAGCATTCCGGATTTTCTCTCGGATAACGGCAAGAAACCCGATGCGCTGCATTTCGAGCTAAAGGACGCGCAGGAACAGTTTGATCAGGTGAAACCTTTGCTGGGCAGCCTGGCGGGGGCGGGTTATCAGGGCGCTATCGATGCGGCACGTAAAAATATTCTGGTGCTGTTCGCCGCCGGTAATGACGGCAACTACAACCAACCGGATGTGATCAGCGGACTGGCCTATTTTGTGCCGGATATTGCGGCTAACTGGCTGTCGGTTGCCAGCGTTGCGCAAGATGCCGCCTCCACCAACAGCGTGCCTTACACCATCAGCAGCTTCTCTTCGCGTTGCGGCTACACCGCCAGCTTCTGCGTCTCCTCGCCGGGCAGTAAAATCTACAGCACCGTAGCCAACGGTTCAGATCCGAACCAGTTGGTCTCCGACTATGGCAATAAAAACGGTACCTCAATGGCGACGCCGCACGTGACCGGTGCGGTTGCCGTATTGCTGCAGCGTTTCCCGTACATGACGTCGGCGCAAATTGCCGATGTGCTTAAAACGACCGCTACCGATATGGGGGCTCCGGGCATCGATGCACTTTACGGCTGGGGGATGATTAATCTGGGCAAGGCGATTAACGGCCCGGGCATGTTCTATACCGTCGATGATATCCCCGAGGAGTTTCGTATTCCGGACCCGACAGGCGTGGCTTATGGATCATCGCAGTTTATCGCCAACATTCCCGGTGAGGGGGCGATCATCGATCAGGGCACGCTGCACGCCAGAGTTTGCGATGACTACCACTGCTCGCTTGAAGTGTATTCCAATGATATCAACGGCCATGGCGGCCTGACCAAGGAGGGCCAGGGCGCGTTAGTAATGACCGGCAACAATACCTACTCCGGCCCGACGTGGGTCAATCAAGGCCTGCTGGCGGTGAATGGCTCGGTGACTTCGGACGTGACGGTACAAAACGCCGGCGTACTGGGCGGTTCCGGTACGCTAGGGTCGCTGACCGCGCGCAGCGGCGGCACCGTGGCGCCGGGCAACTCGATCGGCACGCTGAACGTGACCCGTAACGTCAGCTTTGAACCGGGTTCCCGTTACGCGGTGGAAGTGGCAGCGAATGGCCAAAGCGATCGGATCCAAAGCAGCGGATCGGCAACGATCGGCGGCGGTGAGGTGACCGTATCGCTGGAGAACAGCGGCAACCTGCTGTCGCAAAGTGAGGTTCGCAGCCTGCTGGGCCGGCAGTACAACATCCTGACCGCCCAGCAGGGCATCAGCGGGCAATTTGATTCTGTGGCGCCAAACTACCTGTTCCTCGGCACCGGGCTGACCTACCAGCCGAATCAGGTGACGCTCAACGTCGGCCGTAATGACACCAGTTTTGCCAGCGTGGCGGCAACGCAGAACGAGCGTGCGGTAGCGGCGGCGGCAGATGCGCTGGCGGCGGGCAATCCGGTGTTTGAGAGCATCCTCAACGCCGGT
>JAAXZN010000045.1 GCA_012719855.1 Serratia liquefaciens | reverse complement strand
TTTGGTGAGTCTGCACCGGCGGAGCAGCTGTTCAAAGAGTTCGGCTTCACCGTGGATAACGTGGTGGCCAAGGCGCAAGCACTGCTGAAATAAGGCATCTCGCGTCGCGTTACCCCAGCCCGGCACCTTGCCGGGCTTTTTCATTTGGGCAGGTGTTCGCTTTAAATTCTATATTCCACCACCCTCGATTGAGTTAACTACAATCGGGTAGCTTATACCTTTGTTTTATTTTAAACGGCGTCACCCCATCACAATGGCATAATTAAAACAAAATAACCTCCGCGATAGTTTATTAGGAAATTAGTTTCAGGGAGATTTATTGATTTTTAATGCTATTATTTTTATTGCAAAACGGAATATAGGTAAACATCTCATATAACCAATGAGTCTGTGCTTCTTAAGATAATTCGCATACATTTAAGCAACAAAATAAAAACACCGAAAATAATCAATAACTTAAAAATAAATTCAGAATAATTCAATAGACAGCAACTATTGATAATTATTTTTCGATCGATAGCGCCGATAGATTTGACCGATCAAAAGATAAAAATTAATAGATTGAACGATACGATCATAGCGTGTAATTTTCATTCCTATTTTAAAACCGCAAAGGAATAAAATAAAAAAGCATAAGACAAAAACGTTTCCTTCCGCATTTAGAATCACCCGAGAAATGACATAGGGATATTTACATCCAACATGAGGGAGGCGTCATGATTATTATCAGTGAAACACTTGGAAACATAAATCAGAACAAAGAGTGGCAAGACAAGATCCGCGGAACCACGCCAGACTACCTTATTCTGGACGCGGCGCAGCTGGAAAAGGAATGTCATCAACAATCCACCCATGATGGGCTGAGGCTGGCCGTGTTTATGCCCCCCAACAGCGCGCTGGCGGACGGAGACATTTTAATCTGGGATGAAGAGACGAAAAACTCCGTTATCGTGAAGGTCATCTCGCACGACATTATGGTGATTAACCTGCAGCGCCTGCTTTGCGCCCATTCGGATGCCATCATTCACTATGCATTCAAACTGGGTTTGATTTTAGGGCAACATAAGCTGCACGCCATGATAAAGAACAACCTGGTTTACGTCCCGATCACCATCGCTACCAGCACGTTGGACACCCTGTTCAAAGAAAACAGTTTTCACTCCCTGTCCTACTGGTATGTCAGCGGCGCCGATATTTCATCCCTGTTAACCCCTAATGAAATCGATCTCCTGTTCGACGGCATCTTTCCCTGTCAGCCGGAATGATATCAGGAGCCCATCCCACACGCTGCCAGCGTTCTTTTTATAAATCAGAGGCCTTTCACCCACGTAACAAAGCATGCCCCCCAAAAAGCCGATGCAATAAAAGGAGTTTTCCATGGCAATTAATATGCAGATTTTTATTAATGACATGCTTAAATGGATAGAAAGCAATTTGGGCGCAGAGCTGGATATAGAGACGATTGCCAAGAAATCCGGCTACAGTCGATTTCACATTCAGCGGCTTTTCAAATTGCATGCCGGACTGACCATTGCCCAATATATCAGAATGCGACGAGTCACCGAGGCGGCGATCGCACTGAGATTCACCGACAGAAAAATCATGGATATCGCACTAGACTATGGCTTTGACTCTCAGCAGGTTTTTACCCGAATATTCAAGAAACAGCTGAAGACCACGCCAGGTGAGTTGAGGAGAAGCAAGCAATTAAACAATAAGCGGCTCTGTCATTCCTTGTACATGCCGACGATGCCACAAAAAATCCCGACGGGCCCGCCTAACGCCCACAAGCATGGCTAGCGAACCTGGGATCACCTCGCCGTTCGCCGGCGAGATGATCCATCGGCATCAGCCCATAATCCGATGAATTTGCAGGTACTGCAGCAGCATGATGGTCTTGCCGTCTTTAATACGGCCGTCGGCAATCATCGCCACCGCTTCGGTAAAGGGCAGTTCTACCACCTCAATATCTTCGTCTTCGATACCGCCGCCGGCCGCATTGCGCTCGTCGTCATGGTACTCAGCAATAAAGAAATGGACGATCTCGGTCACGCCGCCCGGCGACATATAGGCTTCGAAAATCTTCTTCACGTCACCGACCTGAAAACCGGTTTCTTCCACCGCTTCGCGACGCGCGCATTGCTCTGGAGAATCGGCATCCAACAAGCCGGCACAAGCCTCTAACAGCATGCCGCTGTCGTTGCCATTCACGTAGGTCGGCATGCGGAACTGATTGGTCAGCACCACGGTCCCTTTGGCACGGTTGTACAGCAAAATGGTTGCGCCATTGCCACGATCGTAGACTTCGCGCATCTGCTGAACGGAGCCGCCATCCTTACGCTTCAGATCAAAAGTATATTTGTGCAGGACATACCAGTTATCCGAAAGCAGCTCTTTCTTCACATTCTCAATTTTCGCCGACATGAACCCTTCTTCTTTTCCGTTAGCTGAAACGCAAAAATGATACCGCGATTAAACGCCAAAAGGGCAATGGATTTGCAACAAAAAGCCCCGCGGCTCATGGAGAGCTACGGGGCTTTTGGCCGTAAAGGGTTTAGAACCCGTTAGGAACGTCGCGCATGTCCGGCAGCTTGTGCGCAATCCCCTTGTGGCAATCGATACAGGTCTTGCCTTCCGTTACCGCCTTGTCGTGCATCTTCGCCGCCACGGTTTTCTGCGCGGTGAAGTCCATATATTCGAAGTTGTGACAGTTACGGCACTCCTGCGAATCGTTGGCCTTCATTCGCGCCCATTCGTTGCTCGCCATCGCCAGCCGATGCTGGTCAAACTTCTGCGGCGTGTCGATCAGGCCGAACGCCTTGGCGTACAGCTCCTTGCTGGCCTTTATCTTGCGCAGCATTTTCGGCGCCCATTCATGAGGCACATGGCAATCAGGACAGGTCGCACGCACGCCGCTGCGGTTGTTGTAATGAACCGTGCCCATGTACTCCTCGTAGACGTTTTCACGCATTTCATGGCAGCCGATACAGAACTGTTCGGTATTTGCCGCCTCCATTCCGGTATTGAAACCGCCCCAGAAGATAATCCCGGCGCCAAAGCCCAGCAGCAGCAGCGTGCCCAACGCCAGGCGGCTCGGCCTGCGCCACCAGCGCCATAGCCGCAACAGCAGGCCGGGCTTTTTCTCAGTCGTGGTGTGTTTGCGTTCGCTCATAGCTCCCCCGCTTAGCGCCCAAAGCCCGGCATGGGCTGGAAATCATTGCCGACAATCGGCGCCGCGTCGGTTTGCGGTACGTGGCACTGCAGGCAGAAGTAGCGACGAGGCGCGACATCGCTCAGCACCTTGCCGTCCCGATCCATAAAGTGCGTCGGGCTGATGCGAGGTGCGCCGGTGGTGCGGTAGTGCTCCACCCCGTGGCACTGCAGGCAACGGTTGGTGTTCTTGCTGATCTGGTAACCGTCAACGCTGTGCGGGATCATCGGCGGCTGATTGACGTAGTTCAGCGCCATACGTTCTTGCTGTTTCGGCATCGAAATCGGCCCGCCGACCGAGGCGGACACTTCCGGGGACTTGCTGAGATCAACATCACCCGCGGCAAACGCCAGACCGGCGAACGCCAGCGACAATAAGGTCACCCACAGGGCAAGCGTCTTTTTCATAACAGGGCTTTTCATTTTTATTTGGCTCCCGGGTAATAAAATGGGGTCTTCATTGGCCATGGGTCAGCCTCACACCTTCTGCAACTTCACGGCACATTTCTTGAAGTCGACTTCTTTAGAAAGCGGATCGGTGGCGTCCAGCGTCAGGTTGTTCACCAACTGTGCCGCATCGAAGAACGGCATGTACACCAGCCCTCTTGGCGGGCGGTTACGGCCGCGGGTTTCGACAGAGCTGAGCACTTCACCACGACGCGACAGCACCTTGACCTTGTCGCCACGTCGCAGGCCACGGCTTTTGGCATCGAGCGGATGGATGAACAGCACCGCCTGCGGGAAGGCGCGATGCAGTTCCGGTACCCGTCGGGTCATGGTGCCGGTGTGCCAATGTTCCAGCACCCGGCCAGTGGAAAGCCAAAGATCGTATTCGCCGTCCGGACTTTCCGCCGCCGGTTCAAACGGCAGCGCAAAGATCACCGCCTTGCCGTCAGGTTTACCGTAGAAACGCACCGCTTCGCCCGCTTTCACGTACGGATCCGTTCCTTCGCGGTAGCGCCACAGCGTTTCTTTGCCGTCCACCACCGGCCAACGCAGACCACGCGCCTGGTGGTAGCTGTCGAACGGCGCCAAATCGTGACCGTGACCACGCCCGAAACCGGCATATTCCTCAAACAGGCCTTTCTGCAGATAGAAACCGACTTCCCGCGCCTCATCGTTGAGCTGGTCCGCCGGGATTTCCGACAGTGGATACTTATTGACCTGGCCGTTGGCGAACAGCACGTCGTACAGCGTTTTACCGCGATACTCCGGTTTTTGCGCCAGCAGATCGGCCGGCCACACTTCCTCAACCTTGAAGCGTTTGGAGAACTCCACCAGTTGCCACAGATCGGATTTCGCCTCACCCGGCGCTTTCACCTGCTGGCGCCAGAACTGAGTACGACGCTCCGCATTACCATAGGCGCCCTCTTTCTCCACCCACATGGCGGTCGGCAGGATCAGATCGGCGGCCAACGCGCTGACGGTCGGGTAGGGATCGGACACCACCACAAAGTTGCGCGGATCGCGCCAGCCCGGCATCCTTTCTTCATTGATGTTCGGCCCGGCCTGCATGTTGTTGTTACACATCACCCAGTAAGCGTTCAGCTTGCCGTCTTTCAGCGCACGGTCTTGAGCCACCGCATGCAAACCGACTTTCGCCGGGATGGTGCCGGCCGGCAGTAGCCATTTCTGTTCGGCGATTTGGCGGTGCTTCTCGTTGGTGACCACCATGTCAGCCGGCAGACGGTGAGAGAAAGTCCCGACCTCACGCGCGGTACCGCACGCAGAAGGCTGGCCGGTCAGGGAGAACGGCCCGCAGCCGGGTTTGGAGATCTTGCCGGTCAGCAGATGCAGGTTGTAGCACAGGTTATTGGCCCACACGCCGCGCGTATGCTGGTTGAAGCCCATGGTCCAGTACGACACCACCTTGATGTTCGGGTCGGCATACAGCTTCGCCAGCGCTTCCAACTGGTCTTCCGGCACGCCGCTCATTTGGGCCGTTTTTTCCAGCGTGTATTCCGCCACGAAGGCTTTGTACTCTTCGAAACTCATCGGCTCGGAGGCATCTGAACCCGGGTTTTTCGCCTTTTTTTCCAGCGGGTGGGTCGGACGCAAGCCGTAGCCGATATCCGTCGCGCCGCGGCGGAAGTTGACGTGCCGATTCAGGAAGTCCTGATCCACCGCGTTGTTTTGAATGATGTAGTTGGCGATGTAGTTCATGATCGCCAAATCGGTCTGCGGCGTGAACACCATGCCGTTGTCCGCCAGCTCGAAGCTGCGGTGCTCGAAGGTGGACAACACCGAGACATTGACGTGCTCGTTGCTCAGGCGACGGTCGGTAATGCGCGACCACAGGATCGGGTGCATCTCGGCCATGTTGGAGCCCCACAGCACGAAGGCGTCCGCCTGCTCGATATCGTCATAGCACCCCATAGGTTCGTCCATGCCGAAAGTGCGCATAAAGCCCACCACCGCCGACGCCATGCAGTGGCGTGCGTTCGGATCCAGGTTATTGGAACGCAGCCCGGCCTTGAGCAGCTTGGCAGCGGCGTAGCCTTCCCACACCGTCCACTGGCCGGAACCAAACATGCCGACCGCTTCTGGGCCCTTCTCTTTCAAAGCCTGCTTGAACTTGTCGGCCATGACGTCGAAAGCCTGTTGCCAACTGATCGGGGTAAATTCGCCTTCCTTATGGTACTGGCCGTCTTTCATGCGCAGCAGCGGCTGAGTCAGTCGGTCTTTTCCGTACATGATTTTTGGCAGGAAATAGCCTTTGATGCAGCTCAACCCACGGTTGACCGCCGCGTCCGGATCGCCCTGCGAGGCAACGATACGGCCATTCTGAGTGCCGACCAGCACCCCGCAGCCGGTGCCGCAGAAACGGCAGGGAGCCTTGTCCCATTTAATAGCGTCAGCACTGCCCGCCACCGCCTGTGCCACCGTGGGAATAGTCAGCCCGGCGGCGGCCGCAGCGGCTACCGCGGCATTAGCTTTCATGAAGTCTCGACGACTGAGTTTCATGGCGTTACCTCACCTTGAGTGTCCTGCTGGTGATAAACCAGCGATACCGCCAGCACGCCTTCCAGATTGCGCACCGACTCAATTTTTTCCAGCAGCCCTTGCGAGCATGCCGCCTGCATCACTACCACCAGCTTGCCGTTCTGCTGATCCTGCGCCGGAATTTCCGTGTCAGCGATCGCCAGCAAGGCCGTGACGAGTTGGGGAAAGCTTTCCGGTCTCGCCTGCACGACCAGACCGCTGACATGCCATTCGCTATTCATCATTATTATTTTCGCTCTGGGTTAAGGTGACGGCACCGGTCGGGCAACCGGCGACGCAGGCGCCACAGCCGTTGCAGGCTGCCGCATCCAGCATCGGCTGCGCCATTTCGCCTAAGCGGGGCCGAAAGCGGATCGCCTGGGGCTCGCAGTTGTCCTGACAGCTGCGGCACTCCACGCCCCGTTGTGCCAGGCAGGCAGTACCGAATACCGCATGTTGTCGCCAGGGGGTTTCCGTCAGTGGACGAAATACGGGTTCCGCGCAGGCCTGCGCACAACGCCCGCAAAACGTGCACTCCGCTCGTTGGAAATCGATTTCGGGAAAACCGCCGCTGCCGCTGATGAGCACCCCGGTTTCACAGGCGCGAACGCAGGCCTGACAGCGGGTGCAATCGGTAATAAAAAGGGATTGTTGCCGCGACCACGGGGGGCGGATCGCAGCGGTTGGCTGACGCCATTGTCCTCCGAGCAGTTTGCGTCGCGACAATATGGTCATGCTGGTTATCCTTGACATTGCAAACACGGCATCGCGTGTAAATAGAACCTGTTTTTGTATTGTTATTGTTGCTGCTGTGCCCAGTGGGTTTCATCACGCTGACAGGCATAAACCCCTGAGAAAGACGGGGGTAAGATAAGGGGAGCGCGGGGGGTATATAATCCCCCTAAAGGGGTAAATACGGGGGTAGCTTGCGCCAGATCAATCTATTAATGGGGGTCGCGGGGTTTTCGCCGCCGATCTGCCGTCAAACGCTATCTAGCTGATTATATAACGTAGGCTGCTTACCGCTGCGGTGAACGACCTGGCGCACAATGCCGCGCATTTTAGTTGCAAAAGTTATAATTTTGCTTTCGAATGAAACCCGGCAATGCCCATTGCCTGTGAGAGAAGGATAGAGGATTGCTTGTTAAACGTTCAGTGACCAGCAGCCTGGCCAAGGCGCTGTTTTGCATTGTGATTCTGTCCGTGCTCTCTACCGGGTTGGCGCTGACCACCGTCGCGGACAGCCTGCGCGATGCCGAAGCGGTCAACATCGCCGGTTCACTGCGCATGCAGAGCTACCGGCTGGCCTATGATCTCACCCGCCCCGCCCCGGAGCTGGAACACCACCTGTTGCAGTATCAGCAGTCTCTGCAGGCCCCGGCATTGCAAAAGCTCGATCGTTTTTACGTGCCTGCGGACGTGCAGGAAAAATACCTGTCGCTGCAGCACGCCTGGCAACCGCTGGCACAGCAGATCCGGACCGGCCAATCGGCAGATTATCAGGCCAACATTGCTGGCTATGTGAACCAGATTGACCATTTCGTGTTGGCGCTGCAGCGTTATTCCGAGCTGAAACTGACCATCGTCGCCACCATCAGCGTAGTAGGCTATATCGCCATCATCGGCCTGGTGCTGTTTTGCATCCGTTTTATGCGCCGACAGGTGGTGACGCCGCTCAAGCACCTGGTGGACGCCAGCCAGCGCGTGCAACAACGCGACTTTAACCATCCCCCGCTGGACACCGCACTGCCGAACGAACTGGGCGTGCTGTCGCAGGCCTTTACCGCCATGTCCGGAGACCTGGCCAAACTTTACCAGTCGCTGGAGCAGAAAGTGCAGGTGAAAACCCAGCGCCTGCAGCAGGCGAACAAGACGCTGGAGGTGCTGTACAACTGCTCGCAGGCGCTGAGCGTGCGGCAGATAGATCAGCAGGCCTTCGAGAAAATCCTGCATATCGTGCGTCAAAGTGAAGATTTGCACTGCATCCGCTTAAAAGTGGCGGACAGCCTCAGCGAATGGCAGTTGCACAGTGGTCTGCCTTCGTCGACGCTGGACTGGCAATCGTTGACCATCATCCAGGGCGACAAGCCGCTGGGGGAACTGAGCTGGCAATATCAGGAACACCCGCCGCACCCACACCTGATGCAGAGCGTGGCCAACATGCTGAGTCGTGGGGTTTATTTTAACCGCGCCCAGAAACAGCACATGCAGTTCTTGCTGATGGAAGAACGAGCCACCATCGCCCGGGAGCTGCACGACTCTCTGGCACAGGCCCTGTCGTTTTTACGCATTCAGCTCACCTTGCTCAAACGCACGCTGGCAGGCAGTGCTCCCGATGCGCAAGAGATTATCGCCGATTTTGATCGGGCCCTGGCCGATGCTTACCGTCAACTGCGAGAGCTGTTGACCACTTTCCGCCTGAATATTCAGGAGGCCGATTTGAACACTGCGCTGAACCAATTGTTGGCGCCATTAAAGGTTCTTACCGGCGCACGGATTCAGTTACACTGTCGGCTTTCTTCCCAGGCGCTCAATGCTCAGCAGCAGGTGCATGCGCTGCAAATTGTGCGTGAAGCGGTGCTCAATGCCATCAAACATGCCGATGCGCGGGAGATCGTGATTCGTTGTGAGGTCACGGCCGAGGGTGACAACAGGATCAGCATCGCTGACGATGGCTGTGGCATTGCCAGCCTGAATGAACCTGAAGGTCACTACGGGCTGACCATCATGAGCGAGCGCGCTGCGCGGCTGGGAGGAACGCTGCGCATCCAGCGGGGAGAGCCAGACGGCACGGAAGTCCGCCTGACGTTTCCGCCATAAAACCAGGACTGTTCACCCTTCGTTACGGTTTAGCGAAGCCCGAAGGTCATTTCAGGATGTTCGTGGCGCCAATTGCCACTATTTTATAAGAGTCAGTCCCACTGTGAAGCGTGCTGGACAGCGCGTTTGAGTGGCTTTACTCGCTACAGGGAGCATATTTCATGGTGATGAAGAATTACCGAGTGATGATCGTCGACGACCACCCGCTGATGCGCCGAGGCATCAAGCAACTGCTGGGGCTGGATCCGCTGTTCAACGTGGTAGCCGAAGCCAGCAACGGCAACGAAGCCATCACTTTCGCGTTGCAGCAGACACCGGACGTGATCCTGCTCGATTTGAATATGAAAGGTTTGTCCGGTCTGGACACGCTGAAAGCGCTGCGCAATGAAGGCGTCGATGCGCGGATCATCGTGCTGACGGTATCAGACTCGCGCAACGACGTTTATGCGCTGATCGACGCCGGTGCCGACGGTTACCTGCTGAAAGACAGCGAACCGGAACAGCTGTTGGAACATATTCGCGCAGCCGCAGAAGGGCAAAACGTGATCAGCGATGCGGTAGCGGACTATCTGTTATCCCGCAGCGAACAACACAATCCCTTTGCCGAGCTGACCGAACGCGAACTGGACGTATTGCAGGAAGTGGCGCGTGGCCTGTCGAATAAGCAGGTGGCGGCGCAACTGCACATTTCTGAAGAGACGGTGAAGGTGCACATCCGCAACATGCTACGCAAACTGGACGTTCGTTCACGCGTGGCCGCGACGGTGATGTATCTGGAACACCGGAGTCAATAACGCTTCCCCGGCATGCCGGGGAGGGTTTATTCGATGGCGGCAAGCAGCGCCTGATGATGCTGGTGAACCCAGCTCTTGTTGATCGGCCCCCAGCTTTCCAACTGGTAAAAACCGTCGTTATTGCGCACGCCCTGCTGAACAAACTGCAATGCCACTCCCAAGCCCGGCAAGGCTTTCAACACGTCTTGCAGGGTGCGACGCGGCCAGCCGGTCAATTCCATCAGCCGCGGGACGTTTGGCCGTTCGCTGTGGCTGATTAACCAGCACAGATAAAGACGACGGGCAAATACCGGGTTAATTTCCATGCCTTGCTCCTGCTCTAAAGTGAGTCCTGATGACTTTCCGGGAACCCCAGCGGTCAGGTCCTTGATTGCAATAAAATTGTCTTAATGACGTTTTTAACGGCAAGGATGGCAATATTGCGTGTTTCTCCTACCGTTATTTACATTATCTCCTTTTTTTCTCCACGCTTTACTCCCTCTTCCCGAGTAAAGTGCATAAGCGCCGGAATCCTTCCCAGCCGCTGATAAACGCAATTCAGATGCGTCTTAAAGATAGAACAAGTCACAACGAGGTTCGCGCTGCATGGCCAATTTTTTTATTGATCGCCCGATTTTCGCCTGGGTTCTGGCAATTATTCTTTGCCTGACCGGCGCCTTGGCGATTTTTTCGTTACCGGTGGAACAGTACCCGAACCTCGCGCCGCCGAACGTTCGCATCAGCGCCAACTACCCTGGCGCCTCGGCGCAAACGCTGGAAAATACCGTCACCCAAATCATCGAACAGAACATGACCGGTCTGGACAACATGATGTATATGTCGTCGCAGAGCACCAATACCGGCCGGGCCACGGTGACGCTGACCTTTGAGGCCGGTACCGATCCCAACGAGGCGATGCAACAGGTGCAAAACCAGCTGCAGGCGGCCATCAAGCGGCTGCCTCAGGCGGTGCAGACTCAGGGCGTGACGGTGTCGAAATCCGGCGATACCACGCTGATGATGGTGGCCTTCGTTTCCACCGACGGCAGCATGGACAAACAGGACATTGCCGATTACATCGTTTCCAACCTGCAGGATCCGCTCAGCCGTATCAACGGCGTGGGCAGCATGGACGTTTATGGCTCGCAATACGCCATGCGCATCTGGCTCGATCCCAACAAGCTCAACAGCTACCAGCTCACCACCCAGGATGTGGTCAGCGCGATCCAATCGCAGAATGCGCAGGTGGCGGTCGGTCAGCTCGGCGGCACGCCTTCCGTCGACAAGCAGGCGCTCAACGCCACCATTAACGCGCAGTCGCAGTTGCAAACGCCGGAACAATTCAAACAAATCACCCTGCGGGTCAATCAGGACGGCTCACTGGTGACGCTGGGCGATGTTTCCACCATCGAACTGGGTGGCGAAAACTACGATTACCTCAGCCGCTATAACGGCATGCAGGCCGCCGGCATGAACATCAAGCTGGCGTCCGGGGCCAACGAGCTGCAAACCGATCAGTTGGTGAAAGACAAAATTGCCGAACTGTCGCAGTATTTCCCGCACGGGCTGGAGGCGAAAGTCGCCTATGAAACCACCCCGTTCGTTAAGGCCTCAATCAAAGACGTGGTGAAAACCCTGCTGGAAGCCATTGTCTTGGTGTTCCTGGTGATGTACCTGTTCCTGCAGAATTTCCGCGCCACGCTGATCCCCACCATCGCCGTGCCGGTGGTACTGATGGGCACCTTTGCCATCCTTTCCGCCTGCGGATTCAGTATCAACACCCTGACCATGTTCGCCATGGTGCTGGCCATCGGGCTGCTGGTGGATGACGCCATCGTGGTGGTGGAAAACGTCGAACGCGTGATGAGCGAAGAAGGCTTGCCGCCCCGGGAAGCTACGCGCAAATCCATGGGCCAAATCCAGAGTGCGCTGGTCGGTATCGCCATGGTGCTGTCGGCGGTGTTTATCCCGATGGCGTTCTTCGGCGGCACTACCGGCGCCATTTACCGTCAGTTCTCCATCACCATCGTTTCCGCCATGGTGCTGTCGGTCCTGGTGGCGATGATCCTGACCCCTGCCCTGTGCGCCACCCTGCTCAAACCCATTGCCAAAGGCCACCATCACGGCAAGCGCGGCTTCTTCGGCTGGTTCAACCGCATGTTCAACCGCAACGCCGACCGCTACGAGCGTGGTGTGGCGCGGGTGCTCCACTCCAGCCTGCGTTATATGCTGATTTACGTGTTGCTGCTCGGCGGGATGGCGCTGCTGTTCATCAAGCTGCCGACCTCCTTCCTGCCTCAGGAGGACCGTGGGGTGTTCACCGTTCAGGTGCAGCTGCCGCCAGGATCGACCCTGCAGCAAACCACCAAGGTCGTGGAAAAGGTGGAAAACTACTTCCTGACCCAAGAAAAAGAAGATGTGCTGTCGGTGTTCTCCACCATCGGTGCCGGGCCGGGCGGTAACGGACAGAACGTGGCGCGCATGTTTATTCGTTTGAAAGACTGGGATCTGCGAACCTCCGGCGCCAACAGCTCTTTCGATATCATCGATCGCGCGACTCAGGAGTTTAATAAGATTAACGAAGCTCGGGTGATCGCCAGCAGCCCACCGGCCATCACCGGCCTGGGCAACTCATCCGGTTTCGATATGGAACTGGAAGACCACGCCGGGCTTGGCCACGACAAACTGATGGCGGCGCGCGATCAACTGCTGAAACTGGCGGACGCCAATCCGCTGCTGGCCCGGGTACGCCACAATGGCCTGGACGACAGCCCGCAGTTGCAAATCGATATCGACCAACGCAAGGCGCAGGCGCTGGGTGTCTCTATCGATGACATCAACAACACCCTGTCGACCGCCTGGGGTTCCACCTACGTCAACGACTTCGTCGATCGCGGTCGGGTGAAGAAGGTTTATGTGCAGGCCGCTGCACCGTTCCGCATGCTGCCCGGCGACATCGACAAATGGTATGTACGTAACAGCGCAGGCGGCATGGTGCCGTTCACCGCCTTTGCCACCTCGCATTGGGAATACGGCTCACCGCGCCTTGAACGCTATAACGGCAGCTCAGCGCTGGAGATTGTCGGCGAAGCGGCTGAGGGCGTCAGCAGTGGCACCGCGATGGCAGAAATGGAGAAAATCGTCAGCCAGTTACCGACCGGATTCGGCCTGGAGTGGACCGCCATGTCCTATCAGGAACGCCTTTCCGGTTCGCAAGCGCCGGCGCTGTACGCTATCTCGCTGTTGGTGGTGTTCCTGTGTCTGGCGGCGCTTTATGAAAGCTGGTCGATTCCGTTCTCGGTAATGCTGGTAGTGCCGCTCGGTCTGATTGGTGCCGTTGCCGCCACCTGGATGCGCGGGCTGGAGAATGACGTTTACTTCCAGGTAGGGATGCTGACCATCATCGGGCTGTCGGCGAAGAACGCCATTCTGATCGTCGAATTCGCCAACGAGTTGAACCAAAAAGGGCAGGATTTGATGTCCGCCACGCTGGATGCCTCACGCATGCGTTTGCGGCCGATTCTGATGACTTCGCTGGCCTTTATCTTCGGCGTATTGCCGATGACCATCAGCAGTGGCGCCGGCTCCGGTAGCCAGCACGCGGTGGGCACCGGGGTGATGGGAGGGATGATTTCCGCCACCCTGCTGGCAATCTTCTTCGTGCCGTTGTTCTTCGTGCTGGTGCGCCGACGGTTCCCAGGCAAGCAACCCCTGGCCGCAGAAACAGAAGATGCCGGGAAATAACGGGCATAAAAAAGCAGCGTCGGGAGACCGATGCTGCTTTATTTCGAACCAGAGGTTCGATCCCAAGGTGTTTCAATGACCCACAAATAAACCAACCTTGCTATCAACTTTACCGCAGTGTCAGTTGCCTAACATCTCATCGATGAAGTCTTTCCAGTTTCCCAACTCACGATCAACCATAATAATTCACAACCTCAATTAATAGACGAAGCGAATTCTACGCCTGTTTTTTGAGCAAGTGAAGCGGTTTGGGAACGATGCCACCCGCGAAAACAGGGGATAGTGCACATTTTCGTACTTATCTGATCGAGCAAGAACTGCGGCTATTCCCTTCCGATATCAATCCAGCAAATGGGATAGATAAAAGATCTAAACCGGCCGCCAGGGCACAGCGGCCGGTCTTTGACTCAGCAAACGCTAGAAATCGACGCGTAAACCAAGGTTATAGTGGCGACCTTCCAACTGCGGATAGGCGCCCCAATTGGTGGTGCGTTTAGGGGCAGTATCGAAGATGTTATACACGCCGGCCATCACCTGAGTGTGCTTATCCAGGCGATAAATCACGCCGGCGTCCAGCAAGGCATAAGCGTTATATCGAGTATGATCGCCGGTATCCTCGTTACGGCTGCGATAATTGACCTTGGACCAGACGTCCAATGCCGAAGCCGCAGCCCACTTGGCGGATAAATTGGCCATGTGTTTCGGGAAGTCATTCAACGCAAAGCCCTTGTTGGCGCCGTTTTTCTGTTCACTCTTGTTAAACGTATAGTTTGCGCTGAGGTTCAAACTGTCGGTCGCCTGCCACTCGGCATTGAGCTCCACGCCATACACGTTGGCCTTGCCGATATTGAAATACTTATCAATGGTGTCGGCGTTATAGCCGTTAACCACGCAAGGGTGATTTTCACTCGCCTCGCAGATGTTAACTTCGGCGATTTTGTTCTTGAAGTCGGTATAGAACACCGTGCCGTCGAAAGACAAATCGCGGTTGTTGTTCCAGTACAGGCCCAGCTCGGTATTCACGCTGGTTTCCGGCTTCAGCTCGCTGTTCCCTACCGACAGATAGGGATAAGGCGGGTTGCTGCCACGCGGCGTAATGAATTGATCCGAGTTTTCACGCAGCGACGGTTTTTTATAGCCGGAAGAGACCCCGCCCTTCAGCGCCCAGGCTTCGTCTAAAATCCAGTTGCCATAAAGTTTCGGGCTGATGTGGGTGCCGAAGTAGTTGTCCCGATCCATACGCGCAGAGGTGGTCAGCGAGAAGTCATCGATATTCCACTGCCCTTCGGCAAACAGCGCCCAGCCGTCACGCGAGATTTTGGTTACCGGATCGACACCCGGCGCTTTTTTACTGTCGGCGTAGAAATCGTCATTGAGCGTTTCACGGCTGTAATTGGCGCCGAGGGTCAGATTATGCTCGCCGAGGCTCAGCCTGGCCTGACTGTTCAGCACGTAATTTTCGGTTTGGATATGCTGCGGCGCCAGGCTGACGGAGCGATATACCGACTCGCCTTTTTCGTACTGGAAATAACTGGTGGTGGCGATGCTGTCATCCGCGTACCAGCCCGAATGGGTCAGGCTCAGAGCATCGCGATCGAAATCCCAGCCCCAGGGCATACCGCCGCCTTTGGTCGAACGACTGCGTTTTTTCTCCCCTTTGGCCAGATTGAGATCGAACAGGTTAGTTTCATTGGCCGCGAAGCCCAGCGTCATGTCGAGCGCCTTTTTGTTGTTCTTGCTGAAGGCGTTAGGCTTTTCATCTTCACGACGATCGAGGTAGTCCGCCGACAGGCTGAGGCCCAATACGTCGGGTACCAAAGGCCCCATCAGAAACAGGTTCGCTTGCTGAGTGTTACCGAAGTCCTGATGCTGTTGCAGGAAGCTGTTGCCGGCTATCGAGCCAATCCACTCCCGTACGCCAAACGGCTTTTTGGTGATCACGTTGACCACGCCACCAATGGAGTCGGAACCGTATAACGATGACATCGGGCCACGGATCACCTCAATGCGGTCGATGGCCGCCAGCGGCGGTAAAAAACCGGCTTCGGTACCGATATTCTGACCGTACGGGCGCGACTCGCCGGTGTTTTGTTTGATGCTGTTGACCATGAACGAGGTGTAACTCGAGTCCATCCCGCGGATCATCACATCGCCGGACACTTCGCTCCCGGCCCCGTTGCTGACGAACACTCCGGAGACATCCTGCACCGCTTCGGCGACATCCCGGCTGTTCTGCTTTTCGAAGGTCTTTTTATCGATGACGGAGATACTGGCGGGGGCATATTTTTTATTCTGCTTGAACCCGGAGGCGGTCACCACGACCTGATCCTCTTGCAAGGCATCCTTGTCTTTTTCTGTCCCGCTTTCCTGCCCGTAAGCCTGAGGCGCGCACATCAAAGCCAGCGCTATCGCCGTGGTGATGCGCGATCCCTTTCCCATGGAGGGTTGATTGATCATTTCCTTTCCTAAATAAAGCCTGTTTCCGGTGGGTGTTGTAGCCCACAAAGCCTTTCCAAAACGGCTAACGCCACAAAACGCAGCACGGCACTCAATGCCACTGCGAGCGTCGCCGTAGCGACCTGTCGTTATGATTTTTTATTTACACTTCTTAACGGTCACCGGGCGAATATAGCGGATATCTCTCGACATTAAAACGAAATGAAAATCATTACAGATTTTAAACATACCGGAAACATCGTTATTCAATAACATGATTTTATAAGGGATATTTAATAAATCATTATATTTCAACGTCAAACACTCATATCTTCATATGATTAATTAAATGATATTGATATTAATAATCAATATCATTAGCATCTGCGAATCGTAAACTAATGTAAAGGAATGTATATGAAGATGCACCTGTCCACTTCAGGCAAAGGTTTCTCCCTCAGCGCCCTGGCGTCTGCCGTGCTGCTGCTGTCTTGTTCAACGCTGGCCGCCGATCTTCCCGAGAGTCAATTCCAAACCAAACCGGTCGGGCATGGCCTGTATGAACTGGCTTTTGATGGCACCAGCAACACCCTGTTTGCCGCCTCTACGCCTTCCTTCGCCAAAGAAAAAAACGGCGGCATCGTCTTCAGGGTCAACCCGGCCACGCTGGCCACCGACGCCAATATCGTCACTAAGCGCCGCGCCTTCGCCACTGCGCTGGATGAGCAACGCCATCTGTTGTACATCGGCAACACCGTCGACGGTTCGGTCACGGTGATCGATACCCAGACCGGTAAAGAACTCGCCACTATCCAACTCAACGAAAGCGTGAAAGAAGATCAGTTCGTCCCTACACGCGAACTGGTACTCGATAAGAAAAATCAGCGTCTTTATGTTTCCGGTACTGCGCAGAAAGGCGTGCTGTGGGTTATAGATACCGCCAAGCGGGAAAAAATTGCCACGCTGAGCAACATGGGTGAATACCCGACCGGCATTGCGCTGGACAGCGAACGCGGCCATATCTACTGCGTTAACGGTCGCGGCGAGCTGATTACGCTGGACGCTACCAGCCATAAGATCCTCAAACGCGTGGTGGTCGAACCGACCAAGAAACACTTCTTCCTCAATATCGCTCTGGACAGCAAAACCGGTCGTGCGTTTATCACCGATCCGGACTTGCCAAACGTACTGGTTGTGGACGTCAACAGCGGGAAAATCCTGCACCAGATTGACGTAATCAATTCTCTGGCGGTGTTATTTAACCCGCTACGCAGCGAGATCTACATCACTCACCGTGAAGCCAAGCGCATCAGCATCGTCGACAGCAACAGCTATCAGGTGAAAAACAGCATCACCACCCAGGCACTGCCTAACAGCCTGGCGCTTTCTTCCGACGGCCAGCAGCTGTTTGCCAGCATCAAGCAGTCCAAGGAAGAGATGGAGAAAAAACAGGATTACCTGATCAAAATTAATCTCGGCGGATTGTGAGGCACGTCCATGGCTAGTTTTATGATTCGCCTCTCCGGCGGCGTGCTGCTGTGCGTCCCGGTGATGATGGCGCAGGCGGCGGGCACCGAGCAGACCACCCGCAGCCAAAAAGAAGAAACCCTGGAGGTGGTCGCTTCCCCCTTCAGCGATGACAGCAGCACCGAGAATACCGGCTCCTACACCACCAAACAGATGACCACGGCAACCGGGTTACCGTTGAGCATCAAGGATACGCCACAGTCGGTTTCGGTGATCTCGCGCCAATTGATTGACGATCTCAACGCCAACTCGCTGAAGGAAATCTTGCGCTGGTCTACCGGCGTCAGTGAAAGCAACTACGATAGCGAACGTTCTTCGTTCAACTACCGTGGCTTCAGCGTTGATAACTATCAATACGATGGCGTGCCCACTTTCTTTGACTCCGGCTTCTCTGGCGGGGAATCCGAGATTGACTCGATCACGCTCGATCACGTGGAGATCGTCAGAGGGGCAGCAGGATTATTGAACGGCGTCGGTAACCCAGGCGCTGCGATCAACCTGGTCAGGAAGAAAGCCTCCAGCCTTTCTCCTTTTGCCCGTACCGAGCTTTCCGCCGGTTCATGGGACCACTACCGCACCACCATCGATGCCGGAACTCCGCTTAATGATGAAGGCACCGTCAGGGTGCGCGTCGCCGCCTCCGGTGAACGCAGCCACTCTTTCATGGAACGTCATCAGGAACGCAAAGGGACGGTATACGGCACCCTGGAAGCCGATCTGACCAGCGCCACCCTGCTGCGTCTGGGGGCTGACTATCAGCAAAATCGGCCAAAAGCTTCCACCTGGGGCGGCGCACTGCCAACCGGCTGGTTCAGCGACGGCAGCGAGATCAACTGGGATCGCCACTACAGCGGGGCTTCTGACTGGTCAAGCTGGGATACTACCCTCAGCACCCAGTTCGCCACGCTGGAACACCAGTTCGCTAACGACTGGAAAGGCGTAGCCAACTACACCCACAATCGTCAGGCCTTCGATGCCAAAATGGCGATGAGCCTCGGCGGGCTGATCGACCCGGACACCTGGGCGGTGAAACCTTCAACCCCTTACGCCGGACGCTATGAAGGCTACCGGGATCAGCACGCGGTAGACCTGAAGCTGAACGGGGACTTTCCACTGCTGGGCCGCACCCACAAATTTGTGGTGGGCAGTTCCTCCGCCTGGCAACACAGCTACAGCACCTATCGCAGTGCCAGCACTACGCAGCTGTTTAGCGGCAGCCTGAGGGATTGGAACGGCGGCCTGGGTGAGCCTACGTGGTCAGACAAAATGCCGCAGCAGGATTTCCGTACGCGGCAAATCGGGATTTACAGCAGCGCCGACTTCTCGGTGACGGACCAACTGGATCTGGTGCTCGGCGCCCGTTTCAACAGCTTTAAAAACACCACCACCACTACGGCGAACAAAGTGACCCCGTTCCTGGGGGCCGTGTATAAGCTGACCGATCAGGTCTCTGCCTATGCCAGCTACACCGATATCTTCAAGGACCAGAGCTACCTCGACAGCAGCGGCCACTATCTGGCACCGATCGAAGGGGTCAACAAAGAGGTAGGCATCAAGGCCGCACTGCTGGATGAGCGTCTCAACGTTTCGCTGTCGGCGTTCCGTATCACTCAGGATAATCTGGGCGTACTGGATGAAAATCCGGAAAACATCAATTCACTGCAACAGACCTATCATGAGAGCCAGGGCGCAACCAGTAAAGGGGTGGAGTTCGAGCTGAGCGGTGAACTGGCGCAGGGCTGGAATGCCCAGTTGGGCATCACCCATTTCACCTTGAAGGACAAGGATAAGGTTAATCTCAACACCGAGCAGCCGCGTACCCGCATCAATCTGTTCACCACCTATCAGTTGACGGGCGCGCTGCGCGATCTGACGCTGGGCGGTGGCGCACGCTGGCAGAGCAATGTTTATGCCAACGTCCAGGGCGCCAGCAACGGCGAATTTGTCGAGCGCAAAGCCGAGCAAGGGTCCTACGTGCTGGTCGATGCGATGGCACGTTACAAGCTGACGCCGCAAACCTCGGTGCAGTTGAACCTGAACAACGTTTTCGACCAGAAATACTACTCGCAGGTGAATTTCTACAGCACCCGCAACTATGGCGAACCACGTAACTTTATGGTGACGCTGAAGCACGAGT
This sequence comes from Serratia liquefaciens, assembly GCA_012719855.1. Lineage (GTDB taxonomy): Bacteria > Pseudomonadota > Gammaproteobacteria > Enterobacterales > Enterobacteriaceae > Serratia > Serratia liquefaciens_A. Next base: position 78,308 of record JAAXZN010000045.1, on the reverse strand, counting down.
TCTGATCGTCCTACAGGATTAATCGGCCCCGGATAACGGGGCCGATTTATTTCTAATCTCTATATCCCTTGTATGAGGAATTCTTCCGTAGTAGCGTGCCAATGGTATAAAAAACCCCCATTTCTCTGAGGCCATGTCATGTCCCCTACGCTGACCATCGAACAACTGAAAGAGCTGGGCCGTTATCAAGACGCCACCGAACTGGCGCAACAGCAGCTGCGCCAACGGCCGGAAGACGCGGCGCTGCACTATCAGTTAGCCTGTCTGTACGACGTGCAAGGGTTTGAGCAACAGGCAATCCCCCGTTACCTGGCGGCGCTGGCGCGCAATTTACCGGCTCCTCAGCGACAGGAAGCCTGGCTCGGGCTGGGCAGTACCTACCGGGCGCTCGGCCTGTATCAGCAATCGCTGGCCACCTTCGACCAGGGGTTGGCCGAATTTCCCGAAGCCAAAGAAATCACCCTGTTTCGCGCCATGACTTTGTACAACCTCGGTGAAACCAAACAGGCGGTGGCCGATCTGCTGCTATTGCTGGCGGAAACCTCCTCGCATAGCGACATCAGCAGCTACCAACGCGCCATCCGTCAATACGCTGCCGATCTGGACCGTATCGGTTAGGAGGAAAACATGGAGATTGTCACAGACCCTGACTGTTATGACGTCGACTGGCCGCAATTGGCCAGGCTGCTGGAAGCTTCAGGGCTGGGCCAGCGTGACCCGCAGGTGCTGCAACGCGTTTATCAGCACAGCCAATTTTGCTACTGGGGCTACCGCGACGGCCGATTGATGGCCACCGCCCACGCCATCAGCGACATGACCTCGGTAGCCTATCTGGCCGACGTGGCAATCCATCCGGACTTTCAGGGGCTGGGACTGGGGCGACAGCTGATGGATCGGGTGATGCAGGATTTGGTGCCGCTCGGCAAAGTGTTTATCTACTCGGTTCCCGACAAGCTGGCATTCTACAAAAAATACCGCTTCCGCGAGCTGACTACCGGCATGGTCTATGCTGACAGCGCGGCGTTGGAACGCCTGGAGTTGAATGGTTACCTGCGCCCCCCTCTTTAATGAAGCATCGGCCTAAAGACCAAAGTGAATCTCACGGGATTTTCTTCCCCCTCTCCCCCGAAGGGGCCGAGGGGGAAAAAGCCTGAGCGGCAGATTGCGGCAGGCCGGAAATTCATGACCGACCGCTAAGCTACAGCGTCTTCATCATGAAAACACGGCTGGTGCCCGCCGGCAGGCAGGGCACCTCGCCAAAGCGCGTCCAGCCGTTCAGTTCATAAAACTTCGGCGCCTGAAAGCTGATGGTGTAAAGCACGGCGGAAACACACCCTCTGCGCCGTCCTTCCAGCTCGAAACGGCGCAACAGTTCGCTGCCCAACCCCGATCCGCGTAGCGATTTTGGCAAATGAAACAGATCCACAAACAGCATGCCCAACGATGAACGTCCGCTGATGCCGCCCAACACTTCACCGCTGGCCGGATCTCGCACCACCACCGCCAACGGGCGACGATCGTTGGTACCGGTCACCTCGTCGTTATATTGATTCAGCCCGGCTTCGATCAGGGCTTCTATTTCTTCCGTCGCATTTTCGGCAACTTCAATCAGGTATTTTTCCATGTTGATCTTCTTCTTATGTAGGGTGACTGAATAGCGCACTAAGATTAGCAAAATTCGCCGCACTGATTGCACGCCGTTTTTTTTCAGCTTTTCCCCGGCTTTCAGACCATTGGACGGTGGAACTCCCCGCCATTTTTCGGCATGCTGGTCGCTGGCTTTCATTTCACCGCCACCGGCGGTTTACCACCGGCCACACGCGCCGGTGTTGGGTTGCAGAGAAGGTTCTTACTCCATGACGTTGACCATGTACGGCATCAAAAATTGTGACACCATCAAAAAAGCACGCCGCTGGCTGGAAGAACAGGGTGTGGCATATCACTTTCACGACTACCGCGCCGACGGGCTGGACGAACAGCAGCTGCGCGCTTTCGTCGAACTTTTGGGCTGGGAACCGCTGCTGAACACCCGCGGCACCACCTGGCGTAAACTGGACGAAGCGCAGCGCAACGCCTGTGACAATGCCGATGCGGCCATCGAACTGATGCTGGCCCAGCCGGCCATCATAAAGCGCCCGCTGCTGAGCGACGGCAAGGGGCATGCTCTGCTCGGTTTCAAAGCCGACAGTTATCAGCAATTTATTTCCGAGGTGGCCGCATGATTTGCCCGGTAATCGAACTGGCCCAACAGCTGATCAAACGCCCTTCCCTCAGCCCGCACGACGAAGGCTGTCAGGCGTTGATGATTGAACGTCTCGAGGCCATCGGCTTTACCGTTGAGCCTATGCCTTTCGGCGATACCCTGAATTTTTGGGCCTGGCGTGGCGAGGGGCAAACCCTGGCATTTGCCGGCCACACCGACGTGGTGCCGACCGGCGACGAAAAACGCTGGGACAACCCGCCGTTTGAGCCGACCATCCGCGACGGCATGCTGTATGGCCGCGGCGCGGCAGACATGAAAGGTTCACTGGCGGCCATGGTGGTGGCGGCCGAGCGGTTTGTGGCGGCCAATCCACATCATCAGGGGCGTTTGGCATTCCTGATCACCTCCGATGAAGAGGCCAGCGCAACCCACGGCACGGTTAAAGTGGTCGAAGCCCTGATGGCGCGCAACGAACGCCTGGATTACTGCCTGGTTGGCGAGCCATCCAGTACCGAACGCGTCGGTGACGTGGTGAAAAACGGCCGTCGCGGCTCAATCACCGCCAACCTGCACATTCACGGGATTCAGGGCCATGTCGCCTATCCACACCTGGCGGATAACCCGGTACATCGTGCCATGCCGGCACTTAATGAGCTGGTGACGATAGAGTGGGATCGCGGCAATGAATTCTTCCCGCCGACCAGCATGCAAATCGCCAACGTGCAGGCCGGCACCGGCAGCAACAACGTGATCCCGGGCGAGATGTTCGTCCAGTTCAACTTCCGTTTCAGCACCGAATCGACCGACGCGACGATCAAACAACGCGTGGAAGAGCTGCTCGAGCGTCATCAGCTGAACTACAGCATCGAATGGCGTCTGTCCGGTCAGCCGTTCCTGACCGCACGCGGCGCATTGGTGGATGCGGTGGTTAACGCCGTCGAACATTATTCCGAACTGACGCCGCAGCTGCTGACCACCGGCGGGACTTCGGACGGTCGCTTTATCGCCCAGATGGGGGCTCAAGTGGTTGAGCTGGGGCCGGTAAATGCCACCATCCATAAGGTTAACGAATGCGTACACGCCGCCGATCTGCAACTGCTGAGCCGTATGTATCAGCGCATCATGGAGCAATTGATCGCATGATCACGCCAGAAATGCTGACCGGGCGATCGACCGACCATCTGGCACCGCTGAGCGGCAACCACCGCATGCAGCCCGCCGCCGTAACCGCGTTTCTCGCCATGCAGCAGGCGGCGCTTGCCGCCGGGTTTAATCTGCAACCTGCCAGCACATTTCGTGATTTCGAGCGGCAACAGGCGATCTGGAATGGAAAATTCTGCGGCGAGCGACCAGTATTAGATAAGGACAGTCGACCGATCGACATCACGCCGCTGTCTGCCGCCGAGCGCTGCGAAGCGATTCTGCGCTGGTCGGCCTTACCGGGAGCCAGCCGCCATCACTGGGGCAGTGACCTGGATGTCTACGATCCCTCACTGTTGCCCGAAGGGCAAAAGCTGCAGCTGGAGCCGTGGGAATACGAGCAGGGCGGTTACTTTTACCCGCTCAATCAGTGGATGACGGAACACATGGCCGAATTTGGCTTTTATCGGCCGTTTACCGAAGACGGCGACGGCGTGGCGGTGGAGCCCTGGCACCTGAGCTACCGCCCGCTGGCACAGGAAGCCGAACATCTGCTGACGCCGGCGTTGCTGTTGACGGCCTGGAAAGATAAGGATATTGCCGGTGCTCAATGGCTTGAAGCCCATCTGCCAGCGATATTTTCGCGTTTTATACGCGCTGAAGGAAAGGAGTGAATATGGAATGGTTAGCGGACTACTGGTGGATTATCCTGCTGATTCTGGTGGGAATGATCATCAGCGGGATCAAAGAGCTGCGCCGCGTCGACGTGAAAGGCTATCTGGCCGATAAGCCGAAGCTGCCGCCACACCGCGACAATAACGCCGAGTGGGACGACGAAGACGACTGGCCGAAGAAAAAATGACATCAGGGCGCATCATGCGCCCTGAAGCTTATTTAAAGGCGATCAAATCGCCACGCTTGCCAAACAACGCTTCTTCCCAGTAACGCTGCGGCACGTAGTAATGCAGCCGTTCAAGCGCACTGTCCATCATGCCCTGGTTAATGGCGTGCCCTACATCCTCTTCCACATCCAGCGTAAAATCGACGCCGTTGGCCTGCAGCCGTTCTGCCGCCGCCTGGGCATGTTGCACCGAAATCACCGCATCCTGTTCGCCGTGGATCAAATGCACCACGCTGTCACCGAACGCCTGGTCGGGCAGGCTGGCAAAGCGCCCGCTGAAAGCCACCACCCGGCCGGCCAATCTGGGCTCCACCTTCAGAGCTTCCAGCGCCATGATAGACCCCTGAGAGAAGCCCACCAACGCCGTGCCGGCGTCATTCACGCCGCTGTGTTGCTGCCAGTAACGCACGGTTTCGACAAACTGCGGCATCACTTCGGCAATGCGCTCGGCGCGGTTTTCTTCGGTTACGTCCTGTACTGAAAACCACTGGCGGCCGCTGCCGTTACCAAAAGCAGAGGGGCCACCCACGCTGACCACCAGCGCCTGCGGGAATTCTTTGGCGAAATAACGGCCAATCTCCCCCATCGCTACCGGGGTATCGCCGACACCGTGAAACAGCAGGATCAGCTGCGCAGCCGGTGTTGCCGGGCTCTGGACAACGAAATGCTCATGTTTCATCAGTGACTCCTCGCGTGATTAAGATCCAGTCCGGCGCCAGATGCCCCGGTTTCTGCCAGCTACTATACGCCGCTGAGAAATCAGGAAAATCGGGTTTTATTGAGCAACATCTTCAATTTATTGCAACGACTGCGACCACGCTTTCCAGCGCAGGCCGTGCTGAGCATCCAGCTGTTCGAGCGCCAGTCCCGCCTCCTGACGCCAGCGGCGCAGTAGCAGTTTCTGTCCGCTCAAGCCAAGCAGCTCCACGCAAATTGCCGCCGTCAACTGCTGCTGCAGGTGCATGCGCAGCGCGGGCAGCGGCAACGGACTGGCCAACAGCAGACGTTGCAGCGCCCCCAGGCTAGCCTCCAGCGGCCGGTGAGCGAAGGCAAATCCGGCCAGCTCACGCCAGTCGTCCTCCCCCAACTGGGTATCGCCGTCGTCGCCGGGGATCTCTATTTGCAGATCAATACGTGGCTGCAACCAGCGCCAGTCACGCGCCAGGTGCTTATGGGCCGCATGGCGCAACGCCTCGCCCTGTTCGCTCAGCGGCAGGATGGCCATTGCGGTATAGCAACCGCTGCTGGCCTCGGTCTTGCTGCCGATGCGAACCAGTTCAAAACCGCAAGATTGCCAGAAACACCACAGCGGCTCGGTGTAGCCAAAGCTGACCGAGAGATAATCCAACCCTTGGGCCAGCTCGCGCTGCTGTGCGATCAGGTCGCGAGCAATGCCCCGCTGGCGCAGTGCGGGTAACACCGCAATGCGGGTGATGCGCCGCGATCGTAGCGTCGGTGCCCACCATTGGCCCCCGTGTGCCGCCAGCGACTGTGCCACCAGGTTGCCACGCGGACGCCGTCGACCGGCCCAGACTTCGTGCGCCAGTTCGGCGCTCAGTCCGCCTTCTTCCACCAGCCACTGGGCGCCGACAACCTCATCGTCTACCTGAGCCAAACCAAAGTGCATGCCCGGCGCATCCATCAACCGCCGTAAGTCCAGTGGTGAAGTACGGTAATGGGCACTGCTCAACAAAGCGTAAAAACGCGCTAACCTTTGCGGATCGGCGCACAGCATGGTTTGCTCAGCCCCGCTGATGCTTACCGGCTTATCCGTTACCGGCCAGGAGGGTTGCTCGTTAAACAGCAACGCGTTATCTATGATGCGCTCCAGCGCATCGCCCTGCGCCCAACGCATCGGTTGATCTAACCCCAATGACTGATACGCGGGCAGTCCGGCGCAGAATTTAAGTAAAAAACCACGGCCGGTGCCTTCATAACCCTGCACCGTAGTGGTCAGCAAAACTCGCGGGAAATAGCTCACCAGTTGCTGCAGCAGCGGGCCGGGTATCGCCGCCGCTTCGTCCACCAGCAGCCACCCTACGTCGCTGACGTCCTGTTCACGGCAATGGGCCAACAGCGCATCCGGTGCCCAGAATTGCGCACGCCCCTGCGCCCATTCGGCAGCGACTTCGGTAGCGGCGCGGCTCGGACCGACCAACCAGCAGGTCTGCGAGGTGTTCGCCACCAGCATCCCCGCCACCGTTGACTTGCCGCGCCCACGTGCGGCGGTCAAAACCCAAATGCCCGACGCCGCGCTCAGTAATTGCGCCAGCAGCCGCTGCTGCTCGGCGGTGGGTTGGCCGTCCGGTGCCTGCCACTGCGGGCGCAACGGCAATGGCGCCAGCGTCAGCGCCTCACCCTGCCGCCAGACGGTGACTTCGCTGTCCGCCGCCAGATGCCGCTGCAGATGATGAATAAAATTCGAGGTAGTGATGGGCTGCGGACAATCGCTCCAGCGCAGGCTGTCGTGATCCGGTTGCTGAGGCCACTGCTGCCACGGCGGCGTCAGCAACAGCAGCCAACTGCCGGCTCGCAGCGTGCCCGACAGCGCGGCCAGGGCTTCAACATCCAGCCCTTTCGTCGCATCAAACACCGCGTGCAGGCGCTCTTGCCCCAGCAGCGTCCGCACTGCACCACTCGCCACTGCCTGCAGACCCGGCGGCGGGTTTTCCCCCACCCAGGGCCAGTCGCCCGGCAGAGTATCCGCCAGTTGTAGCGCCTGCTGGCGACACCATTGCGGCTCGCCACTGATCACCAGCAGGCGCCTGATGCCCTGCTGCTGCATAAGTTGTTGCATTGCCAGTAACATAACCGTGGATCCAGACCTGAAAAAAATGCCGGAGTCAGGCTCCGGCATTGCATGTTAACGGGATGCGAAGGTGTTGCAGGTGTTAGGATCGCCGCTGTCGAAGCCCTGTTTAAACCAGGTGTAGCGCTGCTGCGAAGTGCCGTGGGTGAAGCTGTCCGGCACCACACGTCCCTGCCCTTGCTGCTGCAAACGGTCGTCGCCGATCGCCTGCGCGGCGTTCAGGGCCGCCTGCAAGTCGCCCTCTTCCAACATCTGCTGTTTCTCGGCGTATTTGCCCCACACGCCGGCAAAGCAGTCCGCCTGCAGTTCCATTTTCACCGACAGACGGTTCACTTCCGCCTGGCTGGCACCCTGCTGCATCTGACGCACTTTCGGCTCGATGCCCAACAGGTTTTGCACATGGTGGCCGACTTCGTGCGCCACCACATAAGCCTGGGCAAAGTCACCGCCGGCCCCCAGCTTGGTTTTCATATCCTGATAGAACGACAGGTCGATATACACCGTTTTGTCACCCGGGCAATAGAACGGCCCCATCGCCGCCTGGCCGGTGCCGCAACTGGTACGGGTTACGCCGCGATACATCACCAGTTTGGGTGGCTGATAGGTTTTGCCCATGCGCTGGAAAACTTCTTTCCAGTTATCTTCGGTAGACGCCAGCACCACCGAGGTAAATTTAGCCAGTTCATCGTCTTTTGGACTGATGCTGGCGCTTTGTTGCTGAGTTTGCGGGCTCACGTCCCCACCGTTCAACAACGGCGAGAGATCGATGCCGTAATAGCCGGCCACCAACACCACCACCAGAATGGCGATACCGCCCTTGCCGCGAGGAACACGAAAACCGCCACCACCGCCACCCAGACCTGAAGACTGCCCGCGACGATCCTCAACATTGTCACTTTCCCGACGCCCTTGCCAACGCATAAATAAACTCCAGATTAGGTTTTTGTCATGTTACGTTGATCATTATAAGTGCTGAGCAGCGGAGGAAATGTAGAATTTTTCCGGAAATGCAGTCTGAGAGAAATATTGCAGGGGGATAACGGGGCCGAATGACCCCGTAGAGCGCGAAAACGCTTAGTCGAGCTTGACGCCAATACGACGAGCCACTTCTTCGTAAGCTTCGATCAGGCCACCCAGGCTCTGGCGGAAGCGGTCCTTGTCCATCTTGTCCAGGGTGTTTTTGTCCCACAGGCGGCTGCCGTCCGGCGAAAACTCATCGCCCAGCACCACTTCGCCGTTGAACAGGCCGAACTCCAGCTTGAAGTCGACCAGGATCAGGCCGGCGTCGTCAAACAGCTTGCTCAGCACGTCGTTTGCCTTGTAGCTCAGCTCGCGCATGCGCGCCAGGTGCTCTTTGTTCACCCAGCCGAAGGTTTCACAGTAGGATTCGTTGACCATCGGATCATGCATGGCATCGTTTTTCAGGAACAGGTCGAACAGCGGCGGGTTCAGTACCAGGCCTTCTTCAATGCCCAGACGCTTCACCAGTGAGCCGGCAGCACGGTTGCGGATCACGCACTCGACCGGCACCATGTCCAGCTTCTTCACCAGCACTTCGTTGTCTGACAGCAGGCGTTCCATTTGCGTCGGGATGCCGGCCTCTTCCAGTTTGCTCATAATGAAATGGTTAAACTTGTTGTTCACCATGCCTTTGCGATCGAACTGCTCAATGCGCTGACCATCCAGTGCTGACGTATCGTTGCGGAACTCCAACACCAGCAAATCAGGGTTTTCGGTGGTGTAGACGGTTTTTGCCTTTCCGCGATACAACTCAGCTAGCTTTTGCATCTTACATACTCCAATAAGAGAATACCCTTCACCTTTCAAACGACAGCGTTGTTGGCTGCCACTTGAAATCTATTGGGTATAGAATTTATACAATTAATTCTTTAACAACACACATGGGTATATTGTGCCAAACCTGCGACGCAAACGATACCGTATTAGACAAAGAAAAAGGGGCCGTAGCCCCTTTTCAATCAGTTAACGCTGGTTTTACTGAATGCTGCCTGGAAGGCAGCCACCAAGCCGTCGTTTTGCGACTGGGTCAATGGCTTCCCTTTAGGATCGATAAATTGCAGGCTGGTGCGGTTGTTCAAGTCCCCGACCTGCAGTTTGTAGTCGCCCTCTTTCAGTTCAGGATCCTTGGCGCCCAACGCATCCCAATCGCTTCCGCTCAGGGATTTGTAAGTTACGGCGACGGTGCCCTGCGGACGGCTGCGGTCACCCACTTTCATCCCCAGTTTCTCCAACGCCGCAGGCAGGCGATCCCACACTACGGTGTAAGGGCCGCGTACGACCAGCATCGGCAGGCCGGTGTCATCAGCGCTGCTCTGCACGTCCAGCGCGCCGAAGCGGTTGGCCGTCTGGCTGCTTGCCAGGTTGTCCTGCTTGTCCAGGCCTTCGACGATGGTGTTCATCATCATGCCGTTGTAGCGCTGCACTTCAGACGGGTCGGTAATCTGTTCGGTTTTACCCTGCTGCTGCAGGCCCACGGTTTTCACCGTCAGCGCCTGCTGATAACCCTGCTGTTGCACGCTGATCTGGTAGCGGCCTTCGTACTGGTTGTCTTCATCCAGACGGTTCCACTTCACCCAGTCGGTGGTCAGCGTCTGACCGGCGTCCTGACGTGAGGCGATTGCGATATTTTTCGTCTGCAGCATGCTGACAACGCGCGACCACAGGTTCTGGTTCTGCGGGTTGTTTTCCAGCAGCAGCGTACCGCTGTCGCCGGCATATTGCGCGCGTGAACCGCTCAGCAATGCCAGTGGCTGCACCGGCGGACGAATATCCAGTTGCTTGCCGACGCCGCCTTTCAGCGTGGTGGCCGGAACATCATAATTACCGCTTTGCACCGGCAGGATCATACCGGCTGGTGCGTTCAGTGGCTTGAGCACCGACGCATCGAGGTAAGACTCATCGCCGCTCACCTGGCGCTTGTAACGCTGATCGGTGGTGCAGGCGGCCAGCATCATAACCAGCGAAATACCCACGACTTTTGCTACCGTCGACTTTTGCAATGAATAAACCATCAAATTTCCCTTAGAGTTACAGCAAACCGGCGCTTTTCAACGCGCGTTCCACTACCGGACGGGCAGCGTCGGTCAACGGCGTCATAGGCAGACGCATCGTATCGGTTGCCATCAATCCCAATGCCTTACAGGCCCATTTCACCGGAATTGGGTTTGCTTCTACAAACAAATCCTGATGCAACGGCATCAAGCGCTGATTTAAGCGGCGTGCCTCAGCAAAGTCGCCCTGTGCTGCCAGCGCGCAAAGCTGCGCCATTTCACGCGCCGCCACGTTGGCCGTCACGGAAATCACCCCTTTGCCGCCCAGTTGCATGAAATCCAGACCGCTGGCGTCATCGCCGCTCAGCAAAATGAAATCTTCATCATCAACCAGCACTTGGATCTGACTTACACGACTTAAGTTCCCTGTTGCCTCTTTAACAGCAACAATATTCTTAATTTTTGCCAAACGCGCAATCACCGGCGGCAGCATGTCACACCCGGTGCGCGAAGGCACGTTATAGAGGATCTGCGGCAGTGCGGTGCTTTCGGCAATCGCCTTGAAGTGCTGGTACAGCCCTTCCTGAGTAGGTTTGTTGTAGTAAGGCGTGACCGTCAGGCAACCCACTACGCCGGTATTTTCAAAGCGCTGGGTCAGCGAAATAGCTTCGGCGGTGGCGTTGGCGCCGGTACCGGCGATCACCGGAATACGGCCTGCGGCCAGTTCCAGCGTCTGCAATACCACGTCAACGTGCTCGTCATGGGCAAGCGTTGCGGACTCGCCGGTAGTCCCTACGGAAACGATGGCCGCAGTTCCACTGGCTACATGATAATCAATCAATTTTTTTAGGCTCGCACGATCGACAGCACCTGTGTCGTCCATCGGCGTAACCAGTGCAACAATACTTCCCGTAAACATTGGCCGTCCCCTCCACAAACAAGTCACTCATGGTACTTTTGCTGCCTATCCAAAAGCAAGCAAACAACGGCGTTGTAAGCGCTTGGCAGGCGGTTTTTTTTATGTTTACCATGGTAACCCCATTGAGCACGACAGGAAGCTCCATTTTGCCTAAGCCAGATGAACACTATCTCGTGATTACCGCGCTCGGCGCCGATCGCCCCGGAATCGTCAATGCCATCACTCGCCACGTCAGCAGCTGCGGGTGCAATATCGAAGATAGCCGTCTGGCCATGCTGGGTGAAGAGTTCACTTTCATCATGCTGCTTTCCGGCAGTTGGAACGCCATTACCCTGATCGAATCAACCCTGCCGCAAAAAGGCGCGGAGCTGGAACTGCTGATTGTGATGAAGCGCACCAACTCGCACGAAAGACCGCCGATGCCGGCTACGGTGTGGGTGCAGGTGGAGGTGAAAGACTCGCCGCACATCATCGAGCGCTTTACCGATTTGTTCGACTCCAGCCAGATGAACATTGCCGAGCTGGTATCGCGCACCCAGCCTGCGGAAGGCGACCTGCCGCCGCAGCTGTATATCCAGATCACCGCGCACAGCCCCGGCAATCAGGATGCCTCAAATATTGAACAAGCCTTTCATCGCCTATGTACAGAATTGAAAGCACAAGGCAGTATTAGCGTTGTGAACTATCCACAGCATGATGAGAAAGATGGAGAGTAGTGATGAGCCCATTGAAAGCCGGTGACACAGCGCCGAAGTTTAGTTTGCCTGACCAGGACGGTGAGGAAATTAATTTGGCCGACTTCCAGGGACAGCGAGTGCTTGTTTATTTTTATCCCAAGGCGATGACGCCGGGCTGTACCGTACAGGCCTGCGGTTTGCGGGATAACATGGATGACTTGAAAAAAGCGGGTGTCGAAGTTCTGGGCATCAGCACGGATAAACCAGAGAAACTGTCGCGTTTTGCCGAGAAAGAGTTGTTAAATTTCACGTTGTTGTCTGATGAGGATCATCAGGTAGCGCAGCAGTTCGGCGTTTGGGGTGAGAAAACCTTCATGGGGAAAACCTATGACGGCATTCACCGCATCAGCTTCCTGATCGACGCCAAAGGCAAGGTTGAAAAAGTGTTTGATGATTTCAAGACCACCAATCATCACGACATCGTTCTGGATTACCTGCAACAATAATTCTCACGAAGCGCAGCGGTCTGCTGCGCTTCGTTATCCCCGCTTATTCCTGTTCCGTTTCTACCCGCAGTTCGTCCGGCCAGGCATGGATCACCGCCTTCACCAAGGTTGCCAGCGGGATAGCGAAGAACACCCCCCAGAAGCCCCACAGCCCGCCAAAGACAATCACCGACAGAATAATCACCAGCGGATGCAGGTTGACCGCTTCAGAGAACAGAATCGGCACCAGCAGGTTGCCATCCAGCCCCTGCACCACCAGATAGGCGACGATCAGCGTCCAGAAATCGGCGCCGACGCCCCATTGGAACATCGCCACCACCACCACCGGAATGGTCACCAGTACCGCGCCGATATAAGGGATCAGCACCGAGAAACCAACCAGCACCGCCAACAGCAGCGAATAGCGCATATCCAGCACCGCGAACACCAGATAGGTCGCCACCCCGACGATCACCATCTCCAGCACCTTACCGCGAATGTAGTTGGTGATCTGCTGGTTCATTTCGATCCACACCTGCCCGGCCAGCCCGCGGTTGCGTGGCAATACCCGGCGCACCGCATTGAGCATCTGTTCCTTGTCCTTCAACAGGAAGAACATCATCATCGGAACCAGGATCAGATAAATCGCCAGCGTCAGCAGACCGACCAACGACGCCAGCGAGAATTTCACCACCGACTCGCCCATGCCAGACAGGCGTCCGCGCAGGTTCTCCGCCATCATGTCGATGATGCCGGCATCCACCAGCGCCGGGTAACGCTTCGGCAACGTCGCGGCGAAGTTATAGAACTGGTTGAGCATGCCCGGCAGATCGGTCATCAGGTTGATGCCCTGTTGCCAGGCAGTCGGCGCCACCACGAAGACCAGCAGCATCGCGATACCGGCAAACAGGATCATCACCATGCTTGCCGCCCAATTACGCGAACAGCCGATGCGCTGCAACCGCGCGGTCGGCCACTCCAGCAGATACGCCAGCACTATGGCCACCAGCAGCGGGGTCAGAATGCCATGCAGAAAATAGAGAATGAGGAACCCGGCGAGCAGAATCACCAACAGCGCGATGGCTTGCGGGTCGGTAAAGCGGCGGCGGTACCACTGTAATAACATCTCCAGCATCAGAGAGGGCTCCTAGAGGTTTGACTGGCAGGCATTGCTGTTCCTGTAATAAGTATTATTGACCCTACGCTGGCTAAGCCAAAAAAGGAAAGGCTGAAGGCCGGGCATTCAGCGTATGGTTGTACCATGCCGCCCCTTCGCCATCCAGCGATTGTCGGTACAGACAGGGGGAAAGAAAATGATCGATTTACTGCGGGGAAAATCGCGGCGGTTTTTGTTGACGCGCCGCTGCGCTAAAAAACACGCGATCGCTACAGAATCCCAAAAGCACCATAAAGCGAATACCCCCATCGCTCACATAATTATTCCGCTGCATTGGCAAATGAGACGGGAAATGGTCATGCTGTACGGCCACCCCATCCTCATGTCTGACCAAGGAGAATTTATGTCAGTTTCAGCCCGTAACCAGTTATCCGGCACCGTGTCTGCCGTCGCTAAAGGCGCCGTTAATGACGAGGTGGAAATCACTTTGCCGGGCGGCGAGAAGCTAATCGCTATTGTGACGGTGCAAAGCCAGCAGTCGCTTGGCCTGGTCACCGGAAAGGAAGCGGTGGCGCTGATTAAGGCCCCCTGGGTTATTTTGGCTTCGGAAGACTGCGGGCTGCGTTTCTCCGCCCGCAATCAATTCGCCGGGGAAGTCAGTGCAGTGGAGCAAGGGGCGGTGAACAGCACCGTGCACATTAAAACGGATGCCGGTTTCAAACTGACCTCGGTGATCACCAATGAAAGCCTACAGGAGATGGCGTTGAAGAACGGCGCTCGTGTCATCGCTCTGGTCAAAGCCTCTTCCGTGCTGCTCGCCGTCAGGGCATAGTTTCAGGGCCCTTTCAAGCCCGCATCGGCGGGCTTTTTAGTGGGCAAGTGCCTGAGGCATTACTTTATCCCTTGCTCGACAAGCAGCCCGACGGCGATCAACACCATGGCCGCGCCGGAAAAACGGCTGACAACCCGTGCAGCCTGCGGGCGCGTCTGCAGTACCGACTGCGAGCCATACCCCACGATCAAATAAACCAACCCGCAGCTGATCAGATGCAACAGGCCAAGCGCGAGAATTTGGGTCGGGATCGACCAACTGGCGCTCGCGTCGGTGAACTGCGGCAGCAGAGCCAAAAACAGCAGAAATACCTTGGGATTCAGGCCGCTGACGCAAATGCCCTTGCCGGCCCAACGCAGCCAGGAGCCGGGCGCCTGCGCATCGCCGGCGCTCGGCGTCGGGGGATTGCGCAGCATGCTGATGCCAATCCAGAACAGGTAGCCGGCCCCCAGCAGGGTGAGCGCCGTAAGGGCCATAGGATTGCCTGTCACCAAAGCGCCCACGCCTGCCGCCACGATCGCAATAGCGATAAGGTGCCCGCACAGCAACCCTGCCACCGCAGGCAGCACCACCCGCCCACGAATGCCGGCCGAGATGATATACGCCCAGTCCAGACCCGGCGTAATCACGAACAGAATCGAAACGGCCCAGAAAGCCGCAAAAATGGCCGGCGTCATAAATCTCCCCCCCGCCACCGACACCCGGCAGTCTGGCTTATCCGTTTAATCACTTGGCGTTCCTCCGGTGGACAGCGTTAACAGGCCGAAAGCCATTTATGTCCAAAGTTGTTCAATTATTGAAAAGAATATCCCCAAGTTGTTAGAATGTGGTTTCAATTATTTGCTTATAAATCGCAAATTGAGGGAAATTTTTCCAAATGGACAAGATTGACCGCAAAATCCTTGCTGAACTTCAGTTTGATGGGCGTCTTTCTGTTACCGACCTGGCTGACCGAATTGGGCTGAGCGTTTCCCCCTGCCACCGCCGGGTGCGAGCGCTGGAACAATCTGGCGTGATCAGAGGCTATCGTGCCCACCTCGATCCCGGCAGTCTGGGCTTTAACTTTTCCGCGCTGGTTTTCGTCACCATGCGGGAAGGGGATCGCCAGGCTGTTGAAGCCTTCGAAAACGCCATGGTGGATATTCCCCAGGTTATCCAGGCGCAGCGATTGTTCGGCGATCCCGACTACCTGTTGCATGTCATCGCCCGCGATTTACCGGCTTTTCAGCGGCTTTACGACGAACAGCTTTCCGCCCTGCCCGGCGTTCAACGCCTGACCTCCACGCTGGTGATGAAAAGCGTGGTGCAGGACCGGCCCTTTCTGCCGTTGTAGATCCCAATCAAATCCAGAAGGATACAGTTATGAACAGTGGTTTCGAGGACTCAAAGGCCTTGTACATCGGCATATGCACGGTGGTAGGCGATGCCTTCCTGGCGTTGGCCAATGAAGAGCATGAAACGCAAAAAGCAGACGTGATTAATGAGCTTAAAACGGCGATTACCCGCGAAGGTCGGGATGTCAATTTGGATGAAGCGCGCGAATTGGCGATTGAGTGGCTGGAACGATAGGTAACGCCGGTTACCTTGCTTTTAGGGGGTTAGCAGAGCCATAACCGCCTTCCGGGTTGCCGTTCTGGCGACAAAAATGGGAGCGTTTCCGCTCCCATCGGCTATTCAGGGCACAATCACGTAATCGGGATTGGCAACGGCGAACAACGCCTGCCGATCCGCTGCCGGTGGATAAATCCACTGCGTATTGATTTCCTGTTTGATCTTTTTGCCCTCTTCGCGCGTAAAGCGCACCTGGCGATCCCAGCCTTCGGTGTAGAGCGCGCCCCAGGGCCCAAGATCAAGGCAGGTAACATACTTCGGCTGGCTGTAAGGGTGCAGCGGCAAACCTAACAGTTCCGCAGCAGCATTGTGACCGGCCACGCGCCCCAGACTCATCGCATGCTGACAGGTCATCAGGTTATAATTGCCCAGCTCGTCGGTCGCCGCTTTGACCGTGTCCCCGGTGACAAAAACGCCGTCCATCGCAGGCGCATGCAGGAAAGCATCACCGACAATACGTCCGGCACTGTCGCGCTCACCCGGGATTTGTTCAACCAAGGGATGCGCCCGTACCCCGGCGGCCAAAATCACCGTATCGGTGGCAATGCGCTCACCGCTCGACAAAGTCACGCTGCCTGCGTCAATCCCCGTAACGCGAACCCCGGCTCGAGATTCAACGCCACATTCTTCCAGTGCCTGGCGGATCACCACCGCAGGTTCAGCCCCCATGCCGGCGCCCACTTCGGCCGCCGTATCGACAATCACCACGCGAATATCGGCTTGGTTGCCCAAAATGGCACGTAAGCGCATCGGCATTTCAGCGGCGCTTTCCAGCCCGGTAAGCCCCCCGCCGACCACCACCACGGTATTGCGTGCCGGGGTATCCGGCTGAGTCGCCAGCGCTTTTAAATGGGCATCCAGCCGTTGTGCACTTTGCAGCGTATCGACATTAAAACCATGCTCGGCAAAACCGGCAACCGCAGGCACGAACAGTTTGCTGCCGGTTGCCACTACCAGGCGGTCATACGCCAACTGAAGTTTTTTCCCCTCGGCGCTCTCCACCACCAGCGTCTTGTTTTCGCCGTCTATCTGCTCAACC
Organism: Serratia liquefaciens; assembly: GCA_012719855.1. Taxonomy (GTDB): domain Bacteria; phylum Pseudomonadota; class Gammaproteobacteria; order Enterobacterales; family Enterobacteriaceae; genus Serratia; species Serratia liquefaciens_A. The sequence continues at coordinate 61,564 of JAAXZN010000045.1, read as the reverse complement.
AGACCGGCCAGATGACGAACGCCAATCGCAGCGAGCTGTGCCGAGATGTCCGGACTCATATTTTCCAGTACGGCCTCGTACAATCTTGGGCGGATCGTGACGTTCGGGGTCGGCGAAACCATCGTCACCTCAACGCTCTGTTCCTTACCGGCAAGCGCTACGGCTCGCATGGCGGAGACGGCGGCCCAAAACCCGGCAAAACCAGAACCGGCGATCACTATTTTCTGCGTCATGGAATGACTCCTTCAAATACCTGTTGTCGAGCGCCTGAGGTGTTTTTCAGGCGAGTTTTACCGCTGCGCCCCTGAAAAAGGGTGCAGAAGGGTGACCGCCTGTGGCACACAGGCGGGTAAAAGCATCAGAGAAATTACGGGGGCGTTATTGCGACTTGACGCGGGCAGGCTTGCCGCTGCGAGTGGTGCGCTCGCTCAGGCGTTCATCAAGCCAGATATTGACCTCGCCAAAGAACCCTTCTGGCGCCTTGCGCCCAAATCGAGAGGCGACGGTGCCCAGCGTTTGTACCGCCAGCGCATCGCGCATCGCCTTTTCGGCCTGCAACATCACCGCATGGATCGCACACTTGCCTGATACGGCCCAGTCAGGCGGGCTGTCGTCAAACACTGCGCAGCGACCGCGGACTTCCTGGCAATCGAACAACGGCTTGTGCCCTTCAATGGCATCAATAATTTCCAGGAAGGTGATCTCCTCTGCCGGACGGGCCAGCCGATACCCACCGCGCACGCCTTCGCTGGCGGCGACGATCCCCGCCTTCTCCAGTTTGGGGAAAATCTTGGCCAGGAAACTGGGTGAAATTCCCTGCAGCTCCGCGAGATCGCGACTGCTTAGCGCACGCTGATCCTCGCCGACCAACCAAAGCAAACAGTGGATGCCGTATTCAACGCTGGTAGTGATGTAAGCCATATTAAGTTTGCGCTGCACTCTTGAATTCAATAACGCAGACTATATTAGTCCACGTTTATTCTGTCAATTAAAACGCGGACAAGCTTTGTCTTTGTTTTTTCATGGTAGCGAAAAAAATGCATCGACGAGGCCCAAGGCCGTTGATCGTCAAGGGAAGATCCCTAAGTGAAAATAAAAAATTCTGTTTGATTATTGCCGAACAGAAGTTTCCTTGTCGCTGCCGGCTGACTATGATGTTATCTGCCGGCGGGGCGCCGCAACGCGTGCATTTTTGTGAGCTAACACGCTTTCGCACTGATTGTTCTGGCGAGACCGGAAGCGAAGAAGAACTCTTGTGTGATGCTGACGTCTTAGAAATGACTATTTAAGGGAAAGGCCTGACTATGACCACCCGGTTGACCAAAACAGCGATTGCAATAATGTTGCTCGGCACACTCAACGCCACGGCGCTGGCGCCGGTGCAGGCGGAAACCCAGGATCAACTGCCGGATATGGGCACCTCTGCGGGGGGAACCCTGAGCATTGGCCAGGAACTGGCGATGGGTGATTTCTACGTGCGGCAGCTTCGCGCCAGCGCGCCCCTGATCAACGACCCCCTATTGACTCAATACATTAACCAACTGGGTAACCGGTTGGTGGCGAGCGCCTATTCGGTACGCACGCCGTTTCATTTTTATCTGGTGCGCAACGACGAGATCAACGCCTTCGCCTTCTTTGGCGGTAACGTGGTGTTGCACTCAGCCCTGTTCCGCGAAACCGACAACGAAAGCCAGCTCGCCTCGGTACTGGCGCACGAAATCTCGCACGTGACTCAACGCCACCTGGCGCGAGCGATGGAAGACCAGCAACGCAACGCCCCGCTGACCTGGGTAGGCGCCCTTGGCTCCATCCTGCTGGCGATGGCCAACCCGACCATGGGGATGGCAGCGTTGAGCGGCACTTTGGCCGGCACCCAGCAAGGCATGATCAGCTTTACTCAATCGAACGAACAGGAAGCCGATCGTATCGGCATTCAGGTGCTGCAACGCGCCGGGTTCGATCCTGAAGCCATGCCCGACTTTTTGCAGAAGCTGTCCGATCAGTCGCGCTACGCCTCCAAACCGCCGGAAATGTTGCTGACCCACCCCCTGCCCGACAGCCGCCTGTCCGATGCGCGCAACCGCGCTAACCAGATGCCCAAGCACCTGGTGCAGTCCACGCAGGATTATCTGATGGCCAAGGTGCGTTCGCTCGGTATGTACAGCTCAGAGGGGTACGGCCTGCGTGAAGAGCTGCTCGATACTTACAGCAAAGGCAACGTACGCGAACAGATGGCAGCCAAATATGGCCGCGCCATTTTGTTCTATGAAGCCAAAAAGTATGACGATGCCCGTAACATCATTCAGCCACTGCTGACGCAAGATCCGAAAAACGTCTGGCTGATCGATCTGATGACCGATATCGACCTCGGTCAGAAACGTGCGCCGCAGGCGATTGCCCGTCTGCAAGCCGCCAATGCCGCCCAAAGTAACAACCCGGTGCTGCAACTCAACCTGGCCAACGCCTACGTGGAAGGTAACCAACCGGCGCAGGCGTCAAAAATTCTTAACCGTTACACCTTCGCCCATCCGGACGATCCCAACGCCTGGGATCTGCTGGCCCAGGCCAGCGCCGCACAGGGACTGCGCGATGAAGAACTTTCCGCCCGTGCCGAAAGCCTGGCCCTGACCGGTCGTCTCGACCAGGCCATTGGTTTGCTCAGCAATGCCAGTTCACTGCAAAAACTCGGCAGCCTGAAACAGGCGCGTTATGATGCGCGCATCGACCAGCTGCGCCAGCTGCAACAGCGTTTCCGTCAGTACCAGCGCAGCTGATTTTCATAAAGGATGAAGTTAAATGAAAAACGTCACTATTTACCATAACCCGCGCTGCTCCAAGAGCCGTGAAACCCTGGCGCTGTTGGAACAGCATGGCGTGAAGCCTGACGTGGTGCTGTATCTGGAAACGCCGCCGTCGGTAGACCAGCTGAAGAAACTGCTGAAAGAGCTGGGGTTCAGTTCCGCACGCGAGCTGATGCGCAAGAAAGAAGATCTGTACAAGGATTTGAAGCTGGCGGATGAAAACCTGAGCGAAGCCCAACTGTTGCAGGCGATGGTGGACAATCCAAAGCTGATTGAGCGTCCTATCGTGGTCAAAGGCACCCAGGCACGTATCGGCCGACCACCAGAACAGGTGCTGGAGATTTTGTAACTCCCCCCGGCACTCTATTGAACAACATTATGATAATAGCCCTTACCTGGGCTATTTTTAATTGATTGTTATATAAATACTTTTCATCATCCCCCTGAGTCCTGACTGATATTATCCTACCGGTGTGTTGCATTAACGCGTGGTCGATGTTGACATATGTCAACACCTAAAATATCCTCAATACAGACGACAGGCGGGTGATGAAAAACCATCCTAACAAACATATTCAGGTGCGTTAGCCTACGCCATTTCGCGGGGTTGGTTATTTCGCGCCAGCAATGGGCATGCGTTCGGTCGCCTCCAGTGTGCTCTCCCCCAGCATAGGGAACATATGATGAGTATCTGGTCTACCCCCAAGAACCCAGAACAACCCGCCAAACAGATACGCCGTAAAGTCGATGAATGTCTGGCTCTTTCTCGGAAAGGATAAAAGAGGATCAATATGGCGTTCTATAATTTCTCATTAACACTCTCCGGTGTGACGTCACAGACTCCGGGTTTGGAAGACGCTCTCTACGCCAGTGGTTGCGATGACGGGTTAATTTGCTTCTATGGCAAAGCGGTTTACGTGGAGTTCGATAGAGAAAGCGATAGCTTCGCCAACGCCATTCTTGGAGCCATCAAAAATATTGAATCCGCCGGCCTGGGCGCGCAGGTAATGGCTGTCGATTCTCATCTGGTAGGGTTAAGTGACATTGCAGAACTCACCGGCATGTCGCGGCAAGCTATCGCGATGCTGAAGGACGGTACTCGCGGCTCTGGAGACTTCCCTTCTCCCATTCAAAGGCTTAAGGGGTCCTCCCCCTTGTGGCGTTGGCACAGCGTTGCGGCCTGGCTGGCGAGCAAGGGGAAAATAGGCCAGGCAATGGCCGAGAATGCGCAGTATCTGGAAAACATCAATCTGGCGTTGCAGCTCCGGGCCAGCAATCAACGCGGCCAGATCGAAAGCTACGTAACCTTGCTGGAGCACGGCGAGAACTGAGCCTGACGAGCCAGAATTACAGCCCGAGGATCTCTTTGACAAAAGGGATGGTCAGCTTGCGTTGGGCGGTGATCGAGGCGTGATCGAGTTGATCCAGGGTCATAAACAAGGTACGCATTTCGCGATCCAGTCGCTTGAGCAGGAAACGACCGACGTCTTCCGGCAGTTCAAAGCCGCGCAGTTTGCCACGCAGTTGCAGGGCCAGCAGTTTTTCTTCATCCGACAGCGGCTGTAACTTGTAGATTTGCCCCCAGTCCAGGCGTGAAGCCAGATCCGGCAGGTTCAGATTCAATTGGCGCGGCGGACGATCGCCGGTAATGAACAGGCGCGTGCGGCCAGTTTCCAGAATGCGGTTATAGAGATTAAAGATCGCCATTTCCCACTCTTCGTCACCGGCGATGCATTCGATATTGTCGATGCATACCAGCGCCAGCTGCTCCATCCCGTCCAAGACTTCCGGCACGAAATAAGCGCGCTTGTCCAACGGCACATAGCCGACGGCTTCACCGCGCTGCGAAAGCTCCGCACAGGCCGCATGCAACAGGTGACTGCGCCCACCGCCCTCGCGTGACCAGAAATAGATATAGCTGCCATGTTCCTGACGAACGGCGGACTGGATCGCGCTCAATAGGGATGGGTTCTCCCCCGGATAAAAACTGGCAAAAGTCTCATCATCGGGAAGATAAAGTGGCAGTGAAAGCTGTGCCGGCGTATTCAGAAAAGCACCTCAACCAAAACTGGCAGGAAAACGCGGTCAGTCTATCACAGAAAACAGGCTCTGTTGAACCGGCAGGATTTTATGCCGTAATAGTGAACAACGATCGCCGATAAAGTTAAATTTCTCTACGGCCAGCGTCAGTGAAATTTGTATTTTATCTAACACTTATCCTAGTATAGAAAGGCGAAACGCAATCTCCTTAAACAAGGTTCCTACAAGGATATAGACAATGAAAGTATGGAATAAAGTGCTTTTGGCCTCAATCATTGGGCTATTGCTTGCCGGCTGCGATGACTCATCCAAGGTCGACGCCAATCTTGAAAAAGCCAAAGACAGCGCCGAGCAGATGAAAGATGCCGCACAGAAAAAAGCGGACGATCTGACCGATAAAGCCGCCGCGGTGGCCAAAGACATCAAGCAAGAGGCCACCACTCAGGCCGACCAATTGAAAGACAAGGCCTCGGCGATTAAAGACGATGCCGCCAAGCAGGCAGATGCCATTACCAATGATGCGAAAGCCAAGGCTGACGCCATCAAAGAAGATGCCAGCAAGCAAAGCCAGCAACTGGTCGAACAGGCTAAAACCATTAAGAACGATGCCATTAATGGTGCCAACGATCTGACCGAGCAAGCCAAAGCGAAAACCGAAGCGATTAAAAACAGCGCTGAGAATAAAGCGGATGAATTAAAAAGTGATGCCGATGCAGCAGGGAAAGAAAATACCCCGCCGGCCGCACAACAATAATACTTAGCAGCAAAAGAAAGGAGCAGTAAATGGGGATTATTTCCTGGATTATCTTCGGTCTGATCGCCGGTATTTTAGCCAAGTGGATTATGCCAGGCAAAGACGGCGGCGGTTTTATTCTGACCGTCGTTCTGGGTATCGTCGGTGCCGTGGTTGGGGGCTATATCAGCACCTTCTTTGGCTACGGCAGAGTTGACGGTTTCAACTTCGGCAGCTTCGTGGTGGCGGTGATCGGCGCTATCGTGGTGCTGTTTGTATACCGTAAAATCCGCAGTTAATTTATTGCGCATCAACAAAACGGGCAGCCCATTGGCTGCCCGTTTTCCTTATTACTTCTGCACTACTTCTGTTCGGCCGACTCGTCCGGCGCTTCGATCACTTCCTCTTCCTTGCGGTACAGGCTGATGACCTTAAACAGCAGGCTGAGGCCAATGCCGACGATGGTCGCCAGCGCCATGCCTTTCAACTCGGCAGCACCGATGTGCACCTTGGCCCCGCTGACGCCGATAATCAGGATCACCGAGGTCAGGATCAGGTTTTGCGCCTTGTTGTAATCCACTTTGGATTCAATCAGCACACGAATACCTGACGCACCAATCACCCCGTACAGCAGCAAAGAGACCCCGCCCATCACCGGTACCGGCACCGCCTGGATGGCCGCCGCCAGTTTGCCGACGCAGGACAGCAGAATAGCCAGAACCGCCGCGCCGCCGATCACCCAGGTGCTGTAAACCTTGGTGATCGCCATCACACCAATATTTTCACCGTAGGTGGTGTTTGGCGTGGAGCCGAAGAAGCCGGAAATCACCGTCGAGATGCCATTGGCGAACATCGAGCGGTGCAGGCCTGGGTCACGGAGCAGATCTTTTTTGACGATATTCGCGGTCACCACCAGGTGGCCAACGTGCTCGGCGATCACCACCAGCGCCGCCGGCAGGATGGTGAAGATGGCGAACCATTCAAACCGCGGGGTGTAGAACGTCGGCAGCGCGAACCAGTGCGCCTCGCGGATCGGGGTCAGATCCCCCACGCCCATAAAGAACGACAGCGCGTACCCCACCAGCACGCCAATCAGGATCGGGATAATCGCCAGAAAACCGCGGAACAGCACGGAACCCAGGATGGTCACGCCCAGCGTCACCAGCGAGATAGTGATGGTAGTGGTGTCTGCGCTGACGCCGTCAGCCGGCAGCAAGCCCGCCATGTTCGCCGCCCCACCAGCCAATTCCAGGCCGATGACCGCCACAATCGCCCCCATCGCCGCCGGAGGGAAAATGACGTCCAGCCAGCCGGTACCGGCTTTTTTAACCAGCAACGCGACCAGGCAAAACAGCACCCCGCACATGATAAAACCGCCCAACGCCACTTCATAACCCAACGGCAACAGCAGCAGCACCGGGGAAATGAACGCAAAGCTGGAACCGAGATAGGCCGGGATCTTGCCCTTGCAGATAAACAGGTACAGCAGGGTACCGACGCCGTTAAACAGCAGCACCGTCGCCGGGTTAATCTTGAACAAAATAGGCACCAGCACGGTCGCGCCAAACATGGCGAACAAGTGTTGGAAGCTGAGCGGAATAGTCTGGAGTAGCGGCGGGCGTTCGCTTACGCCTATCACGCGACGGGTCATGGATGTTTTTCCTCTAATGACTTTTCGAGTTTTACCCTATGAATTTCAAGTTGCAGCCAGGCGCCCGGCTCGCTCATCTCCAGGTATTGTAGGGGCGCCGCATGCTGCGCCCGCATTAATCGGGGCGAATTTATTCGCCCCCTACGGTAACTGGGGTGAGCTAGTGCAGGTAACAACGCTGTAGCTTGAAAGACGACGAGCATTAAAAAGCCGACTCATCAGTCGGCTTATTTTTATTTATTTGGTACCAAATATCTTGTCGCCCGCATCACCCAGGCCCGGTACGATGTAGCCCTTCTCGTTCAGGCATTGATCGATGGAGGCCGTGTACAGCTCGACGTCCGGGTGCGCTTTCTCCAGCGCGGCGATCCCTTCCGGCGCGGCAACCAGCACCAGCACCTTGATGCTGTTGCAGCCGGCTTTCTTCAGCAGATCGATAGTGGCGATCATCGAGCCGCCGGTCGCCAGCATAGGGTCGACAACCAGTGCCAAACGCTCTTCGATGTTGGAAACCAGCTTTTGGAAATACGGTACCGGCTCCAGGGTTTCTTCGTCACGGTAAACGCCAACCACGCTGATACGCGCGCTAGGTACGTTTTCCAGCACCCCTTCCATCATGCCCAGACCGGCACGCAGAATAGGCACAACGGTAATTTTTTTCCCTTTAATCTGGTCTATTTCAACCGGGCCGCACCAGCCATCGATGGTGACTTTCTCTGTTTCCAGATCGGCGGTCGCTTCATAGGTCAGCAAACTACCCACTTCTGAGGCCAGCTCACGGAAGCGTTTGGTGCTGATATCATTTTCACGCATCAGGCCAAGCTTGTGTTTCACCAGCGGGTGTTTCACCTCAACGATCTTCATCATTTTTCTCCTATTAAGGTGGTTTACGGCCAAAAAAATCGCCGGATTATACCTCCTTTTGCCGACTGCGCCACCCACAATAGCCCGATCGGGATCAACAAAAGTTTGAATAACAGTATAGATGACGAAAAAGCGGAGCTGGCTCACAAGCCACTCGCAAACGTTTGCCTGCGCTGTTAGAATTGCCGCGCCTTATTCCGGAATCAATGCCGGAAGCACAGTATTCAAACCGCAAACCGTCGTGGGGATCGCGCAGTGACCGACAAAACCTCTCTCAGCTATAAAGACGCAGGTGTCGATATCGATGCTGGCAATGCATTGGTAGACCGCATCAAAGGTGTAGTAAAACAGACCCGCCGCCCGGAAGTGATGGGTGGTCTGGGCGGTTTTGGCGCCCTGTGTGCGTTGCCGCAGAAATACCGCGAGCCGATACTGGTTTCCGGTACCGACGGCGTAGGCACCAAGCTGCGTCTGGCGATGGACCTGAAACGACACGACACCATCGGCATCGATCTGGTCGCAATGTGTGTCAACGACCTGGTGGTTCAGGGCGCTGAGCCGCTGTTCTTCCTCGATTACTTTGCCACTGGCAAACTGGACGTGGACACCGCGGCCAGCGTGATCACCGGTATCGCCGAAGGCTGTAAGCAGTCCGGCTGTGCTCTGGTGGGCGGTGAAACCGCTGAAATGCCGGGCATGTACCACGGTGAAGACTATGACGTGGCCGGCTTTTGCGTCGGCGTGGTCGAAAAGTCCGAGATTATCGACGGCAGCAAGGTGCAGTCCGGTGACGCTCTGATCGCCCTGGGCGCTTCAGGCCCACACTCCAACGGCTACTCGCTGGTACGCAAAATTCTGGAAGTCAGCAACACCGACCCAACCACTACCGTTCTGGAAGGCAAACCGCTGGCGGACCATCTGCTGGCGCCGACCAAGATTTACGTGAAATCGGTGCTGGAGCTGATCGAGAAAATCGACGTGCACGCTATCGCCCACCTGACCGGTGGCGGCTTCTGGGAAAACATCCCGCGCGTGCTGCCGGAAGGCATGCAGGCCGTGATCGAAGAATCCAGCTGGCAATGGCCAGCCGTCTTCAACTGGCTGCAGCAAAACGGCAACGTCAGCCGTCACGAAATGTACCGCACCTTTAACTGTGGCGTGGGCATGGTGATTGCACTGCCGGAAGAAGCCGTGGAACCCGCCATCGCATTGTTGACTGCAGCCGGTGAAAAAGCGTGGAAGATCGGTAAACTCACCGCTTCTTCTGACGAACAACAAGTGGTCATCAACGGATGAAAAAGATCGTGGTGTTGGTCTCCGGCCAGGGGAGTAATCTCCAGGCGCTGATTGACGCCTGCCAGCAGGGCAGAATTGCCGGCGAGATTGTGGCGGTGTTCAGTAACAAGGCACAGGCTTACGGTTTGCAACGTGCAGAAGTGGCAGGTATTGCCGCTCATGCGCTGGACGCCAAGGCCTTTGCCGACCGGGCCGCGTTTGACGTCGCCCTGGCGGATGCCATCGACCAATACCAACCGGATCTGGTGGTGCTGGCCGGCTATATGCGCATTCTCAGCCCGCAGTTCGTGCAGCGCTATGCCGGACGCATGCTGAATATCCACCCTTCCCTGCTGCCCAAATACCCAGGGCTGCATACTCACCGTCAGGCCATCGACAACGGCGACAGCGAACACGGCACTTCGGTGCACTTCGTGACCGAACAGCTCGACGGCGGCCCGGTGATCCTGCAGGCCAAGGTGCCGATTTTCCCCGGCGACGAGGAAGATGAGGTGGTTGAACGGGTACAGGCTCAGGAACATACCCTTTACCCGCTGGTGGTGAACTGGTTTGTCGAGGGCCGCCTGGCGATGCACGATAACGCCGCCTGGCTGGATGGCGAGCGCCTGCCCGAGCAAGGGCATGCGGCAGACTAAAGTGCATCTTGAGTTTCTTCAAGCCCTGGCTTTCAGCCGGGGTTTTTTATTCAGGGATATTCACGTTGGCATGAATAACACTCAGAACTTCTATATGTCCGATGACTCTATAAACAACCAGATAGTTGGGATGGACGACAATTTCTCGCGTATTATCCACCCTACCCAAGCGGTACATTAAGGGGTTTAACGGCAGGGAAAGGACCACCGCTTCGATTTCCCGGTGCAATTTTCGCGCCGCCTGCGGATTTCTGTCATCGATAAAATCAATAATGCTCCATAGCTCTTCCTGAGCCTCACTGCTCCATTCTATCCGCATTGATCATCCCATTTTGCGCAATTTTTTCTTTGCCGCCAGACGAGCTTGCAGTTCAGTCATCACTTGTTCGTGTGAAATTCTCGGTTGTTCACTGTTAATTGCGCTCTCAACCTTGGCCCGGTACCAACGATCGTAACTCTCTGTTTGCTCAGCCGAGCCCAGCACCGGCAAAGTGGAGAGTGGAGGTTTTATCGCCATGGAATACGCCCTCTCTGGGGTTGTCTATATTTCAGGCAGTATAACGGCTTTGTTTACGAAAAAATACGCGACTCAGAGCTTCATCCTGACCATAATGTATTGTCCGATATTATCATTGGTACCCATCCACGACATTAAGGAACCCCCATGTCCAGCACTACCAACGTCAGGCTACGCCCACTGGAACGGGATGATTTGACGTTTGTCCATCAGATGGACAACAACGCCAGCGTGATGCGCTACTGGTTTGAAGAACCCTACGAAGCCTTCGTAGAACTCTCCGATCTTTACGACAAACATATCCACGACCAGAGCGAACGCCGCTTTATCATCGAACACCAGGGCGCCAAGGTCGGGCTGGTGGAACTGGTGGAGATCGACCATATCCACCGCCGCGCGGAATTTCAGATCATCATCGACCCGACGCATCAGGGCAAAGGCTACGCCACTATCGCCGCCAAGCTGGCGATGGACTACGGTTTCTCGGTACTGAACCTGTACAAGCTGTACCTGATCGTCGACAAGGAAAACCCGAAGGCAATTCACATCTACAGCAAGCTGGGCTTTGAAGTCGAAGGTGAGCTGATTGACGAATTCTTCGTTAACGGCGAATACCGTACCGTGCTGCGCATGTGCATCTTCCAGCCGCAGTACATGGCGAAATTCAAAACCGCCGCCAGCGATAAACCTTTGGTTAAGTGACAACAAAAAACCCGCGAAAGCGGGTTTTTACCATCATGATGTTTGGGCTTATCCCAACGACAGGAAAAGACTGCTGCGGCATCAACCATAGCGTCCGGTAATATAATCCTCGGTGCGGCGCTGGCGCGGTGAAGTAAAGATGTCGTCAGTGTCGTTGTATTCCACCAATCGACCCTGGTGAATAAACGCCGTGTAATCCGAGACGCGTGCCGCCTGCTGCATGTTGTGCGTCACCAGCACCACGCTGTACTGCTGCTTCAGAGCGGAAATCAGCTCTTCAATGGTCAATGTGGAGATCGGATCCAGCGCCGAGGTCGGCTCATCCAGCAGCAGCACTTCCGGCTCGATGGCTATCGCCCGTGCAATCACCAACCTTTGCTGCTGGCCGCTGGAAAGACGAAACGCATTCTCGCGCAGCCGGTCTTTCACTTCATGCCACAGCGCGGCGGCACGCAGCGAACGCTCCACCGCCTCATCCAGGATCCGTCGGTCGCGTACGCCCTGCAGACGCAGGCCGTAAACCACGTTTTCATAAATCGATTTCGGGAAGGGATTCGGCCGTTGGAATACCATACCGACCCGCCGTCTTAACGCCGCAACGTCAATCTGTGCGCCGCCAATACTTTGACCGTTCAGTTGCAAATCGCCTTCAATCCGGCAGTTGTCCACCAAATCATTCATGCGATTGAAACAGCGCAGCAGCGTGGATTTACCGCAGCCGGACGGGCCGATCAGCGCCGTCACCCGGTGCTTGGGAATACGCAGCGAGATACCGTGCAGCACCTGTTTTTCGCCATAAAACAGGTTGAGGTCGTTAACCGCCAGCGCGGTGTGTTCATCATCAAGGTGCTGGACATCCAACCGGGGCAAACTGCCTGGCGTCATCAAACTCATTAGGCACTCCCCAAGAATAACATCGTTGTTACTGCGACCATGCTCTGTACCGCTCCCTCAGCGAATGGCGAATGCCCATCGCCGCCAGATTCAAGCCCACCACAATCGCCACCAGCAGGAAGGCAGTGGCGAACACCAGCGGCCGGGCAGCCTCCACGCTCGGACTCTGGAAGGCCATATCGTAGATCTGGAAGCTCAGGTGCATAAACTTCCGCTCCAGATGCAGATACGGGAAAATATCATCTACCGGCAGCACCGGCACGGATTTCACTACCCCCACCAGCATTAATGGCGCCGTTTCCCCGGCAGCGCGCGCCACCGCCAGGATCAGACCGGTCATCATCGCCGGTGCCGCCATCGGCAATACAATACGCCACAGCGTTTCCGCCCGGCTGGCGCCCAGCGCCAACGAGCCCTGACGCAACGAAGCAGGAATGCGCGACAGCCCCTCTTCGGTGGCGACAATCACCACCGGCAACGTCAGCAGCGCCAGCGTCAAGGCCGCCCACAGCACGCCCGGCGTGCCGAAGGTCGGGTTAGGCAACGACTCCGGGTAGAACAGCTGATCGAGCGTACCGCCAATCATATAGACGAAGAAGCCAAGACCAAACACGCCATAGACAATCGACGGCACGCCGGCCAGATTAACCACGGCAATGCGGATCAGCCGCGTCAGCAGATTATTGCCTGCGTATTCATGCAGGTAAACGGCGGCAATCACGCCAAACGGCATCACCACGATCGACATCAGGATCACCATCAGCACCGTGCCGAAAATCGCCGGGAATACGCCGCCTTCGGTATTGGCCTCTCGCGGGCTGTCGCTGAGGAATTTCTTCACCTGTTCGCCCCAGTGCACCAGCTTTTGCGTGGTATTCATCGCGTTGGGGTACCAGGCATCGCGCACCTGGCTTAGCGCAATGGTATGGGTCTGGCCGTGCATGTCACGCAGCAACAGCGCATCACGGTGGCGATCGCGGTTCAAACCTTCCAGGCGATCGGAAAGCAACCGATATTGACGTTGCAGTTCCAGCCGCTCGGCATTGATTGACGCCTGTGCGCGGGCGTCTAGCTTATCTTCACGCAGCAAGCTTTTCTCTCGCAGGCGCAGCGTATCGAACCGCTGGTTAATGCGCGCCATATCGCGAAACTGAATATCATGAGCCTGGCGCGAAAGTGCGGCAATCTGCGGCAAACGCTGCAGCAGCGCCTGGCTAAGATTACGGCCGGTCAGCGGCTGACCATCCTCCAGCATACCGGCCAGATAACCGTAGGCGGTGCCGTTGTTATTACGTTCCAGCACCAGCAGATCGCGTGGCGTACTTTGGCGAACAATGTCACCGGCCAGCAGCGTACGGAAGTCTTGTCCTTCGCTCTCGCGGTTGCCCACCTTGATCAGATAGCGCTCAAAACTCTGCGCATTCCCCGGCGGCAGTGCGATACCGGACTCCAGCAGTTGACGGCGCGGGATGCTTTGCTGCTGATACAGCTCGCCGATCATCGTCACCGGCCCTGCGGCGCTCTGATTCAGCTCAAACTGGTAGACCGGGCTGGGCCAGAAATAGCGCATCCCCTGCCCGGCCAGCAGCAGCATAATGCCGATCAGCGCCAACAGGCTGACGGCCACCGACCCGGCGGTCAGCCAGATCCACGGCGAACCGCTCTTCGCCCAGCGCTTCATGGCGCCTCCTGGTTCAGGGTATAGCGCTCACGCAGCCGCAGTCGGATCGCCTCCGCCAGCGTGTTGAAGACAAAGGTGAAAATAAACAGCACCAGAGCGGTCAGGAACAGCACCCGGTAATGGCTGCTGCCGGCGACCGCTTCCGGCATTTCTATGGCGATATTGGCCGCCAGCGCGCGCAGGCCCTGGAACAGGCTGCCGTCGATAACCGGCGTGTTACCGGTCGCCATCAGTACAATCATGGTTTCCCCCACCGCGCGGCCAAAGCCAATCATCAGCGCCGAGAAAATGCCGGCGCTGGCCGAAGGCAGCACCACGCGCATCACGGTTTGCCACTGGGTGGCCCCCAACGCCAGCGACCCTTGGCTCAGCGTTGCCGGTACGCTGAACAACGCGTCTTCCGCCAGCGAGAAAATGATCGGCACTAACGCAAAGCCCATCGCCACGCCAACCACCAACGCATTGCGCTGGTCATAATCATCACCCAGCCAGAAATGCAGGGGCTCGCCGAACAGCTTCACTTCCAGCCAGGGCCCCACGCTAAACGCCAGCCAGACGGTCAATACGATCAGCGGCAACAGGATCAGTAGATCGACGCCCGGCGGCAGGCGCCGCGGGGCAAACCGGTTCATCAGCGCACCGCAGGCCAGCACCACCGCCGCCAACAGCAAGGGCAGCGACAACACCGCCAGCAGGTAATATTCAATCACCGGCGCCAGCCAGATGCCGGCCACCAGCCCGATCACCACCGTCGGCAAGGCCCCCATCACCTCAATCGCCGGCTTAATCACCCGCCGCAGTCCGGCCGACATGAAATAGGCGGTATAAATCGCCCCGGCCAGCGCCAGCGGAATGGCGAACAGCATGGCATAGGCCGCAGCCTTGAAGGTGCCAAAGATCACCGGCATCAGGCTGAATTTGGCCTGGTAGCTGTCCTCGCCAGAGGTGGATTGCCAGACATAGGCCGGTTCGGGGTAATTTTCGTACCACACCTTGTGCCACAGCGAGCGCCAGGTGACGTCGGGATAAGGGTTGTCGATCGCATAATGTTGCCAGCCCTGTGCCGTTTCCAGCAGCAGGCCGTCACCGCGCGGAGCGAACGCCATCTGTTGTACCCCGGCGCTCAGCCTGCCGTTCAACAGCGGCTGCGGCTGGATGCTGGAAAACAGTGAGAAACCGCCGTCCGGTCTCAGGGTGGCGAACACCCGGCGATAAGGTTCGGCCACCAGCAAATCCTGCGGCTCGGACTGGTGGTCGAAATGCTGCACCGGCGTCAGTTGCCAGCGCCGATCTTTTTCGACATCAAACCATTCGCGTACGCTGCCGTCAGGCGCTTCGATCAGCAACGCGCTGCCGCCAGGCAACGCCGTCAGTTGATAAGGAGAATGTTCGCCCAGCGTACGCGTTTCTTTTAGCTGCAGCTGCGTGTCGTTAATTTGGTAACGCGCCAGCCGATTCCCCGCCAGCAGATACAATTGGCGACCGTCCGGCGTCAACACCAGCTGCTGCACCGTACTGTCCAGCGTGATTTCACTTAGCTGCGGCGGGTGGTCGCTGCCGAAACGGCCAAACACCAGGCGACGATCTTCGGTCACACCGGCCAGAAGGTACTGCCCACGTCGCGCCTCGGCCAACGCCAGCAGCGTTAACGCACGCCCCTGTTTATCCAACGTCAGAGGTCGTTGCCCAAGCGGAAACAACCACTGCGGTGCCGATGCCCCGGCTGCTGCGAAGTCTGCGCTGGCGACGATAAACCGGCCGTCGGCCTGTGCCAAAGCAAACAGGTCACGTTCGCCAGCTGCCTGAGCCAGTAGTTTCGGTTTGGCCAGCAGCGTCTGTTGCGTCAGAGGATGGGCGCTCTGCTGCGTCAGAGGGTAGAACTGCCCCTGCCCCTGCGCATCGATGCGGTAACCTATCCGCTGCTGCACATCCATACCCAGCGCCAGCGCAGGTGCAGAGGCACTGATCGTCAGCGGTTTCGCCTGTCCCATCGCCGCCGGTTTAAACAGCGGCAGCACCGCAAACAGCAGGTAAACGAAGATCAGCATCAGCGTCATCAACACCAGCAGCCCGCTGACGGTAACCGCCGCCTGAACGCTACGGTCGATGCGCGCGCGCAGGCGATCCCGGGGATGTTGGTTTACCGTAGTTTGTGCCATGTCTCTCGCTGTCGCTGATGTAAGCAGGCTTGCGCCATAGAATAACCGGGCATCTTATGTCAGTTTTGTGACGTTTGCATGACAAAGTTACCTACCACTCATATCGAATTTAACGCTGCTTATCAGCATTATTAACCCTATATATTGCTGAAAAATGATGGAAAAGCCGATCATATGTAGTGATATTTAGCATTATTGTCTTCATTTTATAGCGCTCATACATAACCCACGACCCGGACGCCGCAGAGAATATTTTTACGCCTTAAAATGCCTCGCCCCAAGGTAATGGATATGTTGGACTTTCCTGTCAATCTCTCGCAATAATGATGAAGGACACTAGAGCGGCATCCGGGCGCTGCGTCCCGGATCCTTTTCTAAAATTGAACTGGAGTGGCAATGGGTCAGGAAAAGCTCTACATCGAAAAAGAACTAAGCTGGTTATCCTTTAATGAACGCGTGTTGCAGGAAGCCGCAGATAAGAGCAATCCCCTGATTGAGCGCATGCGTTTTCTGGGCATTTACTCCAATAACCTTGACGAGTTCTATAAGGTCCGCTTTGCCGATCTCAAACGACGCATTCTGATCAGCGAAGAACAGGGCTCTGGCGGAGCTTCACGCCATCTGCTGAAAAAGATCCAGGCCAAGGTATTAAAAACCGATCAAGAATTCGACAGCCTGTATAACGATTTGCTGCTGGAAATGGCACGCAACCAGATCTTCCTAATCAACGAACGTCAGGTGTCGGAAAACCAGCAAATCTGGCTGCGGCAATACTTCAAGCAGCATCTGCGCCAGCACATCACGCCGATCCTGATCAACAATGAAACCAACCTGGTGCAGTTCCTGAAAGACGATTACACCTATCTGGCGGTGGAGATTATCCGCGGCACGCGTATTGATTACGCGCTGCTGGAGATCCCGTCCGACAAGGTGCCGCGCTTCGTCAACCTGCCGCCAGAAGCCCCTCGCCGCCGCAAGCCGATGATCCTGCTGGATAACATTCTTCGCTACTGCCTGGACGATATCTTCAAGGGCTTCTTCGATTACGACGCGCTCAACGCCTATTCGATGAAAATGACCCGCGATGCGGAATACGATCTGGTTACCGAGATGGAATCCAGCCTGCTGGAGCTGATGTCTTCCAGCCTGAAGCAGCGCCTGACCGCCGAGCCGGTACGCTTTGTTTATCAGCGCGACATGCCCAATGAAATGGTGGAACTGCTGCGCGGCAAGCTCGGTATTTCCAACTATGATTCGGTCATTGCCGGCGGCCGTTACCATAACTTCAAAGACTTTATCGGCTTCCCGAACGTCGGCAAGGCCAACCTGGTCAACAAACCGCTGCCGCGCCTGCGCCATACCTGGTTCGAAAAATTCCGCAACGGCTTTGACGCCATTCGCGAGCACGACGTGCTGCTTTACTACCCGTACCACACCTTTGAACACGTGCTGGAGCTGGTACGCCAGGCGTCGTTCGACCCCAGCGTGCTGGCGATCAAAATCAACATTTACCGCGTGGCAAAAGACTCGCGCATTATCGAGTCGATGATCCACGCCGCCCATAACGGCAAAAAAGTCACGGTGGTGGTAGAGCTACAGGCGCGCTTTGATGAAGAGGCCAACATCCACTGGGCCAAGCGCCTGACGGAAGCCGGGGTGCACGTCATTTTCTCCGCGCCTGGCTTGAAAATTCACGCCAAACTGTTCCTGATCTCACGCCGTGAAGGCGACGAGATTGTGCGCTATGCTCATATCGGTACCGGTAACTTTAACGAGAAAACCGCGCGCATTTACACTGACTATTCATTGCTGACCGCCGACGCACGCATCACTAACGAAGTGCGCCGGGTGTTCAACTTTATCGAAAATCCGTACCGGCCGGTCACCTTCGACAACCTGATGGTGTCACCGCAGAACTCGCGCCTGAAGCTGTATGAGTTGATCGACAACGAAATTGCCAACGCCGAAGCCGGGCTTCCGGCCGGCATTATGCTGAAAATCAACAATCTGGTGGATAAAGGGCTGGTAGATCGGTTATATACCGCCTCCGGCGCCGGCGTAAAAATCCGCCTGTTGGTGCGCGGGATGTGTTCTTTGATTCCCAACCTACCGGGGATCAGTGACAATATTCAGATAATCAGCATCGTCGACCGCTATCTGGAACACGATCGGGTTTACGTTTTCGAAAACAAAGGTGACAAACTGGTCTATCTGTCCTCTGCCGACTGGATGACCCGTAACATAGATTACCGCATCGAAGTCGCGGTCTCGCTGCTGGATCCAACGCTGAAACAACGGGTTCTGGATATTCTGGAAATTCTGTTCAGCGACACGGTCAAGGCGCGTTACCTCGATAAAGAACTGAGCAACCAGTACGTGCCGCGCGGCAACCGCCGCAAAGTCCGTTCTCAGGTTGCCATTTACGAGTATTTAAAAGCTCTGGAACAACCAGGACAGTAGGCCAGCAACTATGCCGCTAAAAAGCACTGCAACGAACAAACCGCAGGAAATCGCTGCCATCGACCTCGGGTCGAACAGCTTCCACATGGTGATTGCCCGCGTCGTCAATGGCGCCTTACAGGTATTGGGGCGTTTAAAACAGCGGGTCCACCTCGCCGATGGATTGGACAGCAACAATGTGCTCAGTGAAGAGGCAATAGAACGCGGCCTGGCTTGCCTGGCGCTGTTTGCCGAGCGGCTGCAAGGCTTCCCGGCGGATAATGTCACCATCGTCGGTACCCATACCTTGCGCCAGGCGGTGAACGCTGAAGTGTTCCTCAAGCGTGCCGCCAAAGTGATCCCCTACCCGATCGAAATCATCGCCGGGCAGGAAGAAGCGCGTCTGATCTTTATGGGTGTAGAACATACCCAACCGGAAAAAGGCCGCAAGCTGGTGATCGACATCGGCGGCGGTTCAACCGAACTGGTGATCGGCGAAGATTTTGAACCCCTGCTGGCGGAAAGCCGCCGCATGGGCTGCGTCAGCTTCGCCCAACAGTTCTTCCCGGGCGGGGAAATCAGCAAAAACAACTTCAAACGCGCACGTCTGGCGGCGGCACAGAAGCTGGAAACGCTGGCCTGGCAGTACCGTATTCAGGGCTGGCAATATGCTCTGGGCGCGTCGGGCACCATCAAGGCCGCGCACGAAGTGCTGGTGGCGATGGGCGAAAAAGATGGCCTGATCACCCTCGAGCGGCTGGAAATGATGGCTGAACAGGTGCTGCAGTTTAAAAACTTCAGCGCAATGAGCCTGCCGGGGCTGTCGGAAGACCGCCAGTCGGTGTTTGTACCGGGTTTAGCCATCCTGTGCGGCGTGTTCGATGCGTTGGCGATCCGCGATCTGCGCCTTTCCGACGGTGCACTGCGCGAAGGCGTGTTGTACGAGATGGAGGGCCGTTTCCGTCATCAGGACATTCGCAGCCGCACCGCCAAGAGCCTGGCCGATCACTACAATATCGACCGCGAGCAGGCGAAACGGGTGCTGGATACCACCGAACTGCTGTATGCGCAATGGATGGCGCAGAACACCAAGCTGGCGAACCCACAGCTGGAAGCCTTGCTGAAGTGGGCCGCGATGCTGCACGAAGTGGGGCTGAGCATTAACCACAGCGGCATGCATCGCCATTCGGCTTACATTCTGCAAAACACCAACCTGCCGGGCTTCAACCAGGAGCAGCAGTTGCTGTTGGCGGCGCTGGTGCGCTTCCATCGCAAAGGCATCAAGCTGGAAGAACTGCCGCGCCTGAACCTGTTCAAGAAAAAGCATTACCTGCCGCTGATCCAACTGTTGCGCCTGAGTACCCTGCTCAACAACCAGCGCCAGTCGACCACCACGCCGGAAACGCTACGCCTGAGCACCGACGATAACCACTGGACGCTGCGCTTCCCGGCCGGTTATCTGGCGCTGAACAACCTGGTACAACTGGATCTCGAACGTGAACAGGCCTACTGGAACGACGTCGTGGGTTGGAAACTGATTTGCGAAGAGGAAGGCTCGCAAGACGAGCAGCGCTCTGCCTGAGTCTGTTGCCCCCGTTCTGCGGGGGCGACAATTAAGATTGTTTCGATAACAACGCCGTTAACGGCTGCGGTTCGCCGACAAAATACCCCTGCATATAGTCCACGCCCACCCCTTTCAACGCGACCAACTGCTCCAGGCTTTCCACGTATTCCGCCACAATGGTCAAGCGCTTCATTCGCGCAACTTTACAGATAGACGCGATCACCTGAAAATCCACCGCGCTGGTCAGCATGTCGCGCACAAAACTGCCGTCGATTTTCAGCATGTCGACCGGCAACATCTTGAGGCGATCGTAACCGGCATAGCCGGTACCAAAATCATCCAGCGCAATACGACAGCCCATTTCACGCAGCGCCTGCAGGTTGGCGCCGGCGTAATCCGTATTCTGCAGCAGATGCGACTCGGTCACCTCTAACGTCAGCTGATACGGCTCGATACGGTGCTGCTGCAACAGGTTGTCTACATCCTGGCTCAGCATCGGTCGGCACAGTGAAGAAGGCGTCAAATTCACCGCAAAGCGCGCGCTGGGCAGATCGATACGGTGCTGGTCCATAAACTTCAACGTATTACGCAGCACCCACAGATCCAACCGATAAGCCAGACCGAACTCATGCGCCACCGGCAGAAAATCATTCGGCGATATTATGTTCCCCAGATCGTCGCGCATCCGCAGCAGAATTTCATAATACCGGTCCCCGCGCAGGCCCTCGATCGGCTGCGCCATCAGGATAAATCCGTCGTTATCCAACGAACGCTGTACCCCGTGCAGTAACGCCACCTTGCGTTTGACTTCATCCTGGACCGCATTGCCGCTATTTTGCACGCTTTCCGGCTTGCCGCTGGTGAGAGAAACCTCCGCCAACGCGCTGAGCTCCCCCAGCAGCAGGTAGAGATGTTCAAAGCCGGGCACCACGCTGCAATAGCCTAATCCCAGCGGGGGATGGAGCGGCAAACCGTTCCATACCAGGCGGAATTTCTCCAGCGCACGGTAAATCTCCTCGACCTTTTCTTCGCTGTTGCCACCGTCCACCCGCAGCAACAAATCATAGCCCGGCAAATGGTAAACACCCTCTCCTGGGGCCAATACCTGATGCAGCAGCGCCGCCAATTGCTGCTTGAAACGAATGCGCAACTGCATGCCATAGTTACGGCTCAGCAAATCCAGTTCGCTGACGCGCAGAAAACACAGGGTTGAAGGCGGGGACTGAGCCAGATCACGCTTGAGGGCGCGCAGGTTAGGCAGGCCAATCACCGGATCTTGCAGCGAGGCGCTTTGTGCCCTGGCGTGGCTTAACCGCTGGCGAGTATTGAGCGCCGACATCAGGAAAATGCACAGGGTAAACACCACCATCATCGAAGAGATGACCGCCAGGTTATGCAACAGATTGTCGGGCTGTGAAGCACCGGGATAATGAAAAAACAGCACCAACAGAGTGGCAGACCAGATAAGGCAGTTGAATTGATAGCCAAAACGCATCGCACCGTAGAGCATCACCGGCAACAGTAAGACCAATCCGTACCCCCCCAGCAACAGGGGAATGGCTTCTTTGGCGTGATGGGACAGCACCGTTACCATCCCCACCAGCACCAACAGCCACAGCGACAGCTCTTTTTTATCGACGTTTGGCGCCATTTCACGACCAAAACGGCGCCAGAGCGTCAGGGCGAAACCGGGTTTATTCAAGATGCGCAACATGATGTAGAGCAAGGGCATGGCAGAGAGACAGCCCAGCAGCAGCGCCTGAAAATTGACCAACGCCATCAGATAGCTGTTATCACCGGGCATCATCCCGAGTTCGTCGGGCAACCGGGCAAAGGCGACCAGCAGTTTCAGGCCGAAGACAAACAGCAGTGCCGGTAACACCACCAGCCAGATTAGTCGCTCCTTCACCAGCGCCGCGCCCCCCGGCGCCGCACACCAACGGCGTTGCGTTTTCCTGCGATACCCCAGCCAACACAGGCTCAGGCAAAACAGGTACAGCAGCGTCACCAGCAAGCCACTTTCCAGGCCCAGCCGGTGGGCGTAACGCAGCAGGATCGCGAGGGCTATGCCCGGTAGCGCCCGCCAGTCGTAGACCATCAACAGTGCAATACAGGCGGTGAGCGGCAGATAGAGCAGATAGACTTTGCCCTCGGGCAGCATGATCCGCGGCGACAGCCACCCCGCGAACGGGATCAATAACAGGCTCCAGAGGAGGGGACACCCCCACCAGCGCTCGCGTAAATGCTTCCAGAATATTGGCTTGATCATAAAAATAACGAGTCCGTCAGGGCGTAATTCCATTCACGCGTTCGGGTAATAAGGCAGGTTCCTTTTCGTACCTCTATCCATTCATGAGGCAAGCTGAAAGTATCATATGCGACAGGAGAATGGCGGAAATTTTAGGCGCCGGGCAGAGGTGAGGCTTGACTCCGATCAACCAAAGAGGAAAAGTTGGCTAAAAATGTGTAAGCCTATTTTTTGTCTTATCTTAAGCTGCTGATCCGACAGATAAAGCCAAACTTAAGCTAAACAGCGACGAAATACCGGGTTTGGCTGTCCGGAAATAAATAGACAATATTTGTCATCAATGGCTAGAATTCCGTTTACACTCTATCGGCCTGCATCAGCGTTCAATATCTCTATAAATTTCAAGTGGCCGCCGCACGGGCCAGCGTGAAAGATGGCGGGCATAACACAGGAAACCGGCATGCCGGGTGATATATGCGTAAAAAATCCACCGGACAGATGACCAAAATAGTGCTGTTTGTCAGCTTTATCATTTTAGTCGGCCGTCTGCTGTATGCCGCGGTCGTCGCGGTGCCCCACCATCAGGAAAAAAAACTCGCCCCTCAGCAAAGCACCACTGAGATGAGCGACGAAAACCGGGACATCACCCCCTGAACCCACGGATTCAAGTTATCCCGCAGGGCTTGCGAATAGTTAAGCAGCCTGCCGTCGGCCAGTATCTCGGCGCGCCAGACCCCTTACTTATTCCTCAGCAACTGCTCCCATTTCATAAAAATGACGCCTGCATTCACTATGCTCTCTCCAGTCCAGAGCAGGTCTGTAAGGATCACTGAGTGCCAGTAAGGAAGACCATGTCAGCTGCAACGCATAACGTTAAAAAAGTCGCTGAGTATCGCCAGCGCATTCTTTCTCTGCTGTTGAACAACAAAGATCTGGTCGATGGCATTCTCGGCCGACCGGGGGATGAAAACGCCCTCAGCAAAAGCGAGCTGCTAAACCAGACTGCAGAAATCACCGGCCTGCTGGACGACATGCACGCCGCTGACCTGGCAGACCTGCTGGAAGCGCTGCCCCAGGACGAGCGCCTGGCACTGTGGCGGCTGGTGGGCAACGCCAAACGCGGTCAAGCGCTGGTGGAAGTCGCCGAACCCGTATGGGACAGCCTGATCGAAGAAATGAGCGACAAGGACCTGCTCAAAGCGATCAAGACGCTGGACGTCGATGAGCAGGCCTATTTGGCGCAATACCTGCCGCGTAACCTGATGGGCCGTCTGTTGACTTCGATGGAGCCGGAGCAGCGCGCACAAGTCCGCGAGATGATCCACTACGGCAAGGACACCGTCGGCTGGATGATGGATTTTGAACTGATCACGGTGCGCCCCGACGTCACTATCGGTACCGTGCATCGCTTCCTGCGCCTGCGTAAAACCATCCCGGAGGCCACCGACAAACTCTTCGTCACCGATCGTAAAAATACCCTGCTGGGCGAACTGCCGCTCACCGCCGTGCTGCTCAATGATCCGGAGACCCTGGTCCAGACGGTCATGGACAGCGATCCCACCCGTTTTCAACCGGAAGACAAGGCCGAAGCGGCAGCCAGCGCATTCGAACGTTATGACCTGATCAGCGCCCCGGTGGTCGACGCCAAGGGCAAGCTGATGGGCCGGTTGACCATCGAGGAAATCGTCGACGTGGTCAATGAAGAAAGCGACAGCAACCTGCGCCGCATGGGGGGCTTGAGCCCGGAAGAAGACGTGTTTGCCCCGGTCAGCAAGGCGGTGAAAACCCGTTGGGCATGGCTGGCGATCAACCTGTGTACCGCGTTTATCGCCTCACGAGTCATCGGCCTGTTCGAACACACCATTTCACAACTGGTGGCGCTGGCGGCGTTAATGCCGATCGTGGCGGGGATTGGCGGTAACACCGGTAATCAGACCATCACCATGATCGTGCGTGCGCTGGCACTGCACCAGATTGAGGTCGGCAACATTTCCCGCCTGATGCTCAGGGAGCTGGGGGTGGCCATCATCAATGGCGTGGTGTGGGGCGGCATCATGGGCATAGTGACCTGGTTGCTGTACGGCGACTGGGCGATGGGCGGCGTCATGACGCTGGCGATGATCCTCAACCTGCTGGTGGCCGCGCTGATGGGGGTGGTGATCCCGATGACCATGCTCAAATTTGGGCGCGATCCGGCGGTAGGTTCCAGCGTATTGATCACCGCACTGACCGATACCGGCGGCTTCTTTATCTTCCTCGGGCTGGCCACCTTGTTCCTGCTTTAAATCTCCTGAAGGCCGGCCCCGCGCCGGCTTTTGCGTTTGCTCACTAAAGCTGTCTGATTCAGTGGGTTTTATTGCCACGCTGTACTACCCTTTGCCAATAAACTTTCCATCTCATTCGCGTCATGACCTCGTTCAGTGACAGATGCCAGAGTTAAGGGTTGTCTATGGATATCAGCGCACCGAATCATCTCATCACGCGCCAGGGCGCCTTGTTGACGCACAGCCTGCTGGCGGCATTGGCGGTATTTTTACTGGCATTGCTGTGCCTGACGCTGTCGAACGAGTCCAGCCACTTTACCCCGCTGTGGTTCCCCACTGCCGCCATTATTGCCGTGCTGTTCCGCCACGCGCCACGCCAGTGGGGGTTACCGCTGCTGGCATGCGGGATTGGCATCGTGGCCGCCAGCGTCACGCTGTTCGGCTTTAGCTGGTTCCCGGTAAAACTGACCCTGATCAACCTGCTGGAAGCGGTGGTTTGCACCCTGCTGTTACGCCGCATGCTGCTGGCGGACGATCCGCTGAACAGCCTGGCCAGCTGGCTTAAATTCGTCGTCTGCGCGGTGATCTTCACCCCTTTGTTCAGCGCCCTGCTGGCCGCCTGGTGGGTTCCCGCCCCGGGACACACTTTCTGGCACCCCTTCAGCACCTGGTTTATTTCAGAGGCTATTGGCGTCCTGTCGCTGACGCCCATCGGGCTGGTGTATCGTCGCCGCATGCTGGATACGCTGAATCTGTACACTCTGCTGCTGACGTTGATAGTCGCGCTGACCTTCAGCTATCTGGCGCTGAGCTACCTGCCCTTTCCGTTCACCTTCGTCATTCTGCCGCTGCTGTGGGCGGCAATCGCGCTGCCGCGGCTCGAAGCTTTCGTCATCTGCTTTTGCACCACGCTGATGATCACCGTGATGATTTCCGTCGGGTTGCTGCATTTTCATGCGCCCCTCGGTCCCTTCAGCGATATCGAGATTTACCTGCCTATCCTGTTGATTTTGATCCCGGCGCATTCGATGGCCATGGTGATGCACGCCTTCCGGGTGGAGAAACAGCACATCGTCGAGAGTGAAACTCGCTTTCGTAATGCGTTGGAGTATTCGGCCATCGGCATGGCGCTGGTGTCGCCGCAGGGGAAATGGCTGCAGGTCAATCAGGCGTTGTGCAAACTGCTCGACTATACCCCGGAGGCTCTGCGACGCCTGACTTTCCAGGAAATCACCCACCCGGACGATCTGAACGCCGACCTGACGCAACTGCACGATCTGCTCGACGGGCATATCAGCAGTTACACCCTGGAGAAACGCTACATCCGCAGCGACGGCGAACACGTCTGGGCGCTGCTGGCCGTATCTTTGGTGCGCGATGCCGAAGGGCTGCCGCTGTATTTTATTTCGCAGGTGGAAGACATCAGCGAGTTGAAACGCACCGCCGCAGAGAACCACCGACTGATGGAGCGCATTACGCTGGCGAATAAAGTGGGCGGCATCGGCGTTTGGGAATGGATGATGCACGGCGAAGAGCTCACCTGGGACAAACGTATGTTCGAGCTTTACGACGTCAGCCCGGAGCAAACGCCCACGCTGTCGCTGTGGCGCACGCTGTTGTTGCCTGAAGATCGCGAGCGGACCGATCGTGAGATGAGCGTTCTTCTCAAACAGCCGGGGCCCTTTATCATGGAGTTCCGGCTGCTCACCCGCGAAGGAAAAGTGCGCCATATTCGCGGCCAGGGCAATGTCATTCTGGATCAACAGGGTACGCCGCTGCGCATGATCGGCACCAATATCGACATGACGGAGGTCCGTAATCTGACCGAAGCACTGCACGAGGAAAAAGAGCGCCTGCACATAACGCTCGATGCCATCGGCGAAGCCGTGATATCCACCGACGACGAAATGCACATTACCTTTATGAACCCGGTGGCCGAGCAGATGTGCGGCTGGCCGCTCAGTCTGGCGATCGGCATGCCCGTCGCCGGCGTGGTACACCTGACCAACGGGAAAGACGGCGAAGAGGTAGAAAACCCGATCCAGTGCTGCCTGCAGGAAAACCGAGCGCTGCCGGCAGACTATGCCCTGGTGCTGCATGGGCGCGACGGCCGCTGCTTCGATATTCAACAGTCGGTTTCACCGTTGAAAACGATCGACGGCAACGTGATGGGCGCGGTGATGGTATTGCAGGATGTCACGGCCTCACGCGAACTGATGCAGAAGTTGAGTTACAGCGCGTCCCACGATGCCCTGACCACGCTGCCCAATCGCACCAGTTTTGAAAAACGCCTGAAGGCCGCTATCGCCAACGCCACTGAAAAACGGCTGCAGCACGCGTTGGTGTTCCTCGATCTCGACCGTTTCAAGGCGGTCAATGACAACGCCGGTCACGCCGCGGGCGACGCACTGTTGAAAGATCTTTCCCTGTTGATGCGGCACCATCTGCGCAACAGCGACTGCCTGGCCCGGCTCGGCGGCGATGAGTTCGGGCTGATCCTGTTCGACTGCACGCGGGAACAGGCCCAGTCGCTGATACAACAGCTGGTTAATCACATCAGCCAGCATCCGTTCTTTTGGGAAGGGAAGATTTACCACGTCGGCGCCAGTGCAGGCGTAACCCGCATTGATGCCGATGCCGGCAAGAGCAGCGAACTGCTGGCGCAGGCCGATATTGCCTGTTATACCGCCAAGCATCGCGGACGCGGCCAGGTTTATCTCTATGAGGCGCGTCAAAAAATGATCCTGGAACGTCAGCATGAACTGCTGACGCGTCAGGAAGTGACGGACATCATCACCGATGGGCAATTGTTGCTGCATGTCAGGGCGGTGGCACCGCCAAAAACGCCGCTGGCGGTCTGCTTCTATCAGTTGAAACTGCAGGTGAGGAGTCAGGAAGGTCAGTCGCTGGCGAGCGACGATTTTATCTCCGCCGCCCGGCTATACGGCCTGACGCAAGAAATTGACCGCTGGATCATCGGGCAAATACTGACGCAGCGCGCCCCTGATATTGCCCGCAAGGGGTTATCCATCGCGCTACCGCTGGCAACCGACAGCCTGCTGGACGCCGGCTTCCAGGAGGATCTGCTGGCAGCGCTGGATGCTTCCCCCTTGCAACCAGGGGCATTGTTGTTGGCGGTCGATGAGGCAGTGGTGCTGGAACACGCCGGCATTTGCAGGCCGTACCTCCAGCAGTTGCAGCAACGGGGCTGCAAGCTGATCGTTAACGGTTTTGGCCACAGCCTCAGCGCCTTTGACGAGTTGCATGGCCAAAAGATTGACTATATCCGCGTCGACGAACGCTTCATCACCAACGTGCATTGCAACCAGATGGACGAACTGATGGTTTCGATGCTCAATGGGGCGACGCATCGGGTGCAAGCTCAAACGCTGGCCGGCCCGGCACACCAACAGGTCACGCTGCACACCCTACAGGCCATTGGCATCGATTTGTCTGACGGCGACGCCATCGCACTGGAACAGTCGCTGACCGAACTGCTCAGCGGCGGTTACTTTGGTATCCGCTAATCCGCATCGCCAAACATCAAAATGACAACCTTGCCTTTCGAGCTGCGGCATAACGCCGCAGCTCGCCCATCACGCATTTTTTGCTTAGCCCACCTGAGGTTAGTGGTATAACTAACAGGTCAAAGTTAATCGCTTGCATAACACCTCGATACGGAAATCAGCACGCGAATTAATTTTCTCCCGCTCTATACACCTAACTTGCTCAGGGATGAATGGCTATGAAAAACGAGTGGTTTGCCGCCAGAGAGCTGACCGGCATTGCAGGACTGCCCTCCTCGCCACAGGGGATCAACTTGAAGGCCCGCCGCGAAGGCTGGCTCAGCCGCCGGCGCAAAGGCGTACAAGGCAAAGCGGTGGAATACCACATCAACAGCCTGCCGATCGGCGCGCGCAGCTTGCTGATACTGCAAGAAGATCCTGCTGAATATCAGGTTGAACGCCAGGATCCGCTGGCGGTGTGGATTGAGTATTACCATCACCTGAGTGAAAGCGAGCGCGAGAAGGTACTGGCCTTTCTGATGCGAGAAGGAATAGACGGCCTGCTGACGCGCATTGCCGCCAAAGACTAGCCCGCAGCCGCTACCCGGCGCCCTCCATTGACGGTGCCCAGCCATCGTTATGCCACAGATGCAGCGTGGCGTAGGAACGCCAGGGTCGCCAGCTTTCGGCATAGCGCTCAATCTGGCGTGGCGTCATGCCGGGAAAACGCTGTTTGATCAGATAATCCCCCGCCAGGAACACGTCCGGCCACGACCAGGCGCGCATGGCGATGTAGCTGGCGGTCCAACTGCCAATCCCCGGCAGCGCGGTCAGTGCCTTGATCCCCTGCTCAATATCCAGCACGTTCTCCAATTGCAATCGCCCTTCGGTAACCGCCTGCGCAATGCCGATTAACGCCGCCGCTCGTTTCAGCTGCACCCCCAACGGGCGCAGCGCCTCAGGCTGTAGTCGCGCAATCTGTTCGGCAGTGGGAAAGACGTGGGTAATGCCGCCATAAGGCTGATCCAGCGGGGTGCCCCAGAGTTCAGCCATTCTTCCGGCAAAGGTCGCCGCCATTTTGACGCTGACCAACTGCCCGAGCACCGCGCGGGTCGCCTGTTCGAATGCATTGACGCAGCCGGGCAGCCGCAGCCCCGGCGCATCGGCAGCCAACGGCCCCAACGCCTGGGCGATTAGATCTGGCGCGGCATCGAGGTCAAACAGTTGGCGAGTGCGCCGCAGCACCTCCGTCGTCACCCGGCTCAGGGAAGGGGCAATTTCCACCCGCACCCGATTGCTCGCCACTTCCGGCTGCACGCTGACCCAACCACGATATTCAACGCCGCCCTGAGTGATGGCAATCGCCCGCAGGTACTGCTGCCCCTCAACCCTTTCCACACCGCTCACCGCACGGGTTTGCAAGAAACCCAGCATGCGCGGCCAGTCATACGGCGGCCGGTAGCCCAGGTGAAACACCAGCCCGCTGGCGACGGTACGTTCGTTTCGGCCAGTACTGCTGCGCAGCGCCGAGGGAATTAACCGGTAACGCGCCTTGAACAGTTCGTTAAAACGCCGCAGGCTACCGAAACCGGCGGCAAAGGCCACCTCGCTCAGCGGCATATCGGTATCCGCCAACAGGCGCTTGGCCTGCAACAGCCGGTGCGACTGGGCGTAATCAATCGGGGAAGCACCAAACTGATCGGCAAAGATACGCCGCAGATGACGATCGGAAATGCCCAGCCGCGCCGCCAGTTGCTCGCAACTGTGCTCCGACAGGTACCCCTGCTCAATCAGCTGCACCGCCACCTGAGCATAGCGATTGCCTAGGTCGATCAATGCCAGCCCCGGCGCCAACTCCGGCCGGCACTTCAGGCAGGGTCGAAATCCCGCCAGTTCCGCCGCCGCCGCACTCGGGTAAAAAGTGCAGTTTTCAATTTTTGGCGTACGCGCACTGCACACCGGGCGACAGTAAATACCGGTCGACGAAACGCCGACGAAGAAGCGACCGTCAAATTTGCGATCGCGCGCACTCAGTGCCTCATACAACGCCTGCTGTTGGTTTTTCATGGCCACGCTCGGGGTCAGTTTTTTGTGCATTATGCGACTCGATGAGCACGCTGACGTGCGGGATTCGGACATTAAGTTAAGCATGCCGGTACGTTCGCCGCTAAATTTTTCGTCAGTTAAGCGCTCTCAGATTGCCCGAGGGCCAAGTCTCGGGTAAAGTCGCCCCCCTTCATTGGCATGGGGATAGAGAAAAGACATGTTTATTGGATTCGATTACGGAACGGCCAACTGTTCCGTCGCAGTGATGCGAGATAACGGCCCTGAGCTGCTGACGTTGGAAAACAACGAACCCTACCTGCCGTCGATGCTGTGTGCCCCGACGCGCGAAGCCGTGAGCGAGTGTTTGCACCGCCACTGGCAGGTGCCGACCGCCAGCGAGGAAAACCAGCAGCTGCTGCGCCGGGCAATCAACTACAACCGCGAAGAGGACATTCCCGTCGGCAACGACAGCGTGCTGTTCGGCCTGCAGGCGCTGGCGCACTACGTTGAAGATCCGGAAGAAGTGTATTTTGTCCGCTCGCCGAAATCCTTCCTCGGTGCCAACGGCCTGAAGCCACAGCAGATCGCGCTGTTTGAAGATCTGGTGTGCGCCATGATGTTCCACATCAAGCGTCAGGCGGAAAACGTGCTGCAGGACAGCATCAGCCAGGCGGTCATTGGCCGTCCGATCAACTTCCAGGGTATCGGTGGCGAAGAGGCTAACCGTCAGGCGCAGGGCATTTTGCAACG
This sequence comes from Serratia liquefaciens, assembly GCA_012719855.1. Lineage (GTDB taxonomy): Bacteria > Pseudomonadota > Gammaproteobacteria > Enterobacterales > Enterobacteriaceae > Serratia > Serratia liquefaciens_A. Next base: position 30,774 of record JAAXZN010000045.1, on the reverse strand, counting down.
CGCTGCGGAGCGCGCCGGCTTCAAGGACATTGAATTCCAGTTCGAGCCGGTCGCCGCAGGCCTGGATTTCGAAGCGACGCTGAGCGAAGAGAAAACCGTACTGGTGGTGGACATCGGCGGCGGGACGACCGACTGTTCAGTGCTGTTGATGGGCCCGCAGTGGCGTGACCGTGCCGATCGTCAGCAAAGCCTGCTGGGGCACAGCGGTTGCCGGGTCGGCGGTAACGACCTGGACATCATGCTGGCGTTCAAGCAGTTGATGCCGCTGTTCGGCATGGGTGGCGAAACCGAAAAAGGCATCGCCCTGCCTGCACTACCTTACTGGAACGCGGTCGCCACCAACGACGTCCCGGCACAGATCGACTTCTACAGCGCCGCCAATGGCCGCATGCTGCGCGATTTGATCCGCGATGCCGCCGAACCTGAAAAGGTTAAGCGCCTGCTGAAAGTGCACCAGCAGCGCCTGAGCTACCGCCTGGTGCGCGCGGCAGAGGAGAGCAAAATCGCCCTGTCGGCACAGCAAAACATCAGCGCTCCGCTGGCTTTCGTCCAGACTGACCTGGCGGAAACCATCAGCCAGGATCAGCTTGCCGAGGCCATCTCACAGCCGCTGCTGCGCATTCAGGAACAGGTCAGCGCCGCGCTGGCCAGCAGCCAGACGGCACCGCAGGTGATTTATCTCACCGGCGGCAGCGCACGTTCCCCGCTGTTGCGCGCCGCGCTACAACAGCAGTTGCCGGGCATTCCTATCGTCGGCGGCAACGACTTCGGCTCGGTCACCGCCGGACTGGCTCGCTGGGCGCAGACGCTGTTCCGTTAAGGGCCCAAGAGCGTGGCATATCAATGCCGCGCTCTGCCGCCAAGCCATCCGTTGCAAAAACAGGTACTGTATCGGTTGGGACAACAATCATGGCGGGAGCAACAATGCTGATCGTTTTTTCCGGGCTGCCCGGCAGCGGTAAAACTACGCTGGCACGGGCGTTGGCCAGCGCATTGCCGGCAATGTATCTTCGAATCGATACCCTTGAGCAAGCCATCCGCAACAGCGGTTCCCTGGCCGGTGACATCGGTCCCGCCGGCTATTTTGCCGCTTATGGCGTGGCCGAGGACAACCTGCGCCTGGGCCATACTCTGATTGCCGATTCGGTCAACCCGCTGCCGGTCACCCGTGACGCCTGGCGTAAGGTGGCGCAAAGGGCCGGAGCAGCCTGCTTCGAGATTGAGGTGGTTTGCTCCGACAGTAGCGAACACCGTCAACGGGTTGAAACCCGCGCCGGTGACGTTGCCGGGCTGCGGCTTCCCAACTGGCGCGATGTCACAGCTCACGATTACACGCCCTGGAAGGAGCCGGTGGCCCGTATCGATACCGCGCACCGGCCAGTAGAAAGTTGCCTGACACAGTTGCTGACGTTGATTAACACCGCCCGCAGCTGACGCTCGTCACCAGGCGCTGGCCTCGTTCAGGCTACGGATATCCTCGGCATCCAGCCGCAGCCGGGTAGCGCTGATCAGCTCATCCAACTGTTTTAGCGACGTGGCGCTGACGATCGGCGCGGTGATGTCCGGCCGCGCAATCAGCCAGGCCAGTGAGACTTGCGTTGGCGAGGTGTGGTGTTTTTCCGCCACCCGATCCAGCGCCGCCAAAATTTTGAAACCGCGCGGATTAAGGTATCGCTCAACGATGGTGTCACCACGTTGGCTCTTGCCGATATCTTTTTCGCTGCGGTATTTGCCTGTCAGGAAACCGCTGGCCAGCGAGAAGAAGTTAATCACGCCCAATCCATGGCGCTGCACTACCGGCGCCAGGCTACGTTCATACTCCTCACGCGCATAAAGATTGTATTCCGGTTGCAGGGTCTCATAGCGCGCCAACCCATTCTGCTCACTGACTTTCAACGCCTCCTCCAGACGATCGGCCTGATAGTTGGAAGCGCCTATCGCCCGCACCTTGCCGGCCTTGATCAACCCATCAAACGCCGCCAGGGTTTCCGCCAACGGCGTGTCCCGGTCATCATCGTGTGACTGATAAAGGTCGATATAGTCGGTCTGCAAACGCCGCAGGGAATCCTCTACCGCCTGTTGGATATAGCGTGGCGACAGCCCCTGCTTACCCTCGCCCATCGGCTTGCCGACTTTGGTTGCGATGATCACCTGGTCACGCTTGCCGCTCTTTTTCAGCCACTGGCCGATCGTGGTTTCCGATTCGCCGCCCTGATTGCCCGGCACCCAGCTCGAGTACACGTCGGCGGTATCGATAAAGTTGAGCTGATTTTCCACCAGCGCATCCAACAGGCTGAATGAAGTTTCGCGATCTGCCGTCCAGCCAAACACGTTGCCGCCGAAGGTTAATGCCGGCACTTTGATGCCCGAACGGCCCAGTTCTTTATGACTCATTGCATGCTCCATGGGGTTGATGATTCGCAGGTTAATTATTAGCGCGAAAGCAGGAAATCCGCTAAAACGCATTAGCTATAAGCCGGATGGCAACGCTTATAAACATAGCAGGATTAAATCTACAACTTATTCGGACAATGCTGACGGTTCCTCCATATTTCCTTCATTTTTATGCCGTCTTTCCTCGCTAAACTAGTATTCTGTAAGGAGTGTAACTTTTTTGGCAATGAGTGCCCGCACGCCTGCCTTTTGGAGAGATTTTCGCCACCATGAATGCAAAAAACCCACGTCGTTCACTGTTACTGCGCCTGTTGGTGGTGGTTATTGTGGCTATTGCCGCCGTGCTGATCTGGCGTCACTTCAGCACTCCGCAATCTGCCGACAATGCCGCACCGGGTGCGCGTCACGCCGCCGGGGGAAAAGCAGCCGCAGGCGGGGGACGACGGGGAGCCCCCATGTCACCGGTACAGGCGGCAACCGCCACGCAGCAGACGGTGCCGCGCTATCTTTCCGGGCTGGGCACCGCCACCGCGGCCAACACCGTGACCGTCACCAGCCGGGTCGATGGCCAACTGATGGCAATCCACTTTACCGAAGGGCAGCAGGTCAAGGCCGGCGACCTGCTGGTTGAAATCGATCCGCGTCCGTTCGAGGTGCAGCTGGCTCAGGCACAGGGCCAACTGGCCAAAGATCAGGCCACCCTCGCCAATGCCAGGCGCGATCTGGCGCGTTATCAGCAATTGGCCAAAACCAATCTGGTCTCGCGACAGGATCTGGACACCCAGCTGTCGCTGGTGCAACAGACCGAAGGCGCGATCAAAGCCGATCAGGGCTCCGTCGACAGCGCCAAGCTGCAAATCACCTACAGCCGCATCACCGCTCCGATTGACGGTCGTGTCGGTCTGAAGCTGGTGGACGTCGGTAATTACATCAGCAGCGGCAGCACCACCGGCATTGTGGTGATCACCCAGACGCACCCTATCGATGTGGTATTTACCTTGCCCGAAGGCAATATCAGCGATTTGATCAAAGCGCAAAAAACCGGTCCGGTCAGCGTCGAGGCCTGGGATCGCACCAACCAAAACCTGCTGGCAACCGGTGCACTGTTGAGTCTGGATAACCAGATCGACACCACCACCGGCACCATCAAACTGAAAGCGCGCTTCACCAACGAGGACGACGCGCTGTTCCCCAACCAATTTGTTAATGCACGCCTGAAAGTAGCAACGCTGCTGGATGCGATCGTCATTCCGACAGCCGCCTTGCAGATGGGCAATGAAGGCAACTTCGTCTGGACCCTGAGCGAAGATAACAAGGTCAGTAAACACCTGGTGACCACCGGCGTACAGGACAGCCAAAAAGTGGTGATCAACGCCGGCCTCAACGTCGGCGATCGGGTAGTGACCGACGGCATAGATCGCCTGACCGAAGGCATGCAGGTTGAAGTTGTCACGCCGCAGGCTACCCCGGCCGCAACCCGGCCTGCCCACTCACCGCGCGTTCAGGGGAAATCCTGATGCAGGTGATGCCACCTAACGCCGGCGGCGGCCCATCCCGCCTGTTTATTCTGCGTCCGGTTGCCACCACGCTGTTGATGCTGGCGATCCTGCTGGCGGGGATTATCGGTTATCGCGCGCTGCCGGTGTCCGCCCTGCCGGAAGTCGACTATCCGACCATTCAGGTGGTCACGCTGTATCCCGGTGCCAGCCCGGACGTGGTCACCTCGGCGATCACGGCCCCGCTGGAGCGCCAGTTTGGCCAGATGTCCGGCCTCAAGCAGATGGCGTCGCAAAGCTCCGGCGGCGCCTCGGTCGTCACCTTGCAATTCCAGCTTGAGTTGCCGCTCGACGTCGCCGAACAGGAAGTGCAGGCGGCGATCAACTCCGCCACTAACCTGTTGCCGAACGATCTGCCCTACCCGCCGATTTACAGCAAGGTTAACCCGGCAGATCCTCCGATCCTGACGCTGGCCGTGACCTCCAGCGCCATGCCGATGACCCAGGTGGAAGACATGGTGGAAACCCGTGTCGCGCAGAAAATATCTCAGGTCACCGGCGTCGGACTGGTGACGATTTCCGGTGGCCAGCGGCCGGCGGTCCGCGTGAAGCTTAATGCTGCGGCCGTTGCCGCCTACGGTCTGGACAGCGAAACCATCCGCACCGCCATCAGCAACGCCAACGTTAACTCTGCCAAGGGTAGCCTGGACGGCCCGACGCGTTCGGTCACCCTTTCGGCCAACGACCAGATGAAATCAGCCGACGACTACCGCCAGCTGATTGTCGCCTACCAGAACGGCGCCGCGATTCGTCTGCAGGATATCGCCACCATCGAACAAGGTGCGGAAAATACCCGGCTGGCGGCCTGGGCCAATAAGCAGCCGGCCATCGTACTCAATATTCAGCGTCAGCCAGGGGTGAACGTCATCACCACCGCCGACAGCATCCGCGAGATGCTGCCCCAGTTGATCAAAAGCCTGCCGAAGTCAGTCGACGTCAAGGTGTTGACCGACCGCACGACCACCATTCGCGCCTCGGTCAGCGACGTGCAGTTCGAGTTGCTGCTGGCGGTCGCGCTGGTGGTGATGGTGATTTACGTTTTCCTGCGTAACGTACCGGCCACCGTGATCCCCAGCGTCGCCGTACCGCTGTCGTTGATCGGCACCTTCGCCGCCATGTACTTTTTGGACTTTTCGATCAACAACCTGACGCTGATGGCCTTGACCATCGCCACCGGCTTCGTGGTCGACGACGCCATCGTGGTGATCGAGAACATTTCGCGCTACATCGAAAAGGGCGAGAAACCGCTCGATGCCGCATTGAAAGGCGCCGGTGAAATCGGCTTCACCATTATTTCACTGACCTTCTCGCTGGTGGCCGTACTGATCCCGCTGCTGTTTATGGGGGATATCGTCGGCAGGCTGTTCCGTGAGTTTGCCGTAACGCTGGCGGTAGCCATCTTGATTTCCGCGGTGGTTTCGCTGACGCTGACGCCGATGATGTGCGCGCGCATGCTTAGCCATGAATCCCTGCGCAAGCAGAACCGTTTTTCCGCCGCTTCCGAACGCTTCTTTGACCGGGTCATCGCCCGCTACGGCAAATGGCTGAAAACCGTGCTGAATCATCCCTGGTTGACGCTAGGCGTGGCGTTCAGCACGCTGGTGCTCACCGTCCTGCTTTACCTGCTGATCCCGAAAGGGTTCTTCCCGGTACAGGACAACGGCATTATTCAGGGCACGCTGGAGGCGCCACAGTCGGTGTCGTTCAGTAATATGGCCGAGCGCCAACAGCAGGTAGCGGCAGAAATCCTCAAGGATCCGGCGGTGGAGAGCCTGACGTCGTTTGTTGGCGTCGATGGCAACAACGCCACGCTCAACAGCGGTCGACTGCAGATCAACCTCAAACCCTTGAGCGAACGCAGCGACCGTATTCCGGCCATCATCACTCGTCTGCAGCAGCAGAGCGCGCAGTTCCCCGGAGTGAAACTGTATCTGCAACCGGTGCAGGATCTGACCATCGACACCCAGGTCAGCCGCACTCAGTACCAGTTTACCCTGCAGGCCATGTCGCTGGACGAGCTCAGCCTGTGGGTACCGCAGCTGATGGCGGAATTGAAACAGGCACCGCAGTTGGCGGACGTCACCAGTAACTGGCAGGATCAGGGACTGGTGGCCTACGTGAACGTCGATCGCGATTCGGCTTCTCGCCTCGGCATCAGCATGAGTGACGTGGATAACGCCCTGTACAACGCTTTCGGCCAGCGGTTGATCTCCACCATTTACACTCAGGCCAATCAGTACCGCGTGGTGCTGGAACATGACGTCAGCACCACACCGGGCCTGGCGGCGTTAAGTGAGATCCGCCTGACCAGCAGCAACGGCACCATCGTGCCGCTGAACACCATTGCCAAAATCGAAGAGCGCTTCGGGCCGCTGTCGGTGAACCATCTCGATCAATTCCCGGCGGCCACCATCTCCTTTAACGTGGCCGGCAATTATTCACTCGGGGAAGCGGTTGACGCCATCACCCTGGCGGAAAAAAATCTCGATATGCCCAAAGACATCACCACCCAGTTCCAGGGCGCAACGTTGGCGTTCCAGGCGGCGCTGGGCGGCACCCTGTGGTTGATCCTGGCGGCGGTGGTGGCGATGTATATCGTGCTCGGCGTGCTGTATGAAAGCTTTATTCACCCGGTCACCATTCTTTCTACCCTGCCCACCGCCGGGGTCGGCGCCTTGCTGGCGCTGATGATGGCCGGCAGCGAGCTGGACGTGATCGCCATTATCGGCATCATTTTGCTGATCGGCATCGTGAAGAAAAACGCCATCATGATGATCGACTTCGCGCTGGCCGCAGAACGTGAGCAGGGAATGTCACCGTACGATGCCATTTATCAGGCCTGCCTGCTGCGCTTTCGACCGATACTGATGACCACGCTGGCCGCGTTGCTGGGCGCGCTGCCGCTGATGCTCAGCACCGGTGTCGGCGCGGAGCTGCGACATCCGCTTGGGGTTTGCATGGTTGGCGGGCTGGTCATGAGCCAGATCCTGACGCTGTTCACCACTCCGGTGATCTACCTGCTGTTTGACAAGCTGGCGCGTAATACTCGCCGTCAGCCGGATGTGCAGGAGCTGCCGTGAAATTCTTTGCCCTGTTCATCTACCGGCCGGTGGCCACCACGCTGCTGACCCTGGCGATTGCCATCAGCGGCGTGATAGGGTTTAGCCTGCTGCCGGTTTCGCCGCTGCCGCAGGTCGACTATCCGGTGATTTCAATCAGCGCTTCGTTGCCGGGTGCCGATCCGGAAACCATGGCCTCGTCGGTGGCGACGCCGCTGGAACGCGCTTTGGGCCGAATAGCCGGGGGCAATGAAATGACCTCGATGAGTTCACTGGGCAGCACGCGCGTCATTTTGCAGTTCGACCTCGATCGTGATATCAACGGCGCCGCCCGTGACGTGCAGGCGGCGATCAACGCGGCGCAAAGCCTGTTGCCCACCGGCATGCCGAACCGCCCGAGCTACCGTAAGGTCAACCCGTCCGACGCGCCAATCATGATCCTGACGCTGACCTCCGACACCTACAGCCAGGGCCAGCTTTACGACTTTGCTTCGACTCAGCTGGCGCAAAAAATCGCCCAGACCGAAGGAGTGGGTGACGTCTCGGTCGGCGGCAGCTCCCTGCCTGCGGTGCGGGTCGAACTCAACCCAAGCGCGCTGTTCAATCAGGGGATCTCACTCGATGCGGTGCGCCAGACCATCAGTAACGCCAACGTGCGCAGGCCGCAGGGCTCGGTAGACAATCAGCAACAGCGCTGGCAGATCCAGGCCAACGATGAATTGAAAACGGCCGAAGCTTATCGCCCACTGATTATCCACTACAACAACGGCTCGGCGGTGCGCCTGAGCGACGTGGCCGAGGTCAATGACTCGGTTCAGGACGTACGCAACGCCGGGATGACCGACGCCAAGCCGGCGATTATTCTGGCCATCAGCCGGGCGCCGGACGCCAATATCATTGAAACCGTCGATCGCATTCGCGCCGAATTGCCCGCCTTGCAGGACAACATCCCGGCGTCGATCCAATTGAATATCGCGCAGGACCGTTCGCCAACCATCCGCGCCTCACTGGCGGAAGTGGAACAGTCGCTGGTGATCGCCATCGGACTGGTGATCCTGGTGGTGTTCATCTTCCTGCGGTCCGGCCGCGCGACGTTGATCCCGGCGGTGGCAGTACCGGTATCGTTAATCGGTTCCTTTGCCGCGATGTACCTGTGTGGTTTCAGCCTGAATAACCTGTCGCTGATGGCGCTGACCATTGCCACCGGCTTTGTGGTCGATGACGCCATCGTGGTGCTGGAAAATATTTCGCGCCACGTCGAAGCCGGCATGAAACCGCTCAACGCCGCGTTGCAGGGGGTGCGGGAGGTCGGCTTTACCGTGCTTTCGATGAGCGTGTCGCTGGTGGCGGTATTTATCCCGTTGCTGCTGATGGAAGGCCTGCCTGGCCGGCTGTTCCGCGAATTTGCGGTTACCCTTTCGGTCTCTATCGGGCTGTCGTTAATCATCTCCCTGACGCTAACGCCGATGATGTGCGCTTATCTGTTGCGCCACCAGCCGGCGCGTGCACAGCGGCGCATTCGCGGCTTCGGTAAAATGCTGCTGGCGCTGCAAAAAGGTTATGGCCGCTCACTGAGTTGGGTGCTCGGCCATTCGCGCTGGGTGTTGGCCCTCTTTCTCGCCACCATCGCGCTCAATGTCTGGCTGTATATCAGCATTCCGAAAACCTTCTTCCCGGAACAGGATACCGGTCGCCTGATGGGCTTTATCCAGGCAGACCAGAGCATCTCCTTCCAGGCCATGCGCGTTAAGCTGGAAGATTTCATGAAGATCGTGCGAGAAGATCCAGATGTGGAAAACGTCACCGGTTTCACCGGCGGCTCGCGCACCAACAGCGGCTCGATGTTTATCTCGTTAAAACCGCTGTCGGTTCGCAGCGATGACGCACAGAAAGTGATCGCCCGACTGCGTGCCCGCCTCGCGACAGAACCGGGCGCCAGCCTGTTCCTGATGGCAGTGCAGGATATCCGCGTCGGTGGCAGACAGGCGAACGCCAGTTACCAATACACGCTGTTGGCGGACGACCTTGCCGCGTTGCGCGAATGGGAACCGAAGATCCGCATCGCACTGGCCGCCCTGCCGGAGCTGGCGGACGTCAACTCCGATCAACAGGACAAAGGCTCGGAAATGGACCTGGTTTACGATCGCGAGACCATGGCCCGGCTGGGCATTTCGGTTTCCGATGCCAACAACCTGCTGAATAACGCCTTTGGCCAGCGTCAGATTTCGACCATCTACCAGCCGCTCAATCAGTACAAAGTGGTGATGGAAGTCGCGCCCCCATACACCCAGGACGTCAGTTCGCTGGACAAAATGTTCGTGATCAACAAAGACGGCAAGGCAATCCCGCTGTCCTACTTTGCCAGTTGGCGGCCCGCCAATGCACCGTTGTCAGTCAATCATCAGGGCCTGTCGGCCGCGTCGACCATCTCGTTTAACCTGCCGGATGGCGGCAGCCTGTCGGACGCTACCGCCGCCGTGGATCGAACCATGACGGCGCTCGGCGTGCCTGCTACCGTGCGTGGCGCTTTTGCCGGTACCGCCCAGGTGTTCCAGGAAACGCTGAAATCTCAGCTGCTGCTGATCGCCGCCGCCATTGCCACGGTGTATATCGTGCTCGGCATTCTTTATGAAAGCTATATTCATCCGCTGACAATTCTGTCCACCCTGCCCTCCGCCGGCGTGGGCGCCCTGCTGGCGCTGGAATTGTTCGGCGCGCCGTTCAGCCTGATTGCGCTGATAGGCATTATGCTGCTGATCGGTATCGTGAAGAAGAACGCCATCATGATGGTCGACTTTGCCCTCGATGCGCAGCGTAACGGCGGTATCAGCGCGCATGACGCCATCTTCCAGGCGTGCCTGCTGCGCTTTAGGCCGATCATGATGACCACCCTGGCGGCGCTGTTCGGTGCACTGCCGCTGGTGTTGACCCACGGCGACGGCGCCGAGCTGCGCCAGCCGCTTGGCATCACCATCGCCGGTGGCCTGATCGTCAGCCAACTGTTGACGCTGTACACCACCCCGGTGGTGTACCTGTATTTTGACCGGCTGCAGATGAAATTCCGTCGCGGCAAGAAACTGGATCCATTGCCCCAATAATGGCCACCCGATGCTGATAAAACACACCACCTCCGTACAATGGCAACTTTGGATCGTGGCGTTTGGCTTCTTTATGCAGACGCTCGACACCACCATCGTCAACACCGCCCTGCCGTCGATGGCCGTCAGCCTGGGGGAGAACCCGCTGCGCATGCAGTCGGTGATTGTCTCCTATGTGCTGACGGTAGCGGTAATGCTGCCTGCCAGCGGCTGGCTGGCGGATCGATTTGGGGTGCAGCGGGTGTTCTTCAGCGCCATCGTATTGTTCACCCTGGGTTCCATCCTGTGTGCCCGCTCCGAGACCCTGAACGAGCTGATCGCCTCACGCGTGATCCAGGGCATCGGCGGCGCCATGATGGTGCCCGTTGGTCGCCTGACGGTGATGAAAATCGTCCCGCGCGAACAGTATATGGCCGCGATGACCTTCGTCACCCTGCCGGGCCAAATCGGCCCGTTAATGGGGCCGGCGTTGGGCGGTTTTCTGGTGCAGTACGCCAGTTGGCACTGGATTTTCCTGATCAATATCCCGGTGGGGATCGCCGGGGCCATCGCCACTTTGCTGCTGATGCCCAATTACCGCATGCAAACCCGTCGCTTCGACATCAGCGGCTTTATCATGCTGGCGATCGGCATGGCAACGCTGACGCTGGCGCTCGACGGCCACAAAGGGATGGGGCTGTCATCCCCCGCTATCGTTGCCCTGGTGGTTGCAGGCGTAGCGGCGCTGGCGGGTTACTGGTGGCATGCGCACGGAAATAGCCGCGCGTTGTTCTCACTGCGGTTGTTTAAAACCCCAACCTACAAGGTGGGGTTGACGGCCAGCCTGCTGGGCCGTATCGGCAGCGGCATGTTGCCCTTTATGACACCGCTGTTTATGCAGGGCGGTATGGGCTTCTCCCCGTTTCACGCCGGGTTGATGATGATCCCGATGATTATCGGCAGCATGGGAATGAAACGCATTGTGGTGCGGGTGGTTAACCGCTTCGGTTACCGTAACGTGCTGGTTGCCGCCACGCTGATGCTGGCATTGATCAGCCTGAGTTTCCCGCTGGTAGCGATGCTGGGCTGGATCTGGCTGCTGCCGGTAGTGCTGTTCTTCCAGGGCATGGTCAACTCACTGCGCTTCTCGGCCATGAACACCCTGACGCTGAAAGATCTGCCGGATCGGCTGGCCAGCAGCGGCAACAGCCTGCTGTCGATGGTCATGCAGTTGTCGATGAGCCTCGGCGTCAGCATCGCCGGTATTCTTATCGGCAGCTTTGCCCATCACCAGGTAGTCACCGACAGCCCGGCCATCCACAGCGCATTTATTTACAGCTACTGTTGCATGGCGTTAATCATCGCCCTGCCCGCGCTGGCCTTCGCCCGCGTTCCGGCCGATACCGCCCCCAACCGTACGCTGACCAAAGAGCCGGGGACCGGCTCCACGAGGTTGCAATAATGAAAATAGGCATCACCGGCAAGCTGTTCATGGCCATCTTCGCCACCTGCATGCTGGTGCTCATTACCATGCATTGGGGCGTGCGCGTCAGCTTCGAGCGTGGTTTTATCGACTACATCAAAAACAGTAACGAGCAGCGCATCAATATGCTGAGCGAAGCATTGGAAGAACAGTACAGTCGCCACGGTAACTGGGTTTTTCTGCGTAATAACGATCAGGTGATTTACCAGATCATGCGCTCGTTCGAACAAAACAGCGACAGCAGCCACAATTTGCCGCCCAAAGGCTGGCGCACCCAGTTTTGGGTGGTGGACAGCCAGTACAACCGGCTGGTGGGGCACTCCGGCCCGGTACCGAAGGAAGGCCCGCGTCATCCGATCCGTTACAACAATGAAATCGTCGGCTGGGTAATTACGACGCCAATAGAAAGGCTGACACGTAATACCGACATCAGTTTCGATCAGCAGCAAAGACGCACCAGTTGGATGATTGTCGCCCTTTCCACCCTGCTGGCAGCGGCGGTCACCTGGGTGATGTCGCGCGGGTTGCTGGCGCCGGTCAAACGGCTGGTGGCCGGTACCCATCGCCTGGCCGCAGGGGATTTCAGCACTCGCGTAGCCGTCAGCAGCCAGGATGAACTGGGCCGGCTGGCGCAGGACTTCAACCAGCTCGCCACCTCATTGGAAAAAAACGAGCAGATGCGGCGCGCCGTGATGGCCGACGTCTCGCACGAGTTGCGTACTCCGCTGGCGGTGCTGCGCGGTGAGCTGGAGGCGCTGCAGGACGGCGTACGTCAACCTACGGCGGCCTCGTTGGGATCCTTACAGGCCGAAGTCTCCACCCTGACCAAACTGGTAGACGATCTGCATCAACTGTCATTATCCGACCTCGGTGCGCTCGCCTACCGTAAATCGCAGGTGGATTGCGTGCATTTACTGCAAATCGCGGTAGCCAGCTTCCGCGAGCGCTTTCACGCCAAAGGGTTGGAGATCGTGACCCAACTGCCAGAACAGGCACCGCTGTTTGGCGATCCAGACAGGCTAAATCAATTATTCAATAACCTGCTGGAAAACAGCCTGCGTTACACCGACGCCGGCGGCAAACTGGAGATCGGCGCCCAGACGCAACCAGGCCGCCTGCTGATTTACTGGCAGGATAGCGCGCCGGGCGTCAATGACGATCAGCTGGCGCGCATTTTCGAACGTTTTTACCGTACCGAAGGTTCGCGTAACCGCGCCAGTGGCGGCTCCGGTCTGGGGTTGTCGATCTGTCAAAACATAGTGGAAGCACACAACGGGACGATCTACGCCCAGCACTCGCCTTTGGGCGGCGTGCGGATTACAGTAGAATTCGCCACCCCGGTAATGAAAAAGGCGTCATGATGGAAACCCAGAATCAACCGTTGCAAATTATGATTGTTGAAGATGAGCCCAAGCTCGGCCAGCTGCTGGTGGACTACCTGCAGGCGGCGGGATATGCCACGCGCTGGCTGACCAACGGCAGCGAGGTGGTCCCGGCGGTGCATGAGCATTCACCGGCGCTGATCCTGTTGGATCTGATGCTGCCGGGCAGCGATGGGTTAACGGTATGCCGAGAACTGCGCCGCTTCACCGATATTCCGGTGGTGATGGTGACGGCAAAAATTGAAGAGATCGACCGCCTGCTGGGGCTGGAGATCGGTGCAGACGATTATATCTGCAAACCTTACAGCCCGCGTGAAGTGGTTGCGCGCGTAAAAACCATTCTGCGCCGCTGCTATCGCCCATTGGACAATATGCAGGAAGAAACGCAGCTTCACATTGATGAACCACGTTTTCAGGCCAGCTATCAGGGGCAGATGCTGGATCTCACTCCGGCAGAGTTCCGCCTGTTGAAAACCCTGGCCAGCCAGCCGGGCAACGTGTTCTCGCGCGAGCAACTGCTGAATAACCTGTATGACGACTACCGGGTGGTGACCGATCGCACCATCGACAGCCACATCAAAAACCTGCGGCGCAAGCTGGAGCTGATCGACGGCGAGAAATCCTTTATCCGCTCCGTGTACGGCGTCGGTTACCGCTGGGAGTCCGAACCTTGCCGCCTGGTGAACGGGCTTTAGCCGGCCCTAGGTCCAGTCTTCTACCGTCAGGCCCGGCACCATGGCAAACGCCCGGTCGTTAGTCACTATTGTCGCTCCGCGGCTCTGCGCGTGGGCGGCAATAAGCTGATCCAGGGCCCCCATCACCCGCCCCTTTTTCACCATTTCCGCCCGCAGCGTGCCATAGCAATGTGCGGCTTCGCTGTCCCAGGCATATACCGTCACGGAATCAAGAAATGCCGCGACCGTCGCTTTCAGCGTAAGGTTCTGCCGTTTGGCCACGCCATAAAGCAGTTCTGCCTGCGTAATGCTGGAAATGCATACCGCAGAAGGCGGGACTTTTTCCATTCGGCTCAGCAAGCGGGGATGCCGACGGAACAGTTGGCTGACCGTATTGGTGTCAAACATATACATGCTTACTCTTCCCCGGCGAACGGATCGCGGGTAACACTCCCCTGCTGACGTTCATCAGCCGCCAGAAAGTCCTGCGGTACCTGCGTTTTTTCGATCATTTGCAGCAACGGAGCCCAACTGTTAGGTTTGGCCGGATATTTAGATAGAATCACGTTCCCCTCCCGATCGCGGCGGATATACACACGATCTGTATCAAATTCGAATTCCACGGGTAACCTCACCGCCTGATTTCTGCCGTTTTTAAACAGTTTCGCGACCCTTTCCATTTCCATCTCCCCTTACAGGCATAGGCCTAAGCATATGCCTGTTAAGCGTCGATGCCAAGATGCAGCGCTTATTTTTTGACCGCAATGATGCAGCGGCCTCACCTTAGCCCTCCCTGGTTGCGGTTGAAATACTGCGCGCTCGAAAATGCGGCGGGCTGCGCAAACTTTCAGCAGACAATCCCCCATTAGCTTCCCGTGCTACAGCAGTATCCGCTGCACAAAACTCCCTGTCAGCGCAAAAAAATGGCGTTTTTTTTGCGCTACCCTTCTCAAGTCCGGTTTATTAGCCGCTCAATTTCAAGCCATTGGCTACACTTACATCACTAATCGGAACCCACAGGAGAGGAACCATGGCAATCGGTCACTATGAGCTGAAAAAAGCAAAGAATGGGCAATACCACTTCAACCTGAAAGCCAGCAATGGCGAAATCATTCTGGCCAGCGAGATGTACGCCAGCAAGGCCTCGGCGGAGAATGGCATTGCCTCGGTGCAAACCAATTCCCCCCACGAAGCACAATATGAACTGAAGCACAGCACCAGCAATCAGCCTTATTTCGTGCTGAAAGCCAAGAATCATCAGGTGATCGGCGTCAGTGAGATGTACAGCTCTGAAACTGCGGCAAAGAATGGTATTCAGTCGGTGATCAAAAACGGTCCGTCCACCGACGTACGCGATCTGAGCGCTTAATGCATCTGTAAAGCGCGCGATGCCCGCCATCGCGCGTTTTTCTTATGACCAGGATCAATCTCCCTGTAATAAATCCGGTTACCTGCTGATTTCTCTTCGCGCTGCCGCTACAATTCCCCGCTTTTACTGCGCCATTTGGTGGTGCGGTACTGACCTGAAATCAGACCGAGACTCATTATGTTTACACCGGAACTCCTTTCCCCAGCCGGCACGCTGAAAAACATGCGTTACGCCTTTGCCTATGGCGCCGACGCGGTTTATGCAGGCCAGCCACGTTACAGCCTGCGGGTGCGTAACAATGAATTCAATCACGAAAATCTGGCACAGGGGATTAACGAAGCCCATGCGCTGGGAAAACGCTTCTACGTGGTAGTGAATATCGCCCCGCACAACGCCAAGCTGAAAACCTTCCTGCGCGATCTTAAACCCGTGATCGACATGGGCCCGGACGCGCTGATCATGTCCGATCCCGGCCTGATCATGATGGTACGTGAAGCCTTCCCGCAGATGGATATCCACCTGTCGGTGCAGGCAAACGCGGTAAACTGGGCGACGGTAAAATTCTGGCAGCAAATGGGCCTGACGCGGGTGATCCTGTCGCGTGAACTGTCACTGGAAGAGATCGCCGAAATCCGTACCCAGGTGCCGGAGATGGAGCTGGAAATCTTCGTCCACGGTGCGCTGTGCATGGCCTACTCCGGCCGCTGCCTGCTGTCCGGGTATATCAACAAACGCGACCCTAATCAGGGCACCTGCACCAACGCCTGCCGCTGGCAGTACAAAGCGGAAGAAGGCAAGGAAGACGAGACCGGCAACATCGTGCATATGCATGAACCGATCCCGGTGCAGACCGTCGAGCCGACGCTGGGCATCGGGGCCCCCACCGACAAGGTGTTCATGCTGTCCGAAGCGCAGAAGCCCGGTGAATACATGAGCGCCTTCGAGGATGAACACGGCACTTACATCATGAATTCGAAAGATTTGCGCGCCATCCAGCACGTGGAACGCCTGACGCAGCTTGGTGTGCATTCGCTGAAGATTGAAGGCCGCACCAAATCCTTCTACTACTGCGCACGTACCGCACAGGTCTACCGTCGTGCCATCGACGACGCCGTCGCCGGCAAGCCGTTCGATCCCACTCTGTTGACCACGCTCGAAGGCCTGGCGCACCGGGGTTACACCGAAGGCTTCCTGCGTCGTCACGTACATGAAGCACAGCAAAACTACGAATACGGCTCCTCGCTGTCTGAGCGCCAACAGTTTGTCGGCGAATTCACCGGCGTACGGCGTGACGGCTGGGCTGAAGTGGACGTGAAAAACAAATTCCTGCTCGGTGACAGCGTAGAAATGATGACCCCAGGCGGTAATGTCTTGTTTACCCTGGAGAGCATGCAAAATAAGAAAGGCGAAGCGATCGACGTGGCGCCGGGTAACGGCCATATCGTTTATTTGCCGATCCCGCAAGATATCGATCTCAATTACGCGTTGCTGATCAGAAATTTGCCGGATATCAATACTCCTGCGGCGTAAAATGCAGGGGGTGATCCTTTAATGGCATTTTTTAGCAAATATTAGAATTGGATCACATCAATTACTACGCAGCTTGGTTAACATCAGGCTGCTTAAAACTAAGAACGAAAAAGATTTGCATAGCAATACTAGGAACCACCTCCTTAGCCAGTCCAATCTCCCTTGGACTGGCTTTTTCTTGGATATCAAAAAATAATCCTATCTAATATATCCATTAGCTTTCAATTCACTGACTTGCTTATTTTTCATTACGCGCTGTTGTCATAGCGATATAAAAACAAAGCTACAACGATTAATTAATGCATTAACAAAAATCGCTAACTTTCCCACGGATATATCTTAATTTAAGTCAATCCTGCAGAAATAAACTCTGCCAGGTCAGGATAGATCAGAATTAACTGAATATTCTGATGGCCTGTCGCCGACGGGTAGTTTATCGTTGCCCTATAGTTTACAGCCGGGAGATATCGGGAATGCATTCACCAGCACCAGCGCTTCTTATCATTAACGGCAAAGGCGCCGGTAACGAAGAGATTCGCCTTGCAGTACAGAAGTTGCGAGATGAAGGCCAGTCCCTGCACGTTCGCGTTACCTGGGAACAGGGTGATGCCGCACGTTATGTTCGGGAAGCCTGCCAACTGGGGGTGAACACGCTGATTGCCGGCGGCGGCGACGGCACCATCAACGAAGTGGCAGCGGCACTAACGGCCTTGCCGGCGGACGCCCGCCCGGTGCTGGGCATTCTGCCGCTGGGTACCGCCAATGATTTCGCCATGGCCTGCAATATCCCTTTGATGCCGGAGCCGGCATTGCGGCTGGCGGTGAAGGGCCGCGCGGTGCCGATAGATCTGGCGAAAGTGAACGATGAACGCTATTTCATCAATATGGCGACCGGTGGCTTCGGCACGCGTATCACCACCGAGACGCCGGAAAAACTCAAGGCGGCGCTGGGTGGCGTGTCCTACTTTATCCACGGTTTGCTGCGCATGGATACGCTCAAGGCCGACCGCTGCGAGATCCGCGGGCCAGATTTCCATTGGAGCGGCAACGCGCTGGTCATCGGCATCGGCAATGGCAAACAGGCAGGGGGCGGTCAACAGCTCTGCCCGGACGCGCTGATCAACGATGGGCTGCTGCAACTGCGCCTGTTGATTGCGGATGAACTTCTGCCGGCGCTGGTAGCCAGCCTGTTTAACGATGAAGAAAACAAAAACGTCATCAGCGCCGCACTGCCGTGGCTGGAAATCAAGGCTCCCCATGAGATGACCTTTAATCTCGACGGTGAACCCCTGAAGGGCAAGCATTTCCGCATTGAAGTGTTGCCCAATGCCATTGAATGCCGTCTGCCCCCCAACTGTGGGTTATTGGGGCAAGGCTCCTCCTCGGAATAACCGCCTTTGGCGCTCGCCGGTAAGGGTTGAGCGCCACTGGTTGTAGCGTCAGCCCCTTCCCCGCCAAATAATTTACCGCCTGTCGTTTGCACTTTATTCCGCATCGAAATGTGATCCTCTCCGGCAAATCCTTTAAATCATACTTGTATGGTAGTTCGTTCATGGCGTATTTTCCGTCCAATATGATGACCCGTGGGAACAGGATAGAGACGTTATGAAAATTGTTAACGCAGAGGTATTTGTGACCTGCCCAGGCAGGAATTTTGTCACGCTGAAGATCACCACCGACGATGGCATTACCGGTATCGGCGACGCCACGCTTAATGGCCGTGAACTGCCGGTAGCGTCCTATCTGAAAGATCATGTTTGTCCGCAGCTGATCGGCCGGGATGCTCATCAGATCGAAGACATATGGCAGTTCTTCTATAAAGGCGCCTACTGGCGCCGCGGGCCTGTCACCATGTCCGCCATTTCTGCCGTAGACATGGCGCTGTGGGACATCAAGGGCAAGGCCGCCAATATGCCGCTGTACCAATTACTCGGTGGCGCATCGCGCACCGGCGTCATGGTGTACTGCCACACCACTGGCCATTCCATCGACGAAGTGCTCGACGACTACGCCAAACACAAGGAGTTGGGCTTTAAAGCCATTCGTGCCCAATGCGGTGTGCCTGGCATGAAAACCACCTACGGCATGGCCAAAGGCAAAGGCCTGGCTTATGAACCCGCCACTAAAGGCAACTGGCCGGAAGAGCAGCTGTGGTCAACGGAAAAATACCTCGATTTCACGCCCAAGCTGTTCGAAGCGGTGCGCAACCGCTTTGGTTTTGACGAACACCTGCTGCACGACATGCACCACCGGCTGACCCCTATCGAAGCCGCCCGCTTCGGTAAAAGCATTGAGCAATATCGCCTGTTCTGGATGGAGGATCCGACCCCGGCAGAGAATCAGGAATGCTTCCGTTTGATCCGACAGCATACCGTGACCCCTATCGCCGTCGGCGAAGTCTTCAACAGTATTTGGGACTGCAAGCAACTGATCGAAGAACAGCTGATCGACTATATCCGTACCACCCTGACCCACGCCGGCGGCATTACCGGTATGCGCCGCATCGCCGATTTTGCCTCGCTGTATCAGGTGCGTACCGGTTCACATGGGCCATCCGATTTGTCCCCGATCTGCATGGCGGCGGCGCTGCATTTTGATCTGTGGGTGCCGAACTTCGGCGTGCAGGAATACATGGGCTACTCCGAACAGATGCTCGAAGTGTTCCCGCACAGCTGGAGCTTCAACGACGGCTACATGCATCCGGGCAACAAGCCAGGTCTGGGCATTGAGTTCGATGAAAAACTGGCTGCCCGTTATCCCTATGAACCGGCTTATCTGCCGGTCGCACGCCTGGAGGATGGCACCTTATGGAACTGGTAACAGAAGAACGCACCATGCAAAGCGTGGTCATCGAGCAGCCCGGCCGTCTGGTTATCCAGCCGCGTTCCCTGCCGCAACCGGCAGCCGACGAAGTGCGGGTGAAGGTAAAGTTCGCCGGCATTTGCGGTTCCGATGTGCATATCTACCATGGTCATAACCCTTTCGCCCGCTACCCGCGCGTCATCGGGCATGAGTTTTTTGGCGTCATAGACCAGGTGGGCAGCGATATCGATCCGCTGCGTATCGGGGAACGCGTTGCGGTCGATCCGGTCGTCAGTTGCGGGCATTGCTACCCTTGCTCCATAGGCCGCCCTAACGTCTGCACAGAACTGCAGGTGATCGGCGTGCACCGCGACGGGGGCTTCAGCGACTACGCCTGCGCCCCGGCACGCAATGCCTACCGCATCCCGGACAGCATCAGCGATCGCCATGCCGCGATGGTCGAACCTTTCACCATCGGCGCCAATATCACCGCCCACCTGCAACCCAACGCCGAGGACATCGCGCTGATCTACGGCGCCGGGCCGATGGGGCTGACGGTGATCCAAACGCTGAAAGGGGTCTACGGTGTGAAACAGGTGATCGTGGCCGACCGCATCAGTGAGCGACTGGCGATGGCTCAGGAGAACGGTGCCGACTGGACGTTCAATAACGCTGAAGGCTCACTGCAAGCCGAGTTGGAACGGCGCGGACTCCGGCCGACGCTGATCGTCGACGCTGCCTGTCATCCTGCCATTTTGCAGGAGGCGATTAACCTGGCATCACCGGCGGCGCGTATCGGCATCATGGGCTTCTCCGGCGAGGCCTGCACGCTGACCCAGCAAAGCATCACCAGCAAGGAGCTGTCGATTTTCTCCTCACGCCTCAACAGCGGGCGCTTCCCGCAGGTCATCGATTGGATGGCCAGCGGCAAAATCGACCCGCAGCGATTAATTACGCACTGCGTCTCGGCCAGCGAGGTCGAGCAGGCGATGCTGATGTTCGAAAAAGACCAACGCACCTGCTGCAAGGTGTTACTGCAATTTGACTGATGAATTTACCAGGGCAGAGGCATGAAGCTTCGCAATTAAAACAACACCAAGTGGAGTGATTTTATGTTTAAAAACCTGCGTTGGACCATAGTGTTCCTGCTGTTTATGCTCTACATGATCAACTACCTCGACCGCGTTGCGCTGTCGATTACCGTGCCTATGATCGAGAAGGATCTGATGTTGAATGCCGAACAGTTCGGCATCATCTTCGGCAGCTTCTTCTTCGGTTACGCCATCTTCAACTTTGTCGGCGGGCTGGCAGTAGACAAATTCGGCCCAACGCTGGTGCTCGGGATCGCCGTTGGCCTGTGGTCGAT
This sequence comes from Serratia liquefaciens, assembly GCA_012719855.1. GTDB lineage: Bacteria > Pseudomonadota > Gammaproteobacteria > Enterobacterales > Enterobacteriaceae > Serratia > Serratia liquefaciens_A. The sequence goes on along the minus strand of JAAXZN010000045.1, from coordinate 10,082 downwards.
TTTCTGCGGCATGACGGCATTAGCCACCGGTTTCTATTCCATGCTGATCCTGCGCGTGCTGTTCGGCATGGCGGAAGGGCCAATCTGCGCCTCGGCCAATAAGATGATAAACGGCTGGTTCCCGAAGAAACAGGCGGCAACCGCCATGGGCTTGCTCAGCGCCGGTTCACCTTTGGGCGGTGCCGTAGCCGGGCCAATCGTCGGCTATCTGGCGCTGGCGTTCGGCTGGCGACCGGCGTTTATGATCATCTGCTCGATCGGTATCGTCTGGATGCTGGTGTGGTTCTTCGTGGTGGCGGATAACCCGGCGAAAAGCAAACGCGTCAGCGATGAGGAGCTTGCGCTGGTCAACCGGATGAAACAGGAAACCCACAGCGCGGAAGAAGAGCTGAGCAACGCCGCTCACGGGCTGGGCTACTACCTGAAACAGCCGATCATCCTGGTCACCGCGTTCGCCTTCTTCTGCTACAACTACATCCTGTTCTTCTTCCTGAGCTGGTTCCCTTCCTATCTGGTTCAGGCGCATAACCTGAACATCAAGGAAATGAGCCTCACCACCATGATCCCGTGGATTGTCGGCTTTGTCGGGCTGGCACTCGGCGGCTATATCTCCGACAAGATTTTCAATATCACCGGCAAGCTGTTGCTGTCGCGCAAGATCGTACTGGTCACCAGCCTGCTGGCGGCGGCTATCTGCGTGGCACTGGCGGGTACCGTCAGCAGCGTAGTACCGGCGGTGGTACTGATGTCGGTGTCAATCTTCTTCCTATACATCACCGGTGCCATCTACTGGGCCATTATTCAGGACGTGGTACATAAATCCCGGGTCGGCGGTGCCAGCGGCTTTATCCATTTGGTCGGCAGCGTTTCCGGCATCATCGGCCCGATCGTGACCGGCTACATTGTGCAAAACACCGGTAAGTTCGACAGCGCCTTTATGCTGGCGGGCGGCGTGGCCGCGCTGGGTGCAGTGCTGGTGCTGTTGGTGATCAAGGCACCGCGCAACACCGTACAGCCGCAAATCTCGAAATCTTAATGCTTCAGGGGCGGCCAAGGTCGCCCCGCTCTTCAGGAATTTCAGCATGATACTTTCCAGTAACAGCGCACTGCCTGCGGCGATCGCGCGACCGACCTACCCGCGTGAACAAATGAAACCGCGCATCGTACATCTTGGCTTCGGGGCTTTTTTCCGTGCGCATCAGGCGATATACGCCGAGCGTCTGGCGAAGGATCACGCCAGCGACTGGGGTTACTGCGTGATCAGCATGCACAACGGCCAGCAAAAAATCGCCGATATCCAACGTCAGGACCTGTTATATACGGTGGCCGAAATGGACGACACCGGCTGGCGAGGTCAGGTCGTCGGCATTATCAGGCAGGCGCTGCATCTGCAGGTCGACGGACGGGAAGCCGTACTTGAAGCCATGGCGCAGCCGGAGGTCGCTATCGTTTCACTGACCATCAGCGAGAAAGGCTACTGTTATCATCCCGCCAGTGGCCAGCTGCTGGCAGAGCATCCTGATATTCAACACGATATTGCCCATCCACAGCGGCCACAGTCCGCCCCCGGCTTGATCCTGGCGGCGTTACGGCTACGTCGTGAGCGTGGGCTGTCGGCATTCGCCGTGATGTCCTGCGACAACATGCCGGCCAATGGCCAGGTGACCCGCAACCTGCTCTGCCAACTGGCGCAGCGACAGGATGCAGAACTGGCGGCGTGGGTTAAACAGCATGTCGCCTTTCCCTCCACCATGGTCGACCGCATCGTTCCGGCAGTAACCGAGGAAACGCTGCAGCACATTGAAGGATTACTGGGCGGCATTGTCGACCCGGTCGCTGTCGCCTGCGAGCCCTTTAGCCAATGGGTGATAGAAGATAACTTCCCACAGGGGCGTCCTGCGTGGGAAAAGGTCGGCGTCGAGCTGGTGCACAACGTGCTCCCTTACGAAGAAATGAAGCTGCGGATGCTCAACGGCAGCCACTCTTTCCTGGCTTATCTGGGTTACTTGGCCGGCTATGCGCACATCAGCGACTGCATGCAGGATGCGCATTTTGAGCGTGCGGCGCGCCATCTGATGGTGGCGGAACAGGCGCCAACCCTGCATGTCAGCGGCGTGGATCTGACGCTGTACGCCGACTCGCTGCTGGCTCGCTATCGCAATGGCGCGCTGAAGCACCGCACCGGACAAATCGCCATGGACGGCACGCAAAAGCTGCCGCAGCGTTTGCTGGATGCCATCCGCTGGCATCTGGCACAGGGCAGCGATTTTAGCTGCCTGGCTTTAGGGGTTGCCGCCTGGATGCGTTACGTCGGCGGCCAGGACGAGCAGGGGCAGGTTATCGAAATCAACGATCCCCTGCGTGAACGTCTTGCCGAACAGGTCGGCAACAGCCGCCAAGGTGCCGAACGAGTACTGGCACTACTGCAGCTTGAAACGGTGTTTGGACGCGATCTGCCCGACAGCTTGCGGTTCGTCCAGGCAGTGACCGATGCCTACCTTACGCTGCTGGCGCAAGGGGCCCGAGCCACCGTTGCCGCACTGCCAGTCATGGGAGAACGATAATGGCAGACCTCCCGCATGCCGCGCCTGCCGACGGAGAGGATCGTTGAGTTATCCTATTTGGCGGATGGATTAATCCACCCGCCCTCAAAGAATAATCTGCTAGTATGGTGGCATCCTAATCCAGCCAGATTACCGATCTTCACCATGTCTGAAACCTACAGCCTTACCAACAACCTCCCGGTCAATCAGCAAATCTACCGCTTCCTTCGTAAGGATATCGTCGATTGCACCATTCCCCCCGGTACCTTGTTGTCTGAAAAAGAGATCTCCACCCGCTTTTGCGTTTCGCGTCAGCCGGTGCGCGAGGCCTTTATCAAGCTGGCGGAGGCGGGACTGGTGCAGATCCTGCCGCAGCGCGGGACTTTCGTGATGAAGATTTCCGCCAAGCGGGTGGCCGACGGGCGCTTTATTCGTCAGGCAGTGGAATGCGCGATTGTTCGTCGTGCTGCACAACGGATCACCCCGGAACAGCTGATGACGCTGGAGCATAACTTGCATCGTCAGACGCTGGCGGCACAAAACCGGCAAACCCGTGAGTTTTTGGCACTGGACGACGAGTTCCACCAGTTGCTAACCCAGTTCGCCGATTGTCCCCTGGCCTGGGAAACCATCGAAACCATCAAGGCCACCATGGACCGGGTGCGTTTTCTCAGCCTTAGCGAGGTTTCGCCGCCGGAAAGCCTGATCCAACAGCATTACCGCATTTTTGAAGCGCTGAAAGCGCAGGATGCCGACGCCGCCGAGCGCGCCATTCATGAACATCTGCAGGAGATGATTTACTCCATCACGCCAATCTCCCTGCAAAATACCGAGTGGTTTGAGGTCGAGTAATCAGCCGCAGATCTTCCGTGGGGCGATCGTCCCCACGTATTTGGCTACGCAAATGGCAATTCCTCTCAATCGCATCTATTGTTTCTCCTTGCCGTCAGGATTTCATTAATATCGTTTTATCAGCTTCAATCACCGCTTTTTGCTGCGCCGGTGGTCAGATACCTAGGTTGCCGGTGTATGAAGAAGCTAAATCGGGAGTTAATCATGACTGATATTGCACAGTTGTTAGGAAAGGAAGCGGAAGACCTGTTGCAACACCGCTGTACTACCATCCCTGCTGAAAATCTCTACCTGCCGGGCGCCGACTTTGTTGACCGGATAATGATCGATAACAACCGCCCCAACACCGTGTTGCGCTCAATGCAAAGCCTGCTTAACCATGGCCGCCTGGCCGGTACCGGTTACCTGTCGATTCTGCCGGTCGATCAGGGCATTGAGCATTCTGCCGGCGCGTCTTTCGCCGCTAATCCGTTGTATTTTGATCCGAAAAATATCGTCGAACTGGCCATTGAAGCCGGTTGTAACTGCGTCGCCTCCACTTATGGCGTGCTGGCGTCGGTATCGCGCCGCTACGCGCACAAAATTCCGTTCCTGGTCAAACTGAACCATAACGAAACCCTGAGCTACCCGACCCAATACGACCAGACGCTGTACGCCAGCGTCGAGCAAGCGTTCAACATGGGCGCGGTGGCGGTCGGCGCCACCATTTACTTTGGTTCCGAGCAGTCACGTCGCCAGATTGAAGAAATTTCCAGCGCCTTCGAGCGCGCTCACGAGCTGGGGATGGTCACCGTGCTGTGGGCCTATCTGCGCAACCCGGCGTTTACCAAAGACGGCGTGGACTATCATTCCAGCGCCGATCTCACCGGCCAGGCCAACCACATTGCCGCCACCATCGGCGCCGATATCGTTAAGCAAAAAATGGCGGAAAACAACGGCGGCTACCGCGCGGTGAAATTCGGTTATACCGATGACCGCGTTTACAGCAAGCTGACCACTGACCACCCGATCGATTTGGTGCGTTACCAACTGGCCAACTGCTATATGGGCCGCGCCGGGTTGATTAACTCCGGCGGTGCCGCCGGTGAGAATGATCTGCAGGAGTCGGTACGCACCGCGGTCATCAACAAGCGCGCGGGCGGCATGGGCCTGATTCTGGGGCGCAAGGCGTTCAAGAAATCGATGAAAGAAGGCGTGGCGTTGATCAATGCCGTTCAGGATACCTACCTGGACAAGAAAGTCACCATAGCCTGATCCCAAGCCACACCCAGTTCGTTCCTCCAGCCCGGTTCGCCGGGCTTTTTTGTCGCGTTTTTCTGCCGATCCCCGCTCGCCGTTCTGTTCCTCTCGCTGCCTGAATGTTATTTTTCTTTCATTATTAACTTTCACAATAAAATATTTATCTTTCAAATTGTGATCTATTTAAAACAAATGAATCCATAAAGTGATTAGTGTAAGGCCCATGGCGACAGAGCCGCCGTTCGCTCCAGGCCATACCTTCCATCACAGGAGAACAATAATGATTGAGCTAATCACCCACGGAGCCGAATGGTTTATCGGCCTGTTTCAGAAAGGCGGTGAAGTGTTTGTCGGCATGGTGACCGGCATTTTACCTTTGTTAATCAGCCTGTTGGTTATTATGAACGCGCTGATCAAATTTGTAGGCCAGGAACGTATCGAACGCTTGGCGCAGCGCTGTGCGGGAAACCCGGTTTCTCGTTATCTGCTGCTGCCGCTGATCGGCACCTTTGTTTTTTGCAACCCGATGACCCTCAGCCTCGGGCGCTTTATGCCCGAGAAATACAAACCCAGCTACTACGCGGCGGCCTCCTACAGCTGCCACTCGATGAACGGCCTGTTCCCGCACATCAATCCCGGCGAACTGTTCGTTTATCTCGGCATTGCCAGCGGGTTGACCACCCTCGGCCTGCCACTGGGGCCGCTGGCGGTAAGCTATTTTCTGGTGGGGTTGTTCACCAACTTTTTCCGCGGCTGGATCACCGATCTCACTACCAGCCTGTTCGAACGCAAGATGGGGATCCGCCTGGATCGTCAGGTGCAACTTTAATCCGTGGAGTGCAGCATGAGTGCTTATATCCGTATTGAGAAAGGCGCCAGCGGCTGGGGCGGCCCGTTAACGTTGCCTGTCGAGCCTGGCAAAAAAGTGGTGTACATCACTGCCGGTACCCGCCCATCGATCGTCGACCGGATTAGCGAACTGACCGGCTGGCCAGCCGTCGATGGCTTTAAAGAAGGCGAGCCGCCGGCAGACGAAATTGGCGTCATGGTGATCGACTGCGGCGGTACCCTGCGTTGCGGCCTGTACCCGAAGCGCCGTATTCCGACGGTCAACATTCACGCCACCGGCCAATCCGGCCCGTTGGCAAAGTTTATCCTCGAGGATATTTACGTCTCCGGCGTGCGTGATAACAACATCAGCCGGGTGGAAGCGGCCAGCGATCGGAACCCGGCAGCCACGCCACAGCCCAAGGGACGGGATTACGACACCAGCAAAAAAATCACCGAGCAGAGCGACGGCCTGTTAGCCAAAGTGGGTATGGGCATGGGCTCGGTGGTGGCGGTGTTCTTCCAGGCCGGGCGCGACACCATCGACACGGTGCTGAAGACCATATTGCCCTTTATGGCGTTCGTCTCGGCGCTGATCGGCATCATCATGGCTTCCGGTCTGGTAGATTTCATCGCCCACGGCCTGACGCCATTGGCCAACAGCCCGATTGGGCTGGTGACGCTGGCGCTGATCTGCTCTTTCCCACTGCTGTCCCCCTTCCTCGGCCCTGGCGCGGTCATCGCTCAGGTGATCGGCGTATTGGTCGGGGTGCAGATAGGCCTCGGCCATATTCCGCCGCAGCTGGCGCTGCCCGCGCTGTTCGCGATTAACGCGCAGGCCGCCTGCGACTTTATTCCCGTCGGCCTGTCGCTGGCGGAGGCCAAGCAAGACACGGTTCGGGTCGGCGTACCTTCGGTATTGGTCGGACGTTTCCTGACCGGCGCACCGACGGTGCTGATCGCCTGGGCCGCATCCGCCTTCATCTACCAATAACTTTGTTTGCCAGGGACCCGTTATGACTACCATTTTCCAGACCACCATCACCCAGATTGGCGACTGCGCCCGCGAGGCGCTGCAAGATGACATGCTGATCACCTTCCGTGAAGGCGCACCGGCAGACATCGAAGAATTCTGTTTCATCCACCAGCACGGCAACACTTCCGGTGAATTGCAGGCCGGGGGGTGGATGGAGCTGGCAGAGCAACGTTATCCGATCACCGCCGTCGGCGACGTCGCCACTAAAAACCTGCGTGAATTGGGCCACCTTACCGTACGTTTCGACGGCGAGCCACAGGCCGAATTCCCCGGTTCGATCCACGTATCCGGCACCACGCCGGCGGATATCCCGCTGGGCAGCACGCTGAAATTTATCGCATAAGGAGCAAACCATGTCTGAAGTAGCTGTAGTGATTGGCGGTGGCCAAACGTTGGGTGCATTTTTGTGCCAGGGCCTAGCGCAGGCAGGCTATCGCGTGGCGGTGGCCGATTTAAACGCGGATAACGCCCGGCAGGTAGCACAACAGATTAACGACCAATATGGCGCGGGCAGCGCACGTGGCTTCCAGGCTGACGCCACCGACGAACAAAGCGTGATTGCACTGGCGGGGGCCGTTGACGATGAATTCGGCCCGACCAACCTGCTGGTGTACAGCGCCGGTATTGCCAAGGCGGCACCGATCACCGATTTTCCGTTGGGAGACTTCGACCGCTCGCTGCAGGTCAATCTGGTGGGCTATTTTCTCTGCGCCCGCGAGTTTTCTCGCCTGATGATCCGCGACGGTATTGCCGGACGCATCATTCAGATCAACTCAAAATCCGGCAAGGTCGGCAGCAAACACAACTCGGGCTACAGCGCCGCCAAATTCGGCGGCGTGGGGCTGACACAGTCGCTGGCGCTCGATCTGGCGGAATACGGCATTACCGTGCATTCCTTGATGCTCGGCAACCTGTTGAAGTCGCCAATGTTCCAGTCGCTGCTGCCGCAATACGCGCAAAAACTGGGGATCGCGCCGGACCAGGTTGAAAAGTATTACACCGACAAGGTGCCGCTGAAACGCGGGTGTGATTATCAGGACGTGCTCAATACCCTGCTGTTTTACGCCAGCGATAAGGCTTCTTACTGCACTGGCCAGTCGATCAACATTACCGGCGGGCAGGTGATGTTCTGATCTCGTCAACGCTCCCTCTCCTTCTGGAGAGGGAAAACCAACAGGAGGCTATATGACTCAGGCATTGATTACCTTCGCAATACTGGCCTGGCTACTGCAAATCGCCCTCGGCTGGTGGCAGATCCAACGTTTCAACCGTGCCTTCGACGGTCTGTGCCGATTGGGTGCCGTCGGTGTCGGGCGTTCCGGCGGACGCTTCCAACCCCGGGTGGTGCTGGCGTTGGCCTTTGATCCCGAGCAGCGGGTTTGCGGCAGCATGTTGATGCGCGGCCTGACCATCTTCGCGCAACCCAAACCGATTGTCCGGCTGCACGGCCTGCATCAGCGCGATCTTCGCCCGGATGTGATCTTCCCCGAGGATCCCGCATGCCAGACTGCACTATCGTTAGCGATTGCCCCTAAATCATGATATTTTCACATTAAAAGACATTACCTTTCATATTGAATTGTTAGACGAAGGGAAATGCGCAACTCTTGTGAACAGGACGGGCTATGAAACCAAAGCAGCGGCAGGCCGCTATCCTTGAATATCTGCAGCGGCATGGCAAAACGGCAGTGGATGCCCTGGCAGCGCACTTTGCCACCACCGGGACCACCATCCGCAAGGATCTCACCCTGCTGGAAGAGGAAGGTGAAGTGATCCGCACTTATGGCGGCGTGGTGCTCAGCCGCGACGATGGCGACCAGCCTATCGATCGCAAAACCCATATCAATACCGAAAAGAAGCGCCAGATCGCCTATGCCGCCATTGGGCTTATCAACGATGGCGACTCGCTGATTTTTGACGCCGGCAGCACCGTGCTGCAAATGGTGCCGCACCTGGCGCAGTTCAATAACATCACCGTCATGACCAATAGCCTGCACATCGTCAATGCGCTGGTGGAACTGGATAACGATCAGACCATCCTGATGCCCGGCGGCACCTATCGCAAAAAGTCGGCGTCCTTTCACGGCAGCCTGGCAGAATCGGCTTTCCAGCAGTTCAGCTTCGACAAACTGTTTATCGGGGCAGACGGCGTGGATCTCAACGCCGGCGTCACCACCTTTAACGAAGTGCACAACGTCAGCAAGGCGATGTGCGAAGCCGCCAGCCGCATTATCCTGCTGGTGGACTCGTCGAAGTTCGGCCGCAAAAGCCCGAACGTGGTCTGCGACCTGAGCGCCGTGGATACGCTGATCACCGATAAAAACATCAATCCGGATTACCTCGCCGCGCTGCAGGCGAAGGGGATCAATATCATTCTGGTAGGAGATTTTGATGAGTAACGCCGCTGCCCTGCTGGCCTTTGCCCGCGAAACGCTGGAAATCGAGCTGACCGAAGCACAGCGCCTGCTGGCGCGACTGGACGATAATTTCGTCTGCGCCTGCGAACTGCTGCTGAACTGCCGAGGCAAGGCGGTGATTTCCGGCATCGGCAAATCCGGCCACATCGGTAAAAAAATTGCCGCCTCGCTGGCCAGTACCGGCACTCCGTCGTTCTTCGTGCACCCGGCAGAAGCACTGCATGGCGATCTCGGCATGATTGGCGCCGACGACGTAGTGGTGTTTATCTCTTATTCCGGCCGCGCCAAAGAGCTGGATCTGATCCTGCCGTTGCTGGCGGAAAATAACATCCCGGTGATTGCCATCACCGGCGGCAAAGAGTCACCTCTGGCGTTGGCTGCGGCCTGCATGCTGGACATCAGCGTCGAACGCGAGGCTTGCCCGATGGGTTTGGCGCCGACCTCCAGCGCCGTCAATACGCTGATGATGGGCGACGCCCTGGCGATGGCGTTAATGCGCCAGCGCGGTTTCAACGCCGAAGACTTTGCCCGTTCCCACCCGGGCGGCAGCCTGGGTGCACGTTTGCTCAACCGGGTGCACCACCTGATGCGCACCGGCGATCGTCTGCCGAAAGTCAGTGAAAGCGCCAACGTGATGGAAGCCATGCTCGAGCTCAGCCGCACCGGGCTGGGATTAGTCGCGGTGTGTGACACGCAGCAGAAAGTGGTGGGGGTATTTACCGACGGCGACCTGCGCCGCTGGCTGGTAAAAGGCAATAGCCTGCAGGATGCGTTAAGCCCGGCCATTACCCGCCCAGGCTATCGCTTGCCGGAGCAGTGGCGCGCAGGGGAAGCCCTGGAGGCGTTGCATGAACAGCACATCAGTGCCGCACCTGTGGTCAATCTGGATGGCGTGCTGGTCGGCGCGATCAACCTGCACGATCTGCATCAGGCCGGGATCGGCTAACTAAACTGAAGAAACCCGCAGCAATGCGGGTCAGATTGCTGACAAACACTCGAAAAGACTAAACCGGTAGGGGTCGAACGTGGGTACAAACCGGTCACATAGGTAACACTTTTAACCGGTCACATGGGTAACAGTTATAGACTGGCATGGCGGAGGTAATTCACTATGCCCTGGACCGAGACTGTTACCATGCAACGCCTTGAATTTATTCATGCCTGTCA
>JAAXZN010000044.1 GCA_012719855.1 Serratia liquefaciens | reverse complement strand
TGCATGGTAACAGTCTCGGTCCAGGGCATAGTGAATTACCTCCGCCATGCCAGTCTATAACTGTTACCCATGTGACCGGTTAAAAGTGTTACCTATGTGACCGGTTTGTACCCATGTTCGACCCCTACCGGTTTAGCCTTTTCGAGCGTTTGTCAGCAGTCTGAGCCCTGTTTGGGTTTGGCTGCACCGCCATTAAAATAGAATCATGATTAATAATCACCAGAGAAAATAAAGACGCTCCGTTACAAACCTTAAGTTATTCCGCCGCGAGGAATTGCTTTCACTTTACTGCAGGGCTTTGGATAATAGATCTCAGGCCAGATCATGTTATCTGTATGTTTCAACTAAAAACGAAAAGTTAAAAACAAAGATAATATAGCCCTTAGAAACCGCCCCCAATTAATCACTAAAGTATTACCGTAATCTGCCGAAAACAAACAGCACTTCTCGCGGCAAAAGCGTGTTATTTGCCGCACTGGCACCTCACTGAAATCTCAGGTTGTACTATGTTTGAACGATTAAAAATCTCCCACGGGCTAATGGGGATTTTAACCCTATTCTGCATTATTCAGATATTCTCCGGCGCGTGGAGCATTCTGGACGCTTCAGGTACCAATACCCGCCTTACACAAATCTCCTCCGGCTTTAATCAAATCATGGCAATGGATAATGCCTACGCTTCCGTTACCGAGATCCGTGAAGAAGTGCTTAAAGATGCTCTGATGCTCAGCACGCAGCCACAAAGCAACGAGGCGAAAAAATCCCTTGGCGAACTTCGCCAGCGCCTGGTGGACGTTGATAAGCTGATGGAGAAATTTTATCAACTGTCGCTTGCTGACCAGGATGAGCAAGCGCGTACCAACAACGTCAAAACCCTGTATGAAAAAGCGCGTGGCGATCTGCTTAAATTGATTGTCAGCCTGGAAGATGGCGATATCCCCCGTTTCCAGTCAATTATGCACAATAGCTCAGCAACGCATTTCATGTCTGCGCTCGACGATACTTCTGCCTACGTTGCCAACGATATTATTACGCCTGCGGCCGCTGCGGCCCAGGCCAGCTATCGCCAAATGGTGCCTTTATCGCTGACGTTTATTTTTATCTTTATCTTGCTGACTGGCGCGGTATTGGTCTGGATCAGAAAACATGTGATAAACAAAATAAATCAGATTATCGACCATCAAGCAGAAATAGCGCACGGAAATTTAGCGATTGAAATTAATGCCAATGGGAATAATGAAATTGGCAAGCTGATGCAAGGTCTTTGCAATATGCGCGATGAGCTGGCTAATACCGTCAGTGCCGTCCGTGCAGGCACGCAAAATATTTATACCGGCGTGCAGGAAATTGCCGCGGGTAACAACGACCTCTCAAGCCGCACAGAAGAACAGGCAAGCTCGCTGGAAGAAACGGCGGCCAGCATGGAGCAACTGTCGGCTACGGTGAAAAACAACGCAGAGAGCGCCGGTGCAGCTACCTCGTTAGTGAAAAGCGCTTCGCAAAGTGCCATCAACGGCGGTGAGATCACGCGTAAAATGGTCGTCACCATGAGCGATATCGCCGACAGCTCACGCAAAATTGGTGATATCACCAGCGTCATCGACGGTATCGCCTTCCAAACCAATATTTTGGCCCTGAATGCGGCGGTGGAAGCCGCGCGCGCGGGTGAACAAGGCCGTGGCTTTGCCGTGGTCGCCGGTGAGGTTCGCAACCTTGCACAGCGCAGCGCTCAGGCTGCCAAAGAGATTAAAACGCTGATTGATACGTCGGTGCTGCGCGTCAGTCAGGGCAACGATCTGGTGGAGAACGTTAACGGCGCCATGACGGAGATTGTTACCGCCATCGGTCAGGTGACGGAAACCATGCAGGAGATCTCAAGTGCTTCAGAAGAGCAAAGCCGTGGCATCGCTCAGATTGCGCAGGCGGTTAACGAAATGGATAAGGTGACTCAGCAGAACGCCGCGCTGGTTGAACAATCGGCCTCTGCCGCCAGTGCGCTGGAAGATCAGGCCAATCACCTGAACCAAACCGTCGCCGTTTTCAAACTCTCCACGTCCGCGCCCGCCGCGATTAATGTCCGGCCGCAGGTGATTACCGCACCGAAAGGACCAGCGGTTGCCGATGATGACGCTGAGAATTGGAGTCGTTTTTAAGGGCTGAATAAAAGCCAGGCTTGATATTGGTTTAGATCGCAGAAATAACAACGCCAACAAGATGTTGGCGTTGAGAAGCGGGTTTCATCAATGGTGGCGTAATTTATGCGCCACGCAGGCGTTGCGCCAACCCTTTGAGGAAATAACGCAGCATCTGATCGCCGCACGGACGGAAGTTTTTGGTGCCTTCTTTGCGGAACAGCGCACTCAGCTCCGGCTTGGAAATGCGGAAATCAACAGCGGTGAAAATCTGATGCATGTCGGTATCTTTCAACTCGAACGCTACGCGCAGCTTTTTCAACACCAGGTTGTTAGTGATCGGCAGTTCCACTTCCGGCGCCGGGAACTTGTCGTCCTTGCCGCGCTTGAAAAACACCAGACCGTTCAGGAAGTGAGCCATCACTTCGTCCGGGCACTTCTCGAAACCTGGCTCACCTTCTTTGATGACGTAAGTGCCCATCGCCGAGACCGCAACGTCAAAATTATCCAGTTTGATAATCTCGACCATTTTCGCGTCGTTAATACCCAGCATGTAGCGCACGCTGCGCAGCACGTCATTGTTGATCATAGAATTGCCTTTAGCTTGTAAACCGGAAGGCGTGCTCGCGTTGTTAAATGAAATGAGTGCCGCACGCCTTGAATATGTGCGGCAGTATAAGGATCAGTGCGGGGTTTCTCAATCGATTTGGCCTTTGGGCTCTTAAACTAAAATGGCGCCGGGCAATCAACCCGGCGCCATTAACCAGCTTGCTACAGGTTATTCAGTCATCCGCTCCAACCCCACCGACGTGAGGCAATAGCTCTGCTGCTTGCCCTTTTCAGCCAGACGGACATGCTGCATCTCGTTGGTGATAATCAGACGGTTATCCGGTTCCTCATGCCGCAGTTGAATCACCTCGCCGCCGTAGCCTGAAATGGGCAACACCACCGAACGAGCCCGTTGCTCCTGGTTACCCACTACCTCATCGCTATACAGTACGTTTCCTTCCGCATCCGTGTAGCTAACGGCCGCGTAAACATCCGTGAAGTAATGATGTGCAATCCCCGCCTCAATCGACAGGGTGCAAGTTTTCTTCACCAAATCGACCGTACCGGTCAGGAACTGACGATCGCCAATGCCTTTGCCGGCAAGGGTAAAGGCATTGCCCAGGTGGTCTCCCGGCCGGCTATTGTGAGCCGGAATACAGTCCTGATAGCTTGCCCATAACTGCTCGCGCTGCGGACTGTCGAAGGTATTGATCGCCAGATAGATATCGTCTTTAAACTCACTGAACGGCGCTAAATACGCCTGACGGTAGCCGCGCAAACGCTGAACGGCTGCCTCAAGCCGCACCAACAGAGCCGCCTCAGGACTGCCTGACAGCGCTTCGTTTTTCAACCCGGCCCGGGTGATCGACAACAGATTGGTTTTATTCTTTACATCAATGATATCTGGAGAGGCCGGGGTCACCCGTACGCGTCCCGGTTCCACATGATAAATTTCAATTTTGTCGCCAACGGCAAGAGGCAACTCGTCATGGCTCAGGCTTGCGGCGGTACCCTGGATATCCTTGCTGAAGAGCACCGCATTTTGTGCATTGCGCAGGGTGATTTTGGCATAGGTCTCACCGGGGAAATAAGAGTGCGGCTCCTTGCTGGTAACGTCAATCACCACTTTGCCCCTGCCATGATCGGCCACAACCGTGGCGAAAACGGCATCGCTCAGCCCCAACAGGTTAATTTCCTGCGAGACGATCGGCGACGCGGCTTTTTTAACGAAGCCGAGCTTCAGCGCGTTATCACCCTGTTTCAGCACCAGGTACCCCTGGGCCAACTGATACTTGCGGTCTTTACCGGTAGGCAGCCGCAGGGTATAAACGCCAATCGGCAGATCTTTCAACACCATTGTTGGGCTGCTAATCCGCACTGTGCGAACGTAACGGGCCCCTTCCAGCAGGATCAGGTCTTCGCCGTAAATTTGGGCGAAATCGTCAATGTCAAAGCTCAGGGCAACGTTGCCTTTCAGGCCGGTGGCCTTCAACTGGGCTGAATCCACCAGACGCAGGGTAGAGTCCAGCTTCAACTGTGTTTTCACCGTTTCAAGATCCTGCGCCGCAACCAATTGATAGAGAGGATAAACCGCTTTCGCATGGCTAAAGGCATTACGCTTCTGCTGGTCTGGCGTGACGTAGCCGCCAACCAGTTGGATAAATGGCGTAACGTCAACTTGCCCGCCGGAGACCGCAAAGCTTTCGCTCAGCATATCCAGCAGCGCATGTTCGGAAGGAACAAAGCCCGGGGTATTGCAACTTTTACGGTATTGCTGGTTGAAGTGGGTGAAGGCATTTTTGCCCGCCTTATCCACCATCAGAACGGCAAAATAGAGTTTGGAACGCAGGTCCCATTGGTTAAGCGGAGTAGCTTTGGCGATAAAATCGACAATGACCTTCTCCACGCCGGCCATATCGCCATGCGCATACAACCAGCCTTCCTGATATTTGCGCGCCCCCAGCATCACATCCTGATAACAGGCAGCATAGATATTGTTCCACATCTCACCGGTAGCGAAGTTTTTATCGCCCATAAAATGACCCTGATACCCATGGGCAATTTCATGCAGGCTTCCCCAGTTATTGTCTTTCGGGGTCAGCCAGAAACTGCTGACAGAATTACTGCTTTCCGCTGTCCAACGGCCACCGTAATAAGCCGCTCCGGCGCCATTTTTGTCGGCTTTAATAAAATAGCGGTTTTTTATATTGAGATCAGAATCATGCTCGGCCTCGAATGACACCCCCGCCAGCGCATTATAGAAAGTGAAAATGCGATCGTAATAGGCGATCAGACCGTCGATATTTTTAGCTTCGCCCAGCGCCTTCAGCTCTTTTTTGCTGATTTTTGGCACCAGCAGCGCTGCGTAGTTGGACTCGACAAACGCAAATTCAGCATCCTGATTATCCCAGCGGGCGAAGAACGCCGTTTCGTTTTCGCCTTTACGGTAGACCGGCAAAATTTTCGACGTGTCCGGGTACTCAACCTCCACGACGGGCGCCCCAGCCACATAAGGCGTGTCGATAAACGGCACGGATACGGCCTTCACGCTGGCCTCAACCCAACTGCTGCCGATAGTGAATTCGGCCTCGGTTTTGCTGTCGTCATTCAGCAAGCGCAGCTTCAGCTTGCCGCTAAAGGCCGCATTGGTCTGGCGAACTCGCACCACTTGACCGGCGGCGAGAATAATCCCCAGATGTTGACGATCGTGGTCGATCCCTTTGCTCATGCCCGCCGCATCTAACCAAACGGGTCGCGTCAAAGTATAAAGTGATTTTGATTTAGTGATAGTTGGCATCCTGCATTCCTCAAGGTTATTTTGTCCTCTAACAGACCTGGATAAAATAATTAAGAATGCGCTTATGCACTAACTGATAGCGATTACTGAAGTACCACACAACACATCAAACATCGAGGGGGGGGATAAATCCCATAAAAATAACAAGGCGCAACGGTGATATTGCGCCTTAATCATAATTACCTGGCTATTTATATGCTGCGTTAATCCTGTCAGGGGATAACGCAGCATCAGAAGCCGAATATGCCCAACCGCCTGTGGAACAGCGTCGGTTATTAATCGATTTGGCTTTTCTGCTGATACAACGGAATGTCTTCGCCGATAATGTATTTATTGCGCAGAATCGACGACACCTTATCCATGATCATCACCACGACCACCAGGATCAGCGTGATAAACATCACGACGTCCCAATTCCACAGCCGCATGTTTTCCGCATACACCAACCCTATGCCACCGGCCCCCACAAAGCCCAGCACCGCCGCCGAGCGGGTGTTGGATTCAATCTGGTAGAGGCTTAACGCCAGAAAGGTCGGGAAGGACTGGGTAAAAATGCCGTAGCGGTGCTTTTGCAGACCGTTGGCCCCCACGGCCGTCAGGCCACGGCTCGGGGATTTATCGACCGCCTCGTGCCCTTCCGCATACAGTTTGCCCAGCAGCCCAACGTCCTGCATCACGATCGCCAGCACCCCGGCCAGCGGCCCCATGCCAACCGCGCGGACAAAAATAAGCCCCCAGATCGCCATATCGATGCCGCGAAAAATATCTAAAAACCGCCGTACCACCACCGATATGGGCCGCAACAGCGGCGTTGACATCACGTTGCGCGCAGCGAAAAACGACAGCGGCAAGGCGATCAACGAAGCGGTAATGGTTCCGGCAAACACGATGCCGATGGTGATGAAAATCTGCTGGAAATAGTACATGAACGGCCAGTTGACGAAATCATGCCAGACGAACATGCGCATAAAATAGCGGCCAAGCTGATGGCACCCGTTAACGAACTGCGGCCAGGAGATGCCGAAAAACTGGAAGAAGAACAGGTAATACAGCGCGATCGCTACCGCGATAATGCCGACGGTGCGCAGGTAGCGGCGCTGCTGCGAGAATATCTCCGGATGCTGCTGCTTGAGCGCCTGCAGCCCTTCCGCCGTGAGCGTTGGTCCCGTGATCATTTTTTCCCCTCCACGACCCGTTTACGCAGTTCGCCTGAGGCATAATCCAGCAGCGAAACCACCAGAATAATCAGCAGCAGCGTCATGCTGACCTGGTCATAGCGATCGAGTTTGATATTGGTCATCAGCTCCTGGCCGATACCGCCCGCCCCCACCAGCCCCAAAATGGTCGACTGACGGAAGTTGATTTCCAGGCGCATAAAGCTGTACGACAAGAAGACCGGTTTTACCTGAGGCCACAGGCCAAACCGCATGCGCTGCAGCGGCGTTGCGCCACAGGCCGCCAACCCACGTACCGGCTTGTTGGACGAGGTTTCGATCGATTCATAGAACAGCTTGGTCAGGCTGCCGATGGTGTGCAGCGCCAGGGCTAAAAAGCCCGGAATGGCACCGATGCCAAACGCCATCACGAACATGACCGCCCAAGCCAGCTCCGGCATGGTGCGCAAAAACGCCACCAGCGTCCGGATTGCCAACCGCAACGACGCCGGGCTGTGGGTATTGTTGGCCGCCAGGAATGCCAGCGCCCCCGCCACCAGCACCGAAAGAATGGTCGCCGCCAGCGCCAGCTGCAGCGTTTCCCAAATCAACGGCAGTTGGATATTCAACCGATAACCCCAGTAGGCCAAAGAGCCTTCGGTTCGGCCATCGGCGAACAGCAGATTCCAATGCAGGGTGGGGATGGTTTCCGCCAGATAATCAAAGAAGTGAGGAATGGAGACCCACACGGTGTGCAGGTTAAACTCGGCGATGTTGCCGGCGCCCAGGTAGAGCGCCACCAGACCGAGCGACCAAAACAGCGTCTCGCGCTTTTGCTTGCTGCGGATCTGTTGGTAGTAGTGCGCAAAATCTGTATTCAAAATAGGTTTCCGACGAGAGGAATTCAGCGGGGCTCGGCCTGGCCGAGCCCCGTCAGCATTAACGGTCGCCTTTGGTCAGCTCACGTTTCATATCGATGATGTTCTGGTATTCCGCCAGAGTGGTGTCACCGATGTGCTGTTTACCGCCCATGGCCTTGATGAAGCACTGGTGATCGTCCTTATCCAGCTTCTTGATGGCCGTCACGACCTTGGCTTTGAAATCAGCAGGCAGCGAGTTGCTCACCAGGATTGGGCCATTCGGGATCAGCGGCGACTGCCAGATAATGCGCAGCTGTTTCATCAGATCAGGATGGTCCATGCGGATCATGCGGTTGAACGCGCCGCTGGTATAGCCGGTGTTGTAGTCGCCGATCATCGACGCCCAGGTCACCGCGCCTTCGAACTGACCGTTCAGCACGCCAAGGATGTCCTGCTCATGGCCACCGGAGAAGGTCACGCTGGAAAAGGCGTTGTTGTATTTGTTGTCTACCGTGCCGCCGAACAGTTTCTTGAATTCCTGGTTCGGGATCAGGAAGCCGGAAGTGGAATCCGGATCGGCGAAGCCGATGGCCTTGCCCTTCAGATCTTCCAGCTTTTTATACGGGCTGCCGGCTTTGACCACCACCACGGAGTGATAACCGCGAGATTGGTCAACGTCGTCAATCGCGATGCCGACGATATCTACCGCTTTCGGATCCTTGATATAGACCGAGGCAAACGACGACGGCGACATGCTCAACACCAGATCGATTTTGCCGCCCAGCAGGCCCTGGATCACGCCAGAATAGTCAGACGAGTTGCGCAGCTTGGTGTCCACGTTCAGTTCCTTGTCCAGGAACTGCTTCACGCACTGGTTGTCGCCGATTTGCTGGGTGGCGTTCTGCCCGCCGAGAATGCCCAGGTTCAGTTCTTTAGGTGCATCCGCTGCGGCAGCATTAAATACCATCATCGCGCCGGCCATCACTGTGGTCAGACTCAATACTTTTTTCATTACAATGCCTTGTGTGTGTAAAGGTAAAAGTGAAGATAAAGGTTCTGGTGGTTAATGGATCTGATTGGCTTCCTCGCCGTACAGCTGGTGCAGTATCCGTTCGTTCAATTGCGAAGGGTGTCCGTCAAACACGATCTTGCCCTGTGCAATGCCGATCACCCGGGTGCAATACTCTTTTACCAACTCGACCGAGTGCAGGTTCACCATCACTGCGATGTCGTTTTCGCTGACTTTTTGCAGCGCATCCATAATGCGACGGGTATTTTTCGGATCGAGCGACGCCACCGGCTCATCGGCCAGCAGGATTTTGGGGTTTTGCATCAGCGCGCGGCAGATCGCCACTCGCTGCATCTGACCGCCCGACAGGTTTTCGGCGCGCTGCAGGGCATGCGGCAGCATATTGAGCCATTGCAACAGCTCGATAGCACGGGCGCGGTCGGTATCGTCAAACAGTTTGAAGAAGGATTTCAGGGTCGAGGTGTGGCTCAGTCGCCCCAACAGCACGTTGGTCATCACGTCCAGCCGTGGCACCAGGCAGAAGTCCTGGAAGATCATGCCGCAGCGGGCACGCCATTGCCGCATCTGACGAGGGGAAAGCTGCGCGATATCCTGAGCTACGCCGTCATCCTCAAAGTGCAGCATCTCGCCACAGCTCGAAGGAATGGTGCCGTTCAGGGTATGCAGCAAGGTGGATTTGCCGGCGCCGGAACGCCCGATCACCGCCACGAATTCACCGACGTGCAGGTCGAAGTTGATGTCATCCAGCACGCGATGCTGAGATTTATACGCTTTTCCCAAACCTTTAACCGATAACACTTTTCGTAGTTGAACCGGTTGCTGCCCTGGAAAATCGGTTGGTGCCAGTTTTAACAGTGCCTGAGCCATATGATTTCTCTGGTTTCAGTGACTAATCATTATGGGCACCTATTAACGGATAAGTTTATGACAACGGGATGATGCTTTTATGGCCGGGAAATGACGCGTGCCGCCATTTCCCGCTGGGGGCTTATTGAAAGTGAATGACACCCTTAATTAACTGCCTGTTGTTGATCACCTGTGCTTCGTAATGCTCCGCCAGGGTATCGAAATCAAAATGGTGCGAAAGCATCATCTGTGCGGTGATTTTCCCTGCTGCCATCAGCCGCCCTACCTTGGCAAAGTCTTCGCCGGTCGCGTTGCGGCTGCCCATCAGGGTGGTTTCCTTTTTATGGAACTCCGGATCGGAGAACTGCAGGTCGCCCTTAAACAGGCCGACAAACACGATGCTGCCGCCGTGACGAATCAGATCGACGGCGTGGTTCATCGCCTGCGGGTTGCCGGTGGCGTCAATCACCTTGGCGGCCAATTTGCCGTCGAACTGGCCGCGCAGCGCCGCATCAAAGCGTTCATCCTGCGGATCAAGCGTTGGTAACTGCAACACCTGCTCGACGTGTCGCCGACGCTCGGCGCTGGTATCCGCCACCACCACCTGCGCGCCATCGGCTTTGGCGATCGCCGCGACGCCCAACCCGATAGGCCCGGCACCGACCACCAACAGCTGATCGTCCGCCGCAATCCCGGCACGACGCACCGCATGAGCGCTGATGGCAAAAGGCTCAATCAGCGCCGCCGCTTCTGGGGCCAAATCGTCCACCGCCAGCAGGTTGCCGATCGGCACGCTGAGGTATTCGCAAAAACCGCCATCCTGATGAACGCCAATCACCGAAATATTCTCGCAGCAATTAGTTTTGCCGCTTTGGCAGGCGCCACAGCGGTGGCAAGAAATATACGGCATGACCGCCACCCGCTGGCCCACCTGCCAGCCGGTGGTGTTATTGCCGACGCTGACAATTTCACCGCATATTTCATGGCCCAATACGCGTGGATAACTGAAGAAAGGCTGATGACCGGACCAGGCATGAATATCCGTGCCGCAAATGCCGACGGTAATTATTTTGATCACCACTTCCTGCGCTGCAGGGAAAGGCACCGGGCGTCGTTGATAAACTAATTTTGTCGGCTGCTCACACACTAAGGTTTTCATTGTTGTCATCGTTTTTCCTCCACTCATGATGAGGAAGTTATTAAATAAAAACCGGAGCTCTGCCGATATGTTCAGACAAATCTGTGAGGTATCGCTAAATAAACCGATTTAAATTGGTTTTAAATGCATTAAAAAACACCTGAGGCACAGCATGAGCAGAACCCAAAACCTGCGGCAAAACGTGGTAAACCAGATGATCGACAGCATCAATAACGGTCACCTGCGCTCGCCGCTGCCGTCTCAGGCCGCCCTGGCTGAAATGTACAACATCAGCCGCACCACCGTGCGCCATACGCTGATGCACTTATCCCAATGTGGCGTGCTGGAAAAAGTCGGCGATGACTACGTTATTTTACGCCAGGCGCAGCCGACAGATGGCTTCGATTGCCAGAGCCTTTCTCTTGATGAACAGGGGAAAAAGTTTGAAAAGGCGTTCTACCAAATGATCAACCAAAAGCAGCTGCGCGCCGGCGATACCTTCAGCGAACTGCAGCTATCGCGTGCGGTCAACGTGAGCCCGGTGGTGGTGCGGGAGTTTCTGCTGCACTTCAGCCGTTACAACCTGATCGACAGCGTCCGGCGCGGTCAGTGGAGCATGAAGAAATTTGATCAACGCTACGCCGAACAGCTGTTTGAGTTGCGCCAGATGCTGGAAACGCACGCCCTTTCCCACTTTATCAATCTGCCGATGCACGACGAGCGCTGGCTGCAGGCCAAAGAGCTGCTGAGCCGTCACCGCCAACTGCGGGAAAACATCAGCGACAACTATCGCCTGTTTTCCCAATTGGATCGCGATTTCCACGGGCTGATCCTCTCCGCCGCCAACAACCCGTTCTTCAACCAGTCGCTGGAGATCATTTCCGTGATTTTCCATTTCCACTACCAGTGGGATGAAACCGATCTTAAACAGCGCAATATCGTCGCCATTGAAGAACACATGACTATTCTCAGCGCGTTGATCTGCCGTAACGATCAGGAAGCCATCAACGGCCTGCACCGCCATCTGGACACCGCCAAGCAGTCCATGATCCGCTCGATCAATCAGAGCCTCGCCTGATTCGGGGTGGCGCTCTTTATTGATAAAAAACACCCCCACAGCATTTAAAACCGATAAAAAGCAGCAAAATATTGGCTGCTGCACGGAACCGCGACAAAACACACCGCCAACTCCATTTCGCCCACTAGGCTTACTGCCGACCACCTGCTAATGCACTTCCCAGGGGAATACCCGGAATAATAAATATTATTAATGCGAAATTCTGGAGGCAAAGAAAGATGGAAAGAACCCATACTGTCGATAGCGGAAAACCACAAACGGATCCCTATTCCGATAACATAATTCCTATGCCGCCGGAGAGCATGTTAGTCCGCTCGGCAAAAATTAAAAAAATCCAAACTACGGCCATGTTGTTGCTATTTCTGGCGGCAATAATCAATTTTCTCGATCGCAGCTCGCTCTCAGTGGCGAACTCCACCATTCGGGAAGAAATGGGCCTGAGCGGCACCGAAATCGGCTTGCTGCTGTCGGCTTTCTCCCTGGCCTACGGCATCGCTCAGCTCCCCTGCGGGCCGCTGTTGGATCGAAAGGGCCCACGTCTGATGCTGGGGATCGGGATGTTTGTCTGGTCGGTGTTTCAGACGCTGTCCGGCATGATTCATAACTTCACCCAGTTTATCTGGGTACGTATCGGGCTGGGGATCGGCGAAGCGCCAATGAATCCGTGCGGTGTCAAGGTGATCAATGACTGGTTCAACATTAAAGATCGCGGCATGCCCATGGGCATTTTCAATGCCGCTTCGACCATCGGGCTGGCGATCAGCCCGCCGATCCTCACGGCCATGATGTTGGCCTTCGGCTGGCGCGGTATGTTCATCACCATCGGCGTGTTGGGGATCGCCTTGTCGATCGGCTGGTACATGCTGTACCGCAACCGGCAGGACGTCAGCCTGAGTGCTCAGGAACAGGCCTACCTGAACGCCGGTAGCGTCAGCGCGCGGCCTGAACCGATGAACTTTCGCGAGTGGCGTGGGCTATTCAGGAACCGTACCATGTGGGGCATGATGATCGGCTTTAGCGGCATCAACTACACCGCCTGGCTGTATCTGGCCTGGCTGCCGGGTTACCTGCAAACCACTTACCATCTGGATCTGAAAAGCACCGGGCTGATGAGTGCCATCCCCTTCCTGTTTGGCGCCGCCGGGATGTTGTCGAACGGTTTCGTCACCGACTTTTTGGTTCGGCGCGGCATGGCACCGCTGAAAAGCCGCAAAATTTGCATTGTGGCCGGCATGCTGCTGTCGGCTTCCTTTACCGCGGTGGTTGCCCAGGCTACCACTACCTACAGCGCGGTGTTGTTGATCGGCATGGCGCTGTTTTGTATCCACTTTGCCGGCACCTCCTGCTGGGGCCTGATCCACGTGGCGGTAACCTCGCGCATGACGGCCTCTGTCGGCAGCATTCAAAACTTCGCCAGCTTTATCTTCGCCTCGTTCGCGCCGGTAGTCACCGGCTGGATCCTCGATACCACCCACTCTTTCAACCTGGCGCTCATCCTCTGTTCCTGCTTCACCCTGATAGGTGCGCTGTCGTATATCTTCGTGGTTAAACACCCGATCGTTGACAGCGCCGCCTGAGGATTTCACCCCGCTGCCCTCTCCCTCTGGAGAGGGCGGACTTTCAACTCAGGCTAAAGAAATCCAGCCCCAGCGCGGCCTTCACCTGCGTCAACGTCTGCCTGCTAACCTGATCGGCACGTTGGGTACCGTGCTGCAGAATGCGCAACAGCTCGCCCTTGTCGGCCAGGTACTCGGCCCGACGGGTACGGATTGGCTCCAGCAGGCTTTGCAGGCAATCTTCCAACAGACGTTTGATTTTCACGTCCCCCAGCCCGCCACGACGATAATGCGCCTTCAGATCGGCAACCAGATCGGCATCCTCACAGAAAGCATCCAGATAGGTGAACACCATATTGCCCTCCACGCGACCGGGATCTTGAACGTTCAGGTGGCCAGGATCGGTAAACATGCTCATCACCGCCTTGTGCACCTGCTCGGCATCGGCGCCCAGAGTAATGGTATTGCCGCGCGATTTCGACATCTTGCCCTGCCCATCCAGCCCCGGCAGGCGGCCGACGTTGCTCAGCAGCGGCTGGCATTCCGTCAGTACCGGCCTGTCGACGATGCGATTGAATCGCCGCACGATCTCGTTGGTCTGCTCCAGCATTGGTAGCTGATCGTCACCAACCGGCACGTGGGTCGCGCCAAATGCGGTGATATCCGCCGCCTGACTGACCGGGTAAACCAGAAAACCGGCCGGCAGGCTGCGGGAAAAGTCCTTTTCGATAATTTCGCTTTTCACCGTTGGGTTACGCTCCAACCGCGCCACGCTGACCAGATTGAGGTAATACATGGTCAGTTCGGCCAGTGCCGGCAGCGCGGATTGCAGGCAAATCGTGGTTTTCTGCGGATCGATGCCGACCGCCAGGTAGTCGGCGACCAGATTCAGCACGTTGGCGCTGATTTTTTGCGGATTATTGCCGTTATCGGTCAGCCCCTGCAGGTCCGCGACCAGCACCGTTTGCTGATGATGTTGCTGCAACTCAACGCGTTGGCGCAAGGATCCGACGTAGTGGCCTAAATGCAGGGATCCAGTGGCGCGATCGCCGGTCAAAATGGTGTAACTCATTGCATTGCTCCTGAAAGTAAATACACCACCGGATCAACGCAATAAAAATGCCGCCAGAACCGGCGGCATTGAAAAGAGGTGTGAATACCCGTGCCGCCTTCAGAGGAGGCGCCACCAAGACTGGCTGTGAGCGGAGTGCATCGGCATATTCATGCTTTTAAGGTATCCCCCCACTGCGCCGGTTGTCAATAACCGCACGCTGCCAGGCCGCAGCCTGTTCGCCAGCGATATGGCAGAATGCCTCGGTCAGCGCTGAGGGGGTGCGTAAGGCCAGCGCCAGCGTATAGGGCACCGGGCTACCTGCGCCACTCAGTTCGCGAAACACCACACCGGGTGATTTCAGGACCGCAAACAGGGCCGGCATCAGCGCAATCCCCACGCCACCGGCCACCAGCCCACCGATGGTTTGCATCTGCCGCGCCTCCTGGACGATACGCGGGCTGAACCCCGCCACCGCACAGGCCTGCAAAATCGCCGCGTGCATCCCCGGCCCATAATGCGCCGGAAACAGTACCCAGGGTTGATCAGCCAAATCGCTCAACGTCACCTGCTGTTGCGTCGCCAAAGGATGGTGGTCCGGTAGCGCCAGCACCATGCGGTCGTATAAAAAAGGCTGAATCTGCAGGTCATCCTGCGGTGCCACCGGCAGCACCACCATGCCGATATCGGCACGATCGTCGCGCAGCGCGATCAGCTGTTCGGCGGTGGTGGCCTCCTGCAAATGGAACTCCGCCAGGGGATGCGCCTGACGAAACTGACGCAGGATCCCCGGCAGCAGGGCATTCACCGTGCTATCGACAAAGGTCAGCCGCAGCGATTCCGTCAGGCCACGCGCCGCACGTCGGGTATTGCCAAGGGTGCGCTCAAACTGCGCCAAGGTCCGCCGCGCCTCGATCAGAAACACCTGCCCTGCCTCGGTGATGCGCGTGATCCGGTTGCCGCGTTCCAGCAAGGGGACACCCAGCTCCTGCTCAATCTTTCTGATGGCGGCCGTCAACGGCGGCTGCGCCATGTGCAAACGCTCGGCGGCGCGGTGAAAGCTCATCTCTTCGGCGACGGCGACAAATTGCCGCAGCTGGCGTAGCTCAATCACGTGATACCTTTTTCGTATTTTGGAAGTATAAATAGAGTATTGGATGTATCGATAGCGAAAGCCAATACTTTCCGAACCCTCAAGTGCTGCGCCATTCCGGCGTGGACCACGGGCACAGGAGAATCAGCTATGACGCAACGTACAGCGGTGATTACCGGTGGATCCAGCGGTATTGGGCTGGCCATCGCCCAGCAACTGGTACAACAGGATTACCGTATCGCCATCGTGGCGCGTAACCCCCAACGCCTGCAACAGGCGGCACAGCAAATTGGCCACGGCACCCGCTATTATGCGGCGGACCTGAGTCAACGTGGTGCGGTGGAAGAAGTGGCCGCCCAGTTAGCCGCCGATCTGGGCACTTTGGATGTGCTGATCAACAACGCCGGTTTTACCCGGGTGATTGCCGCCGATACGCCCCTGGCGCAGGCAGAGCAAGAATGGGACGCGGTGATCGACGGAAACCTGAAAAGTACCTTTTTGTTTACGTTGGCGATGTTGCCTCACCTGCGTAAACCGGGCGGTCGCATCATCAACCTGAGTTCGATCGCCGCCCAATGCGGCAGCGGCAGCGCCGGTGCTCTGGGCTACTCTGCCGCCAAGGCCGGCGTGCAAGGTTTTACCCTCAGCCTGGCGCGCGAACTGGGCGAAGCAGGCATCACGGTTAACGCTATCGCGCCGGGTTTTATCGCCGATACACGCTTTTTCGGTGCCGGTTTGCCGCAGGATCGCATTGACGCTATCGCGGCCGAAACGCCGATGGGGCGCACCGGCCGGGTAGAGGATATCGCCAGCGCCGCGCTTTGGCTGGCTTCGAAAGAGGCATCCTTCATCACCGGAACCGTTACCTCGATTAACGGAGGTGCGCGGGTCGGTTAAGAAAGCGTTACATTCCGCTATTTGCGTTCTCCGGGCGTCGCGTTAGGGTGAGGGGAGATAACCTGAGAAAAGGAACGCGATATGAAAATCGGATTTGCCGGCCTGGGCGGTATGGGCAGCGCGATGGCCGCCAACCTGTTGCAGGCTGGCTATGAGCTAAAGGTATGGAACCGTTCGCCCCAGGCAGCGCAGCCTTTAGTAAGCGCCGGGGCCTTGCAGGCACGGCAGCCGGAAGAACTGGCAGAGGTGGACGTGCTGATCACCATGCTGGCCAACGATGCCGCCACCGAGCAGGTAGTGGTGGAGAGCGGGCTGCTGCAACAGCTGCGGGCGGGAGCCATTCACGTCAATATGGCGACGGTCTCGGTGGCATTGGCCAAACGGCTGGCGTTGCTGCACGCGGAGCGCAACGTCGGTTATATCGCCGCACCGGTACTGGGCCGGGTGGACGTAGCCGCCGCCGGCAAGCTGAATATTCTGGCGGCGGGCGATCCGCTGTTGCTCGCCAAAGTGCAGCCGCTGTTTGAGGTGCTCGGCCAGCAGACCTGGCATTTTGGCGACCAGCCCGAACAGGCCAATATCGTTAAAATCGCCGCCAATTTCACGTTGGCCAGCGCCATTGAGGCGATGGCGGAAGGCAGTGCGCTGGTGCGCAACTACGGCGTTTCCGGCGCGGATTATCTGCACATGCTCAGCAGTACCCTGTTTGCCTCTCCGGCTTACAAGGGTTATGGAGGGTTGATCGCCGAAGAAAAGTTTGAACCTGCGGGTTTTAAATTAAGCCTGGGGATGAAAGACGTCGGCCTGGCGCTGGAGGCCGGCGCCAACAGCCACACGCCAATGCCGTTCGCCAGCGTGCTGAAGGACAACTTCCTCGACGCGGTGGCGCAAGGGGACGCAGATTTGGATTGGTCGGCGTTGGCCAAGGTAGCGGCACGCAGAGCCGGATTGAAATAGCCTTTGATGGGCCCGGATCGCTCCGGGCTTTTTTTACCTGGCCGTCAGAAACGAATTTCTGCCGTTGGCAGTGCGGCGATCAGAACACCAAAGCTTTCGATATTCGACAGTGTGGCGTTGTGATGAGCGCGGATCTGCAAGCCGGAGGCGTGCGCCTTGTCGTGGCTGGTATGCGCATCGGCCGCCAGCGTCACCGGGTAACCCAGCGCGGCGGCGCGGCGAGTGGTGGTGTCCACACAAAACTCGGTAGAATAGCCGCAGACCACCAGATGCGAGATACCATTCGCAATCAACAACGGCCCTAATCCGGTACGCAGGAATGAGTCCGGCGTGGTTTTCTCTACCCGATGATCGCCGGCCTTTACCTGCAAACCAGGATCAATTTGCCAGGCATCGCTCCCGTGCGCCAACTCATCATCCGGCGTTTGATGCTGAATGAAAATCACCGGCACACCGGCCTGACGGGCAGCGGCGCTCAGGGTGTTAATACGAGCAATCGTCGCTTCGGCATCCGCCGGCGGCGGTGTAAACAATCCTTTCTGCACATCAATAACCAACAGCGCTGACTTCATGATTGGCTCCAGAGAAGAAATTCCGTCTCAGCATACCGGCTGACGCGGGCGGAAGATATGGTCAACGCCCTGCTCACGCAGTTTGTTAACCAACTCATGCCCCCCATTCGGCGTCGCATGCGCCAGCAGGCGCTCGGCTTCAAATACCGGGCTGGCCCAAAAGATATTGACCGGATCGCCATACTGTTTCGGCAGGCTCAGATGCTCGTGATACGGATAAAAGGAGGAAGACAGCACGTAGCCCTCATAGCCCTGAGGTGCCACTTCGGACTCCAGGGTATGCCCTTCGCCAAACCAGGTGATTTTTGACCAAGGCACGTGGGCGAAACCGGCCAACGCGCTGGCCATCTGTACCGCATTTTCTTCGGTCATGTATTGACCGTCGATGGCGATGCCCATTTCCATGCGGCGATAGCGGGAGGCGTCGTCGTTAAACAGGATCTCTACCCACGGCATCGGCCGAATGCT
Organism: Serratia liquefaciens; assembly: GCA_012719855.1. Classification (GTDB taxonomy): domain Bacteria; phylum Pseudomonadota; class Gammaproteobacteria; order Enterobacterales; family Enterobacteriaceae; genus Serratia; species Serratia liquefaciens_A. Next base: position 115,084 of record JAAXZN010000044.1, on the reverse strand, counting down.
GACACCCAGGGTAAGAAAATAGTAGATGCCGTCGCGTTCATGCTGAGTGATCGCCATCGGCGGCCACTTGCCCTGATCGATGGCGTAGTATTTCACCGAGGGGCCAAAATGCTGCTCGTAATGCGCCTGATAATCGCTCTGCATCTTTGGCCAGGGATTGCCCTCCTCCCGCTGCCAGCGGCGCCAGAACTGACGGGTACTTTCCGCCAGCGCGTACTGGGTATTGGTAGAGGCGGAGCCGAGCGGATAAGCCAACGGGCTCTCTTTGATGCAGCTGGCGGAATAACATACCGAATGGTCGATGTACAAACTCCAGCCGGGGATCACCGCCAGCAATTGGCCGTAATACCACAGTGCCGCGCCGTCGTCGCTCTCGGTCCAAACCACCGTCAGCCCTTCCGGGTTCAGCGGCGCTTCCCCTTCCAGATTGCGGCAAAACTCGGCCGCCAGCATCGGTGGCTGCCCCAGCGCCAGTGCGGCACTGTCTTCCTGCTGCGGCGCAGCGGCCAGGTTACGCAGCCAGCAAGCGCGCACCTGAAAACGTTCGCTATTTTCTTCTGAAGGGTAAATATAAAAATAAGCAGCCCGGTGATCTTGCTGAACCACTGCGACCAGCGTCTGGTTCTCATTACTGACTTCAGCAAGTACGTATGATTCGTTCATATCACCTCAATAAGGTCAAAGCGCGACAGAATGAACCATGCTGCACGCTAAAATGGAAATTGGCTTTTATCCAGTGTAAAGCGCATTACCGCTCGGATCACCCGTAAAAGTCTCAAAAGTGCCCCGAAACATCGGGTTATTGGTAAGAATTATAGTCTGTGCCGATTCAGGCCTGTCGGTTAATTCGGCGCAGCGCGCGCTGGTATGAACCATTACGCATTGAGGCGCGCAGCACTTTACCGACGCCCCCTGCACCGGTGCGTACCAGACGGCGGCGCAAAGTTCCGGGATGAAAATCAAACTGTTGTTGCGCCCAGTCAGGCAACAGGTCGATGCCCGCCTGCATCACCAAAGCGCCAAAAGGCCGGGCCAATGCGCTGGGGGCCGGCGCGGCCAGCAGAATACGCGCGACTTCCCGCGTGCGCTCATCGCACACCAATTGCGGGCGCATCCGTTGCAGATAATCCTCCACCGCCGTGCAGGAGGTCGGAATTTTTTGCGCCCCCAAGGCTGCGGCTACGCGTGCGGCCTCACGGTAATATTCGTCCTGCTTTTCGCGGGGAAGATACGGGTTGCGGTAGCGTAAATGGCTGGCCAAAAAGCGGCTGCTTTCCACCACGTGCACCCAGGTAAGCAACTCAGGATCGCTGGCGGCGTAAGGTCTGCCGTCGCTGCTGACGCCATTGACCCGTAAGTGAATAGCTTTGACTTTGGCAATCAGGCGTTCGGCTTCGGCGGTGGGGCCAAAGGTGGTGACGGAAACAAACTGGCTGGTACGGCGCAGGCGACCGAGCATATCTTCGCGAAAGTTGGAATGATCCCACACTCCCGCCAACGCCAGCGGGTGCAGCATCTGCATCAGCAAGGCGCTGACGCCCCCGCACAGCATCGAGGTAAAATCGTTGTGCACCTGCCAGATAACCGACTGTGGGCCGAACAGGCCCGGATCCCCCGGCGGATTTTCAAAATCAATGCCGCCGAGCGCCAGCCCGGTCAGGCTGATGACCTGTTTTTCTATCGCTGCGCGTATCACTTCCATCCTGACTGGCCCCGTTTAGCTTCTGGCGGCCAGTGTAACATGAAGCGAAATACCGCTTTTAACTCCGCGGGTCGCTGTCGTTGAGCAACACAATTTTGCCGGCAAAGCGGCGATCTTCCAGGCGACGGTGCGCCGCCGCCCCCTCTCTGAGCGGGAAGGTTTCGATGTGCGGGATAGCAAACTCCCCATTCTGCCAACTGCTGAACAAACGCTCGGCCCGTGTACGTCGCGCCTCTGCGCTATTGAGGTAAGTCCAGAGATCGCCCCCCACTACGCCTTTGGAATCCATCATCAGCTGATAAGCAGAGATCGCCGGTGCCTCGCCCCCGGCCATGCCGAAGGTGACCACCCGACCGCCGGGGCGCAGCGTGTCGATGCTTTGCTGTAGGGTGATGCCCACGGAGTCAAAGCCGTATTCAACGCCGCCGTCGGTCAGGGCGGCAATTTGCGTGACCCAATCCTGCTGATAAGTGAAGGCCGCCGTCGCGCCGTTGTTTAACGCAATCTGCTGTTTATGCGCCGAAGAGACAACGGCGTAAACCTGTGCGCCACGTGCCACCAGCATCCGGGTAAGGATCTGTCCGACACCGCCGGCGGCGGCATGCACCAGGGCGCGATCGCCCGCCTTGACCTGAACGCTGTCATTGATCAGGTACTGCGCCGTCAGCCCCTGCAGCAAAATGGAGGCGGCTTCAACGTCGCTCAATGCCTGCGGCAGACGCAGCGCGTGCTCCACCGGTACATTGATGCGGGTAGCATGACAGAAAGGCACGTCGGCGAAGCCAATCCGTTCTCCGAGCTGCCAGCCCTGAACGCCCTCACCCAAGGCGATGATGGTCCCGACCCCTTCGTAACCGCCAATATGGGGGGGATTGCCGTGCAGTACGTAATTGCCTTTGCGGCGATAGATATCGGCAAAATTCAGCCCGGCGGCCCCCATCCGCACCTGTACCGCCCCCGCAGGCAGCGCCGGCGTCGGCAGCTCCAGGTATTCGAGCACGTCCGGCCCGCCAAATTGTTCAAACGCTAATGCCTGCATGTTGCCACTCCGGAAAATTTCCGCCAATAACACACTGACGGTCGATAGAATCATTATCGCAAAGCGCTATACTCGGCAACAGTGGCCAAAAAAGCATTCAGAAAACACCAGAGGTTTATAATGGATCGATTAACCAGCATGGCGGTATTTGTGCGGGTGGTGGAAAAAGGCAGCTTCGTCGCCGCCGCCGAAGAGATGGCGATCTCGCCGACCATGGTGGGTAAGCACATCCGCTACCTGGAACAACGGCTCAATGCGCCACTGCTTAATCGCACCACTCGCCGCCAGGGGCTGACGGAGGCGGGCCGGGTGTTTTACGAACGCTGCCGCCGGCTGTTGGCCGATGCCGATGCGGCCGAAGCCAGCGCAAGAGCGTTGCTAAGTTCGCCCAGCGGATTGTTGCGTATCAGTGCGCCGGTCACCTTCGGCAACCGCGTTTTGACGCCGATCCTCACCGAGTTCCTGCAACGGCACCCGGAGGTGGAAGCGGAAGTGGTGCTGTCGGATCGCAAGGTGGATTTGATTGAAGAAGGCTACGAAGCCGCGTTTCGCATCGGGCCGGTGGCGGACGACGGCCTGGTGGCGCGCGCCCTGCCCGATTACCGCATGACGCTGGCTGCCTCGCCGGATTATCTGGCACAGCACGGTGAACCGGCACGACCGGAGCAGCTCAGCGCACACAGCTGCTTTGGTTTCAGCCAGTGGGAGGGCAACCACTTCTGGCGGCTGTTGGGGCCGCTGGGGGAGATCAGCGTACCGGTCAGGCCCCGGTTGAAAATGGACTCCGGCGAAGGGGTACGCCGGGCGGCGCTGGCGGGTTTTGGCATCGCGCTGCATGCCGGCATGCTGCTGGACGAAGACATCGCCGCCGGCCGATTGGTTCGGGTACTGCCGGAGTATTCCCCCTTGCCGCGACCGATGCACCTGGTCTATCTGCCCGAACGACGGCAATCTGCCAAGCTGGAAGCCTTTATCGCCCTGACCGTAGCCAGGCTGTGGGGCCGGGTTTAAAATAAGTGAGTCCAAATACGGGAGTTACCATGTTCACAATCCGAGCTCGCGCGGCAGAAGACAATGCGCAACTGGTGGAAATTTGGCAGCGTTCGGTACGCGCCACCCACCATTTTCTTACCGAAGAAGACATCGCCAAGCTGTATCCGCTGGTGCTGAACGATTACCTGCCCGCGGTCAACGTATGGGTTGCCGTGGACAATACCGACCGCCCCTGCGGCTTTATCGGACTGAGCGGCAACAAAGTGGAAATGCTGTTTATCGACCAGGATCAGCGCGGCAAGGGAGTCGGCAAGGCACTGCTGGAGCATGCAGAAACCTTGCACGATGAACTGCAACTGGACGTCAATGAACAGAACCCGCAGGCCAGCGGATTTTACCGCCACTACGGGTTTGAAATCACCGGGCGTTCGGCGCTCGACGGTCAGGGCAACCCTTTCCCGCTGCTGCACATGAAACTCGCCAAACGTTAATTCAAACCCATCGGCCGGGGTTGGCTCCGGCCGTCGTTTCACCATCACTTCCGCTCATCATTTGATATACCAAATCAGAATAACTAATAGAATTTACATTCTTCCTGTCACTATAAACCCCCGGTAGGATTGGCCCGTATTCACCCGGCAACAGAGGTTCCGTCTGCCCCTAATCCCAAGAAGCCGACCCTTTATCCGGCGCTCCGGGCGGAACGCTGTGATGTATTAATAAGGATTCACTTCTCTATGATCGTTCTTTCGAACGTTTGCAAAACTTTTGACAGCGCACAGGGCCGCGTTGTCGCCGTGGATGACGTCAACCTGACGGTCGAAGCCGGACAAATCTACGGCATCATCGGCTACAGCGGCGCCGGTAAAAGCACGCTGATCCGCTTGCTCAACGGGCTGGAAACGCCCAGCAGCGGCAGCATTCAGGTTGAAGGTTTCGATATCGCCGGAGCCGAAGGCAACGCCTTACGCCAGGCACGGTTGAAAATCAGCATGGTGTTCCAACACTTCAACCTGCTGTGGTCACGCACCGTCAGCCAGAACATTGCTTTTTCCATGCAAATCGCCGGCGTGCCCAAAGCGCAGATTAAACCGCGGGTGGCGGAGCTGGTCGCGCTGGTTGGGCTGCAGGGCCGCGAAGATGCTTATCCGTCGCAGTTGAGCGGCGGACAAAAACAGCGTGTCGGCATCGCCCGCGCGCTGGCCAATAATCCGGGGGTTTTGCTGTGCGATGAAGCCACTTCGGCGCTCGATCCCCAAACCACAGACTCGATTCTCGATTTGCTGCTGGACATCAACCGCAAGCTGAACCTGACCATTGTACTGATCACCCATGAAATGCACGTCGTACGCAAAATTTGCCACCGGGTGGCCGTGATGGAAAACGGCCGCATCGTCGAGGAGGGGCCGGTAATCGACGTGTTCACCCGGCCGCAGCAGCCGATCACTCAACAGTTCGTCAAACAGGTTTCGCAGTATCAGGAGACCGAGGAAAGCTTCAATCCGCTGCTGAGCCAGCATCTGTCGGGTGCGATATTCAAATTGACGTTTGTCGGCGTGCAGACCCATCAGGCGGTGATTTCCGAGGTGATCCTGCGTTACAAGGTGAGCGTTAACATCCTGCACGGCAAAATCAGCCAAACCCTGAATGGCACCTTTGGCGAGCTGTATATCCACGTCGAAGGCAACGACCTGCAAATCGACAGCATGCTGACGCTGCTGAAAGAGCAACAGATCGCCGTTGAGGTTATTAAACATGCTTGAGTCACTGTTCCCCCACCTGCGCATTGAGCAGTTGCTGAACGCCACCTGGGAAACCCTGTATATGACCGGGATCGCCGGTTTGGCGACGCTGGTACTCGGTATCGTCCTCGGGGTGTTGCTGTTCCTGACCTCCCGCGGTCAGCTGCTGCAAAACCGCACCGTCTATTCGCTGATTTCAGTGCTGGTCAACGTGTTCCGCTCCATTCCTTTCATCATTCTGATCGTGTTGTTGATCCCGTTCACCAAGACGTTGATCGGCACCATTCTGGGCGCAGATGCGGCATTGCCGGCGCTAATCGTCGGCGCAGCACCGTTCTACGCCCGCCTGGTCGAGATTGGCCTGCGCGAAGTCGACAAAGGAGTGATTGAGGCGGCGCGTTCCATGGGCGCCAAAACCAGCACCATTATCTTCCGCGTGCTGCTGCCGGAATCTTCACCGGCACTGGTTTCAGGCATTACCGTCACCCTGATCGCGCTGGTGAGCTACACCGCGATGGCCGGGGTGATTGGCGCAGGCGGGCTGGGCAATCTGGCCTATCTGGAAGGTTTTCAACGCAACCACGGTGACGTAACGCTGGCCGCGACGCTGACGATTTTATTGATCGTTTTCGTTATCCAGTTCATTGGCGACACCCTTACAACCACGCTCGATAAACGATAAATAACCAGGGAATAATGATGATGAAAAAACAGATTATGATGCTGGCTTTCGCCTCACTGACCGCGTTGGCCTCTTTGGGTGCCTCGGCGGAAACCAAGCTGGTGGTCGGCGCTTCCAACGTGCCGCACGCTGAGATACTTGAGCAGGCCAAGCCGATTCTGGCTAAAGAAGGTATTGATTTGGTGATCAAACCCTTCCAGGACTACATCCTGCCAAACACTGCGCTGGCCAGTCACGATATTGACGCCAACTATTTCCAGCATGTGCCTTACCTGAATTCGGTGCTTAAGGATCATGCCGACGACAAGAGCTACGACTTTGTCAGCGCCGGTGCCATCCATATCGAACCTATCGGCATTTACTCCAAGAAGTACAAAAGCCTGAAGGATTTACCGGACAACGGCAAAATCATCATGCGTGACGCGGTGGCGGAAGAAGGCCGCATTTTGTCGATCTTTGAAAAAGAGGGCGTGATTAAACTGAAGCCGGGCGTGAGCAAGGTGGATGCACGCATTTCTGACGTGGTGGAAAACCCGAAACACCTGAAGTTCCAGGCCAATGTGGAAGGTGCACTGCTGCCGCAAATGTATAACAACGACGAAGGCGATGCGGTGGTGATTAACGCCAACTACGCCATCGACGCCGGGCTGAACCCGACCAAAGACCCGATTGCGGTGGAAAGCGGCGAAAACAACCCTTATGCCAACATCATCACCGTGCACAAGGCTGACGTGAACAAACCGGAAATCGTGGCGCTGGTGAAGGTGCTGCACTCCAAGGCGATTCAGGATTTCATCCGCGAGAAATACCAGGGCGCGGTGATCCCGGTTAACCAATAATTACCGACCGAGGCCGCAGTGATGCGGCCTTTATCCCTGTCGCGCGCCCTTCCCTAGACCTTATTGCCCACCTGACTCAGGCGCGGCCAGACCAGCATCAACGCATCAACCAAACGCAACAAGTCTTCACGGCTGGCGCCTTCACGTGCCTGAGTCGACATGCCCTCAATGGTGCAAATGATAAATTTGGCCAGCAGCGCGGTATCGGTTTTCACCAACAGTTCGCCCTGTTCTACCTTGCGGTCGAAGCAAGTCTTGAGGCTGGCCTCTTGCATATGATGTTTTTTGCGCAGCATCTCGCCCACATCATTAGAAGAAGATGATAACGCCGCGGAGGCACAAACCATCAGGCAGCCGGACGGTTTTTCCGGATCGGTGAACAGCTGCGCCAAAGAACGAACATAATCCTCGACGATGTCCGCCACCGGCAAATCCTGCTCCAACAGTTGGTCGATGCAGGTGGTGTATTTTTCCAGGTAGCGCTCTACTGCTGCACGGAATAGCCCTTCTTTGTTGCCGAACTCCGCATACAGCGTAGGCGCTTTGGCACCGGTCACCTCGACCAGATCGGCCATCGAGGTGGATTCGTAACCATGCAGCCAGAACAAATCGAGTGCGCTTTCCAGCGCACGGTCGCGATCAAACTGCTTCGGTCTGCCACGCGTTTTTTTGGCGCAGACTTCTTCATTGATGCTCATAGACCCTCTCTTATCCCGCTCTGCAGCAGGGCTTGCCAATTAAATTAACGGTCATTATAAAAAAATATTGCGCTCTCGTCGAGAAGAGATTACCATTTAGTTATCGATCGTTAAGTAATTATCGGCAACCTATTCAAATATACCCATTTACGTTGATAAAACAGGAAATAACATCATGAAAAACTTAAAAATGACGCTCGCAGCCCTTGCGCTGGCCTCTGTTTCATTCGGCAGCTTCGCCGCCGACCTGGTTAACAGCCAACCGGCAGATCAGCAGAAAGCCGGGGTGATCACCGTCAGCGGCGCTTCAGACCTCACCTCTCTGGAAGCCGGTTTGGCGGCCAAGGCTGACGCAGCCGGGGCAAAATCGTTCCAGATCGTTGGCGCAGGCGGCAACAACCAACTGCACGGCACCGCATTAATTTATAAATAACAATAAGTTGATTAAATGATGCTGGAGCGGCTACGGCTTTTGGCCTCCCAGCAAAAACCCGTCATAAAGAAATTAATTAACGAACACTAAAAAAATAGTTGCAAAGCGTCGAACAGGCGTCTAACATTAAATTATCGATCGTTAATTAATTTAACGACCCAACAGACAAAACCTTGTACAGACTATAAAGATAGGAATAAGACCATGAAAAACCTGAAAATCACCATCGCAGCCATCGCACTCGCCACCGCTTCTTTCGGCAGCTTCGCCGCCGATCTGGTTAACGCTCAACCGGCAGACCTGCAAAAAGTCGGCGTAGTCACCGTCAGCGGTGCATCCGACCTGACCAGCCTGGAAAACAAACTGGCGGCCAAAGCGGATGAAGCTGGCGCAAAATCATTCCAGATCATCTCAACTACCGGCGACAACAAGCTGCACGGTACTGCGATCATCTACAATTAATGGCTGAATCAGTCATTGCGCAAAGAGGCGGCCCTGGCCGCCTTTTGTTTTATGGATAGCGCTCAGTCGCTCTGCAGGTTCTTGACCCACCCGATCTTCCTGTTCCACCACCCAATATTTTCCGCCGTTATGCTGCCGCCCAAACCTGGTTTCCCTTTTGCCAAAAGTAGCCCATGCTTTAACGGTGATGGGGTGAGCGACGGTTCATCTCGCACCTCCTCTTGGCAAATAGGGCGGCTTGCTGATGACAAAAAAAACCACGTTGCTGCAGTTTTTCCACTGGTATTACCCCGATGGCGGTAAGTTATGGCAAGAGGCCGCAGAACGCGCCGAGCAGATTGCCGGGCTGGGCATCACCGATCTGTGGCTCCCCCCTGCCTATAAAGGTGCTTCCGGCGGCTATTCGGTGGGTTACGACAGCTATGATCTGTTCGATTTGGGCGAGTTCGATCAAAAAGGCAGTCGCGCCACCAAATACGGCGACAAAGAAGCGTTGGCCCACGCCGCCGACCAGTTGCGCGACAACGGGGTCCGGGTCATTTACGACGTGGTGTTCAACCATAAGCTCGGGGCCGACGAAAAAGAGCAGGTGCACGTATACAAAGCGGATGCCAACAACCGCAACGACATCAACGATCAGGGTTTCGACGCTCTGGCCTATACCCGCTTCACTTTTCCGGGCCGACAGGGTACCTATTCCAAATTCATTTGGGATTACAAATGCTTTGGCGGGGTAGATTACGTTGAGCAGCCCGATGAGAAAGGCGTATTCAAAATCGCCAATGATTACGGCGACGATGGCTGGAACGATCAGGTCGGCGACGAGAAAGGCAACTACGATTACCTGATGGGCGCCGACGTTGAGTTTCGCAATCCCGCCGTGACGGAGGAACTGAAATACTGGGCTCGCTGGCTGATGGAGACTCTGCCCTGCGACGGTTTCCGGCTCGACGCCGCCAAACACATTCCGGCCTGGTTCTTTAAAGAGTGGGCTGATCATGTGCGTGACAGCGCGCAGCGCGACCTGTTTATCGTCGCCGAATATTGGTCGCACGATCTTGCTGCGTTACAACAGTATATTGACCTGGTCGAGGGCAAAGTGATGCTGTTCGACGTAGCCTTGCACCTGAAGTTTCATCAGGCATCGAAGCAGGGAGACGGGTTCGATATGGCGCAGATTTTCACCGACACCCTGACCGCCGCCGATCCGGCCCATTCGGTCACGCTGGTCGCCAACCACGACACTCAGCCGCTGCAATCGCTGGAAGCTCCGGTCGAACCCTGGTTCAAGCCGCTGGCCTATGCCCTGATCCTGCTGCGCGAACAAGGCGTCCCCTGCGTGTTCTATCCCGATTTGTACGGCGCCAGCTACAAAGATGAAGGCAGTGACGGCCAGGAATACCAGATTGATATGCCGGTTATCCCGGAGTTGGAAAAGTTGATCCAGGCGCGTCAACGCTTTGCCAACGGCGCGCAAACCGATTATTTTGATGATAAAAACTGCGTGGCTTTCACCCGCAGCGGCACCGCCGATGCCCCTGGCTGCGTGGTGGTGCTCACCAACGGGGCTGAAAGCGGCAAAGCGGTTTCGCTGGGCGATACTCTGGCACATAAAAGCTGGCGAGACCTGCTCGGCAACCGTCAGGATGAGGTCACCACCGACGAACAGGGACAGGCGACTTTCCCGGTTAACGGCGGCAGCGTCAGCGTTTGGGTGTTGGCGGAAACCCTGTAGCGGGTGCGCCGTTGCGGCCATGTGTCGCAACGGCGGCAAACTATTTTTTGCCTTTCAGGTCTAAATTAGGGTAACACCTTAGCAAACCATTCACACCGGAGCCTAAATAGGGTACAAGGCTGCATGAAAATTCCAAAACGACTCCAGCCATTGGTAGATGATGGTTTAATCGACGACGTCATCCGCCGTTTGAAAAGTGGCAAAGAAGCCGACGTCTTTATCGTGCGCTGCGGCGAAGAGATCCGCTGCGCCAAAGTCTACAAAGAAGCAGAAAAACGTAACTTCAAGCAGGCCGTGAACTATCAGGAAGGCCGCAAAGTACGTAACAGCCGTGATGCACGCGCCATGAGCAAAGGCTCTAAATTCGGCCGCCAGCAGCAGGAAGAAGCCTGGCAGAACACCGAGGTCGATGCGCTGAACCTGCTCGCCAAAGCGGGCGTCCGCGTGCCGCAGCCGGATATCTGTCTGGATGGCGTACTGCTGATGGAACTGATCACCGACGAAGAAGGCCTGGTAGCGCCGCGCTTGAGCGATGTTACCCTGACGCCGGAACAGGCACGGGCCGATCACGCGTTGATGATGAACTACGCGGTACGCATGCTGTGCGCCGGTCTGGTGCATGGCGACCTGTCGGAATTCAACGTGCTGATGGACAAAAACGGGCCGGTGATTATCGACCTGCCGCAGGTGGTGGATGCCGCCGCCAACAACCACGCCAAAAGCATGTTCGAACGTGATATCAATAACATGTCGCAGTTTTACGGCCAGTACGCACCGGAACTGCTCGGCAGCAAATATGCCAAAGAGATTTGGGCGCTGTACCAGGAAGGTAATCTGACGCCGGCGAGCGTGCTGACCGGTAAGTTTGTCGAGAGCAACAAACGCGCCGATGTCGGTTCCGTCCTGGAAGAGATCCAGGCGGCCAGCGAAGAGCACCAACGCCAACTGATGGCCCGCAACGAAGAAGATTAATCCCGCGGCCCTGTTTATCGGGCCGGGGTTTATTCGATCCTGAAGACGTCAGGATGGCGTTCCGTCGCGGCTTCGTGGTAAATGTCCCCCAGATAGCCGGCTATCTCGCTTTCGGTCAATTCATCCGGCAACACGATGTCGTAGCTACGCGCATACTTGCGCTCCGGCAAAGTCACGCGAAACAGCTGCCACCGATCCCCTGCCCGTTTGACGCCTAACAGGCGGCCAAACACATTAAAAATCATCATCCGCATTCCCTCCCATGCGTGTTTTAGGCTATAACACAAGCTAGTCCCGCCGTAGCGAAAAGGAAAGCCAATGACCGCCAATGCGCCGCAGTTCTGGCGTGATCCGCAGCTCCCCTTTGTGGAGGCCCGCGCCATTGAAGATGGCCGCAAGGTCTGTTACGCGCTGCACAGCCATGAAGTCTTTTCCATCGGCGCCATCACCGACGGCACCAGCATTTATATTAACGGCCGCCAGGAACACCAGGTCAGCACCGGCGATGTGGTGATCATCAACCCGCAGCAAGCCCACGCCTGCAACCCCATCGGCGACCAGCGCTGGTCATACATCATGTTTTATATCGATGCCGCCTGGCTGGGTAAATTGCAGCAAGAAATCGGCGGCGGCGACGGCCACTTTATCCCCTTCACTGAGGTGCTCAGCCGTGATCCCGAACTGTTTGACGGCCTGAACCGGCTGTATGCGCTACTGATCGATCCGCAGCGCTGCCATTTGGAAAAACAGATCGCTCTGGTGGAATACTTCAGCGATTTACAGACCTCGCTGGGGGACACACCGGTTCCGCCCAACGAGCACCCAAGGCTGGCGGCCGCGGCAGCCTTTATCAACGCGCATTGTACCCAGCCGCTTACGCTGGAGGCCATCTGCCAGGCGGCAGCGCTTTCGCCCTCTTACCTGATACGCGCCTTTAAACAGCGTTACGGCATGACGCCGCATGCTTATCTGGTCAACCAACGCATTCAGTTCGGTCACCGGTTGCTGAAACGCGGTTATCCGATCGCCGCAGCGGCCAGCGAAAGCGGTTTTGCCGATCAGGCACACTTTCAGCGCACCTTCAAACTGCTGCTGGCCGCCACTCCCGGCCAGTACCAAAACCCACGCTAAATGCCGTCGGCCAGCAGATAGCAGGCGCTGGCTGCCAACAGCAACGCCATCAAGCGATTAAAACGCCGTACGTTGCGTGCCTGCTGCAGCAAGCCGGTCAACATCGCGCCGGTGTAAGCCCAGCAGGCCACCGAGGCATAACAGATCACAAAGTAGATTACGGCGAACTGCCACAGCAGCAGGCGATCGCCATCGGCAACAAACGCTCCCAGACTGGCCACCGACGCCAACCAGGCCTTGGGGTTCAGCCACTGCAACAGCGCGCCATACCAGAAAGAGGGGGCTTGCGGTTGGCTGCCCTGCCCCAGGCGGCCGTCGTCAGACGCCAGCTGATACGCCATAAACAACAAAAACGCGATGCCCGCCCATTGGATAACCTGTGTCAGCACCGGCCACAGCACCAACAGCTTGTTCAGCCCCAGACCAAGCAGGATCAACAGCAGAGTAAACCCCAGCGTGGCCCCCGAAACATGGCGCAGAGTGGCGTTGAAACCGAATTGCGCCCCCGCGCTCAAGGCAACGATATTGACCGGACCGGGGGTGATGGAAGAGGCCAGCGCAAATGCGGCCATGGAAAGATAGATATTCATTAAAGGCACCTGAGAAAGAGTTCACAGATGCCAGACTGACGGCTGGGCTTCTCGCTGTATTGAACAGAATTACCCTGGGCCGGTTCTAACCCGGCATCAGGCCGATAAAGCTGGTTTTCTTGCGTGGGCCGGTCATCAGCGCTTCCAGTTTCTCCACGCATTGCAGATAGTGCGGCGTCTTTTTGTGAGCGGCGACCGCCTGCTCGTCCCGATAGGCTTCGTAAATATAAAACCGCGTCGGGATGGATTCATCCTGCAACACGTCAAAGCGCAGATTGCCCGGCTCTTCTATCGCTCCCAGATGATTGGCGCGGAAGACCTCAATAAACTCGTCGATTTTGTCCTGTTTAACGTTAATTTCTACCAGTGTGACGTGCATGGCGACTCCTTGTTAAACCTCGAAGGTCAATGTTCTTTCCAACCATAGGTTTAATCCCGCAGATTGCCCCTGCGCAAGGGTAATTTTGCTGCCTGGCTCACAAATACCGCCAGGCCTGTCGCTTCCCCCACCGGGGCAAACAGTACGGCATCTATAGTTAAGGTTCCTCCCCAGAGAGTGTGAGCTATGGATAACTATTTGATGGCGCTGGATGCAGGCACCGGCAGCGTTCGCGCGGTAATCTTCGATCTGGCAGGTAACCAGATCGCTCAGGGCCAGGCGGAATGGCGGCATTTGGCCGTGCCGGGCGTGCCCGGTTCCATGGAATTTGACCTCAGCCACAACTGGCAGCTGACCTGCCAGTGTATCCGCCAGGCGCTGCAAAACGCCGGTCTCTCTGGCCAGGCCATCCGTTCCGTGGCCTGCTGCTCCATGCGTGAGGGCATCGTACTCTACGATCGCGACGGCGTGCCGATCTGGGCCTGCGCCAACGTTGATGCCCGTGCCAGCCAGGAAGTCAGCGAACTGAAAGAGTTGCATAACCATAATTTCGAGCGCGAGGTTTACCAGTATTCAGGCCAAACGCTGGCGTTGAGCGCCATGCCGCGCCTGCTGTGGCTGGCGCATCATCGACCGGACATCTACCGTCAGGCCGCCACCCTGACCATGATCAGCGACTGGCTGGCGAATATGCTCAGCGGTGAACTGGCAGTGGATCCCTCCAACGCCGGTACCACCGGCATGCTCGATTTGGTCAACCGCGACTGGCGTCCGGCGCTGCTCGATATGGCCGGACTGCGTGCCGATATGCTGTCGCCGGTGAAAGAGACCGGCAGTGTGTTGGGGCACATCACCGAACTGGCGGCGCAGCAAAGCGGTTTGCTACGCGGCACACCGGTGGTGATGGGCGGTGGCGATGTGCAACTGGGCAGTCTGGGGCTGGGGGTGGTGCATGCCGGGCAGACTGCCGTGCTGGGTGGCACCTTCTGGCAGCAGATCGTCAACCTGCCGGAACCGGCCACCGATCCGGAGATGAACATTCGCATCAACCCACACGTGATCCCCGGCATGGCACAAGCGGAGTCGATAAGCTTCTTCACCGGGCTGACCATGCGCTGGTTCCGCGACGCCTTCTGTGCCGAAGAGAAGCTGCTGGCGGAACGGCTGGGGGTGGACGCCTACAGCCTGCTGGAAGAGATGGCCGCACGAGTGCCGCCAGGGGCTTACGGAGTGATGCCGATATTTTCCGACGCCATGCACTTCAAAACCTGGTATCACGCCGCGCCGTCCTTTATCAACCTGTCACTCGACCCGGAACGCTGCAATAAACAGACCCTGTTCCGTGCATTGGAAGAGAACGCCGCCATTGTTTCCGCCTGCAACCTGGAGCAGATCGCCAGCTTCTCCGGCGTACAGGCACGTTCGCTGGTGTTTGCCGGGGGCGGTTCGAAGGGCAAGTTGTGGAGCCAAATCCTCAGCGACGTCACCGGCCTGACGGTACGCGTGCCGGCAGTGAAGGAAGCCACCGCCCTGGGTTGCGCGATTGCAGCCGGTGTGGGCGCCGGATTGTACGAATCACTGGCGCAAACCGGCGAACGGCTGGTGCGCTGGGAGCGCGAGTACCAACCGGATATGGCCAACCATGAACTGTATCAGAAGCAAAAGGAGACCTGGCGGCAGGTCTATGCCGATCAGCTCACTCTGGTCGACCACGGCCTGACCACCTCGATGTGGAAAGCGCCGGGCTTGTAATACGTGAGCGGGTGCGGCCTGCTGCACCCAT
This sequence comes from Serratia liquefaciens, assembly GCA_012719855.1. Classification (GTDB taxonomy): domain Bacteria; phylum Pseudomonadota; class Gammaproteobacteria; order Enterobacterales; family Enterobacteriaceae; genus Serratia; species Serratia liquefaciens_A. The sequence goes on along the minus strand of JAAXZN010000044.1, from coordinate 99,904 downwards.
CGCATAAGCTTATGCCAATTAAACATTTAGCCAGCCTGATGGCCGATAGCCCATGCCAGACTGGCCCCACGCGATTATTCCCCCTCAGAAACAGTGTAACCACCGCAAACGGATTTATCCGCCGCTGAGGCCTGCGTAAATTGTGATCTCTGTCACTCCGCGCCTACCGCGCGGTTTACGCATCCACCTGGGACGAGCGGTACTATGCTGAATAATAATGAGAAACCTGCACCATCACCCTGGCTGGCGATCTTCTCGCTGACCGTCGCCTGCTTTGTGATGGTCACCACCGAGTTTCTGCCGATCGGCCTGCTGACCAATATAGCACCGTCGCTGGACGTCAGCACCGGCAGGGCCGGCCTGATGGTGACCGTGCCTGGTATCATCGCGGCGATCGCCGCTCCGGCACTGAGCCTGGCAGCCGGTCGACTCGACCGTCGCCTGCTGATGCTGGCGCTGAGCGTGCTGCTGGCGGTCTCCAACCTGGTCTCCGCAATGGCAGTAAACTTCCCCATGATGCTACTGGGCCGCGTGTTGCTGGGCATCTGCGTCGGCGGTTTTTGGGCCTTTGCCGCCAACTACGGCCGTCATCTGGTGCCGGAAGCCAGTCAGGGTCGCGCTACCGCGCTGATCCTGAGCGGCATTTCGGTCGGTGCCGTGTGCGGCGTTCCCGCCGGGGCATTGATTGGTGACCTGTTCGGCTGGCGCGCCGCCTTCTTTGGCAGCGCGGTGCTGGCGATCGGTGTGCTGCTGGCCCAACTGCGCCTGTTGACGTCGGTCCCTCCCACTCGCCCGGTCACCGCACGCGACCTACTGTTACCCCTGCGTCTGCCGATGGCACGTACCGGGCTGATTGCCATAGTGTTACTGTTTATCGGTCACTTTGCCGCCTACACCTATCTGAAGCCGCTGCTGCAACAGGTGTTTGTCCTCAGCCCCTCGGCGATTTCGTTGCAGCTGTTGGCCTATGGCGCCATCGGTCTGCTCGGTACCTTCCTCGGTGAACGGTTGGCCGAACGCAGCCTGCGCGCCACCTTTATTCTGATCACCGCCATGTTGGCTGCCATCCTGATCGTCTCGCCGTTCCTCAGTGGCATCGCCGGTGCCACGCTGATGGTGATGGTATGGGGGCTGGCATTTGGCGCCGTACCGGTCTGCGCCACCAACTGGATGTTCGCCGCGGTACCGCAGGCGCCAGAAGCCGGCCAGGCACTGCTAGTCTGTGTGATCCAGATTGCGCTGGCTTCCGGCGCATTGTTGGGTGGCGAAGTGGTCGACTGGCAGGGCGTCAGCAGCGCCATGCTGTTTGGCGGTGCACTCACCCTGTCCGCCGCGCTGGTTTTCGGCCTGACCTTGCGTTCCGGTATGATTGGCGCTAAACAGTCATAATCATTATTCATCCGCAGAAACACACCCCGGCTTGCCGCCGGGGTTTTGCACTGAGAGCGCTATGGATCATCATTTACTCGCTATTCGGGTGTTTAACCGCGTGGTGGAAACCGGCGGCTTCACCCGCGCCGCAGATTCACTGCGGATGCCCAAGGCCACTGTCACCAAGCTGATCCAGAACCTAGAAGATCATCTGCAAACCAAACTGTTCCAGCGCACCACCCGCAGCGTGTCGGTCACTGCCGAGGGCGAATGCTATTACCAGCGGACGGTAAAGTGGCTGGCGGAGCTGGAGCAGATGGAAGGCAGCATGACCGAGTCGCAGAGTGCGCCACAAGGCGTGCTGCGCATTGACGCCGGTGGCTCGACGGCACGGCAATTGCTGGTGCCGGCGCTGCCGGACTTTATCGCGCGTTACCCGCAAATTCAGATCGACCTGGGGGTAGGCGACCGTCTTATTGATCTGATTAACGACAGCGCCGACTGCGTGATCCGCAGCGGGCCACTGGCCGATTCCAGCCTGATTGCCCGTCGGCTGTTCGAGCTTGAATGGGTGACCTGCGCCACCCCGGCCTATCTGGCGCGCTACGGTACGCCGCAACACCCTTGCGATCTGGAGTTGGGTTTTCCACTGGCACATTGCCGCCATGCGCTGAACGATCGCATCCAGCCGCTGCACTTTGTCGATCGGGGCAAGGAGATCGATATTCAGCACCGCTATCACGTCAGCGTCAACGAGGGTAATGCCCTGCTGGCGGCGGCGCTGGCCGGGTTGGGAATTATTCAAACCTTCCGCTTTATGGCTCAGCCGCATCTGGACAATGGCGAACTGGTCAGCCTGCTGCACGACTGGCAACCACCGGCCGAGCAGATGTATGTAGTGTATCCCTCCAATCGCCATCTGAGCGCCAAAATGCGGGTGTTTATCGACTGGGCGGTGGAAGCTTTCAAATAGCCGAAACTGCAGCAGGCGGTGATGTGCCGCACGCTGTAACTCGGCGCTTTGTGGTATTATTTAACGCATTATTGTTATCACCCGACGAGCATACACCATGGCATATATTCCAAAAAACTACGCGAGGCTGGAGACCGGCTACCGCGAAAAAGCGCTGAAAATCTTCCCCTGGGTCTGCGGGCGTTGCTCGCGCGAGTTTGTTTATTCCAACCTACGCGAACTGACGGTTCACCATATCGATCACGACCACAGCAACAACCCGGAAGACGGCAGCAACTGGGAAATGCTGTGCCTGTATTGCCACGACCACGAACACTCCAAATATACCGAAGCCGATCAGTATGGCTCGACGGTAGTGGCCGGTGAGGACGCGCAAAAAGACGTCGGTCTCGCGACCCATAACCCGTTCGCCAACCTTAAGTCGATGTTGAAAAAGTAACTTTCGGGTATCGTCACAATTAGCAGCTTAATAACTTATTAAGCTGCTAAATTAAAAAAATCCTTCCGCATGTCCTCCCTTCCCAGAACATTCCTACTTACCCACTGACTCCGTTACCAGCAAAATAGGCTGTAAAGTTAATCGCATACTGGCTTGGCAAGCCGCCGTCGTTGGTGCATATTGTTCAGGCTCTGTTGTAGTTAACCTGTTTAGTTATCAACCTAATAAGCATATTAACTTAATAAGTTACCAGCTTAATAACTTGAGAGATGGCAACATGATTGTTTTGATTGGCTCGCAAAAAGGTGGCGTAGGGAAATCGACCAAGGCGGTCAATATCGCCGGATATCTGATCCTCAAGCAGGGAAAAACGGCCATCATCGTCGATGCCGACGATCAGAAATCAATCATGACCTGGTATAACGATCGCCAAAATGTTGAAGGTCTGCCGCATATTCCGGTGGTTGCCGCCTCGGGTAAAATCAAAGAGACGCTGCTGGAGCTGGATCGCCATTACGATTATGTGATTGTCGACACCGCCGGCCGCGACAGCGCCGAATTGCGCTCGGGCCTGTTGGCCGCCGATCTGTTCCTTTCTCCGCTGCGCCCGTCGCAGATGGACCTCGATACCGTCGGCTATCTGTCGGAAATGTTCGCCACCGCGCAGGAATATAACGAGAAGGTGAAAGGCTACATCGTACTGAACATGTGCCCGACCAATATCTTTATTAATGAAGCCAACGAAGCGGCGCAGGTGTTGAGCGAGTACCCGGAGTTGACACTGGTCAGCAACCGCCTGTGCGACCGCAAGATTTACCGCGATGCCTGGGGCGAGGCGATTACCGTGCATGAAGCGAATAACCTAAAAGCGCAGGCGGAAATCGAAAGCCTGGTGAAGGAGGTGATCCTGTGAAAAAGCGCACCCCAACCCACCGCATGTCGGAAGACGAATTTATCAACAGCGCCACCTCGCACACTTTGCTGGCTCCCGCACCAGAAGCCAAGCCGCAAGGTCGCAAACGCACTTACAAAGCCATTTCGGTCAGCCTGACCGATAACCACGTCGACGCCATCGATGAAATCATTGTGCAGGCGGCACGTAACGGCGTGGTGCGCATCACCCGCTCCGATATCATCAAGCTGGCGATTGACGGCCTGGCGGAGAAGAGCGAAGAGCATCTGCTGCAACTACTGAAAAAGCTGTAATGGCCTCTTAACCTGCCAACTTAATAAGCCATTAGCTCATCAGGTTGGCAGGTAAAAACCCCTGTTCACGCAGTATCGCCTGCCCCTGTTCCGCCAGAATAAACCCGGCCAAGGGCTGTGCCCGTCCATCCAACAGACACAGACCATAGTCGGCCTCAATCGTCAGCGAAGGCGGTAACTGCCGCACCACCAGCTCGGGAAACCTCGCCAACGCCGCAGCATAGCTGGCGTAACCGAGGAAGATATCTGCCTGCCCGCTGTTGAGCAGATACTCAGCTGCGGGTCGGTTCGCAGGCAGCGGGGCCGAATCGGGCCCGCCTACCAACGCCAAAGCCCGCTGCTGCAAGGCGACGCCCTGCCCCGGTGCCAACAGCTCAATACGCTCAAACAGTTGCAGCGCATAGTCGCCGGAAGGATCGGCGCCCGGCGTTGAGGTTGCTACCCGCCAGCGAGTGTCCAGCAGTACCTCCAGCAACGGGCGCTCGGTCAACCCGGCAATATTGCGCATCGTGGCGCATAACCGGTTGCGGGCAAAAGTTTGTACCCGTGGCGATAAATGCAGGTCCACCAGCCGCTGCGGATGCAGCAGATTGGCCGACGCGAAAATATGCGGGCGTTCTCCGGCTTCGATGCGCTGGCGCAGCAGGCCTGCGGGACCAAATACCGCATCCACAACCTCGCCGGTTTGTGCCTGAAACGCAGCCAACAAGGGCCCAAAGGCCACGCGCAGGCTACCGGCGGCAAACAGCTGAATATTACCCATCCTGACGCTCCCTTTGGCTACGATACAGAGGCACCAGCGTTTCAAACTGCCGGCCTTCGATCTGCAAGGCTACCCGTTCAATCGCCAAATCAAACAGTGGTGACAAGCGCTGGGCCGTCAGCACCGCATCGCAGGGGCCGATTTGATGCTGCCCAACCGCCCCCAGCAACAGCGCGCGATCGGCCCCCGCATGGGCATGATTGGGCTGATGGGTCGAAAACATCACCGCCATCTGCCGTTCCCGCGCCAGTGACGAGATCAGGCTCAGCACCCGATCCTGGTGATGAAGATCCAATGCCGAAGTGGGTTCATCCAGTATCAGCACCTCGCAGCTCATCGCCAACGCGCGGGCAATCAGCACCAGTTGCCGCTGCCCGCCGGACAAACTGCCAAATTCGCGTTCGGCAAACTCCAGCATATCCAACGACTGCAGGGCGTCTTTCGCCAATCGGTGATCCTGCGCCGAAGGGGAACGGAACAACCCCACGTAACGCGCCCGCCCCATCAGCACGATATCCAGCACCCGATAGGCAAAAGGCGCCGTGAAATGCTGCGGCACAAAACCGATGCCGCCGACACATTCAACCGCCCCCTGCTGCAGCGGCAGGGTACCGAGCAGCAGCTGCATCAAGGTGCTTTTACCGCGCCCGTTGGGGCCCAGCACCGCCAAGACTTCGCCACGCGACAATTGCAGGCTCAGCACGTTAAATAAAGGCGCTTGGCCGGGCCAACCAAAGCTGAGATCCTCGACCTTCAGTAATGTCTCAGCCATGCCAGCCCCTCAGTTGCGCGCGACGTAACAGCAACGCAAACAGCGGTGCACCAATCAATGCCGTTAAAATACCCAGCGGAATTTCACTGCTGCTCAGCGTGCGCGCAAGGTCGTCGATCAACACCATATAAAGTGCCCCCAAACACAGAGAAGCCGGCAAAAGACGGCGGTGATCGGGGCCGACCAGCAGCCGGGCGACGTGCGGAATAACCAACCCGACCCAGCCAATGCTGCCGCTGACCGCCACCTGCGCGGCGACAATCGCGGCGCACAACGTCAGGATCAGCCAGCGGGTGCGCTCGACGTTAATGCCCAACGCGGCGGCATCTTCATCCCCCAGCGACAACAGATTGATGCGCCAGCGCAATGCCACCAACAGCCCGCCGGCCAACAGCAGCGGCAGGAACAGCATCAACAGTTTGTTATCGTCGGCGGTAGCGAAACTGCCCAGCAGCCAGAACACGATGCTCGGCAGTTTTTCTTCGGTATCGGCCAGATATTGCAGCAGGCTGACGCAGGCGGAGAAAAAGCCGCTGAGGATCACCCCGGCCAACACCAGCGACAAGATATTGCGCCGTGCGATGGCGCTGGTAATGGCGAAAATCAGCAGTAGCGCGGCCATGCCGAACACAAAAGCCGACAGCAAAAGTGCGATCATCGGCAGGCTGAGCAGAATCGCCAGCGTACCGCCAAAGGCCGCACCGGAAGAGACGCCGATAATATGCGGATCGACCAACGGGTTACGAAAGACGCCTTGCAGCGCGGCTCCGCACAGAGCCAGTGAGGCTCCGGCCCCCATCGCCAATAACACTCTGGGGACGCGTACGCCCAGAATCACCTGGCGTTGAACCGCATCGATACCGCCTTGCGGGCCGGTCAGCGGCTCCAGCAGGATCATCAGACTGTGGGCTGCCGACACCGGGTAGCGGCCAATACCCAACGACAGCAGCGCGCAAAGCAACGTCAGCAGGAGCAGCCAGCCAAGCCTCATTGATCGCTCTGGCAACAGCTGCTGCGATAATACTGCCGGTAATAGGCATCCACCCGCTGTTGCAAATTAACGTCGCTAAAACGCTGCGGATACAGCTTTTTCGCCATCCAAAGTTCACCCAGCGCCAACGCTTCCGGCATCGGGTAGCCCCAGGCTTTGGCGTATTCCGGCATCAGATAGACGCGTTTATTTTTTACCGCGTCAATCCCCTGCCACTGCGGCGAACTGAGGATTTGCTGCACCACCTCGGGATAACGCTCCTGTACGAAAATCACCGCCGGGTTCCATTTCAGCACGTCTTCAATCGATACCTGCTTGAAGCCCTGAATATCCTTCGCCGCCACGTTTAGCGCACCGGCATGCTGCATCATCAGTCCGGTGTATTTGCCCGATCCATAAGTGGTTAAATCCGGATTGGCCATATACACCCGAACCCGTTGGTCCGCAGGCAGGTCTCGCAGCCGGTCGGCCACCAGATTTCTCTGCTGAAAAACGTCCTGGATCATCGCCTCTGCCTGCGGCTGGTGCCCCATTACCGTGCCGATCAGACGGATACCGTCCTGCAAGCCAAGGTTATAGGCCTGATCCTCATCATTGAGTACCGGGTTCATTTTCCCGGCCTGATCCGCCGCCTCACGGCGCAACGAAATAGCCACCACCGGAATACCGGCCCGTTCAATCTGGGCAATCATTTCCGGCGGTGCGTAGTTAGCGACAAACACCACCTGCGGGTGCAGGCTGAGCAGGCTTTCGATATTCACCGAGGTGAGATCGCCCGGCATCGGCATCTTCGCCAACCCAGGTGCCAGCCGCAGATAATTTGGCCCCAGCTGTTTCTTCCAACTGCTGAGCACACCCACCACCTGCGGTAGCGCGTCGAGCTGCACCAACAGGTTCAGGGTTTGGTGTTGCAACACCACCGCACGGGTAATGGTATCGGGTAATGTGACCTGTCTGTTGAGTTGGTCGGTGACCTGGCGATCCGCCTGCGCGGCGGAAGAGAAAAGAATAAAAATCATCAACAAGCGTTTGAACATGAGAGTTTCCGGTGGATTATCGTTATATATAAAATGATATAGCGATAGCCGTGGCGAAACAATCAGCGGGATCAAAACAACAGGATCCCCTGCGCAGCTATCAGAAGGGTAAAACATGGCAGGGGACGAAGTGCTAAAAATGACGAGCCCTCCCTCACAGCCATGAGGGAGGGTCATAAGGCAACTACTTCAGCGTAAAGCTCTGTGCCTGAACGTTGTCAGAATCCAGACCTACCATCACGTTAAACTTGCCCGGTTCCGCGCCCCATTTCAGGCTGGCGTTATAGAACTTGAGATCCTCTTCGGTGATCGGCAGCTCAACGGTCTGCGCCTGGCCCGCTTTCAGCATCACTTTTTTAAAGTTGCGCAGCTCTTTTACCGGACGGCTGACCGAGGCGGTCACGTCCTGCAGATACAGTTGCACTACGGTAGCGCCATCATATTTACCGGTGTTCTTCAGCGTGACGCTGGCGGTGATCTTGCCGTTGCGCGCCATTGTCGGGCTGGAAAGTTTCAGGTCCGACAGGCTGAAGCTGGTGTAGCTCAGGCCATAACCGAAGGGATATAGCGGCCCGTTTGGCGAATCAAAGTAGCGCGAGGTGTACTTGCCCGGGTTTTCCTTGCCGAACGGGCGGCCGGTGTTCAGGTGGTTGTAGTACATCGGGATCTGACCGACCGAACGCGGGAAAGTCATCGGTAACTTGCCCGACGGGTTGTAATCGCCAAACAGCACGTCGGCAACCGCATTACCGCCTTCGGTGCCGCTGTACCAGGTTTCCAACATCGCATCCGCCTGCTGGCTTTCCCAACTCAGCGCCAGCGGACGGCCGTTCATCAGCACCAATACCAATGGCTTGCCGGTGGCTTTCAGCGCGGCAATCAAATCACGCTGGCTTTGAGGAATGGTGATATCGGCCCGGCTGGAAGCTTCATGCGCCATGCCCTGCGATTCCCCCACTACCGCCACCACCACGTCGGCTTTCTTCGCCGCCTGCACCGCTTCGTCAATCATCTGCTGCGGTGGACGGGGGTCAAACACCACCGCCGGCTCATACTCGTTCAGGTAGTCGATAATGCTTTTGTCCTGAGTGACGTTGGCCCCTTTGGCGTAGAGAATTTTCGCCTTGTCGCCCACCGCACGTTCCAGCCCTTCGCGGAGGGTCACCGACTGTTTAATCACCCCGGCCGCCGACCAGCTGCCCATCACGTCACGCTGGCTGTCGGCCATCGGCCCGACCAGCGCAATGGTCGCCTGCTTGCTCAGCGGCAATGTCTGCCGGTCATTCTTCAGCAGCACCATGGTTTTACGTGCGATCACGCGCGCTTCGGCACGGTGCAGGCGGCTTTCGGCATTGGTGTCCTGCGGGTCGGAACCGACCGGGCCAAGATGGGTGTAAGGGTCTTTAAACAGGCCCATATCATATTTGGTGTTCAACACGTCGCGACAGGCACGGTCAATGTCGCTTTCCGACACCAGCCCGTCTTTCACCAGCCCCGGCAGGTATTGGTCGTAATATTCGTCGCTCATGCTCATGTCGACGCCGGAGGTGATCGCCAGCCGTACTGCATCACGTGCGTCCGCAGCCACGCCATGTTTGATCAGCTCTTTAATCGCACCGTGGTCGCTGATGGTGATGCCCTTGAAACCCCACCGATCGCGCAGCAGGTCCTTCAGCAGCCACGGGTTAGCGGTAGCCGGAATACCGTTTACCGAATTGAGCGACACCATAACGCCACCGCTGCCGGCATCCACTGCTGCTTTATAAGGTGGCAGATAGTCCTGATACATCCGCAACGGGCTCATGTCGACGGTATTGTAGTCGCGACCGCCTTCGGTGGCGCCGTACAGCGCGAAGTGCTTCACGCTGGCCATGATTGAGCCGGGCTTGGACGGGTCACCGTTTTGGTAGGCGTCCACCATCACCTTGGCGATTTTGGAGACCAGCCAGGTATCTTCACCGAAGCCTTCAGAGACCCGACCCCAACGCGGATCGCGGGTGATGTCGACCATCGGCGAGAAGGTCATGTTCAGGCCGTCGTCGCTGGCTTCCTGTGCCGACACCCGACCGCTGAGTGCGATGGCTTCCAGATCAAAGCTGGCCGCCAACCCGAGGCTGATCGGGAACACGGTGCGCTGGCCGTGCACCACGTCATAGGCAAAGAACAGCGGGATTTTCAGGCGGCTGAGCTGCATCGCCTGATCCTGCATGGCACGGATATCCGGCCGGGTGACGGTGTTGAAGATGGCGCCGATTTGTCCCTTGCTGATGCCGTCGCGGATCGCCTCTTTCGGGTTGTCCGGACCGACGCTGATTAAGCGCAGCTGGCCGATTTTTTCTTCCAGCGTCATCTGTTTCATCAGGTTGGAGACAAAGGCATCGCGCTGCTGGGCATTAACATCTTGCGTTATGGCGCTTTCCTGCGCAAAAACCGGGCTGATGGCCAGACCGGACAACATACTCACCACACAAAGCCATTTCATATTTTTTATCTCAGGCATGTTCCCGCCGCAGACGGCGACGGGGATGATTAATCGACGTGAAAAGGCAGTGTGCCATACTCCTTTTCACCGCAGAAATACTTTGTAATGTTAAAGGTTACAAGCTGTTAGCGCAGGTCGGGCGATAGTTTTGCAGCCGGGCACGGCTTTGCGCCGCCTCATCGCCGAGGAAATCCACCAGCGCGGTTAAGGCCGGCGGCAGCACTGCCTGTTCAGGATAGACCAAATAGTAAGCCGCACCGCTGACCACGCTGAGCGGGAACGGCGTCACGATACGCTGCGCCTGAATATCCTCCTCCAGCAAACACAAATCGCCGATGGCGATGCCAAAGCCCTGCAGCGCGGCGCTCATCGCCAAATCGAGCGTATCGAAATGCTGCCCCTTGCCGGAGGGCATCGTCTCCTGCCCCGCCGCCTTTAGCCACAACAACCAGTCGCGGCGATCGCGTGTGGGATGCAACAGCGTCTTATCCGCCAGATCGGCCAACGTGGGCGGACGGGATAAATCGGGCAGGTAAATCGGCGTGCAGACCGGCGTGAGAATTTCATCGAACAGATGATGTACCGCCAGCTTTTTCCCCTGCGGCTGACCGAACACCACGGCGGCGTCGAAATGTTCCGCGCCGAAATCCAGCCCGTGCGACACCGAAGCGGTCAGCTCTATGTGCATTTCCGGCCGTTCATTTTGCAGCCGGATAATGCGCGGCAACACCCAGCGCATGGCGCAGGTCGGGCATTTGATTCGCAGCGTGCCGGGCTGAGTGCCGACTCTGGTCAGCGCCTCATCCAGCAGCCCCAGGGCCTGCTGCACCGGGGGCAGCAGCATGGCCCCCTGCGGCGTCAGGGTCAGACCGCGCGCACGTCGGCTAAACAACGGATAACCCAGATGCTGTTCCAGCCCCAGTATTTGCCGGCTGACTGCGCCCTGCGTCAGGTGCAGACTCTGGGCGGCATGCGTGAAATTAAGGCGCTGGGCCACCACCAAAAAGGTTTTCAGTACGTCGAGCGACGGCAGTGATGACAACATGGCGAGCTCCTTGAAATCCCAGAAAATGGTCGGGACGAATATCTGCGTCCCCTACGGCGATCCCGCATGGCCGGGGCGTTGAGCAGAAGATAAAAGCCATGATCTCCGTGCATGGCAAGTATGACAAACTTTCCCTTGTTGGCCTACCGTCATTGATGCTTAATCAAGCGATACCCCCATTTCCCCTGGAGCCTCCCATGCAGAGCGCCTGCTCACAACGTTCGAAGTTGCCGGACGTCGGCACCACTATTTTTACCGTTATCGGCCAGCTCAGCGCCGAACACCAGGCTCTGAATCTGTCACAGGGCGCACCGAACTTCGCCTGTGAACCGCAGTTGGTTGAGGCTGTGTCGCAAGCCATGCGCGCAGGACATAACCAGTATGCGCCAATGAGCGGCGTGGCGGCATTACGCACCGCGCTGGCGGATAAAGTTGAACGATTGTATGGCGCGCGCTATGACGCTGACGAAGAAATCACGGTCATAGCCAGTGCCAGTGAAGGATTGTATTCCTCTATCAGCGCATTGGTGCACCCAGGCGATGAGGTGATTTATTTCGAACCGGCCTTCGACAGCTACGCGCCGATCGTACGCCTGCAGGGCGCCACCCCGGTGGCCATCAAACTGTCGCTGGAAGATCTGCATATTGACTGGGACCAAGTCGCCGCCGCCATCAACAGCAAAACGCGGATGATCATCGTCAACAGCCCGCATAACCCGACCGGCAGCGTGTTTGGCGAACATGATATCGAACGACTGACCGCCCTGACGCGCAACACCGATATCGTCATTCTGTCCGACGAGGTTTACGAACACGTGGTGTTCGACGGCGATATTCATCACAGCATGGCACGCCACCCGCAGCTGGCAGAACGCAGCGTGATCGTTTCGTCGTTTGGCAAAACCTATCACGTCACCGGCTGGCGCGTCGGTTACTGCATGGCACCGGCGGCGCTGATGGACGAGATCCGCAAGGTACACCAGTTTATGGTGTTTTCCGCCGATACCCCGATGCAGTACGCCTTCGCCGAAGCCTTGGCTAATCCGCAAAGTTATTTAGGGCTGGCGGCTTTCTACCAGCAGAAACGCGACCTGCTGGCGAACGCCCTGCAAGATTCGCGCTTTGAATTACTGCCCAGCCGTGGCAGTTTCTTTATGCTGGCCCGCTTTAGCGGTTTCAGCAGCGAAAGCGACAACGATTTTGCGGTGCGTCTGATCCGCGAAGCCAAAGTCGCCACTATCCCGCTGTCGGCGTTCTACAGCGACGGCACCAATACCGGTATTATTCGACTGAGTTTTTCAAAAGATAACCAGACCCTGCTGGAGGGCGCACGCCGTCTGTGTCAGGTGTAATGCATTCACTTTTGCTTTGACCATGGGAAAAGGGCTCTGAATATGAAATCACTGAAAACGTTGATCGCCGCAGGCTGCCTGCTGGCCGCCGGTTCCACGCTGGCGGCGGAAAACACCTTGCGTTTTGGCCTGGAAGCGCTGTACCCACCGTTTGAATCCAAATCTGCCAGCGGTCAGCTCGTCGGTTTTGATATCGATCTGGGCAATGCCGTTTGCGCCGCCGCCCAGTTGAAATGCAGCTGGGTCGAAACCTCTTTCGACAGCCTGATCCCGGCGCTGAAGGCGCGCAAGTTTGACGCCATCAATTCGGCGATGAACGTTACCGATCAGCGTCGTCAGGCCATCGACTTCACCGATTCAATCTATCAGGTACCGAACCGCCTGATCGCCAAGGCCGACAGCGGCCTGTTGCCGAACGCCACCTCGCTGGCAGGCAAACACGTCGGCGTGCTGCAAGGCTCGATTCAGGAGACTTATGCCAAGGCTCACTGGGCGCCGCAGGGCGTGGACGTGGTGTCTTATCAGGATCAGAACCAGGCCTATCTGGACCTGACCGCCGGGCGTCTCGACGCCACGCTGGTGATGGCCCCGTCGGGACAAAGCGGCTTCCTGGCTCACCCGGACGGCAAGGGCTTCGCCTTCGTCGGCGATGCGGTCAGCGACGACAAAATCCTTGGCGAGGGCATTGCTTTCGGCCTGCGTAAAGGCGATGAGGCGCTGAAGAAAAAACTGAATGAGGCGATCGTCAAAGTGAAGCAGCAAGGCACGGTGAGCGAGCTGGCGAAAAAATATTTTGGCGATATTGACGTAACGGTGAAGTAAAAAATAAGCTTCAAAAAAGAGCTGAGTGGTTAGCTCAGTTCTTGATTAAGTTCCCGCCATTTCCCTATGGACGACGAGTCAGTTGCTTGATGACAACGATAAGTTGCAAACAGACAAGAACTATCTGTAACGTCAATAGAACCAGACTTGCAGTTATCACTTGGCACACTCCTTGTGACGGAGGGTGCGCACTTCACCGCAATTGCTCTTGGGCAGCCCCTTGCAGTGAGTACCCGTTGGATGACAAGTACATGCAATACCGCTCTCTTTCAGAGCCGATAGCCAGAAGAACCAGGCCACCAACCTGGTTCTTTTTTTATGCAATCTAACGATCAAACACTGAACTGTTCAACGCACGATCCTGCTGATGGCGATCCAGCGCCAGCTCAATCAGACGGGTGATCAGTTGGCTGTAGCTGATGCCGCTGGCGGCCCACAGTTTGGGATACATGCTGATATTGGTGAAGCCCGGCAGCGTGTTGATCTCGTTGATCACCACGTTGTTGTCCGGCGTCAGGAACACGTCCACGCGCGCCAAACCGAAACATTCCAGCGCCCGGAAGGCTTTCAGCGCCACCTCGCGGATTTTGTCGCTCACCTCTGGCGCAATCGCCGCCGGTACCACCACCTGAGCGCCCTGCTCATTGATGTACTTGGTGTCGTACGAGTAGAAGGCATCGCTCAGCACGATTTCGCCACACAGGCTGGCCTGCGGTTCGTCATTGCCCAACACCGCACACTCGATTTCGCGGCCGACAATCGCCGACTCCACCAGCACCTTGTGATCGAAGCTGAACGCCAGCGCCACCGCGGCCTCATAGCCGTCGCGATCCTGCACCTTGCTGACGCCCACCGAAGAACCCTGGTTAGCCGGTTTAACAAACAGCGGCAGCCCCAGGCGTTCGCTGAGCTGTTCAAAAGTGAATTTGGCGCGGTTGCTGCGCGTCAGGGTTACAAAAGGCGCGACCGCCAGCCCGGCATCACGCAGCAGGCGTTTGGTGACGTCTTTGTCCATGCTGACTGCAGACCCCAGCACGCCGGCGCCGACGAACGGCAGATTGGCCATCCGCAGCAGCCCCTGCAATGACCCATCTTCCCCCAGCGTGCCGTGCACGATCGGGAATACCACGTCGAGCTGGCCTAACGCACCGGCGCTACCTGACTCAATCAACTGCTGTTTTTCCTGACCGGGGATCAGCGCCACATTTTTATTTGAGCGGTTCAACGCAATCAGCGCCGGGTTTTCCGCATTCAGCAGGTAGTTGGACGCATCGTTGATGTGCCAGTGCCCCTGTTTGTCTATCCCCAGCAATGTGACGTCAAACTTCTCTTTGTCTATGGCATCCACAATGTTTTTTGCCGACTGCAGTGAAACCTCATGCTCCGCCGATTTACCGCCGAAGATCACCCCAACACGTAATTTGGTCACGCCCTAATCCTTCTGAAAAATCATGGCAAAAAAGTCGTTTATCACAATAAACGCATTGCCCCGCGGCAGCAATCGTTGCAACCCGGAAAATGACCACCCCACGGAATGCCAAATTGCGACCATCCAAAACGTATACACTTCGTATATTACTGCACTGAGGAGCAGCCTATGGGCATTGTGAAAATTTCAGACGCGCTGCATGACGATCTGCGCCTGGCCAGCCTGACGATGACGCGCTCGATCAACGCGCAGGCGGAATACTGGATCAAGATTGGCATGCTGGCGGAGTTCCATCCGGAACTGACCTACCCCCAACTGGTAAAAAAAATGATGAAAGATAACGCGATGACGTTAAAGGAGATTGTCGGGTGAAACAGATTGTGATCAAAACACCGGAAGAGATTGTCAAAATGCGTCACTCTGGCGCGCTGCTGGCAAAGGTGTTTGCTATGCTCGATGAGGTGATAGTCGAAGGCATCTCGACGATGGAGATTAACGACCGCGCCGAGGCCTTTATCATCGACGAGCTGAAATCGCGCCCGTCTACAAAAGGACAGTACGGTTTTCCCTATGTGCTCAATACCTCGATTGACGAAGTGATCTGTCACGGCGTTCCGTCGGTCAGCAAAATACTGCGCTCCGGCATGATCGTTAACGTCGACATTACGCTGGAACACGACGGCTATATCGCCGACTCCAGCAAAATGTACTGCATTGGGCAAATCACGCCGCTGGCCAAACGGCTGGTGAATAACGTGTATGAGTCGATGTGGCAAGGCATCCGCGTGGTGAAACCGGGCGCGACGCTGGGGGATATCGGCCATGCGATTCAACAGCATGCAGAACAGGCCGGATACAGCATAGTGCGGGAGTACTGCGGCCACGGTATCGGCCGCGATATGCATGAAGAACCGGCGGTAATGCATTTTGGCAAACCAGGTACCGGAATGGTGCTGCAGGAAGGCATGGTCTTTACCATCGAACCCATGATCAATCAGGGCGACCACCGCATCAAGCAAAAGAAAGACGGTTGGACAGTGGTTACGCGCGACAAAAAGCTGTCTGCCCAGTGGGAGCACACCGTGGCGGTCACCGCCGACGGCGTGGAAATCCTGACGCTGCGCGACGAAGAGCGCCAGGCTGGTTACAAAGAACGATACTAAGTTATTAAGCCATTAAGCTACCAAGTTAATGACTTACTAAATTAATCACCTCATGGATTTCACCGGGCAATCGACAAGGCTGCCCGGTGGAAAACGATGGGGACGACAGGGAGATCGGCATGACGCAGTCCACCAGCGCTACCAACCAGGCGTTTCTCAGTAAGCTCAAAAGCATCGTCGGTGGCCCGCAGCTGCTGACCGGTGAACGCAGCACCGAACGTTACCGCAAGGGCTTCCGCTCCGGCGAGGGCCAGGCGCTGGCGGTGGTGTTCCCGACGCGCCTGCTGCAGCTGTGGCAGTTGCTTGAGGCCTGCGTCGCCGCCGATAAAATCGTCATCATGCAGGCGGCGAACACCGGCCTGACCGAAGGTTCAACGCCCAGCGGCAACGACTATGACCGTGATATCGTCATTATCAGCACCCTGCGCCTCAATCATGTGCAGGTGTTGGACAATGGCAAACAGGTGGTCGGCTTCCCCGGCAGTACCCTCAACCAGTTGGAAAAACTGCTCAAGCCTTATGGCCGCGAACCGCATTCGGTAATTGGCTCGTCCTGCATCGGCGCTTCGGTGATCGGCGGCGTGTGCAACAACTCCGGCGGTTCGCTGGTCAAACGCGGCCCTGCCTATACCGAGATGGCGCTGTATGCCCAACTGGGTGAAGACGGTCAGCTGCGTCTGGTTAACCATCTGGGCATTAAACTCGGTGATACGCCGGAAGAGATCCTTACCCGCCTGGAGAAAGGCGACTACCGGCCGGAAGATGTCGAGCACGGCGAACTGCGTGCCTCCGACAATGAATACGCCAGCCGCGTACGCGACGTTGATGCCGATACGCCCTCCCGTTTTAACGCCGACAAGCGCCGCCTGTACGAAGCCTCCGGCTGCGCAGGCAAACTGGCGGTATTTGCCGTGCGGCTGGACACCTTCGAGAAAGAGGGTAAAGAGCAGGTGTTTTACATCGGGACCAACGACACCGCCGTACTGACCGAACTGCGCCGCCACATGCTGAGCAAGTTTGACAACCTTCCGGTTGCCGGCGAATACATGCACCGGGATATTTTTGATATCGCCGAAGTGTACGGCAAAGACACCTTTATGATGATCGACAAGCTCGGTACCGATCAGATGCCGACCTTCTTCACCTTGAAAGGCCGCATGGACGCCAGCCTCAACAAGCTGCCTTTGCTGCCGCATAACCTGACCGACCGCCTGATGCAGGGCCTGAGCCATCTGGCGCCCAGCCACCTGCCTAAGCGCATGAAAGAGTATCGCGAGCGCTTTGAACACCACCTGCTGCTGAAAATGGCCGGGCCGGGCGTCGAAGAGGCGCAGCAGTACCTGAGCCAATACTTTGCCGAGGCCAACGGGGCGTTCTTCGTCTGCACCCCGGATGAAGGCAAGAAGGCCTTCCTGCACCGCTTTGCCGCCGCCGGAGCCGCGGTGCGTTACCATGCGGTGCACGCCGACAAGGTCGAGGATATTCTGGCGCTGGATATCGCGCTGCGCCGCAACGATACCGACTGGTTCGAAACCCTGCCGCCGGAAATCGACAGCCAACTGGTGCACAAGCTGTATTACGGCCACTTTATGTGCCACGTCTTCCACCAGGATTATGTGGTGAAAAAAGGCGTCGATAGCCATGCGCTCAAAGAAAAGATGTTGGAGATCCTCAACCAACGCGGCGCAGAGTACCCGGCGGAACATAACGTCGGCCATCTCTACCCCGCCAAGCCGGATTTGCAGGCGTTCTACCGCAGCGCCGATCCCACCAACAGCTTTAACCCCGGTTTGGGCAAAACCAGCAAGCGGAAGCACTGGGCCGGTAACGGTCAATAACCCTTCCCCTTTGGCTCGCCGCTGCATCGGCGAGCCCTCCTTAAAGATGCTTCCCTCTTTTTACAATTTTAAAGATGCATTTTTATTGCAACTTTAAAATCTGCTGATTATCATGCGGTGTAAATAAGAATCAATAACAACTTTGTCATGACGGATACGTGACATCTGCCGTGACGTTCACCGCAAAATTAATGAGAAGGAACCTTCCATGAGCCAGACCCTCGATTCCGCCCAGCTGCTGTCCGCACTGGACAAAGTGATGGTGATCTCCACCACCGACCTGCAAGGCACCATCACCTATGTCAACGACCTGTTTTGCCAGCTCACCGGCTTTAGCCGGGAAGAACTGGTGGGGCAACCCCACAACATCGTGCGCCACCCTTCCGTCCCCAAGGCCATCTATAAAGAGATGTGGGATACCATTAAAGCCGGAAATATCTGGACCGGCATCATTCCCAACGTTGGTAAAGGTGGCGTGCTGTATGTGGTCGACACCACCGTGCAGCCGCTCTATGACGCTCAGGGCAAAATCGAGGCCTACATCAGTATCCGCCGTGTGATCAACGATCTGATGACCGATTTCGACTCTGTCGAATTCTCCAAAGAACAGTTCGACAACCACTACGATAAGTAATAAACATGGCCGATATCATCGAACGTATCCTGATTGGCTACGGTTCGGAATCGGGCAAAGCCCAGGCGCTGGCAACGCGCTTGGGCGGGTTACCTTTTCTGCACCCCTATGCCCCCACCCTACAGCCCCTCAACGAAATTTCTCCGGCAGATCTGGGCAAAGGCGACGTATTGCTTATCGTATCCAGTTCGTTTGGCGACGGTGAGCCGCCGGCTAACGCCGAGCTTTTTTTCGATGCTCTGGCACACACGCCAAACCTCACACAGCTGCGCTTCGCCATTTTCGGCCTGGGCGATACGGCCTACCCGCGTTTTTGCGGTTTCACGCAGTCGCTTGACGCCGGGTTGTCCGAACGCGGAGCGCAGGCCATCGTCAACCGCGTTGATGCCGACGTCAACTTCGAGAGCTTTTTCGCCACCTGGTCCGCCGTAGTGGAACAGGTAATTGCGGGGGACTTGCAGGCCGGGCGCGATCTGCATCTGCGCGTCACCGCTTATGGCGAGGACAATGCTTTTGCCGCCGGCCTGCTGGAGCGCCGCTCTCTCAGCGCCCGAGCGCCGTACGCCTGGCATCTTCGCCTGGATATCGCCGGCAGCGGCATCGGCTACCGCGCAGGTGATTCGCTCTACCTGCTACCGGAAAACGACGAGGCTTTACTGCTTCGTTTAGCAACCTGGCTCGGCCGACCTGAAGCCAAAGAAGCGCTACGCCTGCGGGAGCTGCGTCAGATAAGCAAAGCGGTACTGCGCGAACTGGCGCAGCTTGCCGACAGTGAAGACCTCAAGGGAATGCTGAAGATCCGCCAGCGCAAGGCGTTGGAGGCTTACCTGTACGGCGCCGATCTGCTGGACGTACTGCAAGACTTTTGCACGCCGCAGTCGGTCACTCTGGAAGCTCTGCTGAGCCTGCTCCCTGCTTGCCTGCCGCGCGCCTATTCGATCGCTTCAGCCTCGCGAGAAGACAGTCTGGACTTGTGCGTTCGCGAGGTCCGTTACGAACGTAATGGGCGTGCTCGAAGCGGTACCGCGACCGGTTGGCTGCTGGATCACCCTGGCCCCTTCCGTGTCTTCTGCCGCGCCAACCCCAGCTTCTACCTGCCGCCCGATCCGGAGATTCCCGTACTGTTTATCGGTACCGGCACCGGCATCGCCCCCTTGATAGGCTTGCTGCGCGAAATGGCGCTCGGTGGCGAACAACGCGAAACCGCCTTAATCTTCGGAGAAAAACGCCGCGATGAAGACTTCCTGTACCGCGAAGAGCTTGAGTCGCTGTGCGAGGATGGCGTACTGAATCGGCTCATTACCGCGTTTTCCCGCGACGGCGCCACGAAATACTACGTGCAGCACGCGATCGAAGAACATGCCGATTACGTGAGGGAGCTGTTGCTTAAGGGGGCGCACGTCTACCTGTGCGGCAATCGACAGTATCTGGAACATGCCGTGGCGACAGCGCTGGAGAAAGCCTGCCGGACGGAAAACCTGTGCCAGACGCTGATTGAGCAGCAGCGCCTGCACCTGGAACTTTATTGAGAGGGGGCTCACCGCTCCGCGCGCAGCAGTAAAGAGACGATAAATGCGCCCCCCAGCCCCGCCGTAATGATGCCGATGGGCAGTTCCTGATGGGGGATCAGGCTGCGGCTGAGCATGTCGCCGCCGGTCAGCAGCATAGCCCCCAGCAAGCCGCACATCGGCACGGACAAACGGTGACGCACGCCCACCAGGCGTCGGGCCAGATAAGGCACCATCAGCCCGACAAAACCGATCACGCCCGTCAGTGAAACGAGAAACGCCGTGGACAGTGCGCAGCACAGAAAGGTCTCGGTTCGCAAGCGCGCTACGTTGACCCCCATCGAATGGGCAGTCTGCTCTCCTGCCAACAGCGCGTCCAGCGACCGCCAACGCAGCGCGGTAAACCCGACCAGCAGCACGAAACTCACCAGCGGAATGAACAAATTTTCCCAACGCGCCAGCCCCAACCCACCCAGCGACCAAAACAAGACCGAACCGGCCGCCCGCTGATCGCCGGAAAATACCAGATAGCTGGTGAGTGCGCTGAACAAAAATGAGACCGCCAGGCCGCAGACGATAAGCTGCTCGGCACGCCTGATCCGGCTGACGCGAAACAGTACCATCACCGCCATCGCAGACAAAATGCCGCCAGCGAAAGCGGACAGCGGCAACGTCAACGCACCCAGCGCATCCCCGAAGCGCGTGATGACCAGCACCGCGCCGGCAGAAGCGCCGGAGGAGAGCCCAAACAAAAAAGGGTCCGCCAGCTCATTGCGGGTGGTGGTCTGCAGCAGCGCGCCGGTCATCGCCAGCCCGGCGCCGGTCAATGCCGCCAGCAAGGCTCTGGGCACCCGCAGTTGCACGACGATGGTATCCAGCATGCCGGAGAGGGGGGCCGATGAAAGCCCCAATGCCGCCATCGTCTGCCGCCATGACAGCGCAACGCTGCCCAACTGCAGGCTCCAGATCATTAACCCGCACAATATCAACAGCGCCAGCGGTGCGAGCAACATAAACCGTCCGGTCGGCGCATTCATTTGGTGGCCGGCGCGTACAACGCCCGCGCCAGCTTTTCCACCGCGCCGATATTGGCCGGCCCCGGCGTCAGCTCCGCATACTGCAGTTTCAGGTAGCGGTGGTGCTGCACGGCAGGCGTCAATTTCATCAATGGGTGAGACTCGAGGAAGCGCCGCAGCGCATCGGCACCCGAGCCGGTCTGGTAATCCAGCAGAATAATGAAGTCGGGCTCGGCAGCCGCTACCGCCTCCCAGGACGCCGTCGTCCAGCTCGCAGGCAAACCGTCCATCACGTTGTGGCCGCCCGCCGCCTCGATAATCGCCGTCGGCATGGCGTATTTGCCACTGGTGAAAGGCTTCTCCTCACCCGAATCATAGACGAACACCTTGAGCGGCGGCTGTCCCGCAGGCCTGGCGGGAAGCGCGGCTAACCGGCGCTGCCATCCCTCAACCAACGCGACGGCCTCTCGCTGCTTGCCGAAAATTTTGCCGAGCTTCAGTTCATCGTCATACAGCAGGTTCATATCGGCCTTCTGCGGCCGCCCGCCAGCCTGCACGCAGCTCTCGCTCAGCACCAGCGTTTTGATGCCGAACGGGGCGAGCTTCTCCGGCGTGACGTCACCGCCGATCTTCATGCCATAGTTCCAGCCGGCGAAGAAGAAATCCGGTTGTGCCGCCAGCAACATTTCCAAAGCGGGATATTTCGGTGCCAGTTCGGGAATGTGACCCATCGCGGCCTTGAAGTCAGGCGTCAGTTTGTACCAGCCGGTGATGCCGGTCAGCCCGACAATGCGATCCTGCAGGTGCAGTGCAAAGGCCATCTCAGCCATGTTGATGTCATTGATGACGGCGCGCTGCGGCGCCTGATTGAAGGTAACCGGCATACCGCAGCTTTCTACGGTGACGGGAAAATTTTCGGCCGCCGCCGACCTGGCGGCCAGCAACAGAAGCAGGATGAATACGCGTGCGTTCATGTTTCTCTCTGGTTTATCAAGCGCAATGTGGAACGTCAAAAATACGCAGCGTTTTGCCGCTGGCGGGATGCGCTACTTTGAAACTGTTCATGCCGAACACCGGAAAAATCACCCGGGTCTGCAACACCGCCTCAGGCGTACCGCAGGCCACCTGACGGCTTTCGTTAAGCACCAGGATGCGATCGGCAAACGCCTCTGCCACGGGCAGATCGTGCAGAACCGCAATCACGGCGATATCCTTATTTTTCACTAACGACAGCAGCGCCGAGCGCCCGGGCGGATCGAGATGATTAGTCGGTTCATCCAGTAACAACAGGCTGGGAGACTGCGCCAACGCTCGGGCCAGCGCAGCGCGCTGACGCTGACCGCCCGAGAGCCGCCCCAGCGGATGGTGCCTGAGCGGCGCCAGCCCGGTTTCCCCGATGGCCTCGTCAACGATACTTTTTCCCGCCGCAGAGCGTTCGCCATGCGGTAAACGGCCCAACGCTACGTAGTCCTCAACCAACAGCCGCAAATCCGGCAGATCGTTTTGTGCCAGAAAGGCGATGCTTCTGGCGCGTTCCGCCGCAGGCCAATCGGACAAGGCGCGACCGCGCCAGTAAATGCCGCCGCTGTCCGGCCGCGTTTCGCCGATCAGGGTGCGCAACAGGCTCGACTTACCGCTGCCGTTAGGGCCTATCACCGCCAGCTTCTCACCAGAGCGGAGCGCGAAATGGATGTTATCGAGTATCAATGCCTCACGGTGACCGATCAGGCTAACCCCATCGACACGGAGGATGTCGTGAACTGAATTCATTATGCATTTTCTGTTACGTTATAACATATCAATTCTTTTATCACGATTGCCCACCTTCTGCAAAAGCGAATCGCAAAGTCTTTGCCGCACGCGTTGCACATACCGGTCAACTTGGGTATGTTTGATCTGGATAGTTTCATTCACGGTTTTCAGGAACTCACATGACCTACCTGGCGCACAGCACAGATCCGACAGACGCGACCGCTCCGGCCGTCGTTCTGCTGTGCGCATCCTCAGCCCCACCCGCCGTTTTCTCTGTCGTTACCGCGGTAGCCGCTTACCCGCCACGCTCTGTGCTTGTGCGCTAAGCCAAACCGAAGATCTCACCTTCAGCTTTACTTGATTTGCGCTCAGGCGTAGAACGCCGCGCCTGCTGGAGCTTATTATTTTCACGACAGGTGAAAACAAAATGCGATTCATTTCTCACTGGGCCAACGCCGGCCTGGCTACGCTATTCGTTCTGCTCTGGAGCAGCGGCGCAATTTTCTCGCGCTGGGGGCTGGAGCACGCTTCCGCCTTCGCTTTCCTTTTCTTTCGTTGCGCTATCGCGCTGGCACTGCTGTTGGCTATCTGCCTGTGGCAACGGCAATGCTTGCCGGCTGCCGGCACCCGACTTCGAGTGGCGCTGATCGGTCTGCTGATGATCGGCAGCTACCAGATTTGTTATCTGCTGGCGCTGGAACAGGGCATCACTCCCGGCGTGCTGGCGACGCTGCTCGGCGTTCAACCGATACTTACCCAGTTCGTTACCGAACACCGCTGTTCGGGGCTGCGCGGTTTAGGCCTGATGCTGGCGATGGCCGGGCTGACGCTGGTGGTGTATCAAAGCCTGATGATTGCCCACTTCTCGCTGCCCGGCATGCTGTGCGCCTTTATTGCGTTGGGGTGCATGACCGCCGGCACCCTGTTGCAAAAGGGCCTGAGCCAACCCCCGCTGGCGGTATTGCCGTTACAGTACGCGGTTGGCTTGCTGATGTGCACGCTGGCGCTGCCGTTTGAGCCGCTGCGGGTCGATTGGGGCGTGGCATTTGTTCTGCCGCTGCTGTGGATGGCGGTGGTGATTTCGGTGTTGGCCACCTTCCTGCTGTACCGGCTGATCCAGCGCGGTAATCTGGTGCAGGTCACCAGCCTGTTTTATCTGATCCCGGCGGTAACCTGCTGGATTATCTGCTGCTCGGCCATGCGCTGGCAGCCATCAGCATGCTGGGCATGGTGGCTATTCTGGGCGGTGTGATGCTGGTGTTTCGCCAACCCTAGACAGCAAAAACCCCTCACGCCAGGCCGGCGTGAGGGGCTAACACTCAATTACTTCAGAACAACCAGGAACCATACCCCCACAGCAGCACCGTGACCCCGAGCAGTAACTCAAGCAACAGGATGCCGATGGCAAAGGTAGAGCTGGAGAAAATAAAGCCTTCTTTACTGTCGATATTCAGGAAGTGAGGTATACCCAGATTCAACAGATAGCCCGAATAACACAGGCCAATCACGCCGACAAACAGGCACAGCCACACTACGGGATACAGCGCTACGATGCCGCTGAGGAACATCGGGGTGGCGACATAGCCGGCAAACACCATGCAACGATGCAGGCTCGGGCGAACTTCATAGCGGCGCGCCATCCAGTGGATCACTTTCCCCATGATTGCCACGCCCGCCAGCATCAGCAGGTAAAATGCGACCGCCGTGTAAGAAGCCGTGAACATGTCGAGCCGGATAGCGTGCCCTTCGCCGGAGAGCCAGCCCAATTGGGTGGTCCCGATAAACGCGCAGATCACCGGGATCAACGCCAGCAACAGCACGTGGTGGGTGTAAAGGTGCGAGACGCTTTCGTTCTCGCTTTTAATGTGTTCGAACTCGGTGCTTGGATGCGCCAGAAGTCCCCAAACATGATTAACCATGAGACACCTCCTCCATCGCCGTAGGTCGCGATCGGCGAACGAATTTACCCCTCTGACGGATTGCTAACCGTGCGAGGATTGCGGCCACGGGGCTCTCTCCCCTGTACTAATTATAGTCTTTCGCTGAAAAAACGTTCAGAAAGCACAGACGCGGCGGCAGTTTGTTTTATAATTCCCGCCTGCTCTATCCGCCGTGAGGAATGCCATGTCATCCGCCATTACTGTCCGCCAGGCCGGCATCGTCGATGTCGTCGCCGGGCAAAATGTCACCGTCGTTCAGCCCTGCAATTTGTACGGCTGCCGACTCGGTGACGGGGTGTTCGTCGGGCCCTTTGTCGAAATCCAAAAAAACGTCAGCATTGGCGCCCGCAGTAAAATCCAGTCTCACAGCTTTATCTGTGAATATGTCACCATCGGCGACGACTGTTTTATCGGCCACAACGTGACCTTCGCCAACGATCTGTTCAAAGACGGCGCCCCCAATGCCGATCCGGCAAGCTGGGGCCGCACGCGGATTGGCGACGGCGTCTCCATCGGCTCCGGCGCCACGGTTTTGGCGGTGGAAATCTGCAGCGGAGCGGTGATCGGTGCCGGTGCGGTGGTCACCAAAAACATCACCCGCAAGGGCGTCTATGCCGGCAATCCAGCCCGCCTGCTAAGGGAACTGACTCCATGAGCGAAGCGATTCAAATTACCCCGGTGACCCAGTTGCCCGACGGATACTTGACCGGCTGCGACTTCAGCTTTCAGATTGCCCACTACGCCCAGCCGGTTTTCGGCACGCCGGTCGACGGCTGGCCGCTGTTGCCGGTGGCGCCGTTTCGCAAGCACTACCCGCTGGCACCGTTCGTCAATGATGAAAGCGAAACCTTTCTGGCACGTCATCGCGGGGAAGCGGTCGGCCATATCACGCTGAGCAATAACTGGAACGGCTATGCGCTCATCGAGGAGATTGTCGTCAGCGCTCACGTACGCCGGCTCGGCGTCGCCACAGCGCTGCTGGAGAGCGCACGGCTCTGGGCACATCGTCACGAAACCGCCGGGCTGATGCTGGAAACGCAAAATACCAACTTGCCTGCCTGCCGCTGCTACCAACGCTTTGGTTTTATCCTTGGCGGCATCGATCACCTGCTGTACCGCGCTCAACCGGACATCGCCGATCACGAAATTGCCCTGTTCTGGTATTTGCCGTTCAACAGCGAAATCGGTTATTAAGCGATCGCCTAACGTTGAGGCTATGTTTAAACATTAACCCTTCTGGCCTTGGTGAGAACTGTTATCATTTTAACGATCACCTACCGAAACCAGTGGAGGGTAAAATGTACAAGGTAGTTTCAATGATATTGGCTATTGCGCTTAGCGGTTGTGCAGATAAAATTCCGGTAGGGCAAACACCTGAGCCCATCACTACCCTACCTGCAGATCTCAAGGCCAGCATGGACAACGACACGTTAAACAAACTCAATGAGCTTCTTGCCCTGCGCGCCAAGGCAACGCCCGACCAACGGCAGGATAACGGCCGCATGATCGACCTGCTGTCGCGACCTTTCCTCGGCACGCCCTACGTCGCCAACAGGCTGATTGGCTCACAGAATACGCCGGAAGAACTGGTGATTGACTTCCGCGGTCTGGATTGCTTCACCTACATCGATTATGTCGATGCGCTGCGACAGGCCGACAGCCAGGCAGACTTTGTGCAACGGCTGATTCAAATCCGCTATGCCAATGGCGACATCAGCTTCCCGCAGCGCAAACACTTTTTCACCGACTGGTCGCATCTGGCCAAAACCAACGTCACGGACATTACGGCCACGCTCAGCCCGCATGCGGTGACGCTGGTGAAAAACCTTAATCAAAAGTCGGACGGCAGCAGCTATCTGCCAGGACTGAAAAACGTTCGACGCAGCATTACCTATCTGCCCAGCGAGGCGATTGACGACAAGGTCCTCGCCCGGTTGCACACCGGCGATTACATCGGCATTTATACCAACCTGGCCGGCCTCGACGTCACCCATACCGGTATCTATATCATGACCGAAAACGGCCCGGTGTTGCGCAATGCCTCGTCGCGTAAAGAGAATATGCAGGTGGTGGACTCGCCGTTTATGGAGTACGTCCAGGCTACGCCGGGCATCGTGGTGCTGCGCGCCAAATAACATTCCCCTCCCCCTTCTGGCTTTGCGCTTGCCGCTAACGGCGTAGCCTCTTGCAAGACGGGGGATTTAAAACTTCCCGTTATGAGCTATAAGCGTTTGTGCTGAGCAAGCGTTTGACTTCCCCGCAGGTTCAGGCTTAGCTAGCAGCACAAAACCAACTGATTTTATTGTTTTTTTCAGGGAGTACTCGATGACCAAAAGCTGGCGTTTTGCCCCTCTGCTGGCGGCGTTTGCCGCGGTGCTGGCGCTGCAGGGCTGTGAACAGAAAACCGATCGGAATCACATCAAGGTGGGGGTCATTAACGGCGCGGAACAGGACGTGGCGGAAGTTGCCAAGCAGGTGGCGAAAGAGAAGTACGGCCTGGATGTTGAACTGGTCGGCTTCAGCGGTTCGCTGCTGCCCAACGACGCCACCGACAAAGGCGAGCTGGATGCCAACGTTTTCCAACACCGGCCGTTCCTCGAACAGCAAAATAAAGATCACGGCTACAAACTGGTGGCGGTAGGCAACACCTTCGTGTTCCCGATGGCCGGCTATTCGAAAAAAATCAAATCGCTGAAAGAGCTGCAGGACGGCGCGGTAATCGCTATCCCGTTGGATCCCACCAACCTTGGCCGCGCATTGCTGCTGCTGGAGAAAACCGGTCTGATTCAGCTCAAACCGGGCAAGGGGTTATTGCCGACCTCGCTGGATATCAGCGCCAACCCGCATAACTACAAGATTATGGAGCTGGAAGGCGCACAGCTACCGCAGCTGCTGGACGACCCCAAAGTCACTGTGGCTATCATCAGCACCACCTACATCAACCAAACTGGCCTGACGCCCACCAAGGACGGCATTTTTATCGAGGACAAGGATTCGCCGTACACCAACATCATCGTGACGCGTGAAGACAACAAGGACGCGCCGAACGTACAAAACTTCATCAAAGCCTACGAGTCGGATGAAGTGGCCAAAGCCGCCGAAAAGATCTTTAACGGCGGCGCGGTCAAAGGCTGGTAATACCGCGCTCCACTGGCGAGCACTTGTGAAGGTGCTCGCATTTTTAATCTTTCCCTAAGTTCAGTTCCTTCCCATCGCCGCCCTCGGTTCGGCAGCCAGCCAAAAGCATTCTGCAGCTCATTACCGCCCCGAACGCCAGCCGCACCGCACCGGGCAAATCATCGGCCGCGCAACGCCCAACATTCTCTGCGTTCATCCCCGTTTACAGCCACATTTGCAGGGCGATGGCCAAAAATTGCTTTGGCAAAAGTGTCGACTACAATTCAATCGAAATACCTCCCTACAAAGTCATCATTCAATAATATTAGAGGTGATTATGTTACAGAAGCACGAAAACGTAATAAGTATGACTACGCTTAGCCATCAGGCCACCCAACAATTAACGCCGTCGTTTTCTGCCTTGCCCCATACGCAACACGCTGACGGGAAATACCGCTTACGGCGCTATTCGGTAGTCAAACATCTCAATGGCCATGTGGTCGAGGTTGGTCCACGCAATTTCGTTCAGTCCGATGAGATCAATCACTTCCAGGGCAACGTGGTACGCCATTTTGAACCCATTGATACCGACGTGTTGCAAAGCGCCGGCATGGATGAAATGTGTAATCTGTTCGCAGAAAGCAATGATTTACCAGATGGCGCGGAGATAGAAATTCACCAGATGCGCGTGGTCGCCATTCATAATGAAACGCAGGTCGCGCCGGAAGGGATCCATCAGGATGGTTTTGATCATATCGCGATGATTGCTATCCATCGGCAGAATATTGTTGGCGGCGAAATCATGCTATACGCCGATAATCACCAGCCCCCCTTCTTTAAAAAAGCTCTGGCGGACGGCGAAGCCGTTTTACTGGCAGACAGCAAGTTATGGCATAACGCCACGCCGATCAGCGCCATTGTCCCGGAAGAAGAAGGACACCTGGATATCTTTGTCCTGACTGCTCGCGGAGAAAAAGCATGACCTTTACGCCCGAACTCGCCCGAGCCCAGTTTAGCGCGCTGACCCAGCATTATAACGATCAACCGGTGATCTTCTTCGACGGCCCTGGCGGGTCTCAGGTTTCGCGAGGCGTACTGGAAAAAATGACGGACTACCTGGGGAAATATAACGCCAACCTGGGCGGACACTATTTTTCCAGCCACCTGACCGGCGAAGTGATGAATCATGCCAGGGAATCGGTGCGCGCCTTATTAAATGCGCCGACGCCCGATAACATCATTTTTGGCATGAATATGACCTCGCTGACATTCCATCTCAGCCGAATCATTAGCCGTCACTGGCAGGCCGGCGATGAGATTATCGTCACCGAGCTGGATCACTACGCCAATGTCTCCAGTTGGCAACAGGCGGCAAACGATAAACAAGTCACCGTACATCAAATCCCCCTGCAACAATCAGACTGCTCTTTGGATGTTGCCCGACTGTGCGAACAGATCACCGCTAAAACCCGTCTGGTGGCGGTGACCTACGCGTCCAACGTGACCGGCAGCATCGTCGATATTAAAACCATCACCGAAGCCGCACACCGGGTCGGTGCTCAGGTTTATGTCGATGCGGTGCACTATGCCCCACACAATCTGATCGATGTACAGGCATTGGGCTGTGACTTTTTAGTGTGCTCCGCCTATAAATTCTTTGGTCCGCACATCGGTATGGCTTATATCGCGCCGCAATGGTTACAGCGGCTGCAACCCTATAAGGTCGAACCGGCTACCGACGTGGGGCCGGGACGTTTTGAGACCGGTACTCAGAGTTTTGAAGGGCTGGCAGGGGTCACGGCAGCCGTTGAGTACCTGGCGCAATGGGGAACGCCCGGTGCGTCCTTAAGGCAGCGTTTGCAGGAAAGTTTTGCCGACTATCATCGCCATGAAGAGAACCTGTGCCGCTATTTTTTGCAGCGCTTGCAGCAAATAGACGATGTACAGCTGTACGGTTCCCCTCTGGCGGATAGCCAACGCCGCACGCCGACGTTTGCACTGACCTTTACGCGCCATGCTCCTGAACAGGTGGCGCGCCGGTTAGGCCAGCACAATATCTGCGTCGGCAGCGGGCACTTCTATGCTCAAGGATTGATCCAACGGTTGAAACTGCAAGACAGCGGCGGCGTACTGCGCATTGGGATGATGCATTACAACACCCTGCAGGAAATCGACACGCTGTTTGAACTGCTCGTCAGCGAAAGGTAGCAGCGCCTCAGTACACAGGTTCACAAAGCCCAACCTCCTGGCCGGTCAGATCTGTAACCCATGTAGCGGTTGTACCCATGTTCGACCCGATTTAACCTGTTGATTATGCAATAGGGCGCTGCATGCAGCGCCCCTACTACGAAACAGCAGAGCACTTTGCCAACGTTCCCTACGACCAAACCCCTTTTCCTGCGCCCAAAATATCCTTATCACCGCTATTGACCCTTACGCTGCGTCAGGCTTTAGTATCCCGGCACGCACAAGGGAGGAGCATACCGATGTTATTGAAAGTGGGCGAACTGGCCCGCCGTTCCGGCATTACCGTCCGGACGCTACATTACACCACAGCATTGGCTTGCTGGTTCCTTCTGCGCGTTCCGACGCCGGGTATCGGTTATACAACCGGGCTGACATCACTCGCTTGCACCACATTCAGGCGCTGCGCCGAATGGGGGTCACGCTGGCAGAGGTCGGGGCAATATTGGCTCGTTCGGGGATGACGCTCACCTCGGTGATAGAACAGCAAATCGCCATGCTGGAGCGGCAGTTGGTACAGACCGCCGCGCTGCGCGATCGTCTGCAGCATATGCACGCTCAGCTCACCGCCGGGGACGAACCGGAACTGAACGACTGGCTGACTACGTTGGAGTTAATGACCATGTACGATAAATATTTTACCGCAGACGAACTGGCCCAGTTGCCTTTCTATCAGGCCGACCCGAGCCGCAATCAGGAGTGGGCCGAGCTGGTCAGCAGCATGCGCCAGTTGCTCGATGGCGGCGTTGAACCACAGACGTTGCAGGCTCAGGCGCTGGCTCGTCGTTGGATGCTGATGCTGGAACGCGATACGGCGCGCAATCCGGCGTTTCTCACCCGACTTAATGCCATGCATGCCGATGAACCTGCTATACGCGAACAAACCGGCATTACCCCGGCAATGACCGACTATGTGACCCGCGCATTCGCCGAAACCAAGCTGTCGATCTACCAGAAATACCTGTCGGCGGAAGAATACGCCTATGTGCGCCAGCACTACTTTACCCGCCTGCAGGAGTGGCCGGCGCTGATCGCCCAATTCCATCAGGCGCTCAATGACGGCATCCCTCCCGAGTCAGATCGGGCAAAACGCCTGGCAGCGCAATGGCTTGAACTGTTCCAGTCCTATGCCGGTACCGATCCGGCCACCCAAATGAAAATCCGTCAGGCCATGGAGCAGGAGCCGACGCTGACGGAAGGCACCTGGCTGACCCCGCCGCTATTACGCTACCTGCAGCAGGCGGTGGCGCAGTTAATGCGTGGCTAGTTTGAGCTTCTCTTGATATCCGGTGCAGGCAAAACTCGTCATGCGCCGGTATTTGGCTTGGCGGATAGGCCTGTTTTTTTTATCTTCAGCATAAGAAAGCCCAATTTACCTTGTCGCCGGACGCGGCGCATAATGCACTTATCTTCTGATTTCCAAGGTAAACAGGACTCACCATGCCCCCTATGGCCCCGTTGATCCTCGTCGACGCTACGCCAAACGACCTCGCCGCTATTCAACAGATTTACGTTCATCACGTGTTGTTTGGCGCAGCTTCGTTTGAGGAAACGCCGCCAACGCAGGAAGAGATGCAACAGCGGCTAAGCAAGGTGCAGGAAGCCGGGTTGCCCTGGCTGGTGGCCAAACGGGCTGATCTTGTCGTCGGGTACTGCTACGCCACGCCTTATCGACCGCGTCCAGCCTATCGGTTTACCGTGGAAGAGTCGGTGTATATCGCCGAGGGGCAACAGGGTCAGGGCATCGGTAAAGCGCTCCTGAGCGAATTGATCGCCCGCTGCGAACGGGGGCCCTGGCGCCAAATGCTGGCCATCGTCGGCAATGCCGGGGAAAACCATGGCTCGCTGGCTTTGCATCAAAAACTGGGGTTTGGCAGCGTGGGGACGCTAAAGGCGGTAGGGTTTAAATTGGGCGAGTGGCGCGACACCCATATCATGCAGCGTGCGTTAGGCGAAGGTGACGTCAATCACCCCTGATGGGCTTGCCGCAGGCAATTTGTGAATTATCGACTACAGTAAATAATGATTTCATCAGGTTAGCGGAAACTCGCGCCGTCATTCAAATCAATTGGGAGAGACGAATGAAAATCATTCTGTGGATTGTCGCTATTATCTTTATCGTTGGCCTGCTCACCATCACCGGCGTGTTCAAGCTGATCTTTTAAATGACCCCGCGCCCACGGGCGCGGGATTATCTTAGGCCTTTAAACGTGCCCGGATCGCTCCCAGAGCCGAAACCACCAGCAGGACCACGCCGCCGGCAACCAGACCAAACACCACGTTGAGCAAAGCGGGGATCACGCCCTGCAGGATCTGACCGAAGGTCGGCACCACGGTGGCGTAGGACGCCCAGTCCTCAAACAAGTGATGCACCGGCGGCAGACCGTGGGTCAGAATACCGCCCCCGACCATAAACATGGCGATGGTGCCCACCACTGACAGGGTCTTCATCAGATAAGGTGCCGCACTGACAATACCACTGCCGATCGAACGGGCCAGCGCGCTGCTTTTGCGGCTCAGATACAACCCCAAATCGTCGAGTTTGACGATCCCGGCCACAATGCCGTAAACCCCCACGGTCATCACAATCGCGATACCGCACAGCACAATCACCTGCTGGCTGAAGGTCGCCCCGGCCACGGTACCCAGGGTAATGGCAATAATCTCGGCGGACAGCACGAAGTCAGTGCGGATCGCCCCTTTCACCTTGCGCTGTTCGTAGGCCGCCACGTCTTCATTGGCGTTCAGCGCCTCTTGATTCTCTTCCCCGGCCTGTTTTTTGTGGGTCAGGCTGTGAAACACCTTTTCGAACCCTTCGTAACACAGGTAAGCGCCACCCACCATCAGCAGCGGCGTGATCGCCCAAGGGGCAAATGCGCTGATCAGCAACGCCAGCGGCACCAGGATCGCCTTGTTGATAAACGAGCCCTTGGCCACGCTCCACACCACCGGCAGCTCGCGATCGGCCTTTACGCCGGTCACTTGCTGCGCGTTGAGCGCCAGATCGTCCCCCAATACCCCGGCGGTTTTTTTCGCCGCCATTTTGGTCATCAGCGAGACGTCGTCCAGCAGTGAGGCAATATCGTCGATTAAAGTCAGTAAGCTACTTCCAGCCAAAGTGGTTCATCCTTTTCATATTCACGAGTCACGATCTCTTCGTCGAGATTCATACTACAACATTAATGATTGTCGCTTTGCTAATGAATATTTTAGTGGAGAATTCACGATTGGGAGGAGAGATGGGGAATAACGGCGGGTATTGCTGGATGATTGATCATGTCGTTGCAGCCAATCATCCAGCAGGTGAAACCTTGTTGTTTTTCGGCGACCAAAGTCGCGCTCTTCAGAAGTGGCGATAATCGTTAAAAAGGATCACCCGGCATTCAGGCTGCTCTGATTATTTTTCAGGGCTTCCAGCGCACACTGCTGGTCAAGATCTCCACCCGGCGCACCACCAATACCAATAGCACCGATGATCACCTCTCCGGATTTCACCGGTACGCCGCCCGCCAGCAACAAGAAGCCAGGGATATCACGCAGGTTTGCCGCACCAGGGTTAGCCTGGGCATTTTTCATCACGTTTTCCGTCGGGTTTTTGGTGCTCACCGCAGTAAACGCCTTCATGCGGCTGGCCTCGATCGTATGCGGACCGGCGTTATCCATTTTCTTGATGACGAGCGGGATACCGGCACGGTCGACCAGAGTCACGGCGACATTATAATTTTTCGCACTGCAAGCCTGAATCGCGCTCTGCGCCAGTTTATCGGCCAGGTCGAGGGAAAGATTTTTTTCGGTCAGTACGCCGTTGGCCATACTGGCGAACGACGCCATGCTGCTGAGTAAAATAACGCTTGAAATGATGATTTTCATACTGGCTTGCCCCTTGCTTGTCCCTGATGGATGTAAGGGATAGTAAAAGGAGCTGCGGCTGTAAACTATTGGCGTGATTACCTACTCGTTTAAGTAGTTATACCTAGAACCCGGCAGCGACAGGCGCTGCGGCCCATGCTCGCGAATCACAAAGCGCCTTTACATTTTTTTCAGCAGCGCCAGCTCGCCATATTCGTTCATCAGTTTGGGCAGAGAGTTGACGTCCAGCTTGGCGAAGATATTGGCCCGGTGGGCCTCCACGGTACGCGGAGACAGTGCAAGAACGCGGGCGATCTCCTTGCTCGAATTCCCCTGCATAATATGCTCAAAAATATCCTGTTCCCGGGCCGTCAACGTAGCCAGCCGGTGTTGCATCGAGCGTATTTTTTGTTGCTGCTCCTGCAGCTTCTGCTGCTGTTCCAATGCGCTGCCGACCACTTCGAACAGCAAATCGGCGTCGATCGGTTTGGTCAGGAATTCGAAAGCGCCGTTTTTAAAGGCTCGCCGGCATAAATCAATGTTCGCATGCCCGGTCATGATGATCACCGGGATCGCCAACCCTTGCCGTTGCCATTCCTCCAGCAGCGTGAGCCCGGTTTTGCCCGGCATCCTGATATCCAGCAGCAGACAACCGGTTAACCCGTGCAGCTCGCCGACGCCTTGCTGAAACGCCAGCGCACTACCGTAAGTACGGGTTTGCCAACCGACGGTCCCCAGCAAGGCGCTGAGCGAGGAGAGAATGGCCGGTTCGTCGTCAATAAGGTAAATAGTTTGGTTCATCATCTCTCCTCAGGGTGTATCGGTAACCAGAGCCGGAAGCAGGCCCCTTGCCCGACAATATTCGTCGCTTCGATGGTGCCGTTAAGACGCTGGATCAACGTATCCGTCAGGGCCATCCCCAATCCTATGCCCTGAGCCCGCGTGGTGAAAAACGGCATGAAAACATGCTGCAGAGCCTGTTCCGATAGCCCTGGGCCGCCGTCAGTCAGGGTTAAAGAAATTCCGTCATCGGTGGCCGTGGCGGTCAGGTTGATCCAGGCCGTCCCGGCCACATTATGTTCTTGCGCCTGGATCGCGTTGCTGACGATGTTATGCAAAATCTGCTCTATCCAAAGTGGCGGAGCAAACAGCGCGGGCAAACTGTCAGCAATGCTGCTGCTAATTTTGACTTTATTGCCACGAATTTCATTGTCCAACAGCGTCATCACTCGCGCCCAGAGTGCCCCGAGAGCGACAGGTTGATAATCTACCCGCTCGCTGGTCAGTTTCTGGCGAAACTGCTGCAATAATGCGTCGGTGCGCTTGATTTGAACGACGGCGGCTTCCAGCAACGGCGGCAGCTGTTCGGTGTGCTGTTGCCGAACCAGACGCAAGGCCGTTTGGTTATAGCTCAAAATCGCGGTAAGGGGCTGGTTAAGTTCATGCACGATACCGGCGGTCAATTCGCCCAAGGTATTCAGCCGCGTTATCTCGGCGTAATGGGCGCGCAAATCGGCGATATCACGCCGCCGACGGTTGGCACGGTATTGGTTGATCAGATATAACAGCCATCCCCAGAACAACGCCGGGGACAGGATAATGGGCCAGGGCAGCGTAGCCCAGTTGGGATCGTCACCAGCGGCCAGCACAAAAGGCTGCGACTGGCTGGCTACCACCTTGTCCCATTGCCAATAGTAGGAAGCCTGCGCCGCCCCCCTTTCAAACAAGGTCTGGCCGTTCCATCGCACCACCAGATGTCGGAAGCTGTTTTCCCCCACCAGATCGTTCATCAATTGGTTCAGGTCGATCAGCAACGATTGGTTGCCGGCGTTGAGCCAGTAGCGCCCATTTTGCTCCACCACGATAAGCCGCCGTGGTTCAATGCCAGGATGAGAACGCCAATGGATGATTTGCGGAAAGATCCGCTGCACTTCCCGGCTGTATTGGCTGGCCGGCAAGAGCGGAATGATGGCGTCGTGCTGTGAAAGCTTCACCGTCACGTCGCGATAAAGAATACGAAAATCAGCGCTTTTCTCTTCGTACTGCTGCTGCAAGAAATAGGCTGTCAGCCCGCCGCTGGAGAGCAGAGTCAACGTTAACCAGCCCATTATCTTGAACATACCCATCCGTCCCTGCGCAAATTTTCTGAAAGCTTAAATACCATAAAAGAGCGGGTGCGGGTATCTCAGCCGGCATCGCCGGCAGGCACGTTCAGTTGCCAGGACAGACCAAAACGGTCGTTCAACCAGCCGAAGCGCGCGCTGAAACCATAATCATCAATCGGCATAAGCACCTCGCCGCCCTCCGCCAGACGCGCGAAAATCCGCTCCAAATCAGCCTCGGTGGCTAAGTTCACGTGGAGTGAAACCGCCGGGGTAAAGCCGAAATCATGGCTGACCGGGCTGTCGATAAACACCAGATTATGCCGTTCAAAATCAATGGTCGCATGTTTAACCCGCCGCGGCCCGTCACCGCTCTCTTCAAAATGCAGCAGTTGCTGAACCCGAAAACCGGCGAACAGCTCGCTATAAAGATTTATCGCCTGTTGGGCGTGGCCCTGAAACATGACGAAGGTAGAAACCTGGCTCATGGGATGCTGTCCTCACGTGCAATCACTAGGGTATTGATTGATGATAGCGGATGGATCAGCCTTCAAGGCGATTGAAAGGAGGAAAAATGACCGTCACTCATCGTCAGGCCCAATTGAGCGATCTTGCCGGCCTGCAGGCGCTGTACCGGGAATTACGCCCCCAGGATCAGCCACTGCGTCCGGATAATGCCCAGCGGACATTGCAACGCCTGCTGGACAACCCGGCGATTCGGCTGGTGGTCAGCGTGGTCGATGACCAACCGGTGGCGACCTGCATGCTGGCAATGGTGCCGGGGCTGGTGCATCAGGGGCAACCCTTCGGCATCATAGAGCACGTGGTCACCGCCCAGGCGTATCGCGGGCAAGGCATTGCATTAGCGATGCTTGAATACGCATTGCAACTGGCATGGCGGAAAAGCTGCTACAAAGTGATGTTGCTCTCCGGCCAGCAGCGCACCGGGGCACATCAACTGTATCTGCGCGCCGGGTTCGACGGCGATCGGGAACGGGGTTTTGTTATCCGGCGTCCTGAAGGACGGTAGCGGCCCGCGAGAAAAACCCGCAGGCCACAGAAGCCATTATTCGGTTTCGTTCTTCGCCAGTCGGGCGTCTTTCTGACGGCGGTAGTCGCGGGCCGCGGCCGGAATTGGCGTCACCTTACCGGTTTCGATCCAACTGCGCAGGCGGTTGGCATCGGCGAAGTGGGTGTATTTGCCAAAGGCATCCAATACCACCAGGGATACCGAACGGCTGCCGATCACGGTACGCATCGCCAGGCAATGCCCCGCCTCGTTCGTGAAGCCGGTTTTGGTCAACTGGATGTTCCATTTCGGGTTGTATACCAGATGGTTGGTATTGCGAAACGGCAGCGTATAGTTCGGATCTTTGAAGCTCGCCATACGCTCGGTGGTGGTGCTGAGCTGGCCGATCAGCGGGTATTGCTTGGTGGCGATCAGCAGTTTGGTCAGGTCACGTGCGGTCGAAACGTTTTTGATCGACAGCCCGGTCGGCTCCACGTAACGCGTGTTGGTCATCCCCAGCGATTTGGCTTTGGCGTTCATCGCTTTGATAAAGGCGCCATACCCCCCCGGATAATGATGCGCCAGGCTGGCGGCGGCACGGTTTTCCGACGACATCAGCGCCAGCAGCAGCATGTCTTTACGGCTGATCTCACTGTTCAGCCGTACGCGCGAATAGATCCCTTTCATCTCCGGCGTCTGGTGAATATCCACCGACAGCATTTCATCCAGCGGTAGATGGGCATCCAGCGTCACCATCGCCGTCATCAGCTTGGTGATGGAGGCAATCGGCACCACTTCGTCCGGGTTGCGCGCATACATCACCTTATGGGTCTGCATATCCACCACCATGGCGCTGCCGGAGGCCAGCTCAGGCTGGGCGGCTCGGGTGACGGCGTTATTTTCGCTGGCCAGCGCGCGCGGCGCGAAGCCTGCCCCTGCCTGCAAAGCGAGCAGGGCTAGTACCAAAACACGTTTTTTCACATGCATTACTCTGTCACTGAAGAAGATGAAGGTCTTATTTGGCCGAATTATATGTGAGGGATCTTCCGTTGGCACTGGGATTATGCCAGCCGATTTGTGACAAATTCTGTCGAAGAGATAATTGCGCAAACCGCGAGCGCTCTGGGATGAACGCCCGCGATGCAAAAGTTACAGTGCCGGTTGCCAGGCCGACTGTGGCAACAGGTACAAACCGGGTGCCTGGCGTGCGCCGTCGCCGACGATATGGCCTATGCCCGCCGCCATCACCGCCAGCGTCACATCGAAGGCATTCAGGCTGTCGCCGTAGCCCGCCGTCAGGTTAAACATCGAACCGTTGGCCAGCAAATAAACCTGTCTGTCATCCAGTTGGTAGGCGTTCACAAACGGCATAGGCTCGCTGTGCGGCAGGCTCTGCAGGAAACCGACGTCAATTTCCGCCGTCACATGCCCCACGTTGAGAATGAACACGCCGTCCTTCACCTGCTGCAGATGCTGCGCCGACAGCACGTTTTTCGCCCCGGTTGCGGTGGCAATCACATCGGCCTGGCCGACCGCACTGGCCAAATCAACCACCGCCCAGCCGTCATAACGCGCTTGCAGCGCCCGCGCCGGATCGATTTCCGCCACGATCACCTGCCCGCCGTAAGCTTTCGCCGACGCCGCAACGCCCTGCCCAACCAGGCCATAGCCAATCACCAGCACGCATTTTTCATGCAGCGTCAAATGGGTGGTCTGGAAGAAGGTGTGCCAGGCGGTCAAGCCGACCATGTGGCGGTTATGCAGCCCTTCTTTTACCGGCAGATCGTCCCAGTTGAAAATAGGGTAGCGCGGTGCCATACCGTTCAGTCGGCTGATGCCGGAACCCGTCGCTTCCAGCCCGGCGATAATCTGCGGGCCGTCGGCTGACTGGTGCAACCGGGTGGTCAGATCGGCACCCATTTCGCATAGGTGGGTAGGCCCCCAGGCCAGCGCGCGGTCAAACGATGCTGACCAATCGGCGTCACTCATGTCACGCCAGGCGTGGGCCTGTGCCCCTCGGCGCTCCAGCCAGGCGACCACGTCATCCTGCACCGTGGTCGGGTTGCAGGTGGTCAGATAAATGGCTGCGCCCTTATCCAACAGGCCCGCCACCAGCGGAGCCATTTTCAGATCCAGGTGCATATTGCACGCCAGACGCACGCCGCTTAAATCCGGCAGTGCAGCAACGGCCGCCCGGGTTCGCGGCATGTGGCGCATCGCCCAGTTCAGCTCACTTTCAAAATCCTGATACATCTGTCGCTCCTTTACTGCGCCGCGCCACCGGGGCACGGCAGAATGATTTAACCGCTGCGGCTCAGGCGCTTTATCGCCTGTGGCGACAGACCAAACAGACGGATGAATGCCCGCCGCATACGCTCCGGGTCACTAAACCCGACGGCGCGGGCGATGCTCTCCAGCGCTTCGTGACCTTCTTCAATCCTTAGCCTGGCGGCCTCGACCCGTAATTGTTCAATCACCTTGGCCGGCGTCTGGCCGGTTTCGGCGCGGAACAGGCGGCCAAACTGCCGCTCGCTCAGACAGGCAGCGTCCGCCAGATCACCTACCGTCAGCGGATGATGGAGGTGTTCACGAGCGTAAGAGAGCGCGTTGCGAATGCGGTCCGAAGACGGGTTGAGCTCCAGCAGCAAAGAATACTGCGACTGCCCGCCCGGACGGCGGTGATACACCACCAGTTGCCGCGCAACGCTGGCCGCCAATGCGCTGCCGAGATCTTCCTCGACCATCGCCAGCGCCAAATCGATACCGGCAGTGATGCCCGCCGAAGTCCAGATCGCACCGTCGCGGATATAAATACGATTGCTGTCGACGCGGATACGCGGATAACTCTGTTGCAGCCGTGCGGCATGGTACCAATGAGTAGTCGCGCGCTTGCCGTCCAGCAACCCGGCAGCCGCCAGTATAAATGCACCGGTGCACACGCTGGCCATGCGCCGTGCCTGCCGGCTTTGCCGGTGCAGAAACGCCAATAGCCCCGCCGACTGGGTGGCGACGACGTTACCGCTGCCTCCGGCAATCAATAGCGTATCAAGGCGGTGCTCGCCAAACGGCTGAGTGAGCACTTCCACACCCGATGAGCTCGCCACGCTGCCACCCCGTTCCGAGAGTGGCAGACACCGGTAGGCCTGCGTCGCCGTAAACTGGTTGGCGTTATCAAAGGCCGCCAGCGGCCCGGCGAAGTCGAGCAGGTTAACGCCGGGGAAGCCCACAAAGCCGATATTTTTAATCATGGCGCTTTTTGAGGGTTATCCGTCATATCAGCCAAAAACAGGGTCGCTATTATGACCCAAAGCAAATGACAAAACTGAGGCGAATATCATGTCTGAACCATTAGTGATTGTTTTTCCGATCTATCAGGGCGTCACCCAGCTCGACTTTACCGGGCCACTGCAGTTTTTGCGGCACATGCCGGGGGCCGAAATTATCGTTGCGTCCGTCGGTGGTGCAGATATCAGCGCCGAAGGATTGCACTTTACCCAGTTGCAGAAGCTGGAAGAAGTCACGCGTTGCGACGTGCTGTGCGTACCGGGCGGTGCCGGTTGCACCCAGGCGCTGGAAAACGACGCCTTTATGAACCAGATCCGCCGTCTGGGGCCGGATGCCCGCTATCTGACCTCAGTGTGCACCGGTTCGCTGATCCTGGCCGCTGCCGGTTTGCTGCACGGCAAACGCGCCGCCTGTCACTGGAGCATGCGCGAAAGCCTGGCGCTGTTCGGCGCCCTCCCCAGTCATGCACGGGTAGAACGTGACGGTAACGTCATCAGCGGCGGCGGCGTGACCGCAGGCATCGATTTCGCTCTGGCATTAATCGCCGAATTGCACGATGAAGATACCGCGCAAATGATCCAGCTGTATCTGGAATATGCTCCGGCACCGCCGTTCCAGGGGGGAACGCCGGAACTCGCACCGGCGCATATTCTGGCCCGGGTTCAGGCGCAGATGGCCGAGAGTTTGCGGCAACGCCGGGCGTTGGTCGCGCAGATTGCCGCCCGCGGCTAGCGCACAGGGCGTATACTTAGCCTTATGTGTTAAAGACATAGGGGATCAGAATGGCGGATTTAGCCCACTACATTACGGACTACGGTTATTGGGCGCTGTTTATCGGCTGTCTGGCCGAAGGCGAAACCATCACGCTGCTCGGCGGTATTGCGGCGCATCAGGGACTGCTGCATCTGCCCTGGGTCATTGCGGTGGTGGCGTTGGGCGGTACGCTGGGGGATCAACTGCTGTTTTTCCTGGGGCGTCGCTTCGGAGGACGGGTCATTTCACGCATGAAGAGCCAGGAAAAACGCATCGAGCGCGCCAGAAAACTGATTGCACGCCACCCGATGCTGTTCGTGATTGGCGTACGCTTTATGTATGGCTTTCGCATTATCGGCCCGGTGCTGATCGGCGCCAGCAAGCTGCCGCCGTCGCGCTTTGTGCCGCTGAACATTCTGGGTGCCATCCTGTGGGCGACCATCTTTGTGCTGTTGGGTTATTTCGGTGGCGAAGCGATCGGCCGTTTTATCTCCGGCTTCGACAAAAAGCTGACCAGCGTGCTGTTCTGCGCGCTGGTGATCGCCGCCATTCTGCTAGTACGGTTTTGGTGGCGCCGTCGGCATGCCGATTAACCTTATCGGTTCAGCATCAGTTTCACCCCGAGCGTTGAAAGCTAAAGCCATCGGCAGCAGGGATTATTCTGCCTGCGATGCGTCGCGCATCAGGGCTACCAGTTCGCGGGCAGCCTTATCCAGCGGCCTGCTTTTCAGCCAGATCAGGTGCATCGGCAATCGCAGTTCGTTTTTGGTGTTTTTGAATTTCAGACGGATCAGCCGTTCCTGCGCTAACAGCGGTGCGGTCAGCGACAGGGGGAAATTGCCCCAGCCCAAACCGGCCTCCACCATGTTCAGCGCCATCGGCAGGCTGTCGGTGCGCCAGTAAGATTCCGCCACGCGTGGCCGCAGATCGGCGATCGGCAAATCACGGCTGGCCACCATAATTTGCCGCACGTTGACCAAATCCTCGAGAAACAGCTCATCCGGTGCCCCCAGCAACGCCGGGTGCCGTGGCGAAAGCATGGCAACCAGCGATTCCGTGCCGACGAAGTGAAACTGTTCCTGGCTGTTGATGTTAAGCCCGCCAAACGCCAGGCAAACGTCGACTCGCTCTTGATGCAGCATATGCACCACGTCATCCTGCGGGGCGGTCAACACTTCGATATTCAGCAGCGGATAGCGCTCCGCCAGCGTATTGACCGCCGTCAGCAGGCCGCTGCTGTTGATGTCCGAGGCAACGCCAATCGACAAGGTGCTCTCCAGCCCTTGCGACAGTTCGATAGCGTGGTTCTGCAACTGTTTAAGCTGGTCGGCTATCAGTCGCGCATGGGGCGCCAGCGCCAATGCCAACGGGGTCGGCACCGGCTCACGGTGCGAACGATCAAACAGCTGAAACCCCAGTTCCGCCTCCATGTTGGCGATCCCCATGCTGACCGCCGAAGGTACGCGCCGCAGTGAGCGGGCCGCGGCGGAAAACGAACCGCGATCCAGCACCGCCAGAAACAGCTCAATGTTGTCGCTGGAAAAATTCATGCGTTATCTATCAGCATATCTGATAGCTCCTGACTTTTTCTATCAATGTGATTGACGTTATCTTACCCGCCAGACGGCAAAAGGTCACCCGACCACAAAGCCAGGAAATCAGTCAGGAGATGAGTAATGCAAGGCGTTAAACGCAAACTGGTGTATGTCACCGCCTATGAAATTATCGGCATGGCGATCTCGGCGCTCGGGCTGGCGCTGCTTTCCGGCAGTGCCCCCAGCAGCACCGGGCCGCTGGCGGTGATCATTACCACTATCGCCGTCAGCTGGAACTTCATCTACAACTCGCTGTTCGAGCTGTGGGAAAGTCGCCAGGCTTCACGTGGCCGTACGCTTAAACGCCGCATTCTGCATGCCATCGGTTTTCAATTGACGTTGGTGGTTTACCTGATCCCGCTGATTGCCTGGTGGATGGGGATTACGCTGTGGCAAGCGCTGCTGCTGGATATGGCGCTGATCGTGATTATCCCGTGCTACACCTTTGTGTTTAACTGGGTGTTCGACAAGGTATTCGGTCTGCCGACTTCGGCACTGCCGGCCGGAGAGTCAGCCTAAAAAAGCACCCGAGAGGCTCTGTTGATTTTCTCCCGCCTGCGGACAATATCACCGCAGGTTGGGAGCACCTTATTATCCCCTTCTTTCACATCACGAATAAATAACGAAAATTCCCTGTAGTTTGCACGGTAATTATTATTCTGTGATTTTAATCACTTTTTATTCCTCGATATTTCCGTCTTGATAAATTCAATCATCTTATTGAATAATATATTCTTTTATATTTAGAACAAAAAATAAACACGCTTGTTCACAATTTATGCGCAGGATTTTTTGCCACATTTACTGAGAAAAGGTAGCATGCTTCGCCGTTATTTCGTGGCGGCTTGTATACACAATAAACAACAGAATGATGCCATGACCTCATTCTCATAACGATTGTCCATAGCAATCGTTTGCTCTGAAGCCAGAGCAGGGTAACTCCATAGACAGGTAAACAGGATGGATAATGCAATCAAATAAAAAGTCTGCGCATGACAAACACGCAGCCAGAAGACGATGGTTAGACTCCCATGAATCCGGTTATCACAAGAGCATGGGCAACCGGCAAATACAGATGATCGCTATCGGCGGCTCAATCGGTACCGGCTTGTTCCTCGGTACCGGTGGCCGTCTGGAATTGGCCGGCCCGGCGCTGGCGCTGGTGTATCTGGTGTGCGGCATTTTCTCTTTCTTCATTCTGCGCGCCTTGGGCGAATTGGTGCTGCACCGCCCCTCCAGCGGCAGCTTCGTGTCTTACGCCCGTGAATTTCTCGGCGAGAAAGCTTCATACGTCGCCGGATGGATGTATTTCCTCAACTGGGCGATGACCGGCATCGTCGACATCACCGCAGTGGCGCTGTACATGCACTACTGGGGCACTTTCGCCGACGTCCCGCAATGGCTGTTCGCGCTCTGCGCCCTCGGAGTGGTTGCCACCATGAACATGATCGGCGTGAAGTGGTTCGCCGAAATGGAGTTCTGGTTCGCCCTAATCAAAGTGGTCGCCATCGCGTTGTTCCTGGTGGTGGGGGTGGTGTTCCTCGGCACCGGCACCCCGGTAGCCGGCAACACCACCGGCCTGCACCTGATCACCGAAAACGGCGGCATGTTCCCGCACGGCCTGCTGCCCGCATTGGTGTTAGTGCAAGGCGTTATCTTCGCCTTCGCCGGGATTGAGCTGATCGGTACCGCCGCCGGCGAGTGCAAGGATCCGGCCAAAATGATGCCAAAGGCCATCAACAGCGTGATTTGGCGCATTGGCCTGTTCTACGTCGGCTCGGTAGTGCTGCTGGTACTGCTGCTGCCATGGAACGCCTACCAGGCAGGTCAAAGCCCGTTCGTCACCTTCTTCAGCAAACTCGGCGTGCCTTATATCGGCACCATCATGAACATCGTGGTATTGACCGCCGCACTCTCCAGCCTCAACTCCGGGCTGTACTCCACCGGCCGTATCTTGCGTTCACTGTCGATGGGCGGTTCAGCACCGAAATTCATGGCTAAAATGAGCAGCCAGCAGGTGCCCTATGCCGGGATCCTGGTGACCTGCGGCATCTATGTGATTGGCGTTTTGCTGAACTATCTGGTGCCTTCGCGGGTATTTGAGATCGTGCTGAACATCGCCTCGCTGGGCATTATCGCCTCATGGGCGTTTATCATCGTGTGCCAGATGCGTCTGCGCAAAGCCGTGCGGGAAGGCCGCGCCCAACCGGTATCCTTCAGAATGCCCGGCACGCCCTTCACCTCTTGGCTGACGCTGGCGTTCCTGCTGGCGGTCGTCATCATGATG
The DNA here is from genome assembly GCA_012719855.1 of Serratia liquefaciens. Taxonomy (GTDB): domain Bacteria; phylum Pseudomonadota; class Gammaproteobacteria; order Enterobacterales; family Enterobacteriaceae; genus Serratia; species Serratia liquefaciens_A. Next base: position 55,130 of record JAAXZN010000044.1, on the reverse strand, counting down.
GCGTTCGACTACCCGAACGGCACCTGGACCATCGCCACCATTCCGGTGCTGGCGGTACTGCTGACGCTGGGCTGGTTCGGCCTGCGCAAGCGGGCCCAGGAAGTGAAGCTGGAACAGCAAGCTCACGAAGAAGCCCACCATTAAGCCGTTAACAAAGTGCTCTGTTGTTTCGTAGTAGGGGCGCGGCATGCCGCGCCCTACCGCATAATCAATAGGTTAAATCGGGTCGAACATGGGTACGACCCCTACCGGTTGAGCCCTCATGCGGGCTTGTCAGCCATCTGAATTTTTTATTCTTAGAGTCGACCGTAAAAGGTCATTCTGGCACTCTCTGACAGCGCGATATCCGGCTGGGCATTGTAGGCCAGCACCACCAGCATGCGGGTGGTATCGCCTTCGGTTGGCGTGACACGGTGCATGGCATTGCGTCCCCGGAACAGCACCAAATCCCCTTCTTCGATCGCCAAGGTCTTAACCGCCCGTTCGCCGTCCAATACCTGCGATACGCCAGCGTAATTCATCTCCCCGCTATCGGCATCCCGCAGGTTTTCCACGTACTCGAACTGCCCACCGGCCTGAGGTTTCTGGATCAGCAGCGTGATGGCAAAAGACGAATTGTCAAAATGCCAGCCCAGCTCCTGCCCGCGATGAGCATAGTGCAGATTGATTGAAGACAGCCGATCGGCGTAAGGGTACAACTGCTGTTCTTGCAGTACCGCACAGAGGAAATCGCGGAAGGATTGCGCATCGTACAGCGTTCGCAGCGGCGACTGCACCGGAATATCCTCGTCGGTAATACACCCCTTGGAAGAAACCACCAGCCGGTTGCGTGGGTGATCGGACGGCAAGGCGTCGTCCTGCGGTTTCAGATAGACATTGTGCTTGCTGGCGGCATAAAACGCCGCAGGGCTGTGCTCTGCCCCCTCCAAACGCACCGTCGCCAGCGCTGCGGCGGTCAAAAACCCCGGCAGCACCAGTGCCCCCGCCCTGTCCAGCGTAGCCCTGCAACGGGCCTGAAAGGCTGCATCACCAATCGGGTTAGCGGATAAATCAATGATATGAGCAAGTTGCTGCATGATGAGCTCCTGGGGCGTAAAGGCCGAAGAACCCCACTGTAGCGAATGTCAGATTGCCGTAATAACAAAAATGCGTTAAGGATGAGCTAACCAATTCTTAGCGATAGCCGCCATGAACGCACCTTCCCGCAGCCGCCTGCCCAAACTGAGCGCCATTCTGGCGTTTGAAACCGCCGCCCGTACCGGCAGCCTGGCCAGAGCGGCAGACAGCCTGGCGCTGACCGCCGCCGCCGTCAGCCAGCAGATCCGCCAGCTCGAGCAGCATCTGGACATTGTGCTGTTCATTCGCGCCAAGAGCGGCGTTACGCTGACCGAGCAGGGGTCGGACTATCTGGCTTACGTGCAGCAGGCCTTCGAAACGCTGCGCGTGGCGCAGCAGCATGTCGATCGCCAACGGGGCCAAGAGGCATTGACGATTTTTGCCTTGCCGGCCCTGGCGTCAAAATGGCTGAACCCGGCCATCGGCAAGTGGCTGAATCAGCATCCGCAGACGGATATCCGCCTGCACGCCACCCACGCCGAGGTCGATTTCGCCGGGTCAACGGCGGATTTTGCCCTGTGCTTTGGCGATCAGGACTACCCATTGTTGGAAAAGGTGCGGCTGTTTCAGGATAGCGTGCAGCCGGTTTGCAGCCCGCAGTTACAGAGGATCGGCGACTGGACTCAACAGCCGCTGATTCAGGTGGATTGGGGGAAGGAGAGCCAGTTTCTGCCGGGCTGGCATGAGTGGTTCAGCGCCGCCGGATTGCCGCCGCCGCAGCGGCGCGGCCTGACTTATAATCTGACTTCGCTGGCGATTGACGCCGCGGTTGAGGGCCACGGCGTTTTGCTCGGCCAGCAGCAGCTGATCCAGCGTGAACTGGCTCAGGGAACCCTGGTGCCACTGGCCGAACCGACGCTACCGCTGAGCAAGCCCTACTATGTGGTCTACCCGCAACGCACGCTGGACAAACCCAAAGCCGCCGAGTTTCTGGCGTGGTTGCAAAGCATCGCACCGGCGGACAGCGCGCGGTAAGCGCCGTCGCAATGTTTACCAGGTTTTGGACATCATCTCGCCCAGCAGCAGATTCGTCGCACGCGGCAGATAAACTTCGTTGCCTGCGCCGGGTGTAAGCGTCAGTTCACCAATGTAGATTTTATCGCGGGTGAGATAAAAATCGACGCGGCAATAATCCAGATCCGCCGAGACCGCTTTCGCGACCTGGATCATTTCATCCCAAAACGCCGGTTTCTCGTTCAGCGTATTGATCTGTGGAATGTCCGCTTGGGTGAAAAAGCAGTGGTGCGCGTGTTGGTCCAAAAACTCCAGCGAAGTCGGTTCAGGCCCGCCACGCAACAGCTCCACGAACAAATAAGACTGTTTGCCGTTAAAGATATGCACCTTGTAATCAATCAGCTCACCATCACATTCAATATCCAGCAGCTCCTCAACGATAATTTTCTGCGGAATATTAGCGTAGTGTTTTTCTCGGAATCTTTTCCAATAGGTTATTTCAGACCAGTCACTAAGAATCTTCGCAATATCATGATAGACAACCTTGCCTTTATCCTTGACTATTTTAACCTGCTGCGATGCATTATTTGTTTTGATAACAAATGATTGTGGCAAGGCCAGATAGTCCTGCTCGGTAAAGTTATCGGTGGTCATGATAATTGGCGTTAGGTATTTATCTGAAACCCGCTGGGAAATATAATCTCTGACCGCCACCTTATCCGCTAACATACTGAAATCATTATGCGGGTAGCGCATGCGCTGATAAATCTTCTCTGAAAATGTTTTCGGGTTTTTGAAGCTGACCCAAGAGCCGTGGGCGAGATAATGGCTGACTTGGTAATAGATAAAATCGGGCGCGGCCCGATGGAGTCGTTTTGCGAGTTTTCTCATTCTTCTCTTTCTTCCATGAACATAGCATACGCAGGAATGCTTCTCACATTCCGATTATTGCAGCTCAATTATAAAACCCTACGGGGCATCCCTTACAGTAGGTAAGGAAATAATCGGACGATTCCTATTATTAGAGGCTACAGGGAAAGTACCAATGAAATTAAAATTCATAGATATCAATATTGTGAGAAATGCTTTTTGGATGATATCCGAAAAAATGGTGTCTATTCTGGGGGTTATTTTCATTACCGCCTATATGGCGAAATATATCGGCCCGGAAAGCTTTGGCAAGATCACCTTCGCTACCGCTATTTTCGCCATTACCCAAACCCTGGCGCTGCTGGGTTCCGATACCGTGCTGTTCAAGCGGATCAGCCGCAACCCAGGCTCCGGAACCGCCCTGATGTTTTCCACCAACCGGCTGCGACAAAGCTGCTTTGTGCTGCTCTCTGCGGCAATACTGATTTACACCGGGCTGCGTGAAGATTTCATTACCTTTTATTTTTGCGCTGCCACCTTTATCGCCAGCTTCTTCTCGCTCAGAGACGTGTTCACCATTTATCACGACGCCAGGCTGGAATCACGCTTCAATACGCTGGCCAACGTCTCTGGGTTGGGCAGCGCGCTGCTGGTGCGTTATCTGATTGTTTATCTCGATCTGCACCTGTATTTCCTAGCGATCCCAATCGTGATGGTTTACTTGATCCCTTACCTGATCCGCCACCATATTTACCACCGTCGTTATCCGCGTTTTGTCGCACCCAAGCGCGTACGGCGTAAATATGTGCGCTATTTACTCGCCAGCGGCCTGCCACTGGCGGTTTCCAATGTTTCGATCGCCATCTACACCCGGCTGGCGCAGCTGTTCCTGATGTGGTTCGTCTCGGCGCAAGCGCTGGGCATTTACTCGGTTGCCATCACCCTGGCGACCGCCTGGATGTTTGTTACCGACGCGCTGATCACTTCGTTTTTCGCCAAAATCTTCGCCTACCATCGCGATGACGCAATGCGCACCGCCGCCAAACTGAATGGGCTGGTGCTGGTCATCGCCGCCGCCATCGTGGCCGGTATCGTTTTGCTCGGCAAACCGGTCATCGTGTTGCTGTACGGGGAGCAATATTTAGCGGCTTATCCGGCCATGGGCATCTTGGCGATTTCTACTCTGCTTTCCGCGTTGGGCACCGTAGCCTACAAATACATTGTGCTGTTCTCCGGCTATGGCTTCCTGTCGAAGAAAATGTTCCTGGTATTTATCATCAACATCCCGCTGTCGTACTGTCTGATCCGCCAGTACGGCATGATGGGCGCCGCTTACAGCACCCTGCTGACCGAGCTGTTGTCACTGACCCTGCTTAACTACTTCTTCCGCCGTGGCGCGGTATTGCAAATGCACCTGCGTTCTCTGAACCCCTGGACCTACCTCAGACGCCCCCAGCACGCCGGTTGAATGGATGGTAAGGCCTCGGCCCACTGCCGAGGCGCTCTTGTGAGGGGCGTCATCAGCTCGACAACCCAGCCGCACATTTATCTGCCTGACAGGGTTAATTTATGGGATAGTTTGCGCCCGGTACATGCGAGGAAGAAAGTCGATATGGGTCTCCCTGACAGGCATATTATTATTGTGGGCGCAGGCATTATTGGCGCGTCAATCGCTTATCACTTGGCCAACCGCGGGGTGAAGGTTACCGTGCTTGATCAAAATCACCCGGCTTCAGGCGCCACCGGCCGCTCTTTTGGCTGGATCCACAGCACGGTGAGCGAGGATGCGCCAGACGTGCTGCTCCGCCTCGCGTCCGTAGCCGACTGGCACCGGCTGGAAAAAGAAGTCCCGGAACTTTGGCTGCATTGGGCCGGCGCGCTGAGTTACGACGCTGACACATTGGCAAGTCAGGCCAAGGAAAAAATGCTTGAACAAGCCGATATCGCCCGGCTAGAACCGGCGCTGAATACCCCGCCTCCGCGAGCATACTTCGCAAAGCAGGACGGTGCCGTTGACCCTATCGATGCCACCCGTGTCCTGCTGGAGAAAGCCTGCGACCTCGGGGCCGTATTAAAAACTCAGACGCCAGTCATTGGATTCATCCGTGAAGGCAACGCCATTACCGGCGTTGAAACCCCGCAGGGAACATTCAACGCGGACTGTGTCGTGCTGGCCTGCGGGACGGGTATTTCTCCCTTGCTAAGCGCCATGGAAATCTCGCTTCCCGTTTCGGCCTCGCCGGCAATTCTGTTGCGCTATGACACTCCGGATCGCGCCATCAACACTCTGCTGTCAGGGGATGATATGGAGGTTCGCCATGCCCGCAACGGCGATATTCTGGCCGCCGAAGATTACCCGGCAACGGGCGGCATTGACGAGATAGCTTCCGACGCCCTGACGGCAATCACCCGCCGACTGAAAGGAACGGGATCCGCACGCCTACTCAGCCAGTCAGTGGGACAAAGGCCGGTACCACAGAATGGCTGCCCGGTTATGGGGTTCATCGGGAGCGTCACCGGGCTTTACGTGACGGTGATGCACCCGGCGGTCACCTGTGCCGCCACGGTGGGAAGGATGGTCAGTGAAGAGCTGATCGGTGGGAACAGCAGCGAAATCCCCGCGAGTTATCGACCCGCTCGCTTCAGCAATCCCAAACTAAAATGATCCTCGTATTGCCGCCATAGGTCGCTGAACCAGCCCTCATCATCGCCGAGCCGGTTAATCAACGCCACGGCGGTGTCACACTGACGGCTGGCCATTGCCAGCAAGCCGGCATCGCCCTCCCCCAGTACACACAGCAGGCGCGCCATTTCCACCAGATACTGCCGGGCAAATGAGATGTCGTAATCGGCAATGTTTTTGCTGTTGTCGATCAAGTCGCACAGTTTGATGGTCTGCGCCTGTGGGCAGGCCAACGCACTGTGGCGAAGATTGGCGTTTTTGCGGTGTATGCGCTCGCCACCGTAGCTGCGGGTTTGCACGTCCGTCAACATCTCCACATAACCTTCGACCGTCGGGCCGAACTCGCGGCGAATTTCTGCCAGCGTCACCGGGGTATCTTCCACCGTGTCGTGCAGCCAAGCGGCCGCGATCATTTCCGGCGTAGGATCCGCCTGCTGCAGCAGAGCCACCACTGCAGCCGGATGGATGATATAAGGTTCACCGGTAAACTTGCGTGTCTGATTGCATGACTGATGGGCCTCAGTGGCAAACCGCCGGGCCTTTTGCATTAAGTCCATAGAGATTCCTTATCTGAATGGCCTCATTTTAACGACTCTCGGCCGAGGTAAAGAGTTCGTTTGGTTATGAGTTATGCCGATTTTAAACACAGCGCCACCACCTTCGCCAACGGCAATGCGCTGAAAATCACCAACCCGATCGCCTGTGAAAAAAATACCACCCTGCGCACCCGCACCGGGCAGGCGTTGATGTCAGTTAAAAAATCCGTTCCGCCCCAGCACAGCGCGGCGGTCAGCCCCATCACGATATCCACTCGATGCTCCCGTCAGATTTTCGTCTCAAAAGTAAGCAAAATTTCACTTGTGGAACATCGATAGATTGGCAATATGGTTGAATGAAACTCAAGCTGAACGCTCAACCTCGCCTGCCGTCGCTGAAAGCCTTGCATACCTTCGAGGTCGCAGCGCGCTGCGCCAGTTTTACCGAAGCCGCGGAAGCGTTGAACGTGACGCTGGGGGCCGTCAGCCGTCAGATACGTCACCTGGAGAACGAATTGGGCGTGGAGCTGTTTCACCGCAAGGGCAATGCGGTAACCCTCAACGAGACGGGAAAACGGCTGGCGACCGACGTTACCCGCGCATTGACGCTGCTGCAAAAAGCCAGCGATCGCGCCCGGCCGGACAACAGCAAAGGCTAAAACTGACTTGCCCCCTGGGGATCGCCACTCATTGGTTGGCCACAAGCTTGCCGGCACTGCGCCGTGCCGATCCCGATGTTGCGCTGGGCCTGGATGCCAACAGCCGTCTGCTGCAGGCGGCCGGTAAACCAGCGGCGTTCTGACACAGCACTTATTGCTCCCACAGGGGCGAAAAATCCCTCTATTTTATAATCAAATTTTTTGCTGCGAGACAAACCGTGGATAGACAACGCTACCTGCAACATATTGGATTCGCAGGCATCCCCCAACCAGACCTCCTGACGCTGCAACAATTACACCGTGGCCATATGCTGAGGGTTCCCTTTGAGAACCTGAGCATTATTTACCATCAGGGCATTCATCTGGAAGAACAGGCGCTATTCAATAAAATTGTCGAACGCAACCGCGGCGGTTTTTGCTATGAGCTGAACCGGCTGTTCGCCCTGCTGCTGAAAGACATCGGTTTCAAGGTGCATTTTATTTCCGGCGAGATCCGCGCCCGCGACGGCAGCTTTGGCGCCCCCTTTGATCACATGGCGCTGATGGTAGAGCTGGATCAACCGTATCTGGTGGACGTGGGGTTTGGTGATTCCTTCCTGACGCCCTTAAAGATAACCACCACCGAACAACAGCCGCAAACCACCGGTACTTTCCATCTGGAACAGGAAGGCGAAATCTACTATCTGGAACGCCGCAATGGCGACAACCGTTCGCATGCCAAAACCCTGTACCGTTTTACGCTGCAAAAACGCGAGCTCAGCGAGTTTGCCGACATGTGCGAATATCACAGCACCTCGCCGCAGTCACACTTCACCCAAAAGCTGGTGTGCTCCCACGCAACAGAAAATGGCCGCGTGACGATCAGCGAAAACAAGCTGATTATCACCGAAGATCACCACCGCCGGGAGTCGACGCTGCATTCTGAACAGGAACGCCGCGAAGCGCTGATGCGCTACTTTGCTATCGATCTGGACAACTGACACTCTGGATTAGCTATGTTCTGGCCCGATAGCGGCAGTATAAGAAGGGCTAAGCCGCCGGCAGGGAAATAACCCCCTTTCAACAGGGGAATATTTTCCCTATTTTTTATCTCCGCACCAATTAAATATTTACATCCTTCCGTCACCAACCAAGTATAAGAAACAGACTATTGACAATTTAATTAACGTCCATAAAACCGATTTAATAATGAAAATTTATAAAATTTTACAATTGGCATATTATTTTGTTTGTAAAGCGATTTTAACGGTATATATCCCACAAAAATCGGACATATCAGCTCATAGCACTGATATATTGCGCCAGATAGGGTAGTCTTTATCTGGCAGTCGCAATTATTTAAACGACGTACCCCAAGGAGCTATGCATGAGTGACAATGAAAACAGCAAAACGCAGATTGATAATTTACGTGATGTGGTTTCTCAGCTGAAGGAAATGAGACACTATGCACAATCCAATACCGAGACGCTGTCTGCGCAATGGCTGGCTTTCGATCAGGGCGAATATAAACATAAGGAATTCGCCGGGGCCATTGGTGACTTGCTGAATAAACAGGGCGCCTGCCTTGAAGGGTTGGAAACAACCATTCAGGATATCGAGATAGAAATAAATCGTCTCGACAGCGAGTCCTGATAATACGAATTCACGTTAACCCGCCTTAGGCGGGTTATTATTATTCCGAGCGACAAATTACCCGGGCGATATCTTTTGAATTATTCAAGGTGCGCACTTCGCCGAACAGCTCGGTCGCCTCGTCATATTCCTTACGCAAATAACCCAACCACTGCTTAATACGCGCCACGTGATAAAGGCCGGTATCGCCCTGCTTTTCAAGATGAACGTATTTTTGCAGCAGTTGTACCACCTGCGGCCAGGGCATGCGCGGTTCGTTATACTTCACCACCCGGCTCAGGTTCGGCACGTTAAGCGCGCCGCGCCCCAGCATCACCGCGTTACAGCCGGTGGTTTGCAGGCAATCTTGCGCACTTTGCCAGTCCCAGATTTCGCCGTTGGCGATCACCGGTATGCTCAGGCGTTGGCGGATCTCGCCAATCGCCGCCCAGTTGATGCGTTCCGCCTTGTAGCCGTCCTCTTTGGTGCGGCCATGCACCGCCAGTTCGGTGGCGCCCGCCTGTTGGACCGCATCGGCAATTTCGAAACTGCGGCTGTCGCTGTCCCAACCTAACCGAACTTTTACCGTGACCGGCAGATGATCCGGCACCGCCGCACGCATCGCTTTGGCCCCCTGATAAATCAGCTCCGGATCTTTCAACAGCGTCGCGCCACCGCCGCTGCCGTTGACCAGCTTGGACGGGCAGCCACAGTTGAGATCGACGCCATAGGACCCGAGTTCAACCGCACGGGCGGCGTTTTCCGCCAGCCACTGCGGATATTGGCCCAGCAATTGGATACGCACCAGGGTACCGGACGGCGTGCGGCTGGCATGATGCAGTTCGGGGCACAGACGATAGAAAGACTTGGCGGGTAACAGCTGATCGACCACGCGCAGGAATTCGGTGATGCACAGGTCGTAGTCGTTCACTTCGGTGAATAACTCACGCACCAAAGAATCGAGAACGCCCTCCATCGGAGCCAATAATACGCGCATGATTACCCCTGCTAAAAATGACGCGCAATGATACGGGCGAACACCCGCATCAGACAAGCGTCCAGGGGAATAAAAGCCGGCTAATTCAGACGGCGTATCGGTTCATCGGCGAGAAACGCCACGATGTCTTCGACCGCTTCGCGGAAATAAATGCCGTAGTTATCATCCGCCACGTAGCCCAGATGCGGCGTCGCCAGCACGTTGGGCAAACGGCGGAAGATATCGTCGAGCGGCAGAGGCTCGACTTCGAACACATCCAGCCCGGCCCCGGCAATCCGCTGGTTCTGCAAGGCGTCAATCAACGCGCTGCGGTCAACAATGGCTGCACGTGAGGTGTTGATCAGGTAAGCGCTATTTTTCATCGCCTGCAGTTCCTGCTGCCCGACCAGCCCACGGCTGCGCTCACTCAGCACCAGATGAATGGAAACAAAGTCGCTTTGTTCAAACAGCGCCTGTTTAGACTCCGCCAGAATCACCCCCTGCTGCGCGGCTTTTTCCGCCGTCAGATTTTGGCTCCAGGCCACCACACGCATGCCAAATGCCTGCGCTACCACCGCCATCTGGCTGCCAATCTTGCCCAAGCCCAACAGCCCCAGGGTTTTTCCCTGCAGCGCCACACCCAGCGTCTGCTGCCAGGGGCCGTTATTACGCAACCCAGCGCTTTCCGGCACGATATGCTTCGCCAGCCCAAGCAGCAGCGCCCAGGTCAGCTCCATCGGCGCCGCCGACCCGCTGGCGGTGCCGCAGACCACAACGCCACGTTGCGTTGCCGCTGCCAGATCGACAGAGGCATTGCGCATACCCGAGGTGATCACCAGCTTCAACTTAGGCAAACGCACCAACAGCGACGCCGTGATTGGCGTACGCTCGCGCATGATCACCAGAATGTCGCAATCCTGCAGGTGCACGGCCAACTCCGCTTCGTCGGTAAAATGCTGGCTCATGGCGGATACCTCGACCCGATCGGCAATAGCCGACCAGTCCGCCATGCCAAGCGCCACCTGCTGATAATCATCCAGAATTGCACACTTCAGTTTCATCTTCGGCTCCGAAAAGCAGAGGCGGTCAATCAGCGCGTACGTCGATCAACACCGGGCAGTCGGCGTTTTCAATCACCAAAGCGCTGTGTGAGCCTCTCAACAAACGGTTAAAGGGGGAAAGATGCCTGCGGCCCATAATGATCATGGCGGCATTCAGCTCCTTAGCCTGAGCCACGATGGTTTCCGCCGGCTCCCCGGCCACCACCCGACCCCGCGCGCTGACGCCGGCATCCTTCAGTTCGCTCAGCGCCTGGCGCACTACGGCCGCCGCTGCGCTTTCCTCATCCTGCGCGCAGCCAAAATCCGCCGGGTCTTCACCGACGGTAATGTCATAAGGGCCCGTCGTGGAATAGCTGAGATCCACACAGCATAGCACCACTACCGCCGCCCGTTGGGCCAACCCCTGTTCCACCGCCAGTGAAATAACTTTGCGAGCGGTGGCGGAGTTATCAATCGCGACCAACAGCGTCTTCATTATCTTCTCCCGTTAATCTCGCGATGCGCCTTTGCCAATCTCATCGATCAGCGCTTCTTTGCATTTGAGGATCTCCTCGCGATAGCGAGCTTCGTTCTTGATTAAGCGGCTGCTGGGCACTAACAGGCTGATGGAGAAGCGCCCGAGAATGGTGTCGATAGCCACCGCCATGGTGGATATGCCTTCCAGCGTTTCTTCCCTGTCGTAGGACAGACCGGTACGGCGTATTTCGGCCAGGCGTTCCATCAATCCCGGAAAATCACGTACGGTCAGGTCAGTCACCGCCTTATAGGCTTCACCCAACAAATCCCGCGCCGCATCATCACTGTTCAGCGCCAGCAGCGCGCGCCCGCCGGAGGTGCTGTAGAGAGGCAGATTCATGCCGATACGCGGCACTACGCGCAGTTCCCGATCCGCCACAATGTAGTGCACGACTGCCAACTGTAAACCGCTTGCTCGCCCCAGAGAAACCGTCTCGCCGGTGGCGTCGCTCAATGCCTGCAGCCAGGGGGTGGCAATCGCCACCATTTCTGTATGTACGCTGGCAATCAGTCGCAATAACGACGGCCCCAGGCGCACGCCGCCAGCGCCACCTCGCACCAGTTGCACAGAATCCAACGCATTGACAATGCGCTGCACGGTAGAACGCGGCAGATCGACCACCGCGGCGATTTCTCCCAGGCTCATGCCGTTCGGTTTTTCACCCAACGCATCGAGGATTTTCGCCGCGCGAGTGATGACCTGAATACCACCGGTCTTTTCGTCATCACAACAGGTTGTAGGTTCAGACATTGAGGTTCTCTCCCTGACTTTTTGCCCACACTGTAACATTTTTTTATACCCTCAGGCACGATGTACCGCATTGCAATACAGCGAACCACAATGTAGCATGCATCACATTGTACCATCATGCAATACAGTGAATCGTTAGTTTCGTTTCCGGAGTCACGCTATGAATGTTCAGCCTGGGCCTGCCATCGCACCGCACCCTTTTACCTTGCGCCTGGCCTTCGGCCTGGTAGGGGTGCTGATTGCTGCCCTGACCTCAGGGTTGAACGATCGGGTAAGCGATCTGGCGCTGGCAGATATTCGCGCAGCCATCGGCATCGGTTATGACCAAGGCAGTTGGATCACCTCGTCCTACCAGGCGGCAGAGGTGGCCGCCATGATGGTTGCCCCCTGGTTTGCGGTGACTTTCTCACTGCGACGTTTTGCTCTGGTGATGGTCAGCGGATTTGCTGCGGTCGGCGTACTCCAACCCTTGATCTCTGACCCCACGCTGTTTATTGCGCTACGAATCGTTCAAGGCCTGTTTGGCGGTGCCCTGCCGCCGCTGCTGATGACGGTCGCGCTGCGTTTCTTGCCGCCGGGCATCAAACTTTACGGCTTGGCCGCCTACGCGCTCACCGCCACCTTTGGCCCCAACGTGGCGGCGCCGTTGGCGGCACTGTGGACGGACAACCTGGGCTGGCAGTTTGTCTTCTGGCAGGCTATCCCACCGTGTTTCGTCGCCATGCTGCTGATTGGCTGGGGATTACCGCAGGATCCATTGCGTCTGGAACGTTTACGCCAGATGGATCTGTTCGGCATGTTGACCGGGTGCAGTGGTATTGCGCTGTTGATTTTGTCGTTGACTCAGGGAGAGCGGCTCGATTGGTTTAATTCACCGCTGATCTGCCTGATGCTGCCGGTTTCTGTCGCACTGCTGGTGACGTTTTTGATTAACGAGTGGTTTCATCCGTTACCCTTGTTCAAACTGAAAATGCTGCAGCGAATCAACCTTTCTTACAGCTTGCTGACGCTGGCAGGCGTGCTGATATTGGCGCTTTCCGGCTCGTTATTACCGTCGTTCTACTTCTCGCAGGTGGGTGGGTTCCGCACCGCTCAATTTGCGCCGCTGGCGCTGGCCATCGGCTTGCCGCAGTTGGTGATAGCGCCGTTTATCGCCGCCCTGCTGAATCTGCGGTGGATTGATAGCCGTTGGATGCTGACCGCCGGTGCCGCACTGATCGTGGGTTCTTGTCTGCTTGGTATGCAGTTAACCGACGATTGGGCACGGCAAAATTTCTGGTTGCTGCAAATCATGCAGGCATTTGGCCAACCGATGATGATTTTATCGGTTTTGCTGACCTCCACCAGCACGGTGCTGGCACCGGAAGGCCCCTTCGCTTCGGCGATGTTTAACACAGTGCGCGGTTTTTCAAGCGTGGCGGCGGGCAGTCTGGTCGAGAATTTCATGAGTCATCGGGAAAAATTTCACTCCCAGGTGCTGGTGAACCGACTAGGCAATCACCCCTGGCTGATGACCGCAGAGAATGCAGAACAGGCCAGCGGTGCCATGCCGCTGTTGCCGGACGGCTCGGTCAGTTCAGCGGAAAATCTCGGGCATTTTTCGACGCTGGTAAAATATCAGGCGGTGATCCTCAGCATCAGTGACGCCTATCTGCTGATCATTTGCTGTGCGCTGCTGTTGGTGCTGCTGACCGTCTGGTTGCCGACGCGCGTCTACCCGCCGCAAACACTTTTACCTTTAGTTCCAAAAACATCAGGATCATAACCATGAGCTTCACTCCTGCAAAACGAACCTTAACTCTGGCGCTGCTGCTGGTCATCCTGTTGGCTATCGCTTTCTTTATTTATTCATCGCTTAACCGCCACCATTTTCGTACCGACGACGCGGTGGTGACAGCCGATTACACACTGGTGGCTCCCAAGGTTTCCGGCTATATCCGCAGCGTCAACGTGACCGATAACCAACAGGTTAATCCCGGCGATGTGTTAGCCACGATCGACGACCGGGATTATCGCGTCGCGTTGGAAACCGCAGAGGCTAATCTGCAAATTAGCCAGGCCAAGCTGGCCAGTATTCAGGCGCAGCTGGAACAACAGCAGGCCAATATTGCCCAGCAGGAAGCCGGCGTCAGCGCCAGCCAGGCCACGCTCAATTACGCAGGGCAGAATGCCGACCGCTATCGCCGGCTGCTAAAAACCGGTACCGCTACCGCAGATGAGCAGCAAAAATCCGCCTCCGCAATGCAAACCGCCGCGGCACAGCTGAAGCAAAACCAGGCTGCCGTTGTCTCTGCACGCAAAGAAGTCGGCGTATTGCAGGCCAGCAGGAAACAGGCCGAAGCTGACATTGCCGCCTCACAGGCCAGTGTTGACCAGGCCCGCCTGAATCTTTCCTATACCCAAATCGTCGCGCCCATTGCCGGCACCGTAGGCCAGCGCGCGGTGCGCGAAGGGGCCTGGGTCTCTGCCGGTACGAGGTTGCTGGCGGTAGTGCCGCTGCAGCAGAGCTATGTCGTCGCCAACTTCCTGGAAACCCAGTTGGCCAATGTCTCTGCCGGCCAGCCGGTATCGATCCGCGTAGATGCGCTGCCCGGCGTAACGCTACGCGGTCATGTCGACAGCATAGCGCCTGCCACCGGCGCTACCTTTGCCGCCATCAGCGCCGATAACGCAACCGGCAACTACACCAAAGTGGTGCAACGCCTGCCGGTGAAGATCCTGCTGGAGCCGAACCAATCGGACCTGGCACGGTTGCGCGTCGGTATGTCGGTGGTGCCGGAACTCGAAATGCGCTGAGCCTTTGTCGCGTTTGTTTTATACTGCCCTACTCGATTTCGCATAAAAAAAGCCACCGTAAACGGTGGCTTTTTTATCAGCAGGTGTCGGCTTACTCGGCAGGACGGCTGCGCGGACGACGCGAAGGCGCGCCTGAACGCGGTTTGCCATCACCCTGCGGACGGGCGCTGCCGCCACCGCGGTTTTCACGCTGGCCGCCGTTGCCACTGCGCTGGCCGCCGCCGTTACCGGCGCGTTGACCACCGCCATTGCCACGCGGCGCACCACGTCCACCACCCTGACGGCCGTTAATGATCGGCTCCGCCTTGATGCTTGGATCCGGCTCGTAGCCTGGCAATGCGATACGTGGAATTTCACGCTTGAGCAGGCGTTCGATATCGCGCAGCAGCTTGTGTTCATCCACGCACACCAGCGAGATAGCCTCACCGGTACGTTCTGCACGGCCGGTACGGCCGATACGGTGAACGTAATCTTCCGGTACGTTAGGCAGCTCGTAGTTCACCACGTGTGGCAACTGGTCGATGTCCAGACCGCGTGCCGCGATGTCGGTAGCAACCAAGACGCGAATTTTGCCGTCTTTAAAATCGGCCAGCGCACGGGTACGAGCCCCCTGGCTTTTATTGCCGTGGATCGCAGCGGCAGTGATGCCGTCTTTGTTCAGCTGTTCGGCCAGATGGTTAGCGCCGTGCTTGGTGCGGTTGAACACCAGCACCTGCTTCCAGTCGCCTTCACCGATCATCTGGGACAGCAATTCCCGCTTACGCTTCTTGTCGACGAAGTGCACGCTTTGTTCGATCTGCTCGGACGCGGTATTGCGGCGCGCCACTTCAACCGATGCCGGGTTGTGCAACAGTTTGTTGGCCAGCCCCTTGATATCGTCGGAGAAGGTCGCAGAGAACAGCAGGTTCTGACGCTTGGCAGGCAGCTTGGCCAGCACGCGACGGATATCATGGATAAAGCCCATATCCAGCATGCGGTCGGCTTCGTCCAGCACCAGAATTTCAACTTTGGACAGGTCAACGGCTCGTTGGTGTTCCAGATCCAGCAGGCGACCCGGTGTTGCCACCAGAATGTCGACGCCGCCGCGCAGTTTCATCATCTGCGGATTGATGCTCACACCACCAAATACCACCAGCGAACGCAGGCGCAGGTATTTGCTGTAGGCTTCGACGTTTTCGCCGATCTGCGCTGCCAGCTCACGGGTTGGCGTCAGGATCAACGCGCGTACCGGACGACGGCCTTTGACCGGATGGTCATGCTTACTCAGCAGCTGCAACAGCGGCAGGGTAAAGCCAGCGGTTTTACCGGTACCGGTCTGGGCGCTGGCCATCAGGTCACGACCTTCCAATACGACAGGAATAGCCTGGCGCTGAATTGGCGTAGGTTCGCGATAGCCCTGTTCTTCAACAGCGCGCAGAATTTCAGCACTTAAGCCGAGGGTTTCAAATGACATAAAGAGAAAAACTCCAGATCCCCCCTAACCTAACAGTGTTCGGTGCAGTTTCCTGGGAGGATTATCAGACGGGACATTAAGCATGACCACGAGGGATTGGCACAAACTGCAGTGCACCAAGCGGGCGATTGTAGCAGAACTCGAACAAGAAAACGCAATTTTACTGGCTCAAAGCACAATATGCCGGGAATTCAGCCTAGTCCGAAAAAATAGCCTTAAATAAACGATGCCTACTGATTGCATTTTACCCAAGTTGGCATAAAGTTAATCATATGATTGATTAACTTTAGCGAGTGCCATCAATGCCAAATAATCAGACCGCCAGCCGGGCACGGGGGGAACAGGCGCGACAGCAGCTGATCGCCGCCGCCATCGAGATGTTCGGCGAATATGGCATTCAGGGTGCGACCACCCGCGATATCGCCCAGCGCGCCGGGCACAACATCGCCGCCATCACCTACTACTTCAATTCCAAAGAAGGCCTGTATCTGGCCGTTGCACAGTGGATTGCCGATTTTATCCAGCAGGCGTTTCGCCCCCTGGCCGACGAGATTGATCGCTTCTGGCAGTTGCCGGCCACCGAACGCCTGCCGGAGCACTACCTCGACCACCTGAAGCGCGGCCTGCTGGCGTTCAGCGATCTGATGACGCAACCGCAGACGCTGAACCTGAGCAAAATCATGTCGCGCGAGCAGCTTTCCCCCACCGACGCCTACCCGCTGATCCACCAACAGGTGGTAGCGCCGCTGCATGACAAGCTTTGTCGCCTGCTGGCGGCCTACACCGGTGTGGATGCGCATTCGACCAAAATTGTGTTGCATACCCACGCGCTGATCGGCGAAGTGCTGTCGTTTCGCGTGGCGCGGGAAACCGTTCGCCGTCAGGCCGGGTGGCAGCAGATCGGCGCGGCCGAGGCGGAACAAATCAGCGAGGTGCTGGCTGAACATATCGAGATTCTGGTTAATGGGCTGCGCCAACGCTATGGCGCGTAAATTCAGGCAGGGAGTGTTATGAACAAGAAACGCAGTGCCCTTATTGTGGCGGTTATCGTATTGATCGCCGCGGCCGTTTACGGGGTTTGGTATTACCAGCAGCAGCAGGACAAACCGCTGACGCTGTACGGCAACGTGGATATCCGCACGGTGAATTTGGGCTTCCGCGTCGATGGGCGGCTGGCGTCGCTGACGGTGGATGAAGGCGATGCGCTTCAGCCGGGGCAATTGCTCGGGAAACTGGACGACGCACCTTACATCAACGCCCTGCAGCAGGCGCAGGCCAACGTCGGCAGCGCCAAAGCCAAACTGGCGCTGCTGCTGGCCGGTTACCGCACCGAGGAAATCGCCCAGGTACGTTCGGAAATGGCTCAGCGTCTGTCCGCGTTCAGCTACGCCGACAGCTACCTGAAACGTCAGCAAGGGCTGTGGGCGAAAAACGCCACTTCTGCCGATGCGCTGGAAGATGCCCGTACCGCACGCAATCAGGCGCAGGCCAACCTGCAGGCGTCAAAGGACAAGCTGGCGCAATACCTGAAAGGCAACCGGCCGCAGGAGATCGAAGAAGCCAAAGCCAATCTGGCGCAGAGCGAAGCCGCACTGGCTCAGGCACAGCTTAATTTACACGACACCACCCTGGTTTCCCCGTCGGCCGGCACCGTGCTGACGCGGGCCGTCGAGCCAGGCACCATGCTCAACGCCGGCGGCACGGTGTTTACCCTGTCGCTGACCCGTCCGGTCTGGGTACGCGCCTACGTGAACGAAGCCAACCTGGGTAAAGCAACGCCGGGCACCGAACTGGAAATTTATACCGACAGCCGGCCTGACAAGCCCTATCACGGCAAAATTGGTTTTGTGTCGCCGACCGCTGAATTCACGCCGAAAAGCGTCGAAACCCCGGACCTGCGAACCGATCTGGTGTACCGCTTGCGGGTGATCGTCACCGATGCCGATGACGCGCTGCGCCAGGGGATGCCGGTTACCGTTCACTTTGCCAAACCTTGAGGGGACGGTGATGGAACAGGTGATTGAGCTGGAAGCGCTGGAGAAACGTTTTCCGTCGCTGCAAAAACCGGCGGTCGCCAGCCTGACTACCCGGCTGACCAGCGGCGCGGTTACCGGACTGGTTGGCCCGGACGGCGCCGGAAAAACCACCCTGCTGCGCATGCTGGCCGGTTTGCTCAAGCCCAGCAGCGGCAGGTTGCGCGTCGCCGGGCTGGATCCGATCGCTCAGGATCGCCAGTTGCACGCGATCCTCGGCTATATGCCGCAAAAGTTTGGCCTGTACGAAGATCTGACGGTAATGGAGAACCTGACGCTGTATGCCGATCTGCGCGGCGTCACCGGCGATCTGCGTAAACAAACTTTCGATCGGCTACTGACATTTACCGATCTCACCCGCTTCACCACCCGACTGGCGGGCAAGCTGTCGGGCGGCATGAAACAGAAGCTCGGATTGGCGTGCACGCTGGTCGGGCAGCCACAGGTGCTGCTGCTGGATGAACCCGGCGTCGGCGTCGATCCGATTTCGCGCCGCGAGCTGTGGCGTATGGTGCATGAGCTGGCCAACGACGGCATGCTGATCCTGTGGAGCACCTCCTATCTGGACGAAGCGGAACAGTGCCGCGAAGTGTTGCTGCTCAATGAAGGAGAACTGTTGTTCAGCGGCGCACCTAAAGATCTCACCCAGCGCATGGCCGGGCGCACGGTACTGATCGCGCCGCCTGCCGGCAGCCACCGTGCTCTGTTGCAACGGGCGATATGCCTGCCAGCGGTCACCGACGGCGTGATCCAGGGCAAATACCTGCGCCTGATCCTGAAAGAAGGCGAAGATCACCGCCAGGTGTTGCAGGCGCTGGATCTGCCGGACGCCGAACTGAGCGAAGCGGAACCGCGCTTTGAAGATGCGTTTATCGATCTGCTCGGCGGCGGACCGAACAGCAAGTCGGCACTGGCGGAAATCATGCCAACCGTCGCAGGGGAAAGCACTGAAACCGTGATCGAAGCGCAGGGACTGACGAAGAAATTCGGCGACTTTGCCGCCACCGACCACGTGGATTTTAAAGTGCAGCGCGGCGAGATTTTTGGCCTGCTGGGCCCCAACGGGGCCGGTAAGTCCACCACTTTCAAAATGATGTGCGGGCTGCTGGTGCCAACCGAAGGCAAGGCACTGGTGCTGGGGATGGATCTGAAAACCAGCTCCGGCAAGGCGCGCCAGCATTTGGGCTATATGGCGCAGAAATTCTCGCTGTACGGCAACCTGACGGTGGCACAAAACCTGAAATTTTTCTCCGGCGTCTACGGCCTGAGCGGCAAAGCGCAGCGCGAAAAAATCAGTGAGATGTCCAGCGCCTTCAACTTCGACCCCATCATCAACCAGACACCAGATTCGCTGCCGCTCGGCTTCAAACAGCGGCTGGCGCTGGCCTGCGCGCTGATGCACGAGCCGGATATCCTATTTCTCGATGAACCCACCTCCGGTGTCGACCCCCTCACCCGCCGTGAATTCTGGCTGCACATCAACGGCATGGTGGACAAGGGCGTCACCGTCATGGTTACCACCCACTTTATGGACGAGGCGGAATATTGCGATCGCATCGGGTTGGTGTATCGCGGCAAAATCATCGCCGCCGGGACCCCGGACGATCTCAAGCATCAGGTGGCCAGCAGCGAGAACCCCAATCCTTCGATGGAGCAGGCGTTTATCGAACTGGTGCAGGGTTATGATCAGGAGGAAAAAGCATGAATAGCGAAACGGCCAGCGCCAACGACAGCGGTTTCTCCTGGCGGCGGCTGCGCGCGCTGTGCCTGAAAGAAACGCGGCAAATTATGCGCGATCCGAGCAGCGGGCTGATCGCCTTCGTCATTCCGCTGATGCTGCTGTTTATTTTCGGCTACGGCATCAACCTGGATTCCAGCAAGCTGCGGCTGGGGATTTTGATGGAACAACAAAGCGAAGAGGCGCGCGATCTGGCTAACGCTTTTACCGGGTCGCCTTACATCGAGCCCACCATCAGCGACAATCGCCAGCAGCTGATCCAGCTGATGCAAGCCGGGCGCATTCGCGGGCTGGTGGTGATCCCCAATGATTTTGCCCAACGCATGGCACGGCCGCACGACAACGCCCCCTTGCAAATCATTACCGACGGCAGTGAGCCCAATACCGCCAACTTCGTTCAGGGCTATACCCAGGGCGTGTGGCAAATCTGGCAACAACAGCGCGCCACCGACAGCGGGCGCGAAGAAAAACCCCTGATCGACGTGCAGATGCGCTATTGGTTCAACCCGGCGGCCATCAGCCGGCATTACATCATTCCCGGCGCCATCACCATTATCATGACGGTAATCGGCGCCATCCTCACCTCGTTGGTGATCGCCCGCGAATGGGAGCGCGGCACCATGGAAGCGCTGCTTTCCACGCAGGTGACCCGGGCCGAACTGCTGTTGTCCAAACTGGTGCCCTATTACTTCCTTGGCATGATCGCCATGCTGCTGTGCATGGTGGTTTCGGTGTGGGTGCTCGGGGTGCCCTATCGCGGTTCGCTGCTGATTCTGTTCGTCATCAGCAGCCTGTTCCTCGCCAGTACGCTCGGCATGGGGCTGCTGATTTCCACCATTACCCGCAACCAGTTCAACGCGGCGATGGTGGCGCTGAATGCCGCCTTTCTGCCGTCGATTATGCTGTCCGGCTTTATCTTTCAGATCGACAGCATGCCGGCCATCGTACGCGCCGTCACTTATATCATTCCGGCGCGTTACTTCGTCAGCACGCTGCAAACGCTGTTCCTGGCGGGCAACGTCGGCACGGTGTTGATGATTAACCTGCTGTTCCTGATCGCTTCTGCGGTGGTGTTCATCGGCCTGACGGCCTGGAAAACCCAGCGGCGGCTGGATTAAGGGGAAAGAAGATGTTTCACCGTCTCTGGACGTTAATCATTAAGGAAATGCAATCGCTGCTGCGCGACCCGCAGACCCGCGCCATTCTGATTTTGCCGGTTATTCTGCAGGTGCTGCTGTTTCCCTTCGCCGCCACGCTGGAGGTGACCAATGCCACCATTGCGGTGTACAGCGAAGACAGCGGTCATGCCTCGGTCGAGCTGACCCAGCGTTTTGCCAAGGCCAAGGCCTTCTCCCACGTGCTGCTACTGCGCAGCCCGCAAGAGATACAAAGCGTTATCGATAACCAAAAAGCGCTGCTGCTGATCCGTTTCCCGGCCCAGTTCTCACGGGATATTGCCAGCGGCAATACGGCCCCGCTGCAGTTGTTGCTCGATGGGCGTAACTCCAACAGCGCGCAGATCGCCGCCAACTATGTGCAACAAATCGTGCAGGATTACCAAAATGAGCTGATCGGCAGCCGCGCCAAACCGAACAACAGCGAACTGGTGGTGCGCAACTGGTATAACCCGAATTTGGACTACAAGTGGTTCGTGGTGCCATCGCTGATCGCCATGATCACCACCATTGGCGTGCTGATTGTCACATCGTTGTCGGTTGCGCGCGAGCGTGAACAGGGCACACTGGAGCAGTTGCTGGTGTCGCCGTTGACCACCTGGCAGATTTTTATCGGCAAAGCGGTGCCGGCGCTGATCGTCGCCACCTTCCAGGCCAGCATAGTGTTGCTGATCGGCATCTTTATCTATCAGATCCCGTTCGCCGGTTCGCTGCTGCTGTTCTACGGCACCATGTTGATTTACGGGCTGTCGCTGGTGGGATTCGGCCTGCTGATTTCGTCGCTGTGCGCCACCCAGCAACAGGCGTTTATCGGCGTCTTCGTGTTTATGATGCCGGCCATCCTGCTCTCCGGTTATGTTTCGCCGGTGGAGAATATGCCCGTTTGGCTGCAAAACCTTACCTGGGTCAACCCCATCCGCCACTTCACCGACATCACCAAACAGATCTATTTGAAAGACGCCAGTTTCAGCATCATCTGGCACAGCCTGTGGCCGCTGTTGGCCATTACCGCCACCACCGGCAGCGCCGCTTACGCCATGTTCCGCCGCAAAATTGCATAAAAAAAGGGCTCAGCATGCTGAGCCCCTACAGTGTATATCGCGTTTAACGACGGTTGCCGAAAATGCGCAGCAACATCAGGAACAGGTTGATGAAATCGAGATACAGCGTCAACGCGCCGACAATGGCGTATTTGCGGAAGCTGTCTTTATCATCGGCGTTCAGTTGCTCGCCCATGGCCTTCAGTTTCTGGGTGTCATACGCCGTCAGGCCAACAAACACCACCACGCCGATGTAGGTAATCGCCCACATCAACGCCGTGCTTTTCAGCCAGATATTGACCAGCGAAGCCAGCACAATGCCGATCAGCGCCATAAACAGCATGCTGCCGAAACCGCTCAGGTCACGCTTGGTGGTGTAGCCGTACAGGCTCATCGCACCGAACATGCCGGCGGTCACCACGAAGGTGCTGGCGATCGAGCTGTAGGTGTAAGCGATGAAAATGCTGGAAAGCGTCAGCCCGGTCAGCGCCGAATAGAGCATAAACAGCGAGGTGGCGACCGTGCCACTGAGACGATTGACCATGCCGGAAATGACGAACACCAGCCCCAACTGCGCGATAATCAGGCCAAAGAAGGTGATCTGGCTGGAGAAGATAAAGTTAAGGATCGCAGGCGTGTTGGCCGCGTACCAGGAAACAAACGCCGTCAACAGCATACCGCAGGTCATCCAGCCATAAACCTGCGCCATATAAGCCTGAATGCCGCTGTTGGCACGTTCGACGATTGAACCATTAGAGCGTGGATATCGGTCCATGACGGTTACCTTTTGCGTATGAAACAAGATTTCGAGCCCCATTTATGGGGTTCGGCCTGCTATAAGCGTACCACATAAAACCTGATGGCAAAGCGGCAAAGGTATTGATTTGTTTCCGCTGTTTAACGGTTATTTATCTGCGTTATGCCAGCGTTCCGCGGCCTGCCGATCGCTGTCGCGCGCATCGACCCAACGGTCTCCCTGGCCGACGGCTTCGCGTTTCCAGAAGGGCGCCCGGGTTTTCAGGTAATCCATGATGAACTCGGCGGCCTCGAACGCCATGCTGCGGTGCGCACTGGTCACGCCAACGAAGACAATCTCATCACCGGGAAATAGTTCGCCCACGCGGTGGATCACCGTCGCGCGCTGCAAGGGCCAACGGCTACGGGCTTCGTCCAGGATCTCCGCCAGCGCTTTTTCGGTCATGCCCGGGTAATGCTCCAGCGTCAGCGCACTGACGTTATCGCCCAGATTATGGTTGCGTACCTTGCCGGTAAAGGTGACCACGGCGCCATCATCGTCGCACTGCGCCAACCACTGGTATTCGTCGCCGACGCTAAACGGCGCCTCACCCACGCGGATACGGGTATTTTCCACTCTTAACCTCCGGTTACCGGTGGAAAGAAAGCGACTTCATCACCGGCGCGCAGCGGATGTTCGGCCGCCACCAGCGACTGGTTCACCGCGGTCAGCAGCTTGCCAGACTCCAGCGCCAACGCCCAACGGTCACCGCGTTCGCACAGCGCCTTACGCAGCGCCTCTACCGTCGGGTAATCTGCCGGCATCGATAAATCGCCGGTGCCAACCAGTTCGCGTACCTGAGCAAAAAACAGAATATTAATCATAGCTCCACCTTAAAATCACCGGATTTGCCGCCGCTTTTCGCCAGCAGGCGCACCGGGCCGATCACCATGTCTTTCTGTACCGCCTTACACATGTCGTAAATGGTTAACGCAGCCACTGACGCTGCGGTTAAGGCCTCCATTTCAACACCGGTCTTGCCGGTCAGCCGGCAGCAGGTTTCAATCCGCACCCGGCTGTGTTCCGGCTGCGCCTCCAACTGCACTTCGACCTTGCTCAGCATCAGCGGATGGCACAGCGGGATCAGCTCCCAGGTGCGCTTCGCGGCCTGGATACCGGCGATGCGCGCCGTGGCGAACACGTCGCCCTTATGGTGGCTGCCATCGATAATCATCGCCAGCGTGGCCGGCAGCATCTCGACGAAGGCTTCGGCGCGCGCCTCGCGCACCGTTTCTGCTTTGGCTGAAACGTCGACCATATGAGCTTCGCCCGCGGCGTTAATGTGAGTTAGCTGCGTCATAATTTTTATTTCTTCAGATGTGGCAGAAAATTGCACGGGCGGTGACGCGCGTCCAACTGCTCTTCAATAATGCGTTCCCAGGCGGTGCGGCAGGCGCGGGTCGAGCCCGGCATGGCAAAAATCACCGTCTGGTTGGCCATACCGGCCAGCGCTCGCGACTGGACAGTGGCGGTGCCAATCTCTTCATAAGACACCATGCGGAACAGTTCGCCGAAGCCTTCCACTTCACGATCGAACAGCGGCAGCAGCGCTTCCGGGGTGTAGTCTCTGGCGGTAAAGCCGGTGCCCCCGGTGATCAGCACGGCCTGCACCCTTTCATCTGCGATCCACGCGGAAACGCGTGCGCGGATCAGATATTTGTCGTCTTTGACGATGGCGCGATCCACTACCCGGTGTCCGGCTTCAAGCGCCGCTTCTTGCAGGTACTGGCCCGAGGTGTCTTCCGCTTCGCCACGGCTGTCCGAAACGGTCAAAATAGCGATATGTACCGGAATGAATTCACTGCTGGCATGACTCATTGCTTGCTCCCGTGCAATTTGAAAAAGTTATCCGCCGATAAACGACAGGTTCTGCGTTATGCCACTGTTACCCTGATGCAGGAAGTGAGTCTGTTTCTTACTCAGCAGCCCGCCCTGGATGCGGTCCTTCAGTTCATCAAGCTGCTGATCATTCGTCAGCAGATCGCGCAGGCCAATGCCCTGCTCGCCGAACAGACACAGGTGTAAATTGCCGATAGCGGAAACACGCAGCCGGTTGCAGCTGGCGCAGAAGTCTTTTTCATACGGCATGATCAAGCCCACTTCGCCCTGATAATCCGGGTGGCTGAACACCTGCGCCGGACCGTCGCTGCGGCCGCGCGGCTGACGCTGCCAGCCCTGCTGTTCCAGCTGCAAACGGATCACTTCACCGGAAACGTGGTGCTTGCGAAACAGATCGCCCCCCTCGCCGGTTTCCATCAGTTCGATAAAGCGCAGCTGAATCGGGCGGTCTTTGATCCAGTTAAGAAAGGCGCCCAGCTGTTGGTGGTTCACGTCACGCATCAGCACCGCATTGACCTTCACCTTGCTGAAACCGGCGGTAAAGGCGGCGTCGATGCCGTCCATCACCTGGCGGAACTTGTCCTGCCCGGTAATGGCATGAAATTGGCGGGGATCCAGGCTGTCGACGCTGACGTTGACTGCCGTCAGGCCGGCATCACGCCAGCCGGCGACGTCGCGCGCCATACGGTAACCGTTGGTGGTCACGGCGAGCTGGCGGATGGCCGGGTTTTCACGCACGGCGGCGATGATCTCGGTGAAATCGCGGCGCAGCGAAGGCTCTCCGCCGGTCAGGCGCACTTTTTCGGTGCCCAGTTCGGCGAATGCGCGACTGACGCGTCGGATCTCATCAAGCGACAAGAATGTTTTCGGACTGCCGTTCGGGCGGTAGCCGTCCGGCAAGCAGTAGGTGCAACGAAAGTTACACACGTCGGTGATCGACAAACGCAAGTAATAGAACTTGCGCTCATAAGCATCAATGAGTTGCGGCACCATAACACCTTCCAAAGTCGGGAGATGCGAACGTTTCCGTTCTGCACCCTGGTGGCTGACTTCGCCACGGCCCAAGCGCCATATTGTTCGCCAGAACAACGTAGGCCCAGAGGCTAGGAGTTTTGGTCTCAGTTCCCGCAGTCGGAGTAGCCGGAACGAAACCGTGGTTTTCATCAGAATTCTAGCGCTAAACAAACGCGATAGCCAACGCGCAATTTCGCTATATAATTGTGTATACAGCGATTTTATGCGGTTCCTAATCTGGTAAACTATGATAAACGCCCTTTACGTAGACGAATTGACCGGAATCACGCAAATCACACTCTTTTTCGCGTTTTTACGCCAAATCCGCTACTTTATGCGGGCAGTTAAGCCCCCTTGTAAGGAAATTTATGCGTAATCGAACCCTGGCCGATCTCGATCGGGTGGTGGCATTAGGCGGCGGTCATGGTCTTGGTCGCGTGATGTCTTCCCTGTCGTCTTTAGGCTCCCGCTTAACCGGTATTGTCACCACCACCGATAACGGCGGTTCTACCGGCCGTATTCGCCGTTCGGAAGGGGGCATTGCCTGGGGCGATACCCGTAACTGCCTGAACCAGCTGATTACCGAACCAAGCGTGGCGTCCGCGATGTTCGAATACCGCTTCAGTGGCAATGGCGAGCTGTCGGGGCACAACCTCGGCAATCTGATGTTGAAAGCCCTGGATCACCTGAGCGTACGCCCATTGGAAGCGATCAACCTGGTGCGCAGCCTGCTGAAGGTGGACGCGGCGCTGATCCCGATGTCCGAACAGCCGGTGGATCTGATGGCGCACGATCATGAAGGCAACCACGTTTACGGTGAGGTGAATGTCGATCAACTTACCGACATGCCACAAGAGTTGATGCTGTCGCCCCACGTCAACGCAACGCGCGAAGCGCTGGATGCCATCGCGCAGGCCGACGTGATCCTGATCGGACCGGGCAGCTTTCTGACCAGCCTGATGCCTCTGCTGTTACTCGATGACCTTACGCAGGCTCTGCGTCGCAGCAGCGCCAATATGATTTATATCGACAACCTCGGACGCGAATTAAGCGTCGCGGCGGCGGCCTTGACGCTGAAGAACAAGCTGGAATTGATGGAGGCGAAAATTGGCCGCCAGATGATTGATGCCGTCATTGTCGGGCCAACGGCAGATACCCGTGAAGTGCAGGATCGGGTGGTGATCAAACAGCCGTTGGAAGCGCAGGATATTCCTTACCGCCACGATCGTCAGTTGCTGCGCCAGGCGCTGGACCAGGCGTTGATCGAGTTAGGTGCCCGCGCATAAACGCTTACTTGCCGCCACGTAGCCAAGGGTTATCGCTGGCGGCCTGCTCGACCATGTCGAGATAAAGATCTTCCACCTGTTTGCGCGCCCAGGGTGTGCGTCGCAAAAATTTCAGGCTGGACTTGATGCTGGGATCGCTGCTGAAGCAGTTGATGCGAACTCGTTCAGCCAGTCCTGACCAACCGTAGTTTTCCACCAGTTTATTCAGAAGCTGTTCCAGAGTGATGCCGTGCATCGGGTCTTTGGACTGGTGTTGGGTCATGGTCGGTAGCTCGCAGTAGTCAAATGGCCGCACACCATAATCAGCTTTGGCGGAGGCGACAAGGATTTTATGTTTTGGCGGCGCCGCGCTCTGCAGCCCGCCAGTGGGTTATGAAATGGCAATAAACTGCTCACGCAGCTGATGGATTTCATCACGCAAGCCCGCCGCCTGCTCGAACTCCAGGTTCTGCGCGTGGGTATACATTTGCGCTTCCAGCTCGCGGATTTTCTGATCCAGCGCTTTCGGCGTAAGATTTTGGTACTGAGCGGCACTTTCCGCAGCCTTGCCTTTCCCTTTGCCCTTGCTGCGGTTGCCCGGTTTACCCAACTGCAAAATATCGGAAATTTTCTTGTTCAGGCCCTGCGGCACAATACCGTTTTCTTCGTTGAACGCCTGCTGTTTGGCGCGGCGACGCTCGGTCTCGCTAATCGCTCTGGCCATCGAGTCGGTAATTTTGTCGCCGTAGAGGATCGCTTTACCATTGAGATTACGCGCCGCACGGCCAATGGTCTGAATCAATGAACGTTCGGAGCGCAGGAAGCCCTCTTTATCCGCGTCCAAAATCGCCACCAGCGACACCTCTGGCATGTCCAGCCCTTCACGCAACAGGTTGATACCCACCAGCACGTCAAACTCGCCCAGACGCAGGTCACGAATGATTTCGACCCGTTCCACGGTATCGATGTCCGAGTGCAGGTAGCGCACGCGCTCGCCGTGCTCTTCCAGGTATTCGGTCAGATCTTCCGCCATGCGTTTGGTCAGCGTGGTGACCAGCACACGTTCGTTGATCGCCACCCGCTTGCGGATTTCGGAAAGCAGATCGTCCACCTGGGTAGTCACCGGCCGCACTTCAATTTGCGGATCCAGCAGCCCGGTAGGGCGCACGACCTGATCGATAATGTCATCACCGGATTTCTCCAGCTCGTATTTGCCCGGTGTGGCGGACACGTAGATGGTTTGCGGCGCCAGCGCTTCGAACTCTTCAAAGCGCAGCGGGCGGTTGTCCAGCGCCGACGGCAGGCGGAAACCGTATTCCACCAGCGTTTCCTTGCGTGAACGGTCGCCCTTGTACATGCCGCCGATTTGCGGAATGGTCACGTGGGACTCGTCGACCACCAGCAGGCCATCCGCCGGCAAATAGTCGAACAGCGTCGGCGGTGGCTCGCCTTCGCCGCGTCCGGACAGGTAGCGCGAATAGTTTTCAATGCCGGAGCAGTAACCCAGTTCGTTCATCATCTCCAGATCAAACTGGGTGCGTTGCGTCAGACGCTGTTCTTCCAGCAGCTTGTTGTTGGCCAGCAGCACCTTGCGCCGCTCGGCCAGATCCACCTTGATCTCTTCCATCGCCTGCAGGATCCGCTCACGCGGCGTCACATAGTGCGACTTGGGGTAAATGGTAAAACGCTGCACCTCTTGTTCGATCTGGCCGGTCAGCGGATCAAACAGCGAAAGCCTTTCGACTTCTTCGTCAAACAGCTCGATGCGCAGCGCCAGTTCGTCCGATTCCGCAGGGTAGACGTCGATCACCTCACCGCGCACGCGGAACGTCGCGCGCTGGAAGGCCTGATCGTTGCGGCTGTATTGCAGCTCCGCCAAACGGCGCAGGATCGCCCGCTGATCGATGATCATGCCTTTGGTCAGGTGCAACATCATCTTCAGATACAGATCCGGATCGCCCAGGCCGTAAATCGCCGAGACCGAGGCCACCACGATCACGTCGCGACGCTCCAGCAGTGCTTTGGTTGCGGAAAGGCGCATCTGCTCGATGTGTTCGTTCACCGAGGCGTCTTTTTCGATAAAGGTGTCGGAGCTGGGGACATAGGCTTCCGGCTGATAGTAGTCGTAGTAAGAAACGAAATACTCGACCGCATTATCCGGAAAGAACTCTTTCATCTCGCCATACAGCTGCGCCGCCAAGGTTTTGTTGGGCGCCAGCACCATGGTGGGCCGGTTGAGATCGGCAATCACATTGGCGACGGTAAATGTCTTGCCCGACCCGGTCACGCCCAGCAGCGTTTGGTGCGCCAGGCCATCTTCCAGGCCCTCTTCCAGCTTGCGGATGGCTTGCGGCTGATCGCCGGCCGGTTTGAATTCGGAATGCAGTTTGAAAACTTTACTCATAGACCCTTCGTCTTTCAAATTGCCGAGTTGCTACCGGCTGTCGTAGTGGGCGGGCGCAGCATGCAGCGCCCCTGCCTGGCGGAGAGGCGCGCGCTCAGGCGGCCATGGAGCTGGTGCTCGGTGAATGGCCTCTAATTATGGAAAGCCACGGCG
Source organism: Serratia liquefaciens (assembly GCA_012719855.1). GTDB lineage: Bacteria > Pseudomonadota > Gammaproteobacteria > Enterobacterales > Enterobacteriaceae > Serratia > Serratia liquefaciens_A. The sequence continues at coordinate 25,690 of JAAXZN010000044.1, read as the reverse complement.
ATTTTCGCCAGTGCCTATGATACTGGATATAAAACCAGCTTCAAGCGGTTCGTCGCTTTAGCGTGCGCCAAACCAGGCGGAATGCACCGCCAGGGTTACAGCCGCGTGACATTTTTATTGTCAATAACAGATTTATCCCCAAAATCCGCCACGAATTAACTTATTGATAGCACTGCGGCGAAAAATCATACATAGGCACTTCACCAATACATCGGCCGCTTGATTTTAATTAATTTATTGATTATTAATGATTTTATAAAAAAGACGAGATTGCGGACAAAGCGAACAGAACCCGCGTCCGCTCTCGCTTTAAACCGGTTTTCTAAATCTAATGCACAAGGTTATCCACAGGAATAGTGGATAACTCTCACCGCCCCGCCCCCAGCGGGAGTTGCAGAAAGAACGCTTTTTGCCATTTCTGTCGGCCAAGATGGCTTTTTTAGTTATTTTTTCACAAAAATATCGCTTTGTTTATGCCGATTAATGCTAAAAAGACCCATTGCCAAAAACAGATTTATCCCATTGTTACCTTCCTTTGCTGTATCTTGCGGCGAGCGATGAAATAGCTTGCACCATAACTCTTCTGCTCAGCACCGGAAGAGTGCAAAAATCGTCCGTGTTAACTTTTCCGCTGTTTTCCCCCTTTTCACCCAGCCCACGTCTGGCGCGCCAGGCCGTTAACAAGGCAATAACAATCCCTGATTTACACCGATTAAAAAGTTGGCCCAAGGGTTGCATTATCCTTTCACGGCGAAAGTGGGCTCGGGGAAATCTACGCCCCGAAACAACAGAATGAGCTGCTCGGGGTTTAGCGTCATGCCAATGCTAATCAACTGACATTGACGACATAAACGTGAGAGAGCGCTGAATAATGGCCTTTAGCTACCATTTTCACCTATGTATTGCTTGCCTAAGTCAAAACTTAACTACCTCGATGAAGGTAGCAGATCAGCATTTTGTTCCAGACATTGAAACACTCGGGAAAGAAACCGCTAAGGCGGAAATCGCAGTAGGGAGTGGATTAAGCGAGGAAGAAGGGGTTCGCCCTCCTTCCCTGCACCGGCCGCCCTGCGGCTCCGGCAGGTGAAATCGGCGCGGCCTGTTAAAGCTGCGTTACGCCGACGCCCGCTATGGGCTTACAACCACGAGTGGCAGACAGGTCTTTGAGGAGAATGCCGAATGTTGAGTTTAAGGTCAGTGAATCAGTTTTATGGGCAAAACCATACCCTGTGGGATATCAATCTGGAACTGCCGCGTGGCCAATGCACGGTGCTTATCGGCCGTAACGGCGTAGGCAAAACCACGCTGGTCAACTGCATTATGGGCCATTTGCCGGTGGTCAGCGGCAGCATGACCTGGCAGTTGGCAGACGAACCCCCGCAAAATCTGCTACAGCAGCCCGTAGAAACCCGCACGGAGCTGGGAATCAGCTACGTTCCCCAGGGCCGACAGATCTTTTCGCAACTCAGCGTAGAGGAAAACCTGCAGGTGGCGCTGATGGCCGGGCGAGATAAATCCCGCCGCATTCCGCCGTTGATTTATAACCTGTTTCCCAACCTAAGGGAGATGCGCGGCCGTCGAGCCGGAGATTTGGGCGACGGTGAACAGCAACAGCTGGCAATTGGCCGTGCGCTGGTACTGGAACCGGAGCTGCTGATCCTCGACGAACCCACCAGCGGTGTTCAACCGTCCATCGCCGCCGATATCGGCAACGTGATCCGCAAGCTTAACCGGGAATTGGGCATGACTATCCTGCTGGTGGAGCACAAGCTGCCCTTTGTCCGCCGCGTGGCGGATCGCTTTTGCCTGATGGATCAGGGGCGCAGCGTGGCGAATGGTACGCTGGAACAGTTGGATGAGGATTTAATCAATGCCTATCTGGCGGTGTGACGAACAGGATCTGGGGGAAGAAATTTCCCCCAGTCTCCCTTATAAAACGCTCAAATCCAGATAATGCCCCAGCGCCTGTCGTTCAGCTTCGGGCAGATGGGGGATTTCCCCCAGCAGCGGGGCCGGTAACATACGGCGCAGCGTGGTCATATATTCCTGATGGCGGCGGCCCGGTGCGCAAACGTCATTGGCGATCCAACCGACCAGCGGCAACCCCGCCTGCCGGATAGCCTGTGCAGTCAGCACGGCATGGTTAATGCAGCCCAGTCGTATTCCCACCACCAAAATAACCGGCAGTTGTTCCTGCTGCACCCAGTCGGCGAAGGTATGTTGCTCACTAAGCGGCGTAAACCATCCCCCGGCACCCTCGACCAACAGCCAATCGGCCCGCTGCTCCAGGTGACGTAACCCGGCGGAAAGCCGGGCCAGTTCGATCGGCCGCCCTTCGTCGGCGCTGACAATGTGCGGTGAGGTCGGTTCTGCAAACACATAAGGGTTTACTTCGCCATAGCTTAGCGCCACCGCGCTGTTGGCCTGCAATGCCAACGCATCGCCGTTGCGCAGCCCTTCCATGGTCATCTCGCTGCCTGAAGCTACCGGTTTGTAGCCGGCCGTGCGGTAACCCGCCAAATTGGCTGCCTGCAGCAAGGCGCTGCTGGCCACGGTTTTGCCCACTTCGGTGTCGGTGCCGGTGACAAACCAACGCTTAATCACGATAAATCACTCCATAAACCAGATGATAACTGAGCGGGAACTGCCCGCGGCGGCAGGGATAGGATGCCTGCAAAGCCGCGAGGCGCTGTCGGGACAGCAGGCCGGCTTCGCGCCCCTGATGCAAATGGGTGGCACCGATCCCCTTGAGGGATCGCATCAACGCCATTACGTCAGGGTAATTCAGGGTTTGCCATTCCGCCTGCAGGCGATGGCGGTAGCTCGCACAAGCCGTTTCAATCTGCGTCAACGGCAGAAAATCATTAACATGGCGCTCACCGTCCACCTGTTGCCAGGCATCACCCAGTTCTTGTAGCGATCCTTGCGCCAGGGTGGAAAAAAGAATCACGCCGCCCGGGCGGGTAACGCGGTACAGCTCTGCCAACGCACGCGGCAGATCGCTGCACCATTGCACCACCAGGCTGCTGAAACTGATGTCCACGACGGCGTCGGGTAGGGGCACATTTTCGATGTCGCCTAACAGATAATCATCCGCAGCCTGCTGCTGTCGGGCAAAGGCCAGCATGCCCGGTGCCAAATCGAGCGCCGTCACCTGCTTGCCCAGTTCGCGCCAGCGGCGGCTGAAATAACCGGTGCCACAGCCGGCATCGAGCAGCTTCTCACCCCGGTGCTCCTGCCCCATCCCCAGTAAGCGCTCACCCACATCACGCTGCAATACCGCCGCCGCGTCATAACTCACGGCCGCACGGCTAAAGGCCGAAGCGACCGCTTGCTTGTTAACCTGTTCAAACGCTGACGTCATGCAATACCTCCAGCAGACGATCGATATCCTGCGGCTGATGCGCCGCCGTCAGGGTAATACGCAGACGCGCGCCGCCCGGCGGTACCGTCGGCGGGCGGATCGCACTCACCCACAGGCCTTGCCCACGCAGGTGCTGCGCCAAATCAAGCGCTCGCTGATTATCCCCCACCAGCAACGGCTGAATGGCGGTAAGCGACTCCGTCAGCGTCAGCGACAATTGGGCCGCCCCCTGGCGAAAACGATGAATATTGCTGTGTAACCGGGTGCGAAGTTCGTCGCCCTGCTGGATACAATGCAGAGCCGCTTGCAGCGCACAGGCCTGTGCCGGCGGCATCGCCGTGCTGTAAATCAGATGACGGGCAAACTGCAGCAGGTATTCTGCCGTAGCTTCATCGCACAGGACCGCAGCGCCACTGAGGCCAAAGGCTTTGCCGAAAGTGACCACCAACAACTCGGGCCGTACGCCCTGCTGCCAGCAACTGCCGCGCCCCTGTTCACCCTGAACGCCAATGCCGTGTGCGTCGTCAACCATCAACCAGCCTCCTGCTTCGCGGGTCAAACGGTGCAGCTCTGCCAGAGGGGCACTGTCGCCGTCCATGCTGAAAACCCCTTCGGTGACCGCCAAGGTCTGTCCGCCGCAGGATTTCGCCAGCAAATCGGCCAATGCCTGCGGTTGGTTATGCCGAAAACGCCGCAGTTGGGCCGGTGAGTGAGCCGCCGCCTCCAGCAGCGAAGCGTGGCTAAGCCGATCGGCCAGAATGCGATCCTCTTCCTGCATTAACGCCGCCAGCAGCGCCTGATTGGCGGCATAGCCGGAGATAAACAGCAGCGCACGTGGATAGCCCAGCCATTCCGCCAGCTGCTGCTCCAACGCCTGGTGTGCGGTACAAAAACCGGTGACGTGGCCGGAACCGCCGGATCCCACGCCATATTGCTGCGCGCCCTGCTGCCAGGCAGCGATCACCTGGGCATTCTGGCTCAGACCCAGATAATCATTGCCGGAAAAATTCAGGTAGCGTTGGCCGTTAAGCTGAAGATGGCGGCCATTGCCGCCCTGATTCACCAGACGGCGGCGGTAAGCGGCGCTCTGTTGCCGCTCCTCCAGCGCCTGTTCAATACGTTGTTGCCAGCTCATTACAGCGCCGCGTTGTAGAACTCAGCGGTATCGGCCTGCATCAGGCGCGCAGCCAGCACTTCTTGTTGCTGATTGTCGCCGTGCTCGGTTTCGGTCTGCTGCGGGTTGAGGCCCAGCTTGCGGAACAGCTGCAGATCCTTGTCCTCTTCCGGGTTTGGCGTGGTCAGCAGCTTGCAGCCATAGAAGATGGAATTGGCGCCGGCCATAAAGCACATTGCCTGGGTTTGTTCGTTCATCTGTTCGCGACCGGCAGAAAGACGGACGTAAGAGGCCGGCATCATGATGCGTGCCACTGCGATAGTGCGAATAAAATCAAAAGGATCGACGTCGTCGTTATCAGCCAGCGGCGTCCCCTTGACCTTCACCAGCATGTTGATCGGCACGCTCTCCGGCGGCGTGGGCAGATTAGCCAACTGCACCAGCAGCCCGGCGCGGTCACGCACCGTTTCCCCCAACCCAACGATGCCGCCGGAACAGACCTTGATGCCCGCACCGCGCACCTTGCCCAGCGTATCCAGACGTTCCTGATAGCTGCGGGTGGTGATGATGCTGCCGTAGAATTCCGGCGAGGTATCCAGGTTGTGGTTGTAATAATCCAGCCCGGCCTCGGCCAGGCGTTCCGCCTGAGATCCCTCCAGCGTGCCCAGGGTCATGCAGGTTTCCATCCCCATGGCCTTCACGCCTTGCACCATCTGCTGCAGGTAAGGCATATCGCGCTCGTGCGGGTTTTTCCACGCCGCGCCCATGCAGAAACGGGTCGAACCGTTTGCCTTGGCCTTGCGCGCCGATTCCAGCACCTGCTCCACCTGCATCAGCCGCTCCGACTCCAGGCCGGTTTTGTAGCGGGAGCTTTGCGGACAGTACTTGCAGTCTTCCGGACAGGCGCCGGTTTTGATTGATAACAGCGTGCTCACCTGCACCTGACGCGGATCAAAATGCTGGCGGTGAACCGTCTGGGCTTCAAACAATAACTCAAGCAGGGGTTTATCAAACAGGGTCTGGGCGAGACCCACTGTCCAGTGAATGCGATCGGCCATCACGGCGTCTCCAAAAATGAAAAAAGTGTCGTCAGTTTAGATATTGTGGATATACTGTCAACCATTACACACATGATTTGGTTTACAAGTATGTCTGTCACTGCCTGCGACCTGGAATTCGATCAGCGCCATATCTGGCACCCTTACACCTCGATGAGCCACCCACTGCCCTGTTATCCGGTAGAGGCCGCCAGCGGCGTTGAACTGCAGCTGGCCGATGGCCGACGCCTGATTGACGGTATGTCGTCCTGGTGGGCGGCCATTCACGGTTATAACCACCCGCAGTTGAACCTGGCTGCGACGCAGCAGTTGGAAAAAATGTCGCACGTGATGTTCGGCGGCATTACCCATCCCGCCGCGATCGAACTGTGTCGCAAGCTGGTGGCCATGACGCCGGAAGCGCTACAGTGCGTGTTCCTGGCAGATTCCGGCTCGGTGGCGGTGGAAGTGTCGCTGAAGATGGCGTTGCAATACTGGCAAGCGCGCGGAGAACGGCGGCAGCGTATTCTGACTCTGCGTCACGGCTACCACGGGGATACCTTCGGCGCGATGTCAGTGTGCGATCCGGACAACTCGATGCACAGCCTGTATCAGGGATATCTCGCGCCACACCTGTTCGCCACTGCGCCACAGTGCGGTTTCGATCAGGCCTGGGATGAACATGATATTGCCCCTTTCGCCGCACTGCTGGAGCAGCATGCCGGTGAAGTGGCGGCGGTGATTTTGGAACCGGTAGTCCAGGGGGCGGGCGGCATGCGCATCTACCATCCGACTTACCTCAAACGGGTACGCGAGCTCTGCGACCGCTATCAGGTGCTGCTGATTGCCGATGAGATCGCCACCGGCTTCGGACGTACCGGCAAGCTGTTTGCCTGTGAACATGCCGAGGTAGTACCGGATATTCTGTGTCTGGGCAAGGCGTTGACCGGCGGCTATATGACGCTTTCCGCCACCCTGACCACGCGCCACGTGGCGGAAACCATCAGCAACGGTGCCGCGGGCTGCTTTATGCACGGCCCTACCTTTATGGGAAATCCTTTGGCCTGCGCGGTGGCGAATGCCAGCCTGTCGCTGCTGGCGGAGAATCGCTGGCAGCAGCAGGTGGCCGCTATCGAAACTCAGTTGAAACAGCAGCTATTGCCGCTGAAAATGCAGCCAAAAGTAGCGGACGTGCGGGTATTGGGAGCGATTGGCGTGGTGGAAATGCGCGAACCTGTGGATATGGCGCAGCTACAGCGCGGATTCGTCGAGCGTGGCGTGTGGATCCGCCCCTTCGGCAAACTGATTTATTTGATGCCGCCTTACATCATCGAGCCTGAACAGCTCAGCAAATTGACCGCCGCCGTCACCGCCGCGGTGCAGTAACAGGTTACCAATGCTGGTCCAGATAACGGGCCAGCAATACCAGACACAACACCCACAGCAATATGATCATGACCGCCGCCATCCGGCCGGTAGGATTATCGATACGCCTTTGCGCCTTCTCGCGAAACTCCGCCATCAGCGGCTTGGGGATCAACCGCACCGCCAGCATAATGCCCAGCGGCACTATAACCACGTCGTCCAGATAGCCCAGCACCGGAATAAAGTCCGGGATCAGATCGATAGGCGATACCGCATAACCCGCCACCAGCAGGGCGATCAATTTGGCATACCAGGGCGTGCGCCGATCGCGGGCGGCCAGCCAAAGAGCATAAATGTCGCGCTTGATGCCCTTGGCCCAGCGGCGTAGCCAACCAAACCACGGCGTGCGTTTTTTGAATGAAATCATGATTGCTTTTATCGATCTGTGAATTATTGATGTCGCGTATGTAGCTTCGGCGTTAACGAGGATAACCCATAGAGCAGGCCGCTGGCGAGGTGCAATGAGGCTTGTGTTATGACGCCAAAAAGGTCTAGCTTAGGCATTCAGCTTTTACCGACCAATGGAGTCATTATGAGCTTTCGTTTGTACAGCAACGATCTGCAGGACGGCGCGAAAATGCCGGAGCGCCAGGTGTTTAACGGCATGGGCTATCAAGGCGATAATCTGTCGCCACATCTGGCCTGGGACGGCGTGCCGGAAGGCACCAAGAGTTTCGTGATTTCGGTTTACGATCCCGATGCGCCGACCGGCTCCGGCTGGTGGCACTGGGTGGTAGCCAATATCCCGGCAACCACGCGTGAACTGCCGCAGGGTGCAGGTTCCGGCAAGGGCGGCTTACCGACCGGCGCGATCCAGACCCGTACCGATTTTGGTTCCGCCGGTTATGGCGGCGCAGCGCCACCGCAGGGAGAAAGCCACCGCTATCACTTCACCGTCCACGCACTGGACGTAGAAAGCATTGAGGTGGATGAAGGTTCCAGCGGCGCCCTGGTCGGTTTCAACGTGCACTTCCATAGCCTTGGCAGCGCCACGCTGACGGTGAAATACAGCTGATTCTCGGGAAAAAGAACCCCATCCCGAGAGACTGTAGGGGCGCAGCATGCTGCGCCCTCATTATTCATTCGCCCTTAGGGCAACCGGGCATCATTTACTTCTACTTCGCTAATACGCTTACCCACATCGGGCCTCTACCCACCGGGTAACGTGCCAGAGTGGTCAGTTTGCCGCTGGTCTGATCGATTTCATACACCCCGATATGATCGGACTTCTGACCGGACGAGATCACAAAACGGCCGCTGTGGTCGATGTTGAAGCCGCGTGGCTGCTCTTCGGTCGGGTGGTAGCCGACAACCGACAGGGTGCTGCCGTCTTCGGAGACGCTGAAAATCGTCAGTATGCTGGCGGTGCGGTCGCTGGTGTAGAGGAAGCGGCCATTCGGCGTGAGGTGAATATCCGCCGCCCAACGGGTGCCGTAGAAATCGGCAGGCATGATATCCAGCGTTTGCGCCAGGGTGTATTTAGCGCCGTTTTCACTGATGGCCAGCACGTCTACCGTGCCGTCCAGCTCGTTGACGCAGTAGGCAAATTTGTCGTTAGGGTGGAATGCCATGTGGCGCGGGCCAGCACCGGCGGCGGTTGCAACCGCTTCCTGAGCATGCGGCGTCAGTTCACCCTGTTGATCCAAATTGAACAGACGAATGCGATCTTCTTTCAGGCAAGGCACCAGCAGCAGCTGATTGGTCGGGTCGATATTGGCCGAGTGCGGCGCAGTTAAACCGTCAATCTGCTGGATAGGCGCGCCCACTACACCGTCATGGCCAATAGGACTGACGCTGGCGCAGTTGCCGCTGTAGGAGGCGGAGAACAGATAACGCCCCTGCAAATCGGTAGAGATATGGGTCGGGCTGCCCGGCAGCGGTGCCATGCCGGCCTGTTGCAGCGTACCGTCCGCCTCGATGCGGTAGCTGACAATGCCGAACGCCGGGCGCACGCCGACGTACAGGTGCGTTCGGTCCGGGTGGATCGCCATCGGTTGCACCTGGCCCGGGACTTCGACGGTTTGCAGCAGCGTCAGGGCCCCCGCATCACCTAACTGCCAGACGTGAATTTGCTGGCTTTCCGGGCTGGCGACATAAACGATTTGCTTCATGTGTTCTCCTTGAATAGGGTAAGAGAGAAACCGGTTTCAGGTTTTTCGGTTTCCCCTAGCTTACCTCACATCCGTGACATAACAACCCTGTGTTGCTGAGGAAATCTGTGCTGTTTTATCCATCGCTTATCCGGTGTACCATCGGTTTAATTTTGTTGCTAACGATAATGAGATCCCTATGAGCTACCGCGTCATTGCCCTCGATCTGGATGGCACCCTGCTGGACAACCAAAAACGCATTTTACCGCAGTCGCTGGCAGCCCTGGCGCAAGCGCGCGCCGCCGGCATTAAAGTGATTGTCGTCACCGGCCGCCATCACGTGGCGATCCACCCGTTTTATCAGGCGCTGGAGATAGACACGCCGGCAATCTGCTGCAACGGTACCTATCTGTATGACTTCCAGCAGCAAAAAGTGCTGGCCGCCGATCCGCTGGCCAAAGATCAGGCCAAACTGGTGCTGCAAATGCTGAAACAAAGCGGCATTCACGGCCTGATGTACGTGGACGACGCCATGCTGTATCAGGAACCGAGCGGCCACGTCACCCGTTCACTGGCCTGGGCGGAAACCCTGCCGCCGGCGCAGCGCCCAACGCTGTTGCAGGTCAACAGCCTGGTGCAGGCGGCCGATGAAGCGCAGTCAATCTGGAAGTTCGCCACTTCGCACGCCGATATTCCTGCGCTGCGCCAGTTTGCCGAAACGGTGGAGAAAGAGCTGGGACTGGCCTGCGAATGGTCGTGGCACGATCAGGTCGATATCGCCAAAGGCGGCAACAGCAAAGGCAAACGCCTGCAGCAGTGGGTCGACTCGCAGGGCCTGAGCATGGATCAGGTGGTGGCGTTCGGGGATAACTACAATGACCTCAGCATGCTGGAAGCGGTAGGCCTGGGCGTGGCGATGGGCAACGCCGATGACGCTATCAAGCAACGCGCCGATTTGGTGATCGCCGATCACCTGCAACCCGGCATCGCCGAGGTGATCCGCACGCGCGTACTGGGTCAATAATTCGTGATTGCCCTCCCCGCAGGGAGGGCGCTATTTAACGCGCTTCGCGGCTGATCGACACGCTTTTCACCTGCGCATACAACCATTGACCGGGGCGGATCGCCAGCTCATCACGCGCCCACGGCGTAATGCGTGCCCACAGCACGCTCTCTCCCACCGCCAGTTTCACCTCCACCTGTCCATCCACGTCCAGGCATTCAGTGACTTTGGCCGGCAATACGTTGCGGATACTGCTGTTGACCGGTGGCTGCAGCACCAATGAAACGTCGGCGGCGTTGATTCGGATGCGCAGTTGAGCCCCTAAGGCGGCATCGACTCCGCTGACCCACAGGCGTTGGTCGCCCAGCGCCAGGGCTGTCATGGCGTAGCGCGCATGATGTTCAATCACGCTGACGCGCAGCACGCTGCTTTGATCTTCACGCTGCAACCATGGCCGCAATGCGCTGCTGGCCCATACTTCTTCCAGCCCGCCAAATGCCCTGACCTGACCGTTATCCAGCACCATCACCTGCTCGGCCAGACGCAGAATTTCATCCATGCTGTGGCTGACGTAAAGGATCGGCGTATTGACGTCCTGAGCCAACCGCTCCAGATACGGCAGCAGTTCGCGTTTGCGCGGCAGGTCCAGCGACGCCAGAGGTTCATCCATTAACAGCAACTCCGGCGCGGTCAATAAAGCACGGCCAATCGCCACCCGCTGTTTTTCGCCGCCGGACAGCGTCAACGGCAGGCGGTTGAGCAAGGGCCCGATGCCCAGCAGTTCAACAATGTTGTCGAACTGCGTGCGCATGCTGGTCGCCATACCGTATTGCAGGTTGCCGCGTACCCGATAATGCGGGAACAGGCGCGCGTCCTGAAACACGTAGCCAATCCGCCGCTTCTCCGGTGGCAGGCACAGGCCGCTGGCGGTATCCACCAGCGTACGGCCATTCAGCACAATACGGCCTTGCTGCAGGCGCGTCAGGCCGCCAATGGCATTGATTAAGGACGTTTTACCCGCGCCGGACAGGCCAAAAATCGCGGTTATGCCCTGAGCGGGCAGATCGGCGCGCACGTTAAGGTTTAAATCCCCAAGGCGTTGCGAGAAATCCAGCTCCAGCATTATACGCCCATCCGTTTACGGCCCCAGCGGGCCAGCCACTCGGACACCATCAGTGAAACCAGTGACAGCACTATGGCTATCACGCACAGGCGCGCGGCGGCGGCTTCAGCCCCCGGCGTTTCAATCAGGGTATACATCGCCAGCGGTATGGTTCGCGTCTCGCCGGGAATGTTGGAAACGAAGGTAATGGTGGCGCCGAACTCGCCCAGAGAACGGGCAAAGGCCAATACCACACCGACAATCACGCCGGGCAGCGACAGCGGCAGCGTGATGGTGAAAAACACCCGCCACGGGTTGGCGCCCAGGGTGCGGGCTGCCTGCTCGAGACGGGTATCCACCGCCTCCAGCGCCAACCGGATGGCCCGCACCATCAGCGGAAACGCCACCACGGCGGAAGCCAGCGCCGCACCGCGCCAGCTAAAGCTGAAACTGAAGCCAAACCAGTCATACAGCCATTCGCCAATCACGCCGCGCCGCCCCATGGCGATCAGCAATAAATAGCCGACCACCACCGGCGGCAGTACCAGCGGCAGGTGAATAATACTGTCCAGCAGCGATTTACCCGGGAAGCGGCAGCGTACCAGCACCCAGGCCATCAGAATGCCAAAGGGTAAACTGCACACCACCGCCAGGGCGGACACTTTCAGGCTCAGTTCAACGGCCTGCCACTCGTACTCACTCAGGATCATTTACGCGGGGAGAATCCATAATGTTTGAAAATAGCAGCCGCTTCCGGGCTCTTCAGGTAACCGTAGAACGCGCTGACGGCCGGGATTTGATGACCTTTAACAATCGCCATCGGGTATTCCACCGGTTTGTGGCTGTCTTCCGGGAAGATGGCCACCACGCTGACTTTATCACTGGCTACCGCGTCTGAGCCATAAACAATGCCCAACGGCGCTTCGCCACGTTCTACCAGTGCCATGGCGCTGCGTACGTTGTTGGCCCGTGCCAGCTTAGGCTCCAGCGCGGTCCAGGCACCGAGATTCTGCAGCGCTTCCTTGGCATAAATGCCGGCAGGCACGTGGTCCGGATCGCCCACCGACAGGCGGCCGCCATTGAGCAGTTTTGCCCAGTCGGTTTGCTTGTCGAGCGTGATTTTAGCCGGTTTGGCATCTTTTGCAGCGATCAGCACCAGTTCGTTCCCCAACAGGGTATAACGGGTATCTTTGACCATTTGCTGCTTGTCGATGGCGTAATCCATCCACTGCTGATCGGCAGAGATAAACAGATCGGCCGGTGCGCCCTGTTCAATCTGGCGCGCCAGCGTAGAAGAGGAGGCGAATGAGGAAACCACCTGCACATCCTTGCCCTTCTGGTATTGGGTCGCGATATCCTGCAGCGCGTTCGTCAGCGAGGCGGCCGCAAAAACGGTGATTTTATCCGCTGCCGATGCCTGCATGACCATACCGGATGCCAATACGATACCGCCGACCCACTTAGTCCATTGCTGTTTCATTGTTTTCTCCGCAAGTTAACGTGCATTATCACTCTTCGTTATATAAAAAATAATATAACGTCGCGCAGAAGCTTGTCATGCGGTTTATCGGCAGGGTGTGAGATATCTTGAGAAACACCTGCCGAACGACGCCGGCAGGCTTAAAAAGGGGAACGGGTAACGATCAGTGCTGGGTGCGGTTTTCTTTCGAACGGCCCACTTTGGAGAAAATGTTGAACACTTCCGCCAAACCGTAGATCAGGCCGAGGATGATGGCCATCACCACCGGAACCATGACCACAGCGAACAGCAAACTTTTCAATAAATCCAACATGGTAGCCTCACTTAACTGCCCATTGAGCGGTAATGAACACCGCCACGTACATTCCAGTTTAAACCAAAAAACCGACTAAAACGGGGTTATTTTAAAGACTGTGCAGAATTTGTAACCGGCCAAACGTGCCATTTGTGCTCCGGCGCCGCCTTTCGGCTTGCGGTGGACGTTATTGAACGGGGTAATAGATCAGCGGCGAGGCGTAATCGCTAATCGCAACCAGCCGAGCCTCTACGCCATAAACCTTGTCTATCGTCTCCGATGTCAGCACCTGCTGCGGGGGACCGAACGCGTGCAAACCTCCCTGCTTTAGCAACATCAGCCGGTCACAGTAGCAGGCCGCCAAATTCAGGTCGTGCAGCGAAACCACTACGCTGATGCCCAGCCGCCGCAATAACGCCATAAACTGCTGCTGATGGGCAATATCCAGATGGTTGGCAGGCTCGTCCAATAATAGCCATGGCGTTTGTTGCGCCAGCGCGCGTGCCAGATGAACACGTTGCTGTTCCCCGCCGGACAGCTGTTGCCATTCACGATCGGCCAAGTGCGAAATGCCGACCTGCTCCATTGCCTGCCCGACAATGCGATAATCTTCCGTGCTGAACCCTGCCCAGCGACTGGCGTAAACCAGACGCCCGAGCAACACCACGTCTTTCACCGGAATGGCAAAAGCGCCGGGCCCGGACTGTTCGAGGAAAGTCATGCATTTGGCTCGTTCGCGCCCTTTCATTGAGGCGATATCGGTTTGCTGCAAATACACCCGGCCACGGTTGGGGGAAATCAATCCCGCCAGTAACTTGAGCAGCGTGGATTTTCCGCTGCCGTTGACGCCGAGCACGCCGGTAATTTCACCGGGCCGGGCGTGAAAACTGAGGTTATTCAGCACCACTCTTTCTGCCGTTGACCACCCCAACCCTTCGGCGCGCAGCCCCGATAACCCGATTTCAGCGGTCATGCGTTTATTTTCCGATACAGCAAGGCAAGGAATACCGGGACACCCAACAACGCGGTCAAGACGCCCACCGGCAGTTCACGCGGTTCAAACAAGGTTCTGGCCAGGGTGTCCGCCGCGACGGCAAACAAAGCGCCGCACAGCGCGCTGGCCGGCAGCAGCACCCGGTGACGCGGCCCGACCAACAGTCTGGCGACGTGCGGTACCGTCAGGCCAATGAACCCCACCGCGCCGCTGAAGGCGACGATAACGGCCGTCAGCGCCATCGTAATGCCGTACAACAGCAGCTTCAGCGGCGCCACCGCCACCCCCAACGACGCCGCGGTCAGCCCCCCGAATGCCAACGCATCCAGCTCCCCGGCTTTCATCCAGCAAATCGCCAGCGTCGCCGCCAGCAGCAGAGTGCATAGCCCCACCTGCGACCAACGGGCGTCACTGAAGGAACCCAGTAGCCAGAACATCACGCCACGCGTGGCATTAGCGTCCGCTTGCCACAGGGTAATCAGCGAGGTCAGTGCCGAAAGCAGTTGCGTGACCGCGACCCCCGCCAAAATAAACAGCGATGACTCGGCGTTCAGGGAACGCCCGGCGAGCAGTAAAACCAGGGCAAAGGCCCCGGCCGCACCGATAAATGCCCCGCCAGACACCGACAGCAGGCCGCCGCCGAGCCCCAACACCAGCACCAGAACGGCGCCCACGCCCGCCCCGGAAGAGATCCCCAACACCCAGGGATCGGCCAATGGGTTGCGCGTCAGCGATTGCAGGACGGTGCCGGCCAACGCCAGACCGGCCCCCGCCACCGCGGCCAACAGCGCCCTGGGCAGTCTCAATGACCAGATTATCCGTTGATAAATCTCGCTACCGTCGTCGGCGTTAACGCCAGGGGCAGACAAAATACGCCACGCGTCATGCAGCGATATTGGCGCCGGTCCGTACAACGAGGCACCGAGCAAAAATAGCGGCAACGCCAGCGCCAGCATGCACAACCAGCCACCTGAACGCCTCGCCCCCCGGCGTACCGTTCCGTTCATACTATTTCCAGCCTGCAATCACGTAGTCATCCAGCAGTTGCCAGACCGGCCCGACCTCGGTAAACCCCGCCTGCGTCAGGCTGGCAAGTTGGAAGTCCAATGCTGTCGCCGGAGGGACAGGACGCCCGGCGAACAGGTTTTCCCGCTGTTGCCGATATTGCGCCAGATCCGGCAGTTGCTGCACCTTGTCAAACCACCGATCCCAGTCTTCGACGCCGTTTCGCCAGGCCCGTTGTTGCGTCTGGTTATCGTGCAGTTCAGCCAACGTTTTAACGCGTGGCTGCCGATGGTCGTAACGCTGGTGGTCAGCATTAAGAAATACGCCCCCCTTGGGCAGCAGTTCGGCGATGTTTCTATACAGCACCGTCAGCTGTTCCGGCATTAACCAGTGCAGCGCCGTGCTGGAAACCGCCGCGTCAGGCGTTGCCCCTTCAAGCGATGAGAAACACTCAGGATCGGCGAGATCGGCCTGAATGATGCGGATCCTGTCGCCATAGTCCGCCAGGGCACCGCGAGCGATAGCCAACAGTAACGGATCGAGATCCATCGCCGTCACTTTGGCCTGCGGGAAACGTTGAAGGATGCGCAGGCTTAGCGATCCCGGCCCACAGGCGAGATCGATCACGTGAAAATCCTCGCCGACCGAAAGCGCTAACACGTCGAGTTGGGCATTGAAACGCGCTTCTCGTTCGGCGATATAAGCGCCCTGCTGTTGATCCCACGAAGTCAGCAGTGAGGAGAATGAAAGAGAGGACATATCAGGGTTCCTTTTTGGGAATGGGTGATCCTAAGGCCTGTTGCTGCAGGCCCTGAATTAAACGTTGCAAAGCCGCCAGGGTACGCACCGAGGGATCCAGATCGTAGCCGGGCAAAATGACATAGCGTTTTTGGCGCACGGCGCGCAGGGTTGAGGTAAGAGGGTGATGCTCCAGAAAATGGATCTTGTCTTTGGCACTGTCACCGAGGCCGCCACGGGGCAAATCGCCCAGCACAATCACGTCGGGATCGCGGGCGGCAATGGTTTCCCAGGATACGGTGGGCCAAAGCTCGGGCAGGTCGCCAAACAGATTTTGACTGCCAATCTGACGGGTCAGCAGTGCCGGTGCCCCGCAGCATCCCGCCACATAAGGGGTTTGCGTACCGGCATACCACCAAAGTAGCCGCTGGCGAGGCAAGGTTCCCGCCTGTAGATCCAGCGTCCGCAGTTGGGACTGAAGCGTCTCGATTAACCTGTCGGCATCGCCCGCGACGTTAAAAATCCGGGCAATCTCACGCAGTTCGGCAAAAATACTTTCGAAGCTCGCCGAGCGGCTTACGGTGCTTTGTTGGCCACTGCAAACGTCAGGCGAGAGATAGGTGGCTATTTTCCACTCCGTCAGCCGATCGCGACTGGGCGTTTCCGGGCTGTTAAACCAGTAGTAACTGGCCGAATAGACAAAATCCGGATTGAGCAACAGCAAAGGTTCCGCCGCAGGCGGCGCGGCGGCTGACAGTTTGCTCAATGCCTTGCCCCATTTCGCCGCAGACGGGGCCGTATCCTGCGCGTAGTCATAACCGATGATGCCGACGATGCGTTGTGCCAGGCCCAGCGCCAGCATGTTTTCCAACGCGGGATTGGCGTAAACCAGCACCCGCTTAGGCACCGCCGGGTAACGGTACGCCTGGCCGCAGTTGTTGAGGGTGACGGCGTCGGTCTGTGCCAGCGCGTTAAACGACAGGCCCAGCGCCACCAGCAGGCAGATTATCGGCTGCATGGCGGGATCAGAACCTCACCGAAATAAAGCTTTCGTAAGTGCGCGATGGCGCAATCAGCACCTGATCCGGGTATGTACGTTGATAGGCATACAACTGGTTAGTGACGTTTCTGATACGCACGCCCACACCCACGGACCGGGTGATCTGATAGTCCGTGGCCAGATCGAGCGTGGTGTAGGACGGCATTTTACGCTGGTTGGCGTCGTCGTTATAACTGCTGCCCACGTAGCGTAGCGATGAGGTGAGCCCCCACTGCTCCGTCGGCATATAACGTGCCGTGAGGTTGGCGGTCCAGTCAGGGATGTAGGCCGGGCGATTGCCGTTATAGCTGCGCAACGGGCTGCCGCCACGGTATTCATCGTAACGGACATGGGTGTAGGCCGCATTGGCAGCCAGCTCCAACCGATCGGTTGGACGCAG
The DNA here is from genome assembly GCA_012719855.1 of Serratia liquefaciens. Classification (GTDB taxonomy): domain Bacteria; phylum Pseudomonadota; class Gammaproteobacteria; order Enterobacterales; family Enterobacteriaceae; genus Serratia; species Serratia liquefaciens_A. Next base: position 8,604 of record JAAXZN010000044.1, on the reverse strand, counting down.
CATCAGGTTGACTTCCACACCGCGCGAAGTCTGCCGACCGACGGCATTTAGCGTATCCGGCTGCTGCGCATTGGGCACGAACAGGTTGTCCTTGCGCAGCTCGTACAGTGCCAGCGTGGCTTCTCCCTTGTTATCCCAAAACTGCCCCTTGGCGCCGACTTCCCATTGGCGTACCCGGGTCAGCGGCAGGCTGGTTTGCGCCGGGCTTAAAAAGAACAGATCGTTGCCAGGCTCCTGGCCGGTAGTGTAGTTGGCGTAAATATTGAGATTATCGGTCAACGCATAGCTGGGGCCAAGGCTCCAGACGCTGAAGGCGTAGGTTTGCGAGGAGCGCTCTTCTTGCGGGCCCTGAAAATGCCAATCCATCTCCATATGGTTGTAGCGTAACTGACCCAGCAGGGTTAAACGCTCCGTCAGGTTGAAGCGGTCTTCCAGAAAGGCGGCGTACTGGTTTTGCGTAACGCGACGAACCGGAGAACGTTGGCTATCGGTGCCCTGAGAAAAACTTTCTCTGATCGGTGCCTGCAGCGGAACCTCTTCGGAACCGGGGAAGCCGTTGGAGTAATACTGAAAGCGGCGTTTACTCAGGTCAATGCCGACAATAAACCGGTTATCGAAGCCGCCCAGCGGCCGGTCGAACACCAGGGAACTGCGGTTGCCGATCAGGTCATCATCGTGGGCCAGCGCCCCGAACGAATCGCGATTGACATAGCCGGGCTGGGTGGCCGCCGAGACGCGAAAGCGTTCCACATTGCGCCATTCGCGAAAACCGCTGTAGTAGTAAAACTGATTATGCAGCTCAATTTCGGGCGTGGTGAACCAGTCCAGGCTGGCCTGAAACGACGTGGCGTTGCTCTGGATACGGCTGTCGGTCAGGTTGTTGTAGTTGATATCGCGCAGCTCGCGAGCCACCTTCCCTTCCACCAGCGGCGTACCGTAGTAAGGGTTGTTGGTGCGGTTGAGCATGCGATCCAGGTTTAATGTCAGCAGGGCATTATCAGACAACTTAAACAGCAGTGCGCCGGATACCCGCTTCTGTTTATCACGCTCGTATTGCACATTGGTGCCGCTGTCGCTGCCGCTGACATCCAAACGATAAGCCGCCACATCGTCCAGTAACGTACCGCCCGCCCCCAGGTGCAGGCGCTGGCTGTTATAACTCGACAGACCATAGTCGAGCTCGATGGGCTGGCGGCTGAAGGTAGGCTGGCGCGAAAGCAGATTGACGCTGCCACCGGCGGCGCTCAGGCCATTGAGCACCGATCCGGGGCCGCGCAACACTTCTACACTGCCATAATGAGAAGGATCCGCTAGCTGAAGGGTGCTGCCCGGCGTTTCGACGCCGTTATAAAGCCAGGACACCGGCCTGAATCCGCGTAATGAAAAATTGTTGCTGAGCGTGGGTGAAGCTACGCCAGACATGCCTGTCGCGTGCTCGACAACGTCGGCGAGCGTTTTGTCACCCCGCTGCCCAATAGCTTGTGCGCTGATAACCTCAATACTGCGCGGCGTTTCTTTGCTGGTCAGGCCCAGACGCGATGCCGAACGGGCGACCACATCCAGCGAGCCATAGGTACTCTGGGGCTGGCTGGCTGCCTGCACGGTTAAGCTGTCTTCGCAACCTGATGACTTTTCGGTTTTGTCGCAATCGCCGGCGGCCTGCGCGACGTTCGGCAGGCTTAACAGCAAAGCGGTAATCAGGTAATAAGGTGATTTTTTGGGCGTGATGAAACCCAGGCGTGCAGCACTCATTTACAGCATCCCTTTGGTGAAATAAAAACCCGCCGTGGCCGGCATCAATCATTATATTTTTTGTTATGTTATAACATTTCAATAATTGAAGGCCAGTTTTTATTGCTCCCACTCCCTGGCGGTTGCCGACGCACTTTTGGCGCTTTGCGACTAAATCGGCGACAATAAGGCTTTTGCAGCCGACAGGACGCGTTATGCAGGCCGAAATTCTTCTTACCCTAAAACTTCAGCAAAAACTGTTCGCCGATCCGCGCCGCATCGCGCTGCTGAAACAAGTGCGGCACACCGGATCCATCAGCCAGGGCGCCAAGCTGGCGGGCATCAGCTATAAAAGTGCCTGGGACGCGATTAACGAAATGAACCAGTTGGCGGAGCAGACGGTGGTGGAACGCGCCACCGGCGGCAAAGGCGGTGGCGGGGCCCAGGTAACCCGCTACGGGGAACGGTTGATTCAGCTTTACGACCTACTGGGGCAGATCCAGCAAAAAGCCTTCGACGTATTGCAACAGGATGAGCTGCCGCTCGACAGCCTGCTGGCGGCAATCTCGCGTTTCTCACTGCAAACCAGCGCCCGCAACCAGTTCTTTGGCACCGTGATCGAACGCGATCACCAGCAGGTGCAGCAGCATCTGGATATTCTCCTTAACGACGGCAAAACGCGTCTTAGCGCGGCCATTACTCAACAGAGCGCCGATCGGCTGCAGCTCTCGCCCGGCAAGGAAGTGCTGGCGCTGATTAAAGCCCCCTGGGTAAAACTGAATACCGATCCAGCCCTGGTCGGCGCTGCGGACAACGCATTGGCGGGCGTGGTCGCCAGCATTCAACCTGGCACCGATCACAGCGAAGTGCTGGTCACGCTGACGGGCGGCGAAACCCTGTGCGCCACCGTGAACAACGCCGAACTGCAGCAGCTTAAACTGCGCCCCGGCAGCCCGGTGCACGCCTTGTTTAACGCCGATCGGGTGATTGTCGCCACGTTGTGCTAAACGCAACGTGACGTTGCATTTTTGCCGATTGACATCGCTCCGCAATGCGCCTATTTCTAAACAAAATAATTGCATAAAAAGGAACAGGTGATGTCGTCGTTGCACATTTCGCAAGGTTCATTTCGCTTAAGCGATACCCGTACCCTGACGCTGGAGGCCCTGGACATTCAGGCCGGCGACTGCTGGGCCTTTGTCGGCGCCAACGGCAGCGGCAAATCCGCGCTGGCACGCGCGCTGGCGGATGAACTGGTGCTGCTTAGCGGCGAGCGCCGCAGCGATTTCAGCCATGCGGTACGCATCTCTTTCGAACAGTTGCAAAAGCTGGTCAGCGACGAATGGCAACGTAACAATACCGACCTGCTCAGCCCCGGCGAGGAAGATACCGGACGCACCGCGGAGGAAATTATTCAGGAAGAGGTCAAAGACCCCGCACGCTGCTCGCAACTGGCCGAACAGTTCGCCATTACCCCGCTGTTGTCACGTCGCTTCAAATACCTTTCTACCGGCGAAACGCGCAAAACCCTGCTGTGCCGGGCGCTGATGCCGCAGCCCGATTTACTGATCCTGGATGAGCCTTTCGATGGGCTGGACGTGAATTCACGCGCTCAGTTGGCTGCGCTGCTGAATGACCTCTCCGGGCATGGCTATACCCTGGTGCTAGTGCTCAATCGCTTTGACGAAGTGCCTGATTTTATCCGTAACGTGGGCGTGCTGGCCGATTGCACCCTGGCAAGCCAGGGGACGCGCCGGCAGGTGATGGAGGAAGCGCTGGTAGCGCAACTGGCGCACAGCGAGAATCTGGATGGCCTGGCACTGCCGGAAACCGAAGATCCGGCGCAGAAAACCACGCTGCCGGCGGATCAACCGTTAATTATCCTGCGCGACGGGAGGGTCAGCTACAACGATCGAGCCATTCTCAATCACCTCGACTGGCAGGTTAATCCCGGCGAACACTGGCAGATCGTCGGCCCGAACGGGGCCGGTAAATCGACGCTGCTCAGCCTGATCACCGGCGATCATCCTCAGGGATACAGTAACGATCTTACCCTGTTCGGCCGCCGCCGCGGCAGCGGGGAAACCATCTGGGATATCAAACGCCATATCGGCTACGTCAGCAGCAGCCTGCATCTGGATTACCGCGTCAGCAGCAGCGTGCGCAACGTGATCCTGTCCGGCTTCTTCGATTCGATCGGCATTTACCAGGCGGTATCCGATCGCCAACGGCAATTGGCCGACCAGTGGCTGGCGCTGCTGGGGCTGGGCGGTACAAACGGCGAAGCCCCCTTCCACAGCCTTTCCTGGGGCCAGCAACGGTTAGCGCTGATCGCCCGCGCGCTGGTCAAGCATCCGGCGCTGTTGATCCTCGACGAGCCGCTGCAGGGGCTGGATCCGCTCAATCGTCAGTTGGTCCGTCGCTTTGTCGACGTGTTGATCGGCCAAGGGGCAACCCAACTGCTGTTTGTCTCCCACCATGCGGAAGACGCGCCGCAAAGTATTACTCACCGCCTGAGCTTTGTCCCTGACGGCGACGGCTACCGTTATCAGTTGGATAGGCTGCTCTGAAATCCTCGAGACCCCGCGCGGATGGGTAGCCCCGCTACTCATCCGATGACATATCCGGCAACACTTCCTCTGTAACACATCACATTTGGCCTTTTATCATAAAGGGTAAAGGATCCGCTTCTGGAGACACCATGTCCGCCGCACTGATTATTATCGATCTTATCGACGATCTGATTGGCCCCAAAGGGCGTGCAAATCATTGCCGTGAACAGGTGTTGGCGCAAAACCTGGTTGCCAACACCAACGCCGCCGCGGCTTACGCCCGGGTACGTAAAATTCCGGTGATTTGGGTGCGCGTCGGTTTTGCCGACGATTACCACGACATTCCCGCTCACTCTCCGCTGTTTAGCCACCTGAAACAGATTGGGGCACTGCGCCTGAGCAGCCCCGGTTGCCAATGGGATAAGGATTTGCAGGTGCTGCCAACGGATATTCAGTTCGAAAAGAGCGGCGTTGGCGCCTTTGCCGGTAACAATTTGTTAGCCTGGCTGCAGCAGCATCGCTGCCACCATTTGTTGCTGGGCGGGGTCAGTACCCCGCTGGCGATCGAAAGCACCGCAAGACAGGCGCACGACGCCGGTTTTCAAGTGACCGTCTTGCAGGACTTATGCGCCGCACCGACGCAGGAAATCCACCAGCAGAGTCTGGATATCCTGCAGAACCTGGCAGAAATCACCCGTTCGCAGGCCTGGATGAAGGGTTAACCGCACGATTTTACCCACTGTCCAGAGGTGGACAAGAGGCTGAAAGCACGATTTTACCCACTGCACCGACCTTTACCGTCATTTCGCTGTGCTACTATCCGGGATAGTGCCCAACTCACCGATCATTCGCACACCGATAAAGCAATGATTGCCTTCGGTAATGGGTACCGTGTGCATATTTTAAAGGGACATTGTTATGTGGGGCGTACTGGCTTCTTCGTTATTCTTTTTGCCATTTAACCGGCTTATTGCCTGGTTGATTTTGGCCGCATCGGCGGGGATGGGCATGTACCACGCGGTACTCACCCCGCTCAGCCTGACGTGCTTACTAGGTATTGCCGCTCTCGCGGGGCTGCGACACCATTTTCGGGCACAGCGTAATCTGGCTGTGCCACTTGAAGCGTTGGTGGTTTTAAGCTGTGTGGCGCTATTCCTGCATCTGGTTCCTGGGATCAATAACCAACTGATGATCGAAGGTGATAAAGCAGGCCCGTTAAGCGCCCCGTTCACCATGTACTACAACTTCGACAAGGCGTTGGTGCCCTTCCTGTTGTTTGCCTGTCTGCCGACGTTATTTAAACTCGACAAGCCGGATAAAAGCGTGGGTACCTCTGCCTGGACGGCACTGATTATCAGCGTTCCGGCCTTGCTGTTGCTGGCGGTGGCGCTCGGCGGCCTTAAAATAGAGCTGCATACCCCAGCCTGGATCCTGCCGTTTATCATGGCCAACCTGTTCTTTGTCTGCATGGCTGAAGAAGCGCTGTTCCGCGGTTATCTGCAGCAACGGCTGAGCCAATGGTTGGGGGCCTGGCCGGCACTGATTATTGCCGCGCTGATTTTTGGCGCCGCGCATCTGGCCGGTGGCATGCTGATGGTCATTTTCGCCACGCTTGCCGGGTTGATTTACGGCCTGGCGTGGATGTGGAGTGGCCGCTTGTGGGTGCCGATATTATTCCACTTCGGGCTGAATCTGACCCATCTGCTGCTGTTCACTTACCCGCTGTACCAGCATTCCTGATCGCCATGACCGGCAGGTGAACGCCTGCCGGTCATAGGTGTGAAAACGCTATCACTCGCTGCCTGACACCCACTTCCCCAGCTTTAGCCGTTCGACACTGTCAGCGGTTTTCTCACTTGCATCACACAGTGTAAACGATTCCATTTTTCGCTCTGGATCACCTTTTTCCCCTGTGGGACGTGCTATCTTTTTGCTCATAGTTATCCATTTGCATGAGTCAAGGGCAGGTTAGCGGCAGATGAAAGCGATTACACCGCGCCGCATCGCCCGAGAAAAAGGAACCGCCATGACGGATTTTAACCCCGTAGATCATCCCCATCGCCGCTACAACCCGCTGACCGGCCAATGGGTATTGGTCTCGCCGCACCGTGCCAAACGGCCGTGGCAAGGCCAGCAGGAGTCCACACAGCAAGAAACGTTGCCACAGCACGATCCCGACTGCTTCCTCTGTCCGGGCAACACCCGTGTTACAGGCGATAAAAACCCGAACTATCAGGACACCTACGTGTTCACCAACGACTTTGCCGCGCTGATGACGGACACCCCGCAGGCACCGGAAAGTCAGGATCCGTTGATGCGCTGCCAGAGTGCCCGTGGCACCAGCCGGGTGATTTGCTTCTCGCCCGATCACAGCAAAACCCTGCCGGAATTGCCGCTGCCAGCGTTGGAACGGGTGATTGCCACCTGGCAGGAACAGACCGCGGATCTGGGACGCAGCTATCCGTGGGTGCAGGTTTTTGAAAACAAGGGCGCCGCGATGGGGTGCTCTAATCCGCATCCGCATGGGCAGGTTTGGGCCAACAGCTTCTTGCCGAACGAAGTCGAGCATGAGGATCGTCTGCAGCGCGAGTATTTCCAACGGCACCACTCCGCGATGCTGTCGGATTACGTCCAGCGCGAACAGGCTGACGGCAGCCGTACGGTGGTGGAAACCGAGCACTGGCTGGCCGTGGTGCCCTATTGGGCGGCCTGGCCGTTTGAAACGCTGCTGTTGCCGAAGAGTTCGGTACAGCGCATTACCGATCTCAGCGCCGAACAGAACCGCGACCTGGCCGTGGCGCTGAAAAAACTGACCAGCCGTTACGACAACCTGTTCCAGTGCTCCTTCCCCTATTCCATGGGCTGGCACGGAGCCCCGTTTAACGACGCGGATAACCGCCACTGGCAACTACACGCCCACTTCTATCCACCGCTGCTGCGTTCCGCCACGGTGCGTAAATTTATGGTGGGTTACGAGATGCTGGCAGAAACCCAGCGCGATTTGACTGCAGAACAGGCCGCAAAGCGCCTGCGCGCCGTCAGCGATGTTCATTACCGTGAAGCCGGAGCCCAACAATGAGTTTAAAGAACCTTACCCACACCCTTTTTACCGAACGTTTTGGCTACGCGCCCGCGCTGACTATCCAGGCCCCGGGCCGGGTGAACCTGATCGGCGAGCATACCGACTATAACGACGGTTTTGTGCTGCCGTGCGCCATCGATTACCAGACGGTGATCGCCTGCGCCAAGCGTGACGATCGTCAGATCCGGGTGATCGCCGCCGATTACGACGCCCAGCAGGATCTCTTTTCGCTCGACGATCCGATCGTCAGCCATCCGAGCCAACGCTGGTCAGACTATGTCCGCGGCGTGATCAAACACCTGCAGCAGCGCAACAGCGATTTTGGCGGTGCGGACCTGGTGATCGCCGGCAACGTGCCGCAGGGGGCCGGCCTCAGTTCTTCCGCCTCTTTGGAGGTCGCCGTTGGCCAGGCCATGCAGGCGCTGTATGCGCTGCCGCTGGATGGCGTAGCGCTGGCCCTCAATGGTCAGGAAGCGGAGAACCAGTTTGTCGGCTGTAACTGCGGGATTATGGATCAACTTATTTCCGCACTCGGTGAACGCGATCATGCTCTGCTGATCGACTGCCGAACGCTGGAAACCCGCGCAGTATCGGTGCCGGAAGATGTCGCGGTGGTGATCATCAATTCCAATGTGAAACGCGGTCTGGTAGACAGCGAATACAACACCCGCCGCAAGCAGTGTGAGGAAGCCGCGCGCTTCTTCGGTGTCAAAGCGCTGCGCGATGTCAGCCCGGATCTGTTTTTCCCGATCCAGCATGAGTTGGATCCGATCGTCGCCAAACGAGCGCGCCATGTGATCAGCGAAAACGATCGTACACTGGCTGCTGCCGATGCGCTGGCCGCCGGTGATATGAAGCTGATGGGCAAACTGATGGCGGAGTCGCACGCCTCGATGCGCGATGATTTTGAAATTACCGTGCCGCCGATCGACCGGCTGGTGGAGATCGTCAAAGCCGTTATCGGCGACCGCGGCGGCGTACGGATGACCGGCGGCGGTTTTGGCGGCTGTATCGTGGCGCTGATGCCACAGGCGCTGGTCGAGCCGGTTCGTGAGGCAGTAGCACGCGAATACCCGCTGCAAACCCAGGGGCTGAAAGAAACCTTTTACGTCTGTAAGGCGTCAGAGGGGGCCGGCAGATGCTGAGCGACAGCCAAACGTTGGCCCCTGACGGCCAACCCTACCAATTGACGCAGCTGAAAAACGCCGGCGGAATGACGGTAACGCAGATGGATTGGGG
>JAAXZN010000002.1 GCA_012719855.1 Serratia liquefaciens | reverse complement strand
GTTAGAGGAGTCGTTGTTCCCGGTCAGTGGAGGCGCATTATAGGGAGTTCTCAGAAGGCCGCAACCCCTAAATGCAAAAAACTTTTCAAGCGCGGTATTTTTCGACAAAACGCTGCACAAGCCAGCGTTTTCGTCACTTTTCATACTGAATATGGCCAAACTCCTGGGCAAAACGTTCCACTTGCTGCCAATCGGTGTACTCCACTTCTTTACTGCTGTCTGTTTCGCCCCCGGTCATACGCATAATAAGTTGAATCATTACGCGATCGAGCCAGCGATAACGTGGATAACGCAGTGCGCCGGCAAACACGGCGCACTGTTTTGGCTGCCAAGGCGACGCCAGCAGGAACTTGCGGGTATAAGCATTGGTCTGCGGGGAACGCTTGTCCGCTTTGCGGGCGGTCAGGTTGACGCTAAAGAATGCGCTCGGCATGCGGTTCAATTGTTCGGTGTGGCGTTTGACGAACTTTTCCAACGCCGGATGGAAATGGCCATAACGCACCGATGCGCCAATCAACACCTGCTGATACTGCGTGAGGTCAATATTATCCGCCTGCAGCAAATCGATCACATCGCAGCGCAGCGTATCCTGCAGTTTGTTTGCTATATAAGAGGCGATAGAACGTGTTTGCCCATCACGGCTAGAATAAAGAATCAGTGCCTTCACGGCGTTACTCCTTTTATCAAGGTCATTCGCGCCAGAACGTCGGCGTAAACAGAACCAGCAGTGTAAAGACCTCAAGGCGACCGAACAGCATCGTCAGAACCAGGATCCACTTCGCCGGTGCAGGCATAGTAGTAAAGTTATCTGCCACCACCCCCAACCCCGGCCCCAGGTTGTTCAGCGTCGCCGTCACAGCAGCGAAGGCAGAGAAATCATCCACACCGGTTGCGATAATGGCCAGCATGCTGACGATAAAGACCAATGCATAAGCCGAGAAGAATCCCCATACCGCCTCCAGGATCCGTTCCGGCAGTGCGCGGTTACCCAATTTGATAGTGTAAACCGCGTTAGGGTGCACCAGCCTTTTTAACTCACGCGAGCCCTGCAAATAGAGCAACAGAATACGAATCACTTTCAGGCCACCGCCCGTCGAGCCGGCACAGCCGCCGATAAAGGCAGAGCAAAGCAGCAACATCGGCAAGAATAACGGCCACTTGGAAATGCTGTCGGTAGTAAAGCCGGCCGTCGTCGCCATCGACACCACTTGGAAGAATGCCTGATTGAGCGTTTCCATACCGGTTTTGTAAACGCCATGTCCCCAGAGTACGCCGGTACAGACCACCACCAGCGTCAACTGGACGGCGATAAACATGCGAAACTCAGGATCACGCCAGTACACTTTCAGGCTGCGCCCGCTCAACAAGGCAAAGTGCAGGCCGTAGTTACAACCGGAGATCAGCAGGAAAATAGCAATAATGGTGTTGATGGTGGGACTGGCGTAGTAACCGATGCTGGCATCGTGGGTAGAGAAGCCGCCAATGGCGATGGTCGAGAAGCTGTGGCCTATGGCGTCGAACATCGACATGCCGGCCCCCCAGAGCGCCAACGCGCAGGCAATGGTCAGCAGAACGTAAATCAGCCACAGGGTTTTAGCCGTTTCGGCAATGCGCGGGCGCATTTTGTTATCTTTCAGTGGACCCGGCATTTCTGCCCGGTACAACTGCATCCCCCCGACACCGAGGATCGGCAGTATCGCTACGGCCAACACGATGATCCCCATCCCGCCCATCCATTGCAGCATCTGCCGATAGAACAAGATGGCTTTGGGCAACGAGTCTAACCCCACCAGCGTTGTCGCCCCGGTGGTGGTCAAGCCGGAAAATGACTCGAAGAAGGCATCGGTCAGCGACAGGTTAGGCCGCTCCGAAAATAAAAACGGCAATGCCCCGACGCTGCCCAGCACCGTCCAGAACAGCACCACGATCAAAAAGCCTTCCCGCGGCTTCAACTCGTGCTTTTGTTTACGGTTAGGCCACCACAGCATCAGGCCAATGGTCACCGCCACAAAGAAGGTCTGGCTGAACGCCCGCCCCGCCCCATCGCGGTATATCAATGCCACCAGACCAGGAATAAACATCGTCCCGGAGAACAGGATGACCAACAAACCCACGATACGGGTAATAGCGCGAAAATGCATTTCAGCACGATCCTTAGCAATTCAGTTGGGGGGAATTATTGCGAAATGGGGGTTAATTGCAAATTACCGCGACTGAGATCACGTAATTTATTCCCGAACGCCTCAACGCCGGTGACAGGTAAAGCCAGATGCAGCATGACGGAGGCACCATATTCCCCCTGTACAATCCGCCCTTCTGTTTGCTGCAACAGATTCTCTACCAGCGCCAACTGAGCATAGTCGCATTGCAAAGTATATTCGGCCTGCGGGATCTTGTGGCTCACGGCCAACTGTTTTAATGCCTGCTGCACCCCGCTGCCGTAGGCTCTCACCAAACCGCCGGTGCCCAACTTGATCCCGCCGTAGTAACGTACCACCACGGCGGTGATTTCACCTATGCCACTGCCCATGAGCTGCGCAAGGAT
>JAAXZN010000043.1 GCA_012719855.1 Serratia liquefaciens | reverse complement strand
TTGTGAATGGCTCATCAGACTGCCTCCTCTGTTGCAGATAAATCACGCTGCAGTTCACGCAGACGGCGTAAGACGCGAATAAGGCGCATCAATTTCACGGCATGAATATCGTCAAGCAAAGGCCAGTCAGCCGCATTTTCCGAACCGATAAGGGCTTCATTGAGCGAGCTGGATGAGGCACCGTCTGGGTTGTTGCCGGCAAGGGTCAGGAGTAACGCGGTAAAGCGAGAAGGACGTTCGGCAGTCAATGCGTAGCCGGCAGCCTGCAAGTCGGCTTTATCGGCTTTGATTTCCGCCTCGCAGCCCGCCACTTCGGCCAGTTCGAATGCCAATCGGAAGGTGATCACCTGCAGGTGCTCGATATCGTCCTGCAGGGCAGAAATAGCCCAGATGGAGGAGACCGGCTCAAGTCCTACCTCGGCAAAAGGCACCTCTGCAACAGGGGTTATACCTTGCTTTGGCTGTGTCACGGTATTGCTGTGAGGGGCTGTCGGCTCATGAGGGGCCGGCTGCGGGGCTGTGGTATTCTCACCATCTAAAACCGTTTCAACGTCACCCGACAACACAGAAGGCGCACCGTATAAATCAGGCTGAGTTTCAACACGTGGTTCAGTTTGAGTTGCAGGCGTTTCCTCTTCCTGAGCGTTCTGTGATTCATCATCGGCATCTCTCGTTGATTTATGCAACGCGCTGTCCAGCACCAAAGAAGAGCCTTCTCCCTGTACTTCAGGTACCGTCGATCCGCCGGTATTTCCCTGCTGCAGTGCTGGCGCCAGTTCGACAGTATTGCCTCCGCCTGACAGCTCAGGCGTTAATGCCGGTTCAGGCTCACCGAGGTGCTTGCGCCGGTTTTGCTCTTTGGGATCGAGCTCCAGTAGCCAGCGGTCATAATTGAGCAACGGGTGTGGCAACGCGTTGATGAGCGCACCAATCAACTCATCACGAAACATATCCAGAGAGTAGATTTCGGGGTCATCAAATTGGCTGCAAACTTTGCCAAAGACGCTATCAAACGGTTCTTGAACCTCGACAGTAACACTATGTTCCTCCCAAGTTTTTTCAGCTTCAGCTCGTAAAGCAAGCAATTGACGAATTTGGGGGGCTCCCAATCCCGATTTAAGAAGAGATGGCATGAATGGATATAGGTATTTCACCGTATCTTCCATGCGGCTGATACTGGAGAAATGCACCGGATATCCATCAGCACTCATCAAACTTGAGAGCTCACGCAGAGAAACAGCTTTACCCAATTTTTCTTCATACAGGGCACGGGCATCCCGGATCCCCAGAGCTTTTTCGATAAACGCCAGATCTCCCCGTTGTTCGTTCTCGGCCAGATGGCCAAGAAGACAGGACAAACGACCGGGCCATGGCTTGAAAACACAAGAAATGCGGTAAAACCGTTCATCCCCTGTTTCTTGCCATAGTTCTTGCAAGATTGAATAACGGGTGTTACCACCATCACTGAAAAAATAACCCAGTTCGGGTTGTTCAGGATCAAGAGTAACTAATGGCACAGTTCTCAGGCCGCGAACCCTAATCCCCGCCTTGATTTCATCATATTCAGGATTCCTCGAAATTCGTGGGTTATACGGCGATACGCTTAGCTGGTCGAGAGTAAGCACCAACGGCATATCACTCACTGGCAGTACAGATGATGTCGAAGTTACTGCATGAGTGCCTGCAGCTGTTTTTCCCTGCTGGAGCAAAGCACTGTTCAGATCGAGGATCTTGGTTTTAGTACGCGCCATAGTTACGCCCTCCCCGAGTATTGGTCATACTGACCATCGTGGAAGTCACTGAACGCGGTGAATTGCCCTTCAAACTTGACGCGAACGGTGCCCGTTGCCCCCTGCCGCTGCTTACCAATGATAATTTCTGCCGTGCCGGCATCATCAGAGTCAGCGTAATAGACCTCATCCCGGTAAATGAAGGCGATCACATCGGCATCCTGCTCCAGCGCACCGGAGTCTCGCAGGTCACCATTAAAGGGGCGTTTGTCAGCACGGCTTTCCAACTGACGGTTCAGCTGAGATAGCGCCACAACGGGACAATCAAGTTCTTTGGCCAGCGCTTTCAGACTGCGGGAAATTTCTGAAATTTCCTGAGTGCGGTTTTCCTGGCCAGGGCAACGCATCAGCTGCAGGTAATCGACCATGATTAAACCCGGATTACCATACAACCGGGTATAGCGCCGTGCCCTGGAACGCAGCAGTGTGGGGGTCAAATACGATTCATCGTCAATAATCAGGCGGTTTTCCAATGGCAACAACCGCTCCATCGCTTTGGAAATGCGCGCCCAATCTTCATCATCCAACTGGCCGCTGCGCAGCCTTGAAAGTTCAACCCGCCCGTCAACAGCAATCAGGCGCTGGAGCAACTGCTCGCGCGGCATTTCCAGGCTAAAGAAGAATGCCGGTTTCTCCGTGCCTCGGAGTGCGCCGGTGTAAGCGCTCAATGCAAAGGCGGTTTTACCCATCGATGGCCGTGCCGCAACCAAAACCAAATCCCCCGGTTGCAAACCACACGTCATCACATCAAGCTCTGAGAAGCCGGTCGGGGTTCCAGTGATACCATTACCGCCATTCACCGTCTCCAGATAGGTCACGACAGCATTCAGCCCATCGGTCAGGCTGACATTCTGCTGTGAGTGGGTTTGCTCAGAGAGCTGGAACAATTGCTGTTCAGCCCTTTCGGTCAGTGCAGCAGAATCTGCACGGGGATTGGCAGCATCAGCGCTCAATTCACGCCCGAGTTGCAACAGGCTACGCAGTCGGCTGCGTTCAGCGACAATCCCGGCATAGGCGACAATATTGGCTGCGCTCGGTGTGTTTTTAGACAACTCCGCCAGATAGGCAAAACCGCCGACCTGCTCGAGCTCACCGTTTTGTTCCAGTGACTCATGGAGCGTAATCAGATCAATCGGCTGCTGAACAGCCATCAGACGAGCCATGGCCTGGAAAATGCGACGATGTACCGCCAGATAAAAATCACGATCTCCAACTAATGGCAGAATGTCATCCCAACGCTCGTTATCCAGCATCAATCCGCCGAGAACGGCCTGCTCGGCATCTGAAGAATAAGGAATGTGCATATCAACCATGGCGCACCTCCGATCCTTCACCGTCAGTTGTTAACGGGTGCCCAAGAAAAGTCGGGCAGCAAGAACAGACACCCAGCCCAGTTTCACGATTGACCTTGAGCCAACTGCATGATTTGCTGTTTTTATCCAGGCAAGCATGGCCATCTGTACAACCGCACCCTACGCAAGTTGCCTCTTTTAGGTGAGTATTCTCGGCATCGGCGCCACAGATGTGCTCAAGAACCGCGGTGGCCTCATACGGAGCCTCGGCCATTTCGTGAAGACATTCGGCATCATAGAAGCTGGCAGCATGATTGGTTTTTGCCATCATCAACGCATGCATTTTCAACATGCGGCGCAGCGCATTCTCCGTGGCGTCCAAATTACGGTTAAGCACATTGACGTAAGCCAGTAGCTGTGGTGCTGCAGCGGCCAGATAACCATTAGCCCGTTGCTCCTCAAGACTCACATCACGGCTCCCACCGTTATCCGACCAGTGCTCAAGCCCAAGTTTTTCCCAGTCTGGAACAATCGCGACATTAGGGATTTCCACATGCTCGAAGCCGTTGACATCCACGACAGTGACGCCATCGCTATAGAGTTCAAGAACCTGCCAGGGTGCAGGTGCGGCTAACTCGCGCTGTTCATTAAGAAAGGTCACTAGCTGTTCAATATTCATTGATTTGCCTCCTGACGCAGAACGTCAAAGTCGGCAACCCAGTGAGGGAACAACTCGCAGGCCAGCTCATACATCGTGTCCGCAGCAGCGAGCGTTGATGTGCGTGTGGTGGTTCTTTCAAGACGATGAACAGGTTGGCCGGAAGCATGCCCCATTTTGTAAATTTCAAGCTTGGGAATGATGGTGTCGAGAAGGGAGACGTCGAAGGTATCTGCACGCAGATACTGCCCGTTTGCGATAATGCCGCGCAGACTGTTCAGGGTCTGCCAATCCAGATTCGTATACTCCATGCAATTCGTCAGAATACGGATACGCGGTAACGCAATGCCGTAGCTGGTCAGCGGCAATAATCCTTCCATCAACCCCAATGTGCCACGCAGAAACTCACGCGTATCCGGCAATATAGGCTTGATAACACCGACGGCGAACTCCGTACTGGCAACCAGAATCAGTTCGAGCATCACAGAGGCCGCGCCTTTGGAGTCAATGATGATGACGTCGTACTCGTTGAACAAAGGGTGCTGCAGAACATTCTTCAGCCGCATACGGCCATCAGGGGCATGCAACATGGCAGAAGATAAACGGTCGTGGGGATCGTTGGAAACAATGACATCGAGATTAGGGATAACAGAACGAGAGATGATTTGCTCGGGATGATTGAGGTCGACAGTCTTCATCAACAGTTCATACAAACCGTTGGGTGCCTCGTATTCCAAGGAGAAAATGCTGCTTGCGGTGGGTTGGGAGTGGTCACCATCTATGAGGAGAGTTTTTTTACCTGCATCGGCAAGGAATCCGGCAAGGTTGGCGCTTTGAGTAGATTTACCTTCTCCCCCTTTGGTTGAGACCATAGGGATAACACGAGGTGCCGGGTGGCTAACACCCATAGATGTGGATTTAGCTAATGTATGCATGTTTTACACTCGAATTTATCAATTCGCGTGTAAACGGTTAAATTATATATCCTTTAACAATTTTACAACAAGCACAGGGATTGAAAATCCCCGTGTCCTTGGTTCGATTCCGAGTCCGGGCACCATATTTAAAGAACCCAGCCTATGGCTGGGTTTTTGCTTTTCTGGGGCAGGACTCTGCATCGAACAAGTTCGATTATTCGGCCAGAGGCCTCACCCTGCGGGCCAACGCTAAAGCGTTGTTCAATCCGGCGCAAGCACCGGTTGTCCGAGTCCGGGCACCATCTTTAGAAGAACCCGCCTATGGCGGGTTTTTTGCTTTCTGGGGCAGGACTCTTCATCGAACAAGTTTCACCCCACAACCTTATTCCGCATCGAGCCAGGTCGAAAGCTGCTGTAACTCATCCATCACTGTTTGGCGTAATGGGATCTGCTTATCCGGTGTCTGCTCCAGCATGGAACAGACCTCAACCGCACGCTGCATGCCCAAACTGGCACAGCTGCTTTTTAGTTTATGTGCCAAATGCGCAACCCTGCGCTCATCCCCGGCTTCGCTGGCTTGTTCAAGTTCGGTCACCCATGACAAGGCATGTTCTGCGAACAGGTCTCGCCACTCGCTGATTTTCTCTTTACCGAATACAGCCATATCCTGCGTTAGCTGAACGAGATCCAAAGTGGGAGCGAGTGGCATCGGGCGTTTTTCCGCCGTTAAATAGTGTCCAATCAGTCGACTTAATGCCTCGCACGCGATGGGTTTTTGTATTAATCCGCAAAAGACCTGGCCGGCCTTCAGTCTTAAGGCTTCATCGACGGCATGGGCACTGAAACCGATAAGGGGCAACCCTGGCCGAAGCGCGGCAATCTGCACGGCGAGCGTCACACCGTCCATATCCGGCAGGTCCAAATCCACCAGCACGCCGCTGAATGCGCCATCAGCCGCCAATATGTTCAGTGCGCTTTGGCCATCATCCACCACCTCCACCAGGGCATGGCAAGACAGCAACATTTCGGCGGTAATACGCTGGGTGACCAGATTGTCCTCCACCAGCAGCAGGCGGTAACCGGAGAGACTCGTTCGCTCTTCGGCCCGATGCTGTATTGGCGTAGCCGCGATAATCAGCGGCAGACTCAGTGAAAAACAGCTGCCGCTGCCCGGCGTACTGGTCACGCTTAAGCTCCCCTGCAGCGCCTCCGCCAACCCCCGACTGATCGCCAGCCCGAGCCCGGTGCCGCCTCGCTTTGTCGTCAGTTGCACAAAGGGTTTAAAAATCTGCGCCAGCGCTTCACCAGCAATGCCACACCCCGTGTCTGCAACGTCAATTTGCCAATGCCGTCCGTCGCTATGGCAGCGAACTTCCACCTGGCCTCGCTCGGTAAAACGCAGAGCATTGGCCAACAGATTCATCACAATTTGGCGAATACGTCGCGGATCGCCACTTAGCCATTGCGGCAACTCGTCGGCGCAAATGAGCTTTAACGTGACCTCACGATGGCGACCCCGCCCGGACATCAACTGCACGATACTCGCCAATAACTGGCGCGGATCAAAAGCCTCTTCGTTGAGCGTAACGCTGCCCTTACCCGCCTCAAGCGCGGAGTAATCCAAAATATCGTTGAGGATCGCCAGCAGGCTTTCGCCGGAGTCATTAACCGCCTGAACGTAGGAGAGATTCTTTATCGACAACGGCTGCTCTGATAACAGTTGAGCCGTGCCCAGAATGCCGTGCAGCGGAGTGCGAATTTCATGGCTCATCGCGGCCAAAAAGGCGGACTTAGCCCGGTTGGCCCTTTCCGCCTCAGCCCGAGCCTGGTGGTGCTCCATCACCATGGCTTCCAACTCGGCGGTACGTAATTCGACCTGCTCCGCCAGGTATTGGCGCTGGTTTTGTAAGGCATAGGCATTGGCGCGAAAAGCCTCCATCAACTGCCCCATGGTATTTAACTCCCGCACACCGGAAGTCGCCGGGAATGGCGTGTTGAGATCGCCCTCCAATAATCTTTGCAGAGCTGCGGTTTGCTTTGCCAGGGGCAACGTCACCGAACGCCAAACCACGCGCCACAGGATCAGCGACAGCGCCACCAACGAGAACAAACTCAAGGCAATCAGCCAGAACTTTCCCGTTTCCCGAGCCTGCCGAAGTGCCTCTAACGCCTGAGTATTGCGCAGTTCGATATCGCCGACCTGACGGCTGATTTCAGTACTGAAGCGAGTAAACATATCCAGGTTATCTTGCGACAGCGCCTGAAGCTGCGCGCGGAGATCCCTTTCCCGCTGATACAGTGCCGCGAGCTGTTGATAACGTGCCAGGGTCTGTAATTCACGCGCTATCTTTTCGCCTGTGAGGGGATCTTCAACTCGCTCCTGCCTGCGCTGGAGAATACGAACGTAGTTGCCGATGCGGGAGATCAATTCTGCCGGCGCACGCTCGGCCAGTTCCTTCTCCAGCAGCAAAATCAGATGCTCAATTTGTATCGCATTGAGCCGCAGCTCAGCCATTTGATTTTGATATTCAAAATCGATATCAATCAGGCGGTCTAACGCCTGCTCCGCGGCCTGATTGCGATGCTGCTCAATCAAATCGTAAATCCCTGCCTGCGTAACGCCTGCAGCCGTGGCAGCATTGTTTAACTGCCCTTTGGCCAACTCGGCAATGCGGGCCGCCGCATCCATAATCTCACGGGCAAGATCGCGCTGCTGTTTGCGCAGTGCCAGGCGCTGGCCAACCAATTCACCCTGCAGGCCTAAACTGCGCGTAATGTCGGACTCCTGCTGCTCTATTGCCGCCGTATCAAATCCTTGGCTGCGCAAGCGTTCCAAAAGCCGGCTGATACGCAAACTTTGCACCGTGAGCATCTTCCCTTGTGCCATCCAATCGGCCTGGCTATCGGCATTGGTCAGACTTTGGGCGGAAAACAATTCGTATGCGCTGGCCTCACTGAGTTGCCGGGCCAAATTCATCGTCGGGATCACTGACCGGGTGCGATTTTGTTCGACCTCGCCCATAAAGCGAAAACCCAACCAACCTATCAGCGAACTGATCAGCGCTAACCCTGCCATCAGCAAAAAAGCCAACCAAAGTCGCTGCGTTAATGAAGGGTGCCCCATAGATATCCTGATGATGAAATTAAAGTTGTTTTATCAGTAACGAAACCTCTAGCATAAAGGCTTATTAATTATGAGGCTATTATGCGCAGCGCGATTTTCCGTTTTCTTCTGCCGTTTTTCTGCGGCACGATAACCTGCTCGGCATTGGCTGTGTCGCAAGCCCCTCTGGTGCGTTGGCTAAACGAGCGGCAATCAGAGCCGGTGGCCGCCATGCCGGTATTGCAGGTGGAAAGCCGTTGGAAATTATGCGCCCTCTACCCCAACCTGAAGGACGCTTACTGGCTCTCCATCAATTACGGCATGATCCGTGAAGCCCAGCGGACTAACGTGCAGTTGAAGATATTTGAAGCCGGTGGCTATTCGCAGCTTGAAACCCAACGCGAGCAATTAACGCTCTGTCGCCAATGGGGGGCCGATGCAATTTTGCTTGGCAGCAGCCTGGCTCAATTTCCCGACCTGGCGGCCTCCGTTGGCGACACGCCGGTGATTGCCGTAGTGAATGAACTGAATTTTGCGGCGGCCCAAGCCCGGGTGGGCGTGCCCTGGTTTCAAATGGGCTACCAACCCGGCCGATATCTGGCCGAACATCCCCCTCACCCTTCACTCCATGTGCTGCTGATGCCAGGGCCAAAGGATGCCGGTGGCAGCCAGGAAATGGTTGACGGGTTTCGCACCGCGGTGGAAGGCAGTTCGATAAAGATCGTCGATGTGGTTTATGGCGATAACGACGTAGAAATACAGCGTAACTTATTACAGGACATGCTGGAAAAACACCCGGAAATCAACCTGATTGCCGGGAATGCCATCGCCGCTCAGGTCGCCATGGGAGAAGCGCGCAACCGCCGCCATCCCTTGGAAATTGTCTCTTTTTACCTGTCTCATCAGGTATACCGGGGACTGAAACGGGGCAGAATTATCGTGGCGGCCAGTGACCAAATGGCACTACAGGGCGAGCTGGCCGTCGATCAAGCCATACGAGCCTTGCAGCATCAAAACGTGGACATGAACATCAGCCCGCAAATTCTGGTGCTGACGCCGGCGAATATCACCCCTGAGAAGGTAAAGTTATCCCTTTCTCCCCTGGGTTTTCGCCCGGTGTACCTGTTCCCTTCAGCTAACGTCAGCCGCCAGAAAGTAACCCTCGCCATGCCGGGTGACAAATAACTCGTGGCTCAGTTTGTTTCTCAACCGGCGGATCAGAACATCAACAGTACGAAGATCAGGCTGGTCAACGCGGTGAGATGACAACATGCGCAGCAGCCGTTCGCGGCTCAACACCGTGCCCGGGTTGGTAATAAACGCCAGCAGCATTTCGTATTCGGCTCGCGTCAGGCGGATCGGTTCCCCCTCGCATTCCAGCGTATGCCTGGAAGGATTAAGACAATACCCGGCGAACAGATAGCAGTTTTCCTGTTGCCCTTGCCTTGCGGGCGTTTTGGCCAGATCGATACGCCAAAGGAGGTTTTTGACCCGCACCACCAGCTCACGCAACTCGAGGGGTTTAGTGACATAGTCATCCGCCCCCATTTCCAGCCCTACAATCCGATCAATTTGCTCGCAACGGCCAGTCACAAGAATAATGCCGACGTTTGAACGTTCACGCAGGGATCGGGTCAGCAACAAGCCATTTTCATTGGGCAGGTTGATGTCCAGCAGCACCAGATCCACCGGCTGAAGCAGCATAATTTCCTTCAGCCCCGCCCCGCTTTCGGCCACAGAAACCTGGTAGCCCTCATGAACAAAATAATCACGTAAGCGCGCCTGCGTAACCGGTTCGTCTTCAACGATAACAATGTGATGGCTCATGATGTCACGCTCGCCTCAGTCTGTTCATATCCATTCATATTCTGACTTATTCCATTCATCCAGACCGGTGACCCCATTCATATTTACTCAATATCCTACTAAAGGAGTACCCATAATAACGAGAAGGTTTATTTATGAGCAAACTTTGGCGAAAACTGACCCGGCCCAGCGCCAAATGGTCAGTGCTGGCGCTGTTAGGGATCGGTTGCATTATCGGGTTGGCCCTCATCATCGTGCCGCATACCGGCATTAAGATCACCAGCAATACGGAATTCTGCGTCAGTTGTCATGCGATGCAGCCGGTATATCAAGAATATCAACAGTCCATTCACTTCAAAAATGCGTCCGGCGTACGCGCGGAATGCCGGGACTGCCATATCCCGCCGGATGTTCCAGGCATGCTGTGGCGCAAGCTGGAAGCAGCCAACGATCTCTACCAAAACTTTATTGCCCATTCGATTGATACGCCTGAGAAATTCGAAGCGAAACGTGCCGAACTGGCCAAGCGCGAATGGAAGCGCATGAAAGACAACAACTCCGTCGGCTGCCGTTCTTGCCATAACTACGAGGCCATGGAGCACAGCAAGCAGCACCCGGAAGCGGCCAAACAGATGAGCATTGCGGCGAAAGACAATCAGTCCTGCGTCGATTGTCACAAGGGTATTGCCCACCACTTGCCGGACATGAGCAGCGGTTTCCGCAAGCAATTTGAAGATATGCGCCTGCACGCCAACGAAAACAGTGACGGCAACACGCTGTATACGCTGGACATGAAGCCTATATACGCGGCCAAAGGTGATAAAGAGCCGGCGGGCTCTCTGCTGCCGGCTTCGGAAGTTAAGGTCGTCAAACGTGACGGCGACTGGCTTGAAGTGCAAATCGTGGGTTGGACAGAAACCGAGGGGCGCCAGCGCGTGCTTTCGCTGCTGCCTGGCAAACGCATTTTTGTTTCGTCCATTCGCGATGAAGTGCAAAAGCACGCCCAAACGCTGGAAAAAACCACGGTAGCCACCACCGGCGCGGAGTGGAGCAAACTGCAAACCACCGCCTGGGTGCAAAAAGGCGACTTGGTCAACGATATCAAACCGATTTGGGCCTACACCAGCGCGCTGTACACCGGCACCTGTAACCAGTGCCACGGCGCCCCGGACATTGCGCACTTTGACGCCAACGGCTGGATCGGCACGCTAAACGGCATGGTGGGCTTTACCAGCCTGGATAAGCGGGAAGAACGCACCCTGCTGAAATATTTGCAGATGAATGCTTCCGATACCGGCGGCGCAGACCAGAAGCACTAAGGGAGAATGCACATGAAATCATCACAGAACGTCAGCTTGTCCCGCCGTCGTTTTCTGGCTCAGCTTGGTGGCTTAACCGCCATTGGTATGATAGGCCCTTCGCTGTTAGTGCCGAAAAACGCCCTGGCCCAGGGAGGGTTACAAGAAGGCATCCTGACCGGTTCCCATTGGGGAGCCATCCGTGCCACCGTGGTAGACGGGCGGTTTGTCGCTGCCAAACCCTTCGAAATGGATAAACATCCCTCAAAAATGATTGCGGGCTTGCCCGATCATGTCCATGGCACGGCACGCATCCGTTATCCGATGGTACGAATTGACTGGATGCGTAAACGCCATTTGAGTGATACCACGCAGCGCGGCGACAACCGTTTTGTGCGGGTAAGTTGGGATGAAGCACTGAACCTGTTCTATCAAGAGCTTGAGCGGGTGCAGAACACCTACGGCCCGTCGGCTCTGCTATCCGGCACCGGTTGGCAATCGACCGGCATGTTCCACAATGCCGCCGGCATGCTGGCTCGGGCGCTGGCCCTGCACGGAGATTCCGTCGGTACCGGCGGCGACTACTCAACGGGTGCCGCCCAGGTGATTTTGCCGCGGGTGGTGGGTTCAATGGAAGTGTATGAACAGCAAACGTCCTGGCCGCTGGTGCTGCAACACAGCAAAACTCTGGTGCTTTGGGGATCGGATCTGGTGAAAAACCAGCAGGCCAACTGGTGGTGTCCGGATCATGATGTTTATGAATATTACGCCGAACTAAAAGCCAAGGTGGCCAAAGGCGAAATCAACGTCGTCAGCATTGACCCTGTGGTGTCATCTACCCATGCGTTTTTGGGCCGCGAGCATGTGCAGCACATTGCTCTGAACCCGCAAACAGACGTGCCCTTACAGTTAGCGCTGGCGCACACGCTGTACAGCGAAAATCTGCACGATACCCACTTCCTCAAAACCTATTGCGTTGGCTTCGAGCAATTCCTCCCTTATTTGCTGGGCCAAACGGACGGCCAGCCCAAAGATGCCCAATGGGCGTCGGCACTGTGTGGCGTCGATGCCGAAATCATCCGGGCATTGGCGCGCCAAATGGCGGCCAACCGTACGCAAATCATTGCTGGCTGGTGCGTACAACGCATGCAACACGGCGAACAATGGGCGTGGATGACGGTAGTGCTGGCGGCCATGCTGGGCCAAATAGGCCTGCCTGGCGGCGGCTTTGGCTTTGGTTGGCACTATAACGGCGCGGGGACACCGAGCCGAAAAGGGGTGATCCTGAGCGGTTTCTCCGGCTCAACCACCACGCCGGCACGCCATGCCAAGGGGGATTTCAAAGGTTACAGCAGTACCATCCCGATCGCGCGCTTTATCGATGCCATGCTGGAGCCGGGCAAGGAGATCGATTGGAATGGCAAACGCGTCAAGCTGCCGATGCTGAAAATGTGCGTATTTGCCGGCACCAACCCGTTCCATCGCCATCAGCAGGTTAACCGGATGATTGCCGGCTGGCAGAAGTTGGAAACCGTCATTTCTATTGATAATCAGTGGACCTCAACCTGTCGTTTTGCCGATATCGTTCTGCCTGCTACCACGCAATTCGAACGCAACGATCTCGATCAGTTTGGCAACCACTCCAATCGCGGCATTATCGCGATGAAACAACTGGTACCGCCGCAGTTTGAGGCACGCAATGACTTCGATATCCTGCGCGAACTTTGCAAACTGTTCGATCGCGAACGTGATTTCACCGAAGGCCTGGATGAAATGGGTTGGCTCAAACGCATTTATCAAGACGGCGCGCGCCAGGGCAAAGGACGCGGCGTGGCTTTGCCTGCCTTCAATGAATTTTGGGATGGCGACGGCTACGTCGAGTTCCATCACCCCGAAATGTTCGTGCGTCACCAGGCGTTTCGTCAAGACCCGGATCTGGAGCCTTTAGGTACCCCAAGCGGCCTGATCGAGATTTACTCAAAGAGTATTGCCGATATGAATTATAAGAACTGCAAAGGTTACCCAATGTGGTTTGAAAAGGCGGAACGTTCGCACGGCGGGCCGCTTTCAACGAGCTACCCCCTGCATTTGCAGTCGGTGCATCCCGATTTCCGGCTGCACTCCCAGCTGTGCGAATCTGAAACCCTGCGGGCACAGTACAGCGTCGCGGGTAAGGAACCGGTATTTATCAGCCCGCAAGACGCGGATGCTCGCGGCATCAATAATGGTGATGTTGTACGAGTGTTTAATGTCCGTGGACAGGTCTTGGCCGGCGCAGTGGTTTCCGATCGTTATGCGCCGGGAGTGATTCGCATCCATGAAGGTGCCTGGTACGATCCTGAGCAAGGCGGCGTGGCGGGTAGCCTGTGCAAATACGGCAATCCGAATGTGCTGACGTTGGATATCGGCTCCTCCGAACTGGCTCAGGCGACCAGCGCCCATACGGCACTGGTTGAGATTGAACGCTTTACTGGCAAAATCGCACCTGTTACCGCATTTGATGGCCCATTGGAAATGGTTGCGCAATGCGACTATGTGCCGATGACGCCGGCAAACGTGGCGCAGTGAGGAGGAAGTTCCATGGAAGATCATGTTTCAGCGCTGGGACACCCGCATTATGCTTGCCTCTATGCCTGGTTATCCGGCAGTTTCGCCCGTGAGCTTAGCGACGTGCAAATTGCAGAACTGACCAGCCCTGAACTCACCGCATGGTTGGCAATGCTTGAGCCGCTGCCGGAGCTGACAGCGCCGGTAACCCGGTTCAGACAAACCGTTACGGCACTCCAACGGCGGCCTGACGCCCAGCTGGAATTGGCCGCCGACTTCGCCGGGCTGTTCCTGATGACGGAGAAATCCGCCGCGTTACCCTATTCCTCTTGTTATCAGTTGGCATCTGCGCGCTTTAAGCAGGAACCCAGCGCACAAATGAAAGCGCTGTTGGCACAATCGGGCATGGCGGTGGAGAGTTCCTTTGGCGAGCCGGAAGATCATTTAGCCCTGGTTATCGAGCTGTTGAGCCACCTGAATTTTGCATTAACGGAAGCGGGGGATGAACGCAGGGAGTTGCTTAAACTGCGAAACGAAGCCTTGATTCACTGCCTGAGTTGGCTGCCGGAGTTTAATCAGCGCTGCCTCAGTTACGACAAGTTTGGCTTCTATGCCGCACTCAGCGGCTTACTGCTCGCGTTGATGCGCCTCGACGCCGGTATGCCAATGCAATAAATCATCGGCTTGGCCCTTACAACCTGAGGGCCAAGCGCGCCTGCGAGGATGCCGGAATAAGTGGCTACGCCCATGAGCGCCGATCAATGGGGATTGAAGCAAAGCTCGCTGGCATGGCAGAAGGCATTCCGCCCCTCATGCTCAACTGAAATACTTAACCATCAGCATAGTACCCGAGGCCAACAAAATCACATTGATTAGCTTCAGGAATTGCTCACGTGACATTTTCAAAGTGAAATGACGCCCCAGGGTAATCCCCACCAACATACCCGGCAGCAGCACTAACGCCAGTAGCAATAAATCAACGTCCAGATAAACACCGGCAAAGGTGAAAATAACCACCCGCGTCAGCGTACTCATCCCGATAAGCGTGGTTTGAGTTATCCGGAAAGCCTCTTTTTTCTCAATACGACCGCTGAGATAGATGGCATAGATAAAGCCGCCGCTGCCGAATAATGCGCTGAAAATCCCGCCCACCAGGCCAAAAGGCACCGAAGCCCTGGGCGAAAATTGCCGATCGGGTTTTAAACCGCTTAGCGAATAGAGAGCATAGAGCACCACAAAAATGCCCAGCGCCAGCAAGAGGATATCCGGCCGGGTTTTCAGCAGGATCGCCGCGCCCAATAGGCTGCCGATTATCATCACCGGGATCAGCCGCTTTAATTCTCCCCATTGCGCATTGCGACCATCGCGGCTGACGTTAACAATGGCCGCGCACATGTCCAGCAGCGCCAGCAAAGGAACAATTTTCGCCACCGGAATATAAAGCGCCATCACCGGACTGGCGACCAACGCCGAGCCAAAGCCGGCAATACCGAAAATGACATAGGCCACCAGCAAGGTGGCGGCCAGTACCAGATAGCTTGAGAGCGTTAGGGTTTCTTGCATATCCATTTCCACCTACTCCATTACCCTGAAGCGAGCTGCAGGCTAAAATCTAATACTTTAGTTGATAAACCGAGGAACGCTATTCCGCGCTTAAACCAGCAAGTTGCCGATCCTGTCGACGGCCAAGCAGCAACAGCCCACATGCTGCCCCCAACAGGGCACAGAACATGTCAGACTGGGTATCCCATGGGTCGCCCTGTGTTCCCAGAAACTCATCGGCACCCTGCCCTAATGCCAATGCGGCCCACCATTCGATCAGTTCATAAACCGCGCTGATAGCCAACGCAATGCAGCACACCACGAAACCCAACATTTTCCGGCCTCGGACATAATCCCCACGCAGCAGAATCTCCCGCGCCACCAGCGCAGGCACCAGCCCCTGGAAAAAATGCCCGAGCTTATCGTAGGGGTTGCGCCCCAATCCCAATAACTCCTGCACGTAAAACCCGGCGGGCACGCGCGCATAGCTATACATGCCGCCAAAAATCAAAATTAACGCATGGAGAAAAATCAGCTGATACAACAAGGGGGTTAGCGGATAGCGACGCCGGGTCAGCCACAAAACAACCAGCGCTATCACAACCGGCATGACTTCCATCAGCCAGGTCATTCGGTCATAAGGATACACGCCGCTATAAATCAGCAGTGCAATCAGCAACAAAGCTGCGGTGGGTAATAAATAACGGGCAGACAAGAGGGACATGCTGAAGTTACCAAAGCGGTGAAAGTTATCGCATTATTATACAGTGGCAAAATAAAGGCGGCATACTTCGCCGTGCGGCAAAGCCGCCAGGCAGCTTTTTTGACCACATAGCCGTTGATGTTACTATACGAAGATCACTATGCTCCCGCACAGGCACCATCTGGCAGCATAACTACTAAGAGCGACGACGTTTAAGGACGATATTTGAGTATGGGAAGCACATTCGCTGTATGGCGGCTGATTGCCGTGTGCGTAGTCAGTCTTGCGTTGCTGGGCTGTGGCTCCAAGAAGGCGAACACCTATGACCGCGACTACGATAGCCTGGCCAGAGGCAGCTATAGCGGCAATACCTATACCGTCAAACGCGGTGATACCCTGTTTTATATAGCCTGGATCACCAATAGCGAAGTCAGCGAACTTGCGCGTCGCAACAAGATCCCCAAGCCTTACAATCTGGAAATTGGTCAAACGCTGACGTTAAACAATACGACAGCGAAGAAAGGCAAAACGCGCAAAACTAAATCAACGGGCCAAATTGCAGCCGTTGCACCGCCGATCCGCAGCAGCATCAAATGCTGGCGCTGGCCAACCCAGGGCAATATCGTCAGTAAATATTCTACCGCCGACGGCGGCAATAAAGGCATTGATATCGCCGGTAACCGCGGGCAGCCGGTATTTGCCGCAGCCAAAGGGCGAGTGGTGTACGTGGGTAACCAACTGCGGGGCTATGGCAATCTGATTATGATAAAGCACAATGATGATTACATCAGCGCCTACGCCCACAACAATACCTTGCTGGTGCGTAATGCGCAGGAAGTGAAAGCCGGGCAAAAAATTGCCACCATGGGCAGCACCGGCACCGATAAAGTCATGTTGCACTTCCAAATCCGCTATCGTGCCACCGCCCTGGATCCGCTGCGCTTCTTGCCGCCGCAGGGTTCCGCACCTTCCTGCTGAACACGCATCGGTAAAGAGAAAATGGAAGAAAAAAACCCGCTCAAGGCGGGTTTTTCATATCCAGCCAAGTGCCGTTAAGACTCGTTGACCTGCTTTACCTTGCCGGACAAGAAAGCTTGCTCGTAAGCCCGTGCTTTTTTGCTGTCGAACTGGTGCTCCCATTTTGCAACCACCAGTACCGCCAGCGCATTACCCACCACGTTCAGCGCGGTACGTGCCATATCCAGAATACGGTCAACCCCGGCGATAAACGCCAGACCTTCCAACGGGATCCCGACGCTGCCCAGCGTGGCCAACAGCACCACAAAGGAAACGCCCGGCACGCCGGCAATGCCCTTCGAGGTCAGCATCAGCGTCACCACCAGGACAATCTCCTGCCCCAGGGACAGTTCAATACCGTACAGCTGCGCAATAAAGATGGCGGCGATGCTCTGATACAGCGTTGAGCCGTCCAGATTGAAGGAGTACCCCGTAGGCACCACAAAACTGGTGATCGCCTTCGGTGCGCCATAGGCTTCCATTTTTTCGATGATACGCGGCAGCACCGTTTCTGAACTGGCAGTGGAGAAGGCCAGGATCAGTTCATCCTTTAAAATACGAATCAACGTCCAGATACGCAGATTGCAGATGCGAGCAACAGCGCCCAGTACCACCAAAGCGAAGAAGGCGATAGCAAAGTACACCAGCACCACCAGCTTGGCCAAAGGCAACAGCGAGGCGAAACCAAAGTTGGCGACCGTCACTGAGATCAGACCAAATACCCCGATTGGTGCATAGCGCATGATCATATGAGTGACTTTGAACATGCTTTCGGAAACGGCTTTAAACACCTTCAGCAGTGGTTCTTTGGTTTCTTTCGGCAATGACGACAGACCCAGACCAAAGAGTACCGAGAAGAAGATGATCGGCAACATGTCGCCCTTCGCCATCGAAGCGAAAATGTTCGACGGGATCAACGACAGAACCGTAGCAACCAGGCTGTGCGACCCACTTTGCACCTGCTCCGTGGTTTTCTCATACTGCGAGATATCGACTGCGGTCAGCGTCGACATGTCGATGCCGTGACCGGGTTGAAAAACATTAGCCAGCGTCAGCCCCACCACGATGGCAACGGTGGTGATCACTTCAAAGTAAATAATGGTTTTCAATCCGAGCCGACCCAGCTTTTTCGCATCGCCCACCCCGGCGATACCGACAACCAGTGTAGAAATAACGATCGGCACAACAATCATCTTAATCAGGCGAATAAATATATCTCCCGCCGGGCTAAGAATATTGCTGACTAACCACTCCCGTGATTCCGTCTGATTATGGAGCACGGCCCCAACGATAATACCCAGTACCAACGCGATCAGGATTTGCCAAGCAAGACTGATTTTTACACTTTTCATACCCAAAAAGTCCTCAAAGACTCTTTTCCGCGTATTTAAAACAATGCGCCGAAAAGAATACTTAATCATTTAATACAGGCTTATGTTGATGACAACGAAGCGTTCACCTGCCCTTAGTGTGACGCTATTTAAATCTGTACCATCTGAAAGGCATGCTCTGCAAGCCTTGTTTTATCGGCCATTTGTGCAAAATATAATCACCAATGAATTTAGTATTTAATTTCACCAAACATAATTGGTTGTTATTAAAAGCATAATTTTATGCGAGATGCGTCACGAAACCACCTCATACTTTGCTTTTTTAATCGGATGAAAGTGCGTTTATTCTCGCTAATCTTGCATATTTAGTCCATCGAGGATGTTTGTATTTTGTTGCGATAAAGTTTTAAAAATGAAAATATCAGAGCATCCAACAGCCTCATTTTATCGTCTATTTATTAGGATATTTCTCAAATCATTCTCTTATTAACGCCGATGAATCACCACTCGGCTATTAATATCCACATCGAATATCAAAAGGGAACTATGTTCCAAAAGGATTTAACCGAGATTTAAACGGTGGCGTTTTATATTAAAAAATGGCAATAAAAATCGGGTTTATTGTCGGATTGGTTATTCTTTTTAGTTCTTTAGATAGTGTTTTCTGGCGAAAACTTAGTATCTGAGCGTTTTTTCCCGCCAAGCAGATAGATACTCAACACAAATGGGGCAGAACTATTACAAATCAATATCTTCGTTGCGTGATCTGCCGCGCAAAAAAGAAACAAAGAATCGGAGCAAACTATACTTAACCTTCAGTTGACATATCATTAACAACTTCAAGGAGAAAAGCTATGAGCCAAGTGCATAAACACGCTATTCCTTCTGCAATTGCAGAACACGCCCTGATCAGCCCGACACAATATCAACAATATTATCAACAATCTGTGCAAGACCCAGAAACGTTCTGGGGCGAACAGGGAAAAATCCTCGACTGGATAAAGCCTTATAGCCGGGTGAAAAACACCTCTTTTGATCCGGGCCATATCAGCATTCGCTGGTTTGAAGACGGTACCCTTAACCTGGCGGCCAACTGCCTCGATCGCCATCTGGCCGAACGTGGCGACCAAACCGCCATCATCTGGGAAGGTGATGATCCCACCCAGTCAAAAAAGGTGACCTACAAACAACTGCACCACGATGTCTGCCAGTTCGCCAACGTGCTGAAAAAGCTGGGCGTTAAAAAAGGCGACGTCGTGGCTATCTATATGCCGATGGTGCCGGAAGCCGCTGTGGCCATGCTGGCCTGCGCCCGCATCGGGGCCGTGCATTCGGTTATCTTTGGCGGTTTCTCGCCGGAAGCGGTCGCCGGACGAATTATCGATTCCAACTCAAAACTGGTTATTACCGCTGACGAAGGCCTGCGTGCCGGACGTTCCGTACCCTTGAAGAAAAACGTCGATGATGCGCTGAAGAATCCTGGGGTGAAAAGCGTCACCAACGTTGTGGTGTTCCAGCGCACCGGCAAACCGGGCTACTGGCAGGAAGGCCGCGATCTGTGGTGGCATGAGCTGACCGAAGGCGTCTCAGCCGACTGCCCGCCGGAAGAGATGAATGCGGAAGATCCGCTGTTTATCCTTTATACCTCCGGGTCAACCGGCAAACCCAAAGGCGTGCTGCACACCACCGGCGGCTATCTGGTCTATGCCGCCATGACCTTTAAGTACGTATTCGATTATCACGATGGCGACGTCTATTGGTGTACCGCCGATGTGGGTTGGGTCACCGGCCACAGCTATTTGCTGTATGGCCCGCTGGCCTGCGGTGCCATTACCCTGATGTTTGAGGGCGTGCCTAACTACCCTGGCGTCAACCGTCTGTCACAGGTGATCGACAAGCATCAGGTCAATATTCTGTACACCGCCCCAACCGCCATTCGCGCCCTGATGGCTGAAGGCGACAAAGCTATCGAAGGCACCAAACGCGACTCGCTGCGAATCATGGGATCGGTGGGTGAGCCAATCAACCCAGAAGCCTGGGAGTGGTATTACAATAAAATCGGCAACGGCAAATGCCCCATCGTTGACACCTGGTGGCAGACCGAAACCGGCGGCTTTATGATCACCCCGCTGCCGGGTGCCACCGAGCTGAAAGCCGGTTCGGCAACGCGTCCGTTCTTCGGCGTGCAGCCGGCGCTGGTCGATAATGTCGGCACGCCGCAAGAAGGTGCCTGCGAAGGTAACCTGGTGATCACCGACTCCTGGCCTGGCCAGGCGCGAACCCTGTTCGGCGATCACGAGCGCTTCGAGCAAACCTACTTTTCCACCTTTAAAGGAATGTATTTCAGCGGTGACGGCGCGCGCCGTGACGAAGACGGGTACTACTGGATCACCGGCCGCGTCGACGACGTACTGAACGTGTCCGGCCACCGCCTGGGCACCGCTGAAATCGAATCCGCCCTGGTCTCTCACCCGAAAATCGCCGAAGCGGCGGTAGTCGGCATTCCACATAACATTAAAGGCCAGGCAATTTACGCCTATATCACGCTCAATCACGGTGAGGAACCTTCGCCTGAGCTTTATACCGAAGTCCGTAACTGGGTACGCAAAGAAATAGGGCCGATCGCTACTCCGGACGTGCTGCACTGGACAGATTCCCTGCCCAAAACGCGCTCCGGCAAGATCATGCGCCGTATCTTGCGCAAAATTGCTGCTGGCGATACCAGCAACCTGGGGGATACCTCAACGCTGGCGGATCCGGCCGTAGTCGACAAGCTGTTGGAAGAAAAACAATCAATGAAAGTGCCGTCATAATTTACGCCGCCTCTGGCCGATCGGCGGGAAGATAACCCAATGATCGGCTTCAAGCGCGGCGCATTCGTTCAATACCTACTGGAGACACTCTGATGAATGACACCATTTATCAAGGGATTGAGGAAAACCCGCGCTTTATCGAGCTGGTGCGAAAACGTAGCCGATTTGCCTGGCTGCTCTCGCTGATCACACTGGCGCTCTACGTTGGCTTTATTTTATTGATCGCTTTCGATCCTCAGTGGTTGGGTACCCCGATCGCTGAAGGATCGACTATTACCCGCGGGATCCCGGTAGGCGTTGGCCTGATCGTGATCTCTTTTGTACTCACCGGGATCTACGTATTCCGCGCCAACGGCGAATTCGATCGCCTGACTGCAGAAATCCTGCGTGAGGTGAAGAAATGAAGCGTTTACTGTCCGCCGTCGCTCTGCTGATGCTACCGGGCCTGGCCTTTGCCGATGCCATTGGTGGTGAAGTGAAGCGCCAACCGTTGAACATTCAGGCCATCGTCATGTTCGTGCTGTTTGTTGGCGCCACGCTGTATATCACCTATTGGGCCTCTAAACGCACCCGTTCACGTCAGGACTATTATACCGCCGGTGGGAAAATTACCGGTCTGCAAAACGGTCTGGCGATTGCCGGCGACTTTATGTCAGCGGCCTCTTTCCTGGGCATTTCCGCCCTGGTGTACACCTCGGGCTATGACGGACTGATTTACTCCATCGGTTTCCTGATCGGTTGGCCGATCATTTTGTTCCTGATCGCGGAACGCCTGCGTAACCTGGGCCGTTACACCTTTGCCGACGTGGCTTCCTACCGATTAAAACAAAAACCAATCCGCACGCTCTCCGCCTGTGGCTCTCTGGTGGTAGTCGCGCTGTACCTGATTGCCCAAATGGTCGGTGCCGGCAAGCTGATTCAGCTACTGTTCGGCCTCAATTACCACGTGGCGGTCATTCTGGTTGGCATTCTGATGGTGCTGTACGTCTTGTTCGGCGGGATGCTGGCCACCACCTGGGTGCAGATTATCAAAGCGGTGCTGTTACTGGCCGGCGCCAGCTTTATGGCGTTGATGGTGATGAAATCGGTCAATTTCGACTTCAACACGCTGTTTGCCGAAGCCGTGAAGGTGCATCCAAAAGGCCTGGCTATCATGAGCCCTGGCGGTCTGGTCTCCGACCCTATTTCTGCGCTCTCCCTGGGGTTGGCGCTGATGTTCGGTACCGCCGGTTTGCCACATATTCTGATGCGTTTCTTTACCGTTAGCGACGCTAAAGAGGCCCGCAAAAGCGTGTTCTATGCCACCGGTTTTATCGGTTACTTCTATATCCTGACCTTTATTATCGGCTTCGGTGCCATCTTGTTGGTCAGCCCTAACCCGGCGTTCAAAGATGCCACCGGGGCGCTGCTGGGCGGTACCAATATGGCGGCGGTGCATTTAGCCAACGCGGTAGGCGGCAACTTCTTCCTCGGCTTTATCTCTGCCGTCGCCTTTGCCACCATTTTGGCCGTAGTGGCAGGCCTGACGTTGGCGGGTGCTTCAGCGGTATCTCACGATTTGTACGCCAGCGTGATTAAAAACGGCAAAGCGACTGAGCGTGATGAACTGCGCGTCTCCAAGATTACCGTGGTGATCCTGGGTATCGTGGCGATAGCTCTGGGGATTTTGTTTGAGAAACAGAATATTGCCTTTATGGTCGGGCTGGCTTTCTCTATCGCCGCCAGCTGTAACTTCCCGATCATTATTCTTTCGATGTACTGGTCGCGTCTGACGACCCGTGGTGCCATGATCGGCGGCTGGTTGGGTCTGCTGACTGCGGTGATCCTGATGATCCTCGGCCCGACGATCTGGGTACAGATCCTGGGGCATGAGAAACCCATCTATCCGTATGAATATCCGGCGCTGTTCTCGATGATTGTCGCGTTCGTCGGCACCTGGCTGTTCTCGGTTACCGACAGCTCTTTGGCTGGGCAACAAGAACGCGAACGTTTCCGTTTCCAGTTTGTACGTTCGCAAACCGGCCTGGGGATTTCTCAGGGCAGCTCACATTAAAGTCTAAAAAGAGAGCGGGTTCAGCATGCTGACCCGCTCTTTCATCACCTGGCAACTGCCAGCGTCGTTACTCTTCTGAGGTTTGGCTTCGCGCCGTCAAGCCAATCGCAGCGACGCCTCTCTTCACCGCCTCGTTTTGCATATACAAGCGCCAAATAATGCCAGTGCGATAATTTTCAATCATGACAACGCTAATCCCCTTCTCCAGCCCATTAACCGAGGAAGCGTACCAATAGGGTTTAACATCCAGGTTATAACCGCTTTTAAAACCATATTTACCCCAGGTATAAGGATGATTCCTGTAATAGTTTTGCATCGCTGCCAGTGATTCCCGTGGCGTAAAGGCGATAGCACCTACCGCCCCGGAAAGCACCATAGTGCCGTCCGTATTTGCCGCCGTCGCCGGTGGTGCCCCATAGTTGCCATGATAGCTGCCATCAGGGCCCTGCGCCGCCGACAGACCCCATGAGTCAGGACCGAAAGTCTTAAAGTTTTCCTGTTCGTCGATGCTGTATTGGCGACTGATCTGCGAATTGAGCACCGCGTCGTTAAACCAGTCATCCCCCAGCTTGTCCAGCTTGCCGCGAAAATCGACCCAGGCATTAGAAAACTGATTGGTAAAGCTGGAACCAAACCAGGTATCAAATACCGGTTCGCTGTCGCGGTACGATCGTTTCGCGCGATTGATACTGTAGAACATATCACCACTGACCGGATGCGTCGGGGAACCCGCCGCCAGTACGTACATACTGGCCTGTTCCACCGGGCCCGCCCAGGTGTACTCATTGAATCCACCGCCATTTTCCGGGAACCACGCCATATAAAACTGATTTTTTTCCGGATTGCGGAACCACTCCCACTCCACTTTGTGATAAATCTGGTCCGCCATTTGCTTGATTTCACCACCGAAGTATTCCCCGGCAACAATCACCCCATTCAACGCCAGCGTGGTATCAATGGTAGAAAGTTCAGAGTTCCAGGCACGCTGCCCCGTCAATTTATTCAGGAAGTGGTAAAAGAAACCCCGATGCTGCTCGACGTTATTCAGTAGCATATTCAGCGTGCCCAGAGTACGTGCGGCCCCTTCGCCCCAGGTAATCCAACCGTTATCAATGCCAATCGGGATCGCCGACAGGGCAAAACCAACCTGCGCCACATTGCAGATAACGGACTGATCCGTATCGCTAACCAACCCATAACCGGGGCTGGCAGGATCGCTATTGGCCATATCCCAGAAGAAGTTGAAACTTTTTCTGGCCTCCAACGTGACCAGTGCTGAATCAGTGATCTCACGTACGGGCGGTTTTGCCGTATCAAAAAGTTGCAGTTCGTAGATTGAACATGAATCACGCGACGCCAAAATATTCAGCCGAATTTGCGATACCTTAGTTCTGGGGAAATAAAGTTTGGCGTCTTCGCCCAAGGTGGTTCCCTGATAAACCGAAACCCACTGCCCGTCTTTCATAATATCGAGGGTAAATGCCGACACCCGAGATTCATACTCTTTGATTTGCACCAGGTCGACATCCATCTCACTCCCCAGATCCACCACAAGCCACGCGGAAAGCTGATCCTTATGAGATGCCCAGCGGGTCCCCACATCGCCATCGATGGCTTTATCAGCGGCAAACCTCGGCTGTTCAAACCAGACGCTGCTGGCACTGGCTTTGGCATTGAGATCCAACAGCAGGTCGTAACTCGGACGAACCTCAAAGCTGTGCTTCGTCCCCTTGGTCCCTTGAAGATAGGTTTCCTGAATAGAGAGCTGGGAATGTTCCAACAGCGGCGGTAATTCAAGTTTGAAACGCCCATCATCAGCTACCGCCCCCTGCATCAACACCCCGTTGTCGGTGGTGACTTCCAGGGTACTCCCCGGGGTCGCCGAGCCCGCCAACCAACGAGTTTTGTCGGTGAAACCTTCATTGTCCAAAATGAAAGGCGCGATCACCGTCACGTCACAATAAGCAGAATAGACACCATCGTCACTTTCGACCGTCACCTTGGTGGAACCCGGTTCAAGCGCACTGAGGGTGCAGACAGTTTCATTCGCCTGCAAACTGGCGATATCATTACGTGTATTTCCCCAATTCAGTTCTCCGGCCTCAATCCCCTTGATATCAGCAATCAAAATGAACTGTTTCCCCACTTCCAGAGTGACCGTTTCCTGGTTCAGCGTGATGCCCAGCGGATCGCCTTGCGTCAACACCCGTGACGTCAATCTAGGCAGGATCTCACGCCCTTGCGGATTGGCCACCATCGCATCCTTGATATGTAAACCCTGCTGCAAAGAATGCCTGCGTGTCTTAAAGGTAAACAGGACCTGGCCGGTCGGTAACGGCTGTTCGGAAATAAACACCAAACGCAATTTTTCTGCGGT
This sequence comes from Serratia liquefaciens, assembly GCA_012719855.1. GTDB lineage: Bacteria > Pseudomonadota > Gammaproteobacteria > Enterobacterales > Enterobacteriaceae > Serratia > Serratia liquefaciens_A. Next base: position 3,929 of record JAAXZN010000043.1, on the reverse strand, counting down.
GGATTCCTGGCGTAACAGCCTAATGCCGGCCAACTGAGGGATAACCTGTTCTATCTGGGTATTATCCATCTCAATAGTCAGATCGCCGGCGCAGACATCACTGCCGTTCTCCAACGTCAATTGATAGCTGCCAACGCTGCCCGACGGCGTGTTAACCACTTGGGTCATCACCCATTCCGGCAAGTTAACGTCTGACAGCTCATCTTGCCGCATGAACATACCGCCTAAACCTGCCTCACTGTGGCCGTAGGGAATGTTCAAAGCATGGCACACCATGTTGGCAATATCCTTGGTGGAGCCACCCTGCACAATTTTCTCCCCTCGCGCCTCTCTGGCGACAGTTCGACCATTCGCCATAATGAAGAGGGTACGCGCCATTGCGGAGTTTTGCCCATGGCTAAAATTCTGGGTTTGAGTGCCGTCGGCCTGCTCAGTACCGCCACCATGGTCAGGCGAGATAATCACCAGGGTATCCTCACGTAACCCCTGACGTTCCAACTCGCCGATCAGCGTTTCTATCTGCTCATCTGCCGTCACCAGCGTCCGGTAGTATTCGGGGCCATAATAGCCCTGCACATGCCCCGCCAAATCGACATCCCCCAGATGCACCATCATGAATGCGGTGTCTTTTAGCTTGCCGCTGGCGATATAAGCCCTGGCTTTTTCCACTACGGTTTTATCACTGTCTTTGAGGCATTCCACGCCAACGGAAGGTTCAATCAGGCTGTTGGCAATGGCACTCCAGGAAACATACGCCGCTAATTTGCGGTTCGGCATGGCCTGTCGCAGCCGTTTAAACAATGTGGGATATAGGCTGTCCTCTGGGTAGTAGTGTTCGGCAGCAACACCATTGGTTACCCCGTGTTTGCTGGTATCCACACCGGTGAGTATCGCGCCCCAGTTCGGCGCAGAGTCAGACGGCATGACGGACTGCGCCGTGTAAGTCACCGCACCCTGCTCAATCAGGCTTCGCAAACAGGGGATCTGTAAGCGGTCGCCAACCGTTTCTTTTTTTGCCGTTATTGAAGGCCAGTAAGGAGCCTCCTTTCTGACCGCCGCACCCGCACCATCCAGACCAATAAATAGCACGCGCTTGTAAGGCATAAAAGCGAGCCGCTCTGCAATCTGGGTTTGCTGTTCAATCGGGGCGCCAATAACATCGGCTAATGTGATCACGCCATCCTGGTTAGCATCCAGAGGTGAGGCTTCATTGATAGTGAGCTGATGTATTGCCGTATCCAACGATTCAATCTGATATAAACGGCCATTCTCATAGAACTGACTATTTAACAAAGAGAATTTACCGGCACCGGATGCTGCCGTGGTTTTGAACTGCAACTCACCTACTTTCGTTTTTTTCCAGTCAAGAGGGTCATTACTATTGAAAGTACGGCCACCGTAACCACGGATCTTCAACAGATTATCTTCTGTGATCTGTACGAGAATGTCTGAATCGATGACACCAATAAACTCAAATAATGAAGAATCGTAATGAAGCTCGCAGGTAAAATCATCAATAACGTTGACCATATTATCGGTACGTAAATGCAAATTCAGGGTAAACGTAGCGTCCACTACTGTTTGCTCTGCCCCAATAAATTTCAAGCTACCGCTAAATTTCTCGGTCAAAGGCTTAACAATAACATCACGGTATTCATCGTAGAATGCCTGAGCCTCTTGCGCATCTACCGTTCGGTTGATAATTCGTAGTTCATCAATTTGTGTTTCACTAGCCAAGCGATATTGCCCCATGGCATCGGCACCAATAGCAATATCCATTGCAGTAGTGGTATCGCCTGAGAAGCGAATATCAACTTGTTGCTGCAGCATCCCGTCTTTATAGAAACAAACGTTGCCAGAACGGTCGTGGCTAACGGTAATCTGGTGCCATCGCCCATCGGCTACATAAATAGGGTGGTCATTATCAAGATCATAACGTCCAGCACCTTCCCCCTTCCAATTCCAGGTCAATTTATTGTCACTAACCCCGATTTGCCAGCCTGGATTACCACCGCTACTCCAGTCTTTATTCGCAATAATCGTTTGTTCTTTGCTAACGGCCAGAGACTTGAACCAAAAACACAGGCTAAAATCTCCCGACAAATCGCTTTGTAATTCTGTGTTAGGAATGGTGATAAAGCTATTGCCATCGAATTGGAATGCGTTATCGGAAAAACTGGTTATATACTTCTCATTGCCATGAACAATGGCATTATAGTTACTAGCTGAGGATTCATTCAAATTACCATTAAAAGCGTAAAACAATGACATCGGTTCTGGAATGAGTTTACTATAAAATGCTTCATACTCTTGTTGAACCTGCTGAGCAGTAATAAGGGTATTTGTTATCTTTACTCGATCGAGCTGAGTGTTCTCTAATCGGTATTCGCCCCGCCCATCTGCGCCAATATTGAAATCCAAATGAGTGTTAGTATGTCCTCTGCCCGCGATAGAGAGTCGGAACTTCTCCTTGCCATCCAGATAAAAAACAGCATCGCCAAGTCGATCGTGAGCAATAGCAACATGGTGCCATTTGAAGTCGGCAATAGGGATATCTCTGACGTCTAATCGGCCGCCATAATTACCTTTCCAATTCCAATGCAGATTTCTGTTACTAATACCTATGACCCAACCGATGTTCCCGCCAATACGCCAATCTTTGTTAGAGAAAATAACACCTTCATATTGCGGATTCGCCTTTACCCAGAAAGAAACGCTGAAGTTATCGTCCAATGTTGGGAATAGTTCACTTTGCGGTAACGTGATATAGCTTTTTTTCAATTTCAATGCATTTCCGTCAAAGCCAAGAATGAAGTTAATGTCCCCATGCGCCATACCATCGTTGCCCTGACCTGAGCTGTCTTTGAGATCTCCTTCAAAGTTCATGAATACTTTTAATGGTTTTTGCAACTGCCCTTGCAGATCATGAAACTTCTGCCTGATTTCTTCATACGTCAGCACCTCGCCATGAATTTCAATTTCATCGAGGTGACAACCGTCCAGGGGATAGTGCCCCAAAGCATCAGTACCGATAACCGTTGTATATTCGCTATCAATGCTGCCAGAATTAGTGATGCTAATATTGTATACTTGACATCCGTCCTTATAAAAAATGACATCACCTTGACGATCAAATGTCACAGCAATATGATGCCATTGGTTATCAGCAATTTTTATATTTTGTTCAGCCCCGACATCTAAACGAGAGCGAGTGCTGCCTTTCCAGTTACAAACCAAGTAATCATTATTAATACCGACTAACCAACCAATATTAGAACCGCTGGCCCAGTCTTTATTAGAAATAACCACTGCATCTCGTTGTGGACCACATTTAATCCAAAATGACAGACTGAAATTGCGACCGCTAGAAAATAGAAAATTTTCCCTCATCAAGGAAATCGTGCCTTTTTCGAAAAAACCGTCCAGCCCAATATTATTCTTAACCAAGAATATATTCCCTTCGATCTTATCTACATTATCATTCCCCGATATATCTTTAACTCCTGAATTGAAGTTAATTCGTGCTAATAAAGGATTAACTTTGCTATTAGCATTGGCTTTTAGCGTAACTTTTTTGCATTCATTGTTCATATTATTCCACCTGATTTAAATGTTATTTTAAAGCAAGCAGACAATACCATCACAAAAGTAGGGTTTTAATGCATCCTGGTGGTTTGACTTGCCACACAACAGGGATAATACGTTACAGCAACTGAGAACCGGATAAATTGCGGAGGAAATAAGCGTAATTATTGTGAGGTGTATGGGAGGCAGGATCGAAATCGTGTGAAATAACAGCAAATATTTATAGCGGACATAGCAAAAAGGCCATCCTTGCGGATGGCCTCTTGGCTTAATTGATGCCTGGCAGTGTCCTACTCTCGCATGGGGAGACCCCACACTACCATCGGCGCTACGGCGTTTCACTT
>JAAXZN010000042.1 GCA_012719855.1 Serratia liquefaciens | reverse complement strand
TTTGGTGAGTCTGCACCGGCGGAGCAGCTGTTCAAAGAGTTCGGCTTCACCGTGGATAACGTGGTGGCCAAGGCGCAAGCACTGCTGAAATAAGGCATCTCGCGTCGCGTTACCCCAGCCCGGCACCTTGCCGGGCTTTTTGTTGCCCAAAAATCGCCCAACCTCACAAAACACGAAGATAAAAAATCAACGGCGTTGCGTAAGAACACTTATTAACTATATGTTAATTTTTAGTTTATTAAATGTAACCAGGAGTTGATCATGTTGACAAGAATCGGCGCGTCGGTAGTGGCGATGGCGGTACTGGGTGCAGTGCCTGCTTACGCTGAGTTCCCCGCGGGCTATCCAGCTGACTACCAGAAAATTGTGGATGGCGCGAAGAAAGAAGGCAAGGTAGTGGTGTATTCCACCACCGATACCAAAGCCGCAGGGCCGCTGATTCAGGGGTTCGAAGCGCTGTACCCGGGCGTTAAGGTCGAATACAACGACATGAACAGCACCGAACTGTATAACCGCTATATCAGCGAACAGGCGGCGGGCGGCACCAGCGGCGACGTGGTGTGGAGTTCGTCGATGGATACCGCGCTGAAGCTGGCAACCGACTATGCGCAAGAATACGCTTCGCCGGAACAGGGCCAATTGCCCAAGTGGGCGGTCTGGAAAGAGAAAGCCTACGGCACCACCTACGAGCCGGTGGTCTTCATTTATAACAAGCGGCTGATCCCGCAGGGGGATGTACCGGACTCGCACGCTGCGCTGGCAAAGCTGATCGCCAGCCAAACCGACAAGTTCAAAAAGAAAGTCACGACCTATGACATTGAAAAATCAGGGTTGGGTTTCATGCTGTCGGTGCAGGACTTCAAGGCCGACCCGAACTATTTCGCTACGCTGGCTGACGTCGCCAAAGGCGGCCTGGCCGTGCAGTCGTCCACCGGTACCATGATGGAAAGGGTATCGTCCGGTGAAAACCTGATTGGTTTCAATATCCTGGGTTCCTACGCCGAAGCACGCGCCAAAACCGACCCTTCTCTGGGCATCGCTTATCCGAAAGATTACACCCTGGTGCTGTCGCGGGTGTCCTTTATCAGCAAAGAGGCCGCCAACGCCAATGCGGCCAAGCTGTGGCTTAACTACGTACTGTCGGAAAAAGGCCAGAGCATTCTCGCCAACCAGGCGGATATTCCCTCTATCCGTAATGACATTGAAGGCAAAAACGACATCGACGGCATGACCAAAATGCTTGGCAATGCGCTGAAGCCGATCCCAGTGGACGAGAGCCTGTTGGAGTACCTGCAGCCGGCCAAACGGTTGGACTACATCAAACAGTGGCGTACCGCTGCGGCAAAATAAATAAGGACAGGCTCCGGACGCGCGTCTGCCAGGGAGGCGCGCGCCCTTTGGTGGTCGATGTTTACAACCATTGGGATAGATTATGAATACATGGCGCAGAAAGTGGCAGAGCCTGCCGCGTGGCTTGGTGGTGTTGATAACCGCACTGGTTATCTACGTACCGCTGTCCTTTATCGTGATTCAAAGTTTCCTCTCCGCCCCCTTTTTTTCGCCCTCCAAGGTTTTTAGCCTTGAGGCGTTCGAGTTTATTTTCACCGATCCTGATTTTTACAAGGCACTGAAAAGCGGATTTATTCTGGCCTTTGGGCTGGTGGTGATCGCCATTCCGCTGGGGGGGATCCTGGCCTTTTTGATGGTCAGAACCGATCTGCCTGGTCGCCGGTTTATAGAGCCGCTGATCCTGGTGCCGATTTTTGTCTCGCCGATGGTGCTGGGTTTTGGCTACGTGGTGGCCGCCGGGCCGGTAGGCTTCTTTTCGCTGTGGGCGGAGTCGCTGCTGGGCTTTGTGCCCTGGAATATCTATTCGATGGCCAGCATCGTGGTCATTGCCGGGTTAACCCATGTGCCGCACGCCTACCTTTATATTTCTTCGGCCTTGCGCAGCGTCGGCTCCGACGTGGAGGAGGCTGCTCGTACGGCGGGAGCTTCCCCCTTGCAGGTCATGACCGCCGTCAGCTTGCCGATGGTGCGCCCTTCGATTCTGTATGCCGGCGTATTGTTGTTCTTTCTTGGGCTGGAAGTGTTCGGCCTGATGCTGGTGCTGGGCGATCCGGAAGGTAACCTGGTGCTGGCGACCTACCTGTATCAACTGACCAACAAGCTGGGTACGCCGTCATATCATCTGATGGCGGCGGTGGCGGTGGTGCTGATTTGCATCACCATTCCGCTGGTGATGTTGCAGCGCCGTCTGATGCGCACCGCCAACCGTTTCGTCACCGTCAAGGGCAAGGCGTCTCAGGCGCGGGCGTTGCCGCTGGGTAAATGGCGCTGGGTCGCCGGTGCGGTGGTGGTGTTTTGGCTGACGGTGACCATAGGTGTGCCACTGGTGGGCGTGGTGCTGCGTGCCTTTATCTCCAACTGGGGCGTGGGCGTTTCTCTCTGGGACGAGCTGTCGCTCAATACCTTCCGCACCATCTGGCAGCAACCCAACCTGTTGCGGGCCATCGTCAACTCGATGGCTATTGGGGTGATCGGCGGTGCTCTGGCGGTGGTCTGTTATCTGTTCATCGGCATTGCCATGCACCGCAAACCCGACGGCGCTACCCGTTTTCTCGATTACAGCGTGCTGGTACCGCGTGCGGTGCCGGGGTTGCTGGCGGGGCTGGCGTTCCTGTGGGTGTTCCTGTTCCTGCCGATGTGGCTGGACAAGTCGCTGAAAGAGGGCTGGCTGTCGGCCCTGCCGGTCGCCGAATGGCTGCGGGAAAACCTGATTGTCTGGCTACGTTCTTTGCGCAGCACCATCTTCAGCGTTTGGCTGGCGTATACCGTGGTATGGATGGCCTACGGCCTGCGGTTGATCTCTTCGACGCTGTTGCAGGTCGGCCCAGAACTGGAAGAGGCGGCGCGCAGTGCCGGTGCCTCCCGTGGGCAGATCACCCGCCACGTGACCATTCCGCTGTCGCGCTACGGCCTGATCGGCTCGTGGCTGCTGATGTTCCTGATTTTCGAGCGAGAGTATTCCACCGGGGTTTACCTGTTGTCGCCAGGCACCGAAACCATAGGTTCGATGCTGGTTTCGCTGTGGGCGGCGGGTGCCATTGATATCGTGGCCGCACTCTCCTTCATTAACATCCTGCTGGTGGTGCTGGGGCTGGGGATCGCCTTGCGCTTTGGAGTGAAATTACATGATTGAACTTTCGGTAGAGAACCTGCATTTGACCTACGGCGACAACCCGGTGCTGAAGGGCGTTTCGATGCAGCTAAAGCGCGGCGAAGTGGTTTCGCTGCTGGGGCCGTCGGGCAGCGGTAAAACGACCCTGCTGCGGGCGGTTGCCGGGCTGGAAAAGCCAACGCAGGGCAGCATTATCATTGGCAACAATAAGGTGTACGACGGCACTGCGCGCAGCGAGATCCCGGCGGAAGAACGCAACCTCGGCCTGGTATTTCAGTCTTATGCCCTGTGGCCGCATAAAACCGTGTTTGAGAATGTCGCCTACCCGCTGAAATTACGTAAAGTCGCCTCGACAGAAATTACCCAGCGGGTGCAAGGGGTGCTGGATCAATTGGGGCTGGGACATCTGGGCAAACGCCATCCGCATCAGCTGTCCGGTGGCCAGCAGCAGCGCGTGGCGATTGGTCGGGCGCTGGTGTACAACCCGCCGGTGATCCTGCTGGATGAGCCGCTATCTAACCTTGATGCCAAGCTGCGCGAAGAGGCGCGGGTGTTCCTGCGTGAACTGATTATCAAGCTTGGGTTGTCGGCGCTGATGGTGACCCACGATCAGAACGAGGCGATGGCCATTTCCGATCGTATTTTGTTGCTCAACAACGGCAAGATCGAACAGCAGGGTACGCCGCAGGAAATGTACGGTTCTCCCTCGACCCTGTTTACCGCCGAGTTTATGGGCAGTAATAACCGTCTGTTCGGCAAAATCACCGAGATGAGCGAGGGCAAAGCGCGCATCGAAGGGAAAGACTGGGCGCTGTGGGGCATGGCTGGTGCAGGGGTAAACGTCGGTGATGAAGCCACGGCGGTGATCCGGGTAGAACGCGTGCGTCTGGGGGAAGATCCTCAGGGCAACCAACTGGAATTGCCACTGCTGACCAGCATGTATCTGGGCGATCGTTGGGAATACCTGTTCCGCACCGTTGCCGAAGATTTCGTGGTGCGGGCTTATGGCACCGAAGTACGCGGTCAGACGCTTTGCCGGCTGTCGCTGCCGGCAGAGCACCTGTGGATTTTCCCTAAGGCCTAGCTTCGACCATGGCCGCGCCCCACGAAGGGACGCGGCTCACTGAATTACAAATCCAGCACCAGCCGTGGCCCTCTGGCCTGTGAGCAGCAGATCAATAGGCTCTGTTGCGCCTCTCGCTCTTCCTCGCTCAGATACTGATCGCGGTGGTCGGCTTCGCCTTCGAGAATTCGCGTTTCACAGGTACCGCAAATCCCCTCCCGGCACAGGCATTCTACTTTGGCCGCCTTGCTGTTTTCCAACGCCTGCAGAATGGTCATGTTTGGCGCGACCTCTAGTTCAATGCCTGAGCGTGCCAGTACCAGAGTAAAAGCCCCCCCCTGGCTGTCTGCTGCGGCAAAGGCTTCGCGGTGCAGACGTGTTGGCGCAATTCCCAACGCTGCCGCCGCCTGCAATACCGCATCGTTCAACGCCGGAGGACCACACACATAGATGTGGGCGTCGGGTTCCGCCTCGGCCAGCAGACGCGTCACATCCAAACGGCCACCCTGACTGGAAATGTGATAGCGCACATGTTCGGCAAAAGGAGACGCCTGCAGCTGCGTTTGAAAAGCATTGTGCTCTTCGCTGTGAAAGCAATAGTGCAAGCGGTAACGCTGACTGCGCTGGTGCAGCTCGTGCAGCTGCGCCAGAAACGGCGTGATGCCGATGCCGCCGGCAATCAGCAGGTGTTGTTTCGCGGTGGGTGCCAGCGCAAACAGATTGTTTGGCGTGCTAATGGTCAGCGTGTCGCCAATTTTTACGCGGTCATGCATGAAATCCGATCCGCCTTTAGAGGGGGACTCGCGGCGCACGGCAATCTGATAACGGTGCAGGTCGAAAGGGGAACTTAACAGCGAGTAGGCGTTACGGTAGCACTGCTCGCCCTGCTGCATCTGCACGATGATATGGCTGCCGCCGCTGAATGTCGGCAACGGCCGCTGCGTCGGGTCCTCCAGAGTAAAACGCTTTACCTGCGCGGTAACGGTTTCGATTTCGATCACGCGGACATCCAACATCCGATAACTCGACATGTCATTCACTCCAGAGCGCGGGCACAGCCCGCGCAAAACAGGTGACCTCATCCGGCCCCGGCAGATTCAGGGCTGGAAGACTTGCGCCACCAGGTTGTGGAAGTGTGCGATACCGTGCTCGCTGACGCCGCTGCCTGCACCGTCAGCCATAATCCGCCCCTGACCGCGATAACCGCGTGACTTCAACCCTTTCTGCACGCTCTCGACCAGCCGCAGATCTTCCGGACGGAATACGTCGCGATACCATTCGATCAACCTCTGCTGTTCGGCGGTCAGCTCTTCGTTGGTGAAGTAAATGTCATAGTGTTGCAGGGTGGTTTCCGCATCGACCGGGAACTCATAAATCACCGTCATCATCCCTTCCAACGGTGGGATATTGAACATGGTGCAAGGCCACAGCCAGATGCCGTGGAAGCTGGCATCTTTGCCTTCTTCGAATTTGAATGATTGTTCCGAAGGGCGGGCGTAGCCAAATTGCAGCGTCCAGTTGCCGTGCAGGGTGTGCCAGTAGCGATCGACCTGCACCGAATCGGCAAAGCCGGGGTGTGCCGGTGCGCAGTGATAGCATTCGAGGTAGTTGTCGACGATGTTCTTCCAGTTGGCTGGGGTGAGCGTGGTAAAGCGCGCCGCCAGCTTCAGGTTATCTACTGTCGGGCAGGCTTCGCGCACTTTTGCCGCCAGCCCTGGAAGTTGCTCTTCTACGCTGCCGGCCTGCGGATCCATGTTGATAAAAATAAACCCGCCGTATTCTTCTACCCGTACCGGCGTCAGATGGGCGATGTCTTTATTGAAGTTATGCACGTTCTCGCAGTTACGTGCATGAGCCAGTTCGCCGTCGAGCTTGAACGCCCAGGCGTGGTACGGGCAGGTGATGACGTTTTTGGCCTTGCCGTCGCCTGACAGCAATTGGTGACCCCGGTGTGGGCAAACGTTATAAAAGGCGCGCAACTCCTTATCGCGGCCGCGAACCACCAGGATATTTTCGCCGATGATCTCGCGGGTGATGTAATCATTTGGCTGGGCAACTTCACTGCCGTGTGCCACGCAGATCCAGCTGTTGGCGAATACGCGCTCTTTTTCATGATCGAACGCAGCCGGGTGAGTATAAAACTGCGCCGGAATGGTATACGCCTCGCGGGCATCGGCGCAGAAGTCATTGGGTAATGTCAGTACGGGGATCGCAGTGCTCATAATAACCTTCCTCTTATTTGTTTTTATTCCACGGGAGTGTTTCAGACGACGGTTGTGTTGTTTAACGGGCTAACGGCCGGCGGGTCAGACGGAAGGGGCAACGTCGGTCGGCTGACTTCGATCAGGTGTGCCGGTATCGCGGCGTAATCCTGTTTCAGCCAACGGGCGAAACCGTAGGTTTTTACCAGCAGCACCAGCAGGAACGGCAAGGCGGTCAGGACGACGGTGGTTTTCATGGTGTCCAGGGAGGCCCCGGTAAACAGGATCGACAGCGGGATCAGGGTGATCACCACGCACCAAAACAGCCGCAGCATCGGGCTGGGATCCTGCCCCTCCTGCAGATTCCGGGTGCTGGTGGCTGCCATGGTGTAGGCGACGGCATCCATATGCGACGCCAGAAAAATAATCATGATAAACAGGTAGCCCGCGAGGAACAGTTTGCCCAGCGGCAGTGACATCAGCAGCATTTGCACCGCCGTTTCACCGCCCTGGGTATTGAGCACCTCAGGCACGTTCAACTGGCCGCTGATGAACTGATGCATGGCGAAGCTTTCCAGTGAGCCGAAAAAGAACCAGCAACCGAGGGTGCTGCCGAGCAGCAGGGCCCAAATCACCTCTTTGATCTTGCGCCCGCGAGAGACCCGGGTCACAAACATCGCCACGCCCGGCGTGTAGGAAATCCACCACAGCCAGTAGAACACGGTCCAGCTGCGGCTAAAGCTGCCGTCTCCCATCGGATCGGTAAACAGGCTCATCTGCAGGAAGTTCTGCGCCGTCAGGCCGATAGCGTTAACGGTGTTATTGATGGTGAATTCGGTCGGGCCGACCAGCAGGACCAGTGCGGCGAAGATAAACGCGCCCCAGCCGACCATTTTGCTCAGCCGCTGCATGCCGCCGTCGATGCCGATATAAGAGCTGAGACAGAAAATGACCGCGGCCAGCAGGATCACCGCTGCCTGTACCGTGAAGGTATCCGGAATGCCGGTGAGTGCCGTTAGCCCACGGGTGAAGGTGGAGGCGGTTAACACCAGCGAGATAGTCAGCGCGCCCACGGTGGCAACCAGAAAAATAAGGTCTACCGTCCGGCCTATAGGGCCGTCGGCGCGTGCGCCGGTGATGGCCGAGATAATGCCGGACAGGCTTAAGCCCTTATTTTTACGGACGTGAAAGTGATAGGCCATGATCAGCGAGGCCAGCGCATAGGTTGCCCAGGCGCTTAACCCCCAGTGAAAGAACGAGTAGCTGATGCTGTATTCCAACGCCTTTGGCGTACGTGGGGCAATGTTCAGTCCCGGCGTTTGATAGTAATAAGCCCATTCCATCACGCCCCAGTACAGGGTTGAGGAACCCAATCCGGCGCAAATGAACATAAATACCCAGGCCAGAGTGGGGTACTGAGGCTTGCCTTCGCCAAGGCGGATATTGCCGTATTTGCTCAAGGCCAGATAAAGCACCACCAGCAGTGCCATCAGCACCAGCACCTGAATGGTGGAACCGAACAGGCGGGTGACCGCGTTAAAAATGGTAGTGGCGACCCGCTCTGACTGAATCGGGAAGAGCATCAGGCAGCTGGCAATCAGCGCGATGCTGCACAGGCTGATGGCAATGAGCATGACATCCTTTTTGGGCGTGCTCTGCATGGGCGTGAACTCCTGTTATTTGTGGTTGGCTGCTGTGCATCTCAGCCTTATTGATTGGCGTTAAGCCGTTTGTTAGACCACGTAGGGTGCATATCCCGGTACTGCAGATGCCGTGAGTTTTTACCCTTCATTAACATTTGTGAGTGTGCATAAATTAATCTGAGGCCACAATTAGGGCATCTGTGAAGGGATAAAACACAGTATGTGAATAATTTGTTGTGATCTTGACCGTGGATTTAGTGTGGGCTTTTCGGGGGCTTTTTAGCGAATTACGATGAGAATTTATGGAGGAATACAAAATTAGCACGTGACTATGCAGAGCGATATATATCGCTCTGCATAGTCATTTATGGTGTGAATGTTTAGGTTAAAGCAAGGCGGCGATCGCCTGACCCACCTGCTGGGTGGTAGCATCGCCATGCATGTCCGGAGTTCGTGGCCCACTGGCGATGATCTGTTCGATGGCGGCGAGAATACCGTCGTGAGCCTGGCGATAGCGCGGTTCCCCCGCACCGAGGAAGTCCAGCATCATGGCGCCGGCCCAGATCATGGCGACCGGGTTGGCAATGTTTTTGCCGAAGATATCCGGTGCGGAACCGTGTACCGGTTCGAACAGCGACGGGAAGCGGCGTTCGGGATTGAGGTTGGCCGAAGGCGCAATACCGATGGTGCCGGCGCAGGCCGGGCCAAGATCGGACAGGATATCGCCGAACAGGTTTGAAGCCACCACCACGTCGAAACGTTCGGGTTGCAGCACGAAGCGTGCGCACAGAATATCGATATGCTGCTTGTCCCAGCGAATGTCCGGATACTGCTGCGCCATGGCGGCAACGCGTTCATCCCAATACGGCATGCTGATCGCCATACCGTTGGATTTTGTGGCGGCGGTAAGCGTTTTACGCGGGCGTTGTTGCGCCAGCTCAAAAGCGTATTTCAAAATGCGGTCGACGCCGTGGCGGGTGAACACCGACTCCTGGATCACCATTTCACGTTCGGTGCCTTCAAACATCCGACCGCCGAGCGACGAGTACTCCCCTTCGGTATTTTCACGCACCACGTAAAAATCGATATCGCCCGGTTTTTTGTGCGCCAGCGGGCAGGGGACGCCGGGGAACAAGCGCACCGGACGCAGGTTGACGTACTGATCGAAATCGCGACGGAATTTCAGCAACGACCCCCACAGCGAGACATGGTCCGGCACCTTGTCCGGCCAGCCGACGGCACCAAAATAGACCGCGTCGAAGCCTTGCAGCTGCTCAAGCCCATCGTCCGGCATCATCTTGCCATGCTGCAGGTAATAGTCGCAGCTGGCCCATTCGAAGGTTTCAAACTCCAGGGATAAATCCCAGCGCGCGGCAGCGGCCTGCAATACCCGAATGCCTTCCGGCATCACTTCCTGGCCAATACCGTCCCCCGGTATGGCGGCGATTTTATAGCTTTTGCTCATAGGATCTCACTTGTGAAGAGGGGCGATTGACATCCCTTTCATCCTATAATTGACTAACTGTTAATCAATACTGCAAACGGTGAAACATAAAACACGAATCATGAATAATCTGCCTATTCTGAGTGACCTGCGGGTGTTTGTGCTGGTGGCGCGGCGCGCCGGGTTTGCCGCCGCTGCCGACGAGCTGGGGGTTTCACCGGCATTCATCAGCAAACGCATTGCGCTGCTGGAAAAGGCGCTGGAGGTCACGTTGCTGCATCGCACTACGCGGCGGGTGGCAATCACCGAAGATGGCGAACGCATTTACGAGTGGGCGCAGCGCATTCTCAACGACGTCGATCAAATGATGGACGAGCTTTCCGACGCCCGTCAGGCACCGCAGGGCACGCTGCGCATTGTCAGCAGTTTCGGTTTCGGTCGGCGTTTTGTCGGCCCGGCACTGTCGGCGCTGGCGCTGCAGTACCCGGCGCTGGAGCTGCGTCTGGACGTTTCCGATCGGCTGGTGGATTTGGTCAGCGAAGGTTTTGATCTGGATATCCGCATCGGTGATGACATTGCTCCCAATCTGATCGCCCGTAAGCTGGCGCAGAACCAGCGTATCCTGTGCGCCTCTCCGGAATACCTGCAGCGTTGCGGCACACCCAAGAGCCTGAGTGAGCTGTCCGGACGCGCTTGCCTGGCGATCAAGGAGCGCGACCATCCTTTTGGCCTGTGGCGGCTGCAGGGGCCGCAGGGGGAGGAGGCGGTAAAGGTGACCGGCGGGCTTTCGTCCAACAACGGCGAAATCGTGCATCAATGGTGCCTGGATGGGCAGGGCGCGGCGCTTCGCTCCTTCTGGGACGTGCGGGAGAGCATTGAAAACGGCTGGCTGGTGCATATTCTGCCGGATTACTACCAGCCGGCGGATATTTGGGCGGTGTACGTTTCGCGCCTGGCGACCTCGGCCAAGGTGCGGGTGACGGTCGAATTTTTGCGCGATTATTTCCGCCAGCACTATGGCGAAGCCTCGTTGTTGTCGGAATACCTGGCGCGTCGCTAGGGGAGGAGGCGGCAAAAGTGTGCGCCAGATCATTTTATTCCCGCAAAGTGTCGAACAGTTGTCAGGCGAACTGTCGCATCTGTTCCTTTTGGCAAAACTTTGGTTTATGCTCAGCTGAAGCGTTTCAGTTGCGTCAGTATTCAACAGAAACGCCGGAGTGAAGGTGATGAAGGCGCGTCTGATGAAATGAATAATGCGACGTGGCGATTCACAGCAGGCGGTGCGCTAAAGTACTCTATGCGGGTTAGCTTGATCGGATAACCCATCAGCGCCCTCTCTGGTACGGTGAGCCTGCCCGGTGGGAGAAGGCCCTTTTTCAGGAGCAGCATGACAATCCGCATAGCGATTAACGGCTTTGGCCGCATTGGCCGCAGCGTTTTACGCGCACTGTATGAATCGGGACGAAGAGCGGAAATTTCCGTGGTGGCGATCAACGAATTGGCGAACGCCGAGGGGATGGCCCACCTGCTGAAATACGACTCCAGCCATGGCCGTTTTGCCTGGGATGTTCGCCAGGAATGCGACATGTTGACCGTCGGGGACGATACCATTCGTTTGCTGCATCAGCCGACGGTGGAACAGCTTCCCTGGGGCGAGTTGGGCGTTGACGTGGTGCTGGACTGCAGCGGCGTGTACGGCAGTCGGGCGGATGGCGAGGCCCATCTGGCGGCGGGGGCGAAGAAAGTGTTGTTCGCTCACCCCGGCGGCAACGATCTGGACGCCACCATCGTGTTTGGCGTCAACCATCAGACGCTGCTGGCAGAACACCGCATCGTGTCCAATGCGTCATGCACCACCAACTGCATTATTCCGGTGATCAAGCTGCTGGACGATGCCTTCAGCATCGAATCGGGCACGGTGACCACCATTCACTCTTCGATGAACGATCAGCCGGTGATTGACGCCTATCACCAGGATTTGCGGCGCACCCGCGCGGCGAGCCAGTCGATTATTCCGGTCGACACCAAGCTGGCCGCCGGTATTACCCGCGTTTTTCCGCAATTTTGCGATCGTTTCGAAGCGATTTCCGTACGTGTACCGACCATCAACGTGACGGCCATCGATCTCAGCGTCAGCGTCAGTTCGGCGGTGAAAGTGGCAGAGGTCAACCAGCTGTTGCAAATGGCCGCACGGGGATCTTTTCGTGGTATAGTTGACTATACGGAACTACCATTAGTCTCGATCGATTTTAACCATGACCCGCACAGCGCTATCGTCGACGGTACGCAGACTCGGGTTAGCGGACAACACCTGATCAAGACCTTGGTCTGGTGTGATAATGAATGGGGCTTTGCCAACCGGATGTTGGATACAACACGGGCAATGGCCGCAAGCGGTTTCTAGTACGGCGGCATCGGCACTGGCCGGTGCGCCGCTCAGGCAACTTTATAGAGAATCAACCAAGAGGGTTCACCATGTCTGTAATTAACATGTCCGATCTGGATCTGGCAGGTAAACGCGTTCTGATCCGTTCCGATCTGAACGTTCCAGTGAAAGACGGTAAAGTGACTTCCGATGCACGTATCCGTGCCTCCCTGCCGACTATTGAAGCTGCGCTGAAACAAGGCGCCCGCGTGATGGTAACTTCCCACCTGGGTCGTCCTACCGAAGGCGAGTACAACGAAGAATTCTCCCTGCTGCCTGTTGTCAACTATCTGAAAGAACACCTGAAAAACCCGGTACGTCTGGCT
This sequence comes from Serratia liquefaciens, assembly GCA_012719855.1. Lineage (GTDB taxonomy): Bacteria > Pseudomonadota > Gammaproteobacteria > Enterobacterales > Enterobacteriaceae > Serratia > Serratia liquefaciens_A. The sequence continues at coordinate 78,468 of JAAXZN010000042.1, read as the reverse complement.
AAAGACTACCTGGATGGCGTTGATGTTGCAGAAGGCGAGCTGGTGGTGCTGGAAAACGTCCGTTTCAACAAGGGCGAGAAAAAAGACGACGAAACCCTTTCCAAGAAATATGCGGCACTGTGTGACGTGTATGTGATGGACGCCTTCGGCACCGCACACCGCGCGCAGGCTTCCACTCACGGCGTGGGCAAGTTCGCTCCTGTTGCCTGTGCCGGCCCTCTGCTGTCCGCAGAGCTGGAAGCGCTGGGTAAAGCGCTGGGCAACCCTGCCCGTCCGATGGTTGCCATCGTGGGCGGTTCTAAAGTTTCCACCAAACTGACCGTACTGGATTCCCTGTCCAAAATCGCCGATCAGCTGATCGTCGGTGGTGGCATCGCCAACACCTTCGTGGCGGCGCAGGGTAACAACGTGGGCCAGTCTCTGTATGAACCTGATTTGATCGACAACGCCAAGAAACTGCTGGAAACCTGCGACATTCCGGTTCCGACCGACGTGCGCGTGGCGACCGAGTTCTCTGAAAACGCGGTTGCGACCGTGAAACAGGCGAACGAAATTCAGGACAACGAGCAAATTCTGGATATGGGCGACGTCTCAGCCGAGCGTCTGGCCGTTATCCTGAAGAACGCCAAAACCATTCTGTGGAATGGCCCGGTTGGCGTATTCGAGTTCCCTAACTTCCGTCGGGGCACCGAAATTGTCGCTCGCGCTATCGCAGACAGCGAAGCCTTCTCTATCGCAGGCGGCGGCGACACCCTGGCAGCAATCGACCTGTTCGGCATTGCTGACAAGATTTCCTACATCTCAACCGGCGGCGGCGCCTTCCTGGAGTTCGTGGAAGGTAAAGCGTTACCGGCGGTTGTGATGCTGGAAGAGCGCGCTAAGCAGTAATTCAGACAACGGGAGGCGAAAGCCGCCCGTTTGTTTTATACCGCGCGGCATAACGCGGCGCGGCATGAAAAAATCGATTTACATCCATCTACGGCCGACGAAACAGGACAAAGTAACATGTCTAAAATTTTTGATTTCGTAAAACCGGGTGTCATCACTGGTGATGACGTTCAGAAAGTATTCGCAGTAGCTAAAGAGAACAACTTTGCTCTGCCAGCAGTGAACTGTGTAGGTACCGACTCCATCAACGCCGTGCTGGAAACAGCGGCGAAGGTGCGTGCTCCGGTCATCGTACAGTTCTCTAACGGCGGTGCCGCGTTCATCGCCGGTAAAGGCGTGAAGACTGACGTTCCTCAGGGTGCAGCAATTCTGGGCGCTATCTCTGGTGCACATCATGTTCACCAGTTGGCTGAGCATTACGGCGTGCCGGTTATTCTGCACACCGACCACTGTGCGAAGAAACTGCTGCCATGGCTGGACGGCCTGCTGGACGCCGGCGAGAAACACTTCGCGGCCACCGGTAAGCCACTGTTCTCTTCTCACATGATCGACCTGTCTGAAGAGTCCCTGGAAGAAAACATCGAAATTTGCAGCAAATACCTGACTCGCATGGCGAAACTGGGTATGACTCTGGAAATCGAACTGGGCTGCACCGGCGGTGAAGAAGATGGCGTGGACAACAGCCATATGGACGCATCCGCTCTGTACACCCAACCGGAAGACGTGGCTTACGCGTACGAAAAACTGAACGCCATCAGCCCACGCTTCACCATCGCGGCGTCCTTCGGTAACGTGCACGGCGTATACAAGCCAGGCAACGTTAAACTGACTCCGACCATCCTGCGCGATTCTCAGGACTACGTGTCCAAGAAATTCAATCTGCCGCACAACAGCCTGAACTTCGTGTTCCACGGCGGTTCCGGTTCTACCGACGCAGAGATCAAAGAATCCGTAGGTTACGGCGTGATCAAAATGAACATCGATACCGACACCCAATGGGCAACCTGGGACGGTATCCTGCAGTACTACAAAGCGAACGAAGCTTACCTGCAGGGCCAGTTGGGCAACCCGAAAGGCGCCGACCAGCCGAACAAGAAATACTACGATCCACGCGTATGGCTGCGTTCAGCCCAGACTTCCATGATTACTCGTCTGGAACAGGCTTTCAAAGATCTGAACGCAGTAGACGTTCTGTAATCTCGGTTAGCTGGTAGCCATATTGAAAGGCTCCCTTCGGGGAGCCTTTTTCGTTGTTAGCCCAACAGGCTGGCACCGACGTTGATTGACAGCCCCAGGATCACCAGATTGAAAACAAAGGAAATCACCGATTGGAGCAGAGCGACTTTGCGCACCTCGGCCGCACCGACGGCCACGTCTGCGGTTTGCGAGGCCACCGCGATGGTGAACGAGAAATAGGCAAAGTCCCAATAGGTCGGCTCTTTAAGGTTGCCGGGAAACAGCAGCGGCAGCGGATCCTGCTGTGCGCCCTGACGATAAAACTGATGAGCATAGTGCATGGTAAATGCCGTGGGCAGCAGTAACCAGGACACCACCAGCGTCGCACCGGTCAGCGCCAGATGCAGCGTCTTCAGCGAGTCGCTGACCTGTTTGGCGGTGCTCAGCTCAAACAGAATGGACAAAATGCTCACCAGGCAGCCGATGCTGACCAGTGCCAGTACCATACTGGCGCTCTCATCCTGTGTACGCGCCAGTTGGCGGATGTGCTTTGGCGTGCTGATCAGCATCAGTCGCCAGAGAAACAGCAGGTAGCACCAGGCCAAAACGTTCCAGCCAAGCATCAGCCGCTGCAGCTCAGAAAGCGTGGCGGGCAGCAGCAGGTAGCACAAGATGCCCGCGCCGACGGACAGCAGCAGCCTTGGCCGAACCTGCCAGTAGTGTTTGATTGACGATGGAATGTGCATAACCGATAAAGTTCCTTATCGTTATAAAGGCGATAGCGCTGTGTTCAGCATAGAAGAAGCGTGGCGGCAGTTTGGCTATTTTTGACGCTTACGGTTGGCATGCGGTGGAAATGTTGGTTAACCTAAGGCGGTGGTTTCCGACTGACGGCTGATGTCAGTTTTTTTTGCGAGTTTATCCCCTTAGGGACAAGTTAGGACGACACGAATGAAAGATCTGAATGTAGTAGACGGCATTAATGGTGCCGGTAACTGGCTGGTGAAGAACCAGGACTTATTGATTCAGTACGCGGTGAACATCGTCGCGGCTATCGTTATTTTCATCATTGGTTCGATCATTGCCCGCGTAGTCAGCAATGCGTTAAACCGGGTGATGAAGCTGCGCGGTATCGACGCCACGGTTGCCGACTTCCTGTCTGCCATGGCGCGTTACGGCATTTTGGCCTTCACCTTTATCGCAGTGCTGGGGCGCGTTGGCGTGCAGACCACGTCGGTGATCGCCGTATTGGGTGCCGCAGGTTTGGCCGTTGGCCTGGCGCTGCAGGGCTCGCTGTCCAACTTCGCTGCCGGGGTGCTGTTAGTGGCTTTCCGTCCGCTGCGTGCCGGTGAATATGTCGATCTGGGCGGCGTGGCCGGTACCGTCGACCAGGTTCAGATTTTCTCCACCACGCTGCGTACCGCAGACAACAAAACCATCGTGGTGCCGAACGGTAAAATCATTGCCGGCAACATCATCAACTACTCCCGCGAGCCAAACCGCCGCGTAGACATCGTGGTTGGCGTGGCTTATAACGCCGATATCGATGTGGTGAAAAAAGTGTTGGGCGATGTGATCGCCGCCGACAAACGCATCATGCACGCCAAAGGCGTAACCGTACGCTTGAACGAGATGGCGCCATCTTCACTGAACTTTGTCACCCGTTCCTGGACCACCAACGCGGAATACTGGAACGTATACTTCGATCTGATGGAGAACTTCAAACGCGCGCTGGATGCCAACAATATCGGCATTCCGTTCCCGCAGATGGATGTTCATCTGTACCGCACCGAAGACGCGGCTACCGCGAAAGCGGAATAAAGCAGAAGAATTGAAAAGGGGCCTTGGCCCCTTTTTTACTGCCGGCCGAGGCTGCATCCTGAGGATGTCGCCCCGGCTTTTTCGTTTTTTCAGTTTGATAACGCGGAGTCTGGCGCAGGGACGGGGCGGTTAACGCTGAGCCGGTAGAGCAGGAAAATAGCCGCAGAGCCCACCAGTACCGGCAGCGCCAGCCAGATGAAGAACATCTCCGACGACCCTGCCGAGACGATCATCCAGGCGCCAAGCAGTGCACCGACGATCGAGCCGACGCGACCGCTCGCCATCGCACAACTGACGCCGGTGACGCGAGCGGCGGTGGGGTAAAGGGTAGCGGAGACCAGATTCAGGCCGTTCTGCGCCCCGGCCACGCCGAAACCGATGAGGAAGACGGTGACCGCCAGCGTATAGGCGTCCCCCATCAGATAACCGGTAGCGCCAATCACCAGCGCGGCCCCCAGGTACGACAGGGCCAACACCCGGTAGGGACCGACGCGGTCCATCAGCAGCGCCATAAGGATGGCACCGAGGGTTCCGCCCAGCGGCACCATCGCCCCGATGCGCGATGCGTGGACGATATCGTAACCGGTATCCTTGAGGATGCTCGGCAGCCAACTGGTGAGCAGATAAAACACAAACAACGAGCAGAAGAATGCCACCCACAGCAGCAAGGTGCGCACTGCGCGACCTTCGATGAACAGGTGCGAGATTGGCGATCGGGTCAGCGCGGGGCGTTCATCATCGATAATGGTTACGCCCGCCCAATTTTTGCCGGTGATGCGCTCAACCACCTGGCGCAGGCTATCGGCATGTTTCGGGCTGGCAGTCATAAAGCGCGCTGACTCGGGCATCTGCCAGGCCAGTAACGGCAACAGCAATAATGGCGCGATGCCGCCGAGCAACAGCAGGCCACGCCAGCCGAAGGCCGGAATAATCTGCCCGGCAAGCATGCCGCCCAGCGCCAGACCGGCGGTGAAACCGCTCCAGCTGAGGGTGACCATGATCATCCGCCGACGCGCGGGCGAGTATTCCGAGCTCAGGGTGATACAGGTGGGCATCGCTCCTCCCAAACCGATACCGGTGATTAAGCGCAGCAGGGTCAACGATTCGATTGAGCTGGTGTAGGCCGAGGCCAGAGTGCCTCCGCCAAAGATCAGTATGGAGGCGAGCAGCACGCGCTTGCGTCCTATGGCATCGGCAACCGGGCCGAAGATCAGGCTGCCGAGCAGCAGGCCGAACAATCCCGCGCCAAACGCCGGCGACAACTGCGCAGGCAGCAGCTGCCACTCTTCGCGTAACGCCGGGGCGATATAGCCGATGATTGCGGTGTCAAAACCGTCCAGCAGGACAATCAGGAAACACAGGGTAAGGATCAGGATCTGATAGGGCGAGATTTTCGCGTTGTCGATGATCTCGCTGATACGAGCGGTGTTTTGGCTCATGGGGGTTCCACTTTAATTAGGCTTGTGTGGAGCTGGCTGGAGGGCTGTGCAGGCGTCAGGCTCTTGCTGAAACGGGCCTGAACCAAAGCCGCTGTGGCTGGCAGGGTGCAGAAAGTCTGAGTATACACCAGAGCCGGGGGCTTGCAGCGATGCGCTGAGATGAGCCGTTCTGTTTCAGACAAAACGGCTTAAATTCTCTCGCTTCAGAACGGGCTGGCATTATGGGCTTTGATCTTTTCTTCGCTGACAGGATGAACGAAATGCAGTTCGCTGGCGTGCAGCATCAATCTCGGCGTCCCTTCGGTGCCTGGCAGCAGACGGCCGCCATACAGATCACAGCCCAAAATAGGATGGCCCAACTGCCGGCAGTGGATACGCAGTTGATGGGTTCGCCCGCTCTCCGGCATTAACTGTACCCGCGTCAACGGCAGTAACGTCCCGTCTTTCAACTCGCGATAAGTGCGTTCAACGACCCGATAGCGTGAGCGAGCGGGCTTGCCGTGGATTGAGCAAATCGACATCAGCGGGAACAGCGCCGGGTCTTTGGCAATCGCGGCATCTATCACCCCTTCGTCGTCGTTCAGGTGCCCGCAGAGCAATGCGCTGTACACTTTGGTGACGGTACGCTGACTGAACTGTTGGCAAAGGGCGGCATTGATCGCTTTATTACGCGCTATCACCATCAGCCCGGAAGTGCCGAAATCAAGGCGGTGGACCAGCGTACAGCCGGGAAATAGCTGCACCAGCCGATGATGTACCGAATCGAGATTTTGCGGATTTTTCCCCGAGAGGCTTAGCAGCCCAGCGGGTTTATTGATAAGCACCAGACTCTCGTCCTGATACAGCGTCTCTATCTGGTCATGACACGGCGGGGCAATAAAGGTATCGATAATCTTAGACATCAGGCTGCCCGGCGGGAAAGTGGGAGCGGATAATAACGAATTTTTGGCCGCCAGTCAGGTGTCGCCACCCGGCGTATTACCCAAGGATGATCAACGGCTACCCGGCAAAGGGGCTTTCACCAGACGCCGAACGGCGTCTGGCTGCCAAAAGGATGACTGAAAGGCGTTGCCGACTTATTGCCCGTAGTAGGCATTTTTGCCGTGTTTGCGCAGGTAATGTTTATCCAGCAGCGCCGGTTGCATGCTGTGAATGCCCGGTGTCAGCTGACGTGAAAAAATCCCCATATAGGCAATTTCTTCCAGCACCACGGCGTTATGCACCGCGCTGTGCGCGTCCTTGCCCCAGGCGAACGGCCCGTGCGAATTGACCAATACTGCCGGAATGGCGTTCGGATTGATGCCGCGACGGCGGAAGGTATCGATAATGACCTTGCCGGTTTCCAGCTCGTATTCATGCTCAATTTCGTCTTCGGTCATCAGGCGGGTGCAGGGAATGGCTCCGTAGAAGTAATCGGCATGAGTGGTGCCCCAGGCAGGAATATCCAATCCTGCCTGCGCCCAGATGGTAGCGTGGCGCGAATGGGTGTGAACGATACCGCCAATGTCGGCGAATTCACGGTACAGCGCCAGGTGAGTGGCGGTATCGGAGGAAGGCTTTTTGGTGCCCTCGACGGTATGCCCCTTGGCGAGATCAACCACCACCATGTCCTCGACGGTCATGTGTTCATATTCCACGCCGGAAGGCTTGATCACCACCAGCCCGCGTTCGCGATCCACGGCGCTGACGTTACCCCAGGTGAAGGTCACCAGGTTATGGCGCGGCAGGTCCAGGTTGGCTTCCAGCACCTGTTGTTTAAGCTGCGGCAGCGTTAGCATGTCATACCCCCTTGTTGCATTTTCTGTTCGATCCAGCGGCGCGCCTGCACGATCTCGGCCACCGGCTCTTCGGCTTTTTCGGTCCACATTTCAATCAGGAAAGCACCGCGGTAGTTAAGCTGTTTCAGGGTGCGGAATACGGCGACGAAGTCGACGCAGCCTTCGCCAAACGGCACGTCGCGAAACTGTCCCGGCGAGCTATCAGTAACCGGATAAGTGTCTTTCAAATGGATGGCCGCGATGCGGTCAATGCCCAGCGCCAACTCCTGCGCCACGTCATTGCCCCAGGCGCTCAGATTGCCGACGTCCGGATAGACGGTGAACCAGGGGGAGGCCAGGCAGGCGTCCCAAGCCTTCCATTTGCTGATGGAGTTCATAAAGGCGGTGTCCATGATCTCTACCGCCAGCATCACCTGGGCCGCGGCGGCGCGCTCGACAGCCCAGTGCATCCCTTCGGTGAAGCGGGCGAGGGTGCTTTCGTCCTGTGGCTCGTAATAGACGTCATAACCGGCGAGCTGAATGGTGCGGATGCCGACGTCCTTCGCCAGTTGAATCGCCTGTTCCATCATCTCGAAGGCACGCTGACGCAGCGCATCGTCATGGCTGCCGAAGGGAAAGCGGCGATGACCGGACAGGCACATCGACGGGATGCTGATGCCGGTTTCCAGCATGGCGCTGACCAACGACAACCGCTGCTCCTTGCTCCAGCTCAGACGCGCCAGCCGTTCGTCGCTTTCATCCACCGACATTTCGACAAAATCAAAACCGCAGGCCTTGGCTAGCGCCAGCCGCTCGGGCCAGGTCAGGTGCTTCGGCAAGGCTTTTTCATAAATTCCCAAGGGGTGCTGACGCATATCAACTTCTCCAGATGTCATCAATGGCCGAGCGGAACTGTCCAGCGGCGGCCAGCGGATCGGCAGCCTCTGCCAGCGCTCTGCCGACGATAAAAGCGGTCACGGCAATGTCTTTAAACAGCGGCAAATCGGTCGGCGTGATACCGCCGGTCACCGACAGCTCAATATCCAGATCCGACAAGGCCTTCATCAGATCCAAATCTTGATGGCTCCAGGTTTGCCCGCTGGCCTGCGCGTCGCGGCCACGGTGGTATATCGCCTGGCGAATACCGAGGTCGCGCCACTGTTGGGCATCCTCCAACGTCCAGCGGCCGAACAGCTCAATCTGGATCTCGCCCTGGTGTCGTTGCGCCACCTCCAACGCACTGGCCATGGTGGCCAATGGGGCGGCGCAAATGACGGTCATCCAGTTGGCACCGTGGCCGAAGGCCTGCTGCGCCAGCGTACCGCCGGCATCGGCCACTTTCAGGTCGGCCACCAGCGTATGTTGCGGACAGCGCTCGCGCAGTGCGCTCACCGCCTGAATACCGGCGCTGATGCATAAGATGGTGCCGGCCTCGATGATGTCGACGTGGGTCCGCAGGCGTTCTGCCGTCTGCAGAGCGGCATCTAACCGGGTGTGATCGAGCGCCAGCTGCAGGCGCGGTTTATTGCTCATAAAGCCTCCTTACTGCGCGGATTGCAGCGTTTGCAGTGCCGCAACCAGCGCCTGATAGCGTTGATATTTTTTGCCGTAGGCCGCGCTTGCCGAGGCATCCGGCAGCACCCGTTCAATTCGTGGTGCCAGCTCGCGCTGGGCGGCGGTGAAGTCGCTGAATGCGCCGCTGCCGACCATGGCCGCCATCGCGGCGCCCAGGCAGCCGGTTTCTTCCACCTGCGGCAGTTCGACCGGCAGACCGCTGACGTCGGCGAACATCTGCATCCAGGGGGCGGACTTGGCTGGGCCACCGGTGACGCGCAGCGCGGTGGCCGCAGGAAAACGTTGCCGCATGCGGTTGAGATGGGTCATATGGCAGAACACCACGCCCTCGTAAATCGCCTGCACCAGGTGTTCACGCTGGTGGAAGGCCTGCAGGCCGTGGAAGCTGGCGCTCAGGCCGAGCCCGGCGTTGGAGCCATACAGGAAGGGGGCGAACAGCAGGCTGCTGTCGGCTTTTGGCAACGCCGCTACCCAGTCATTAAGTTGGGCATAGTCTTGCAGGCCCCATTGCCGGCAGAACCACTCCAGGTTGGCGGCGGAAGTGGGGCTGGCTTCGTGCACGATGTATTTACCGGCCTCGGCGTGGCGGCCATAAACAAAGGGATGATCGAACCCGTCGGTAATGCGGTCGGTGATGCCGCTGGTGACCGACCAGGTGCCCATCACCGCATTGAGTCGGCTTTCGTTCTGCAGCCCGGCGCACAGTGCGGTGGACACCACGTCGAACAGCCCGCCAACCACCGGCGTTCCCGGCAGCAGCCCGGTCGCCGCGGCCGCGGCAGCGTTGACGCGGCCGGCGATTTCAGCGGAGCCGACGATCGGTGGCAGCGCGGGCATGATGTCGCCAATACCCAGCAACTGCGCCAGTGCCGGGTCATAGCGGCCGTCGGCCATCTGATAAAGGTTGGATTCGGAGATATTGGTTTCTTCGCAGGCCAGCTCGCCGGTCAGGCAGTGACGCAGATAATCGTGCGCCATCAACACGCTGCCAATTTGGCGATAGCGCTCCGGCTGGTGTTGCCTGACCCAGCGCAGCAGCGACACCGGGTGGCCGGTCCACAGCGTTTGTCGGGTCTGCGGGTAGAGCGCCTGCGGCACGCCCTGTTTTTGCCACTCCTGCACCAGTGTCAATGCGCGCTGATCGGAAGAGAGCATGGCGTTGCCCAGCGGCAGGCCTCGTTTGTCCAATAAAAACGCGCCCTTGCCCTGCGCCGAGATGCCTATTGCCTGAATATCGCCGGCGGCGATGTTATTGCGAGCCAGCACTTCCCGGATCACTTCGGCGGCAGTGCGCCACAGCGCGGCCATATCTCGTTCCGCCCAGCCGGGCTGCGCTGCGATAATCTCCAGATTACGGCGGGCAATATCCCGCTCGGTGCCCTGACGGTCATACAACCCGGCCTTGATAAAGGTGCCGCCACAGTCCAATCCCAGCCAATATTCCCTCATTCGGCCCCCGCTTTTTGGTCGCATTTATTCGGCAACATCAGTGCCAGTACCGAAGCGATGGCCAGTGATACCGCCAGGCTGTAAACACCGACATCCTTGCTGAACAGGCTGATCAAGACGCCGACCATGTACGGGCCGCAGAAGCCACCGAGGTTACCCAGCGCGTTGATCACGCCGCGTGCACCGCCGGCCACTTCGGCGTTAAACAGTTTGGGGGGAATGGTCCAGAACACCCCGGCGGCGGCCTGGATAAACACGCCACAGCCGACCAGCGCCGCGTAAGACCACCAGATGTGATCCTTTAACAGCACTGACAGCGCCATGCAGATGGCGAAGCAGGCCAGCGGCAATGCGACGAAAACTTTGCGTTTGCCGGTACGATCGGACAGGGTGGAGATGATCAGCATGCCGAAGATGGCGCCGATATAGGGCAGGATGGCCAGCATGCCGACCTGCTCCATGTTGCCGTTGGTCAGCCCCTTGAGAATGGTCGGCAGCCACAGGGTGTAGCCGTAGATCCCGGTTTGATAAAAGAAGTTCACCATGATCAACTGCCACATGATCTTGTCGCCCAGCACCCGGCGCAGCGAGGCGTTACGCACCGTTTTGCCTTTGATCAGCAGCTGTTCGTCATGCAATGTTTTGATCAGGTAGTCTTTTTCAGCCTGCGAAATCCACTTGGCCTCCTGCGGGCGGTTGCTGATGGTGAAATACCACAGCACCATCACCACCAGCGACAGCGCGCCTTCCACCAGGAACAGCATGCGCCAGTCCCAGGCGGTGATGATCCAGCCGGACAGCGGCGCGGTGAGAATACCGGCAATGGGCACGAACATAATCACGATGGCGTTGGCGCGGCCGCGTTCCTTGTCCGGGAACCAGTTGCTTATCATGGTCAACACCACCGGCAGCATGCCGCCCTCGGAAACGCCCAGCGCGAAACGCAGGAACAACAGCTGATATTGATTGCTGACCAGCCCGGTCAGTACCGAAATCACCGCCCAGGCCAGCAGCGACCAGCCGATGAATTTCTTGCCGTTGCCGTACACCGCCAGCTTGCCACCCGGCACCTGCAAAAACAGATAACCGATAAAGAAGATGCCGCCGGCCAGGCCGGCCATGGAGGCGGTGATGCCTAGCTCATCGTCCATGCCGCCGGGCATGGCGAAGGCAATATTCACCCGGTCCATGTAGGAGATGATGCAGGTAATAAGAATAGGCGGCACTATTCTCAACCAGCGTAATTTGGGAATGACCTGGCTGCGGCTAACGGAAACAGAGGCTGTATTCATCTATACACCTTTCGCTATTTTGTAGGGTCGGGCTTTATTGTTTTGTTTGCGTTGGGCACAAGGGCGCCCGCACCGGCCTGAGGACCGGTGTTTTTTGCAGGTTTTCGTTTGCGGCTAATTAAGCGCTAAATAATTCCAGCGGTATTTTCACCACCACTTTGCGAATATCGCCGGGCTGTTGGTTAATACAGGCCGGGCGATGCACATCCTGCGGGAAAAATACCGCAAAATTTCCGGGCCGCAGGGTTAACCAGGATTCATCGGCGACGTCCTGATAAAAAAGAATGTCGCGCTGCGCCAGCAAATCCTGGTGGATCGAGTTATTACCGCGATCCACCGCCACGCCGATCAATTCGGTGCCGCTGACCAGAAATTGCACGTCGACGTTTTCCCGGTGCACCTCAGGCCGCAGATCGCTCGGCTGGTGGGTTTGCAGATCCAGCACCTGTACCACGTAGCCGGTGGCAGGATCCTGATACCGACCGGCGGGCAGGGTACTGAAATCGGTGCTTTGCAGATAGGCGATGGCTTTGGCCACCGGCGCCGGGTACTGCTCCGGCGAAGTATGGGCAATATGGCCGAATATCATGGTGACTCTCCTGTTAAAGCGCCTGAATGCGCGCCCAGACGCGCTCATCGACGGGAATGCCGTCACGCATGTTTTCAGCGTGGATTCGTGGGAATTTATGGCCCGGCAGGCGAATGGCTATCTCCGGGTTATCGCGTTCTGCGCTGGTGATGTAGTCCATGATGCGCTGCAGTTTGGCATCGCGGGTGGCGCCGTCGATCAAGCGTTCGATCTCAATGGCGATGAAGACCTGCGACACGCCATATTCTTCGCGGTTGTCTTCGGTCACTTCCGCCACTGAGGATCCGCCGGACAACAGGGTGGCGATCATATCCAGCACGATCGACAGCGCGGATCCTTTCCAGTAACCCATCGGCAAAATGCGACGGTTTTCTTCAATGGTGGCCGGATCGCGCGTCAATTGGCCGTCGTTGTCGAAACCGCCGTCCACCGGCAAGGTTTTACCCGCCAGCCGATTCAGCTCCAAAGCGCCATAGGAGAACATCGACATCGACATATCCACCATGGTGATGGGGTTGCCCGGCACCGCGAGGATCAGCGGGTTGGTGCCGATTCGGCACTCCTTGGCACCCCAGGGGGGCATAACGGCGATCGAGTTGGTCCAGCAGATGCCGATATAGCCTTTCTCCGCCGCCTGCCAACCGAAACCACCGCCGCGCATCCAGTGGTTGGCATTGCGCAGGGCTACCAGCCCTATACCGTGGTTATCAGCCAACTGCATGGCGCGATCCATCATCTGCCGCGCCGTGAGATTGCCGATACCCTGATGCGCGTCCCATTGTTCAATGGCGCCGAGCGACAGCAGCTTGCTGGGTTCGGCGGTCGGCACGATATCGCCGGCGTCCAACTGCTGAATAAAGCGCGGGAAACGGTTAACGCCGTGGGAGTAAACGCCGTTGGCGGAGGTGTCGGCGAACATGCCCGCACAGTCATCGGCGGTGGCTTCTGCCACGCCCCGCGACAGCAGCACGCGTTTGAATTCCTGTTTCAGATCGGTGTAACTCACTCTCATGCTGGTTCTCCGTTACGGCATTTTGTTTGTTTTGCGTTCTTTAAATTTCAATATACGAAATTGCATTTCAAATAAATGCTATACCTGCGGCCAGGTGAAGTCAAAGCAAGGGAATAGAAAGTTATTTATATAAAACAGGTGGTTAAATTAACTTGGTGGTTTTGTGATCGCTGGCACATTTTTCGCCGTTACCGTGTTTCAGGCGTGGCAAAGCAGAGCGGAAACTGCCCGCTCTGCTTTAACCTTTCTGACTAATTACCCTCGCGTATTCAGTATCTTGCGGTACAGCGAAGTGGTGGCGGTGATGTATAACTCATTGCCGTCTGGTCCACCAAATGTGCAGTTGGAAACCCGCTCCGGCACTTCGATCTTACCGAGCCGTTTTCCCTGACTGTCGAAGATCAATACGCCGTCGGCACAGCTGCAAAAAATGTTACCGAATTCATCGACACAAAAGCCGTCCGGGAAGCCGGGTGCCACGGTGGTGAAACGGCGTCCGGCGTTCAGTTCACGGCCGTCGACCTGATACACCCGCAGTTCTCTGCGGCCCAGGGTTGGGAAATCGACGATCGACATATCCGCGACATACAACAGAGACTCATCCGGCGAGAACGCCAGGCCGTTAGGGCGTTGCAGGTCACTGGCCGCGATGTTCAGCGAGCCGTCACGCGGATCAAAGCAGTAAAGGAAGCAGCCGATGACCTGGCTTTCCGACTTGTACCCTTCCTCGTTACCGGTAATGCCGTAGGGCGGATCGGTAAACCAAAGGGTGCCGTCGGAACGAACCACCAGGTCATTGGGGGAGTTAAAACGCTTGCCGTCAACGCGATCGACCAGCATTTGTACCTCACCGCTGTTTTCGGTTCGGCTGATACCGCGCCGTCCGTGCTCGCAGCTGATCACCCGCCCTTCGGCATCACGCGCGTTGCCGTTGGCATAGTGCGACGGGGAGCGCCACAGGCTCAGTTCCCCCTGTCGCGACCAGCGGAACATGCGATTGCCTTTCACATCGCTGAACACCACCGCGTTTTGCGCGGGCAGCCACACCGGCCCCTCGGCCCAAATGGCCGGTGAACACAGACGTTCGAGCGGCGGACCTGCCATCAGTTGGTTCATGCTGACCTCCGCTTACTTCACGCCCCAAATGGCTTTGTAATGGCCCTGATAATCATTTTGCGGGTCATACAGGTTACTGGCGCCGCCGTCGGCGGTGATATTGTCGCGGGTGACCAGGTGCGCCGGAGTCACGTAGCCGGAAGGTGGCTGTTTGGCGAAGGCGCGGTTGAACTCATCCAGTAGCTGCCAGCCGTGCAGCTTGAGCGGTTCTGGCACCGTGGCGGACTGGCTGCCGCCGGAACGAATGCGCTGATAGGCCGAAATCGAGCCGTCGCCGGCGGAAATGCTGTATGGCGCATGGGTACCGCCCTTACCGGCGGTTTTCAGTGCCGGTGCCATAAAGTCAAAATACAAATCGTTAATCGCCAGCGCGTACTGGAACTGATCGCCGTATTTCTGCAGCAGGCTGAAGGTCATGGCGGGCATGCGGTTGGCGGTGTCCGCCAGCGGGGTATCGATAAACTCAACCACCTTGCAGCCGCTGCATTTGCCGATCTCCTCTTTCATCACGTTGGCCTTGTCCAGCGCGATTTGGTACAGCGAATCGGTGAAGATCAGCACGCTGGCTTTGCCGCCGGACTGCACCACCGCGTATTGTGCGGCAATGCGCGCCACTTCGTTGGAGTCAGAGGTGACGTTATAAAACACGTTGTACTTGGCGATGGGCCCCGGCTCCGGCACCGCGTGCCAGGCCGTCAGCACTATGCCCTGCTGAATGGCTTTTTTCAGCGGGATCTTGGCGACGTTAGGGTTCCAGCCGCCGATCACTATGCCGTCCGGCTTTTGGGCAATGGCCTGATTGAGCGACGCCAGCTGATCTTTCACCGAGCCGCCGCCGTCGAGGGTTTCCAGTTTCCAGCCCGCGGCTTTCGCCGCTTCGCTCAGCCCTTCCTGCACCCCTTGCACGCCGCCGTTTTTCATGTCCGAAGCGATAAAGATGATTTTCTTGTTGGCTTGCAGCTGCGGCCCGCTGGTCGGTCCGTCCCACTGAGTCACGCTGGCAGTCGCCTTGGCAACCGCGGCAGTGGCCTGATCTAGATAAGCATCGGCCCAGGCGGGAGAAGCCGCGCCGGCCAGCAGCAGGGTAGTCGGTAATATCCAAAGACGTTTCATTCGGTGCACTCCTGGTTAAGGATTGATCGCTTTTTGGTTATTTTTATCAGCCGTAGCGGCTGGGCTGCGTTGTACCGCTTTTTGATTGAGTAACCGGCGGCGTTGGGCATAGCCGGCCAGGGTGATCGACAGCAGCAGCGTCGCGCCGTTGAACAGCGGCTCGACCCAGAATTCACCGCCGAACTGTTGGATACCGGCGATGCCGATAGCCAAAATGGCAATGCCAACCACGGTGCCCCAGACGTTAACCCGGCCCGGGCGAATGGTGGTACTGCCGAGGAAGGCGCCGACCAGGGCCGGCAGCAGGTAGTCCATGCCGACGCTGGCCTGACCCACGCCCTGTTCGGCGGCGATCAGTACGCCACTGAAACCGGTCAGCACGCTGGAGGCGATAAAGGCGCCAATGGTGAAGCGATTGACCGAGATGCCGTTCAGCCGCGCCGCCGCCGGATTGCCGCCCACGGCGTACATGCAGCGGCCAAGCGGGGTATGTTCGGTGATTAACCACAGCACCACGGCAACGATCAGCACATAGAATGCGACGATCGGGATCCCGCCGATCTCGGTATGGTGCAGGGCGATGAAAGCGTCCGGCAGATCGCCGACGATCTGCCGCCCGCCGGAGTGCCACAGCGCAATGGCATACAGCACGGTGCCGGATCCGAGCGTGGCGACGAAGCTGTCGATGTCCGCCAGTGCCACCAGAATGCCGTTCAACAGGCCGTACAGCGCGGAAAGGGCCAGTACCGTCAGCACCGCCATCTGCCACGAAAAGCCATATTCCACCTGCAGGGTGATGGCCAGGATATGCCACAGCACGATGCCGAAACCGACGTTAAGGTCAATTTTGCCGACGATCATCGGGATGGTCGCCGCCAGCGCCAGCAGCGCAATCTTGGCTTTGCTGGAAAGGATCGCCTGCAGCGTCAGCATGGACGCGAAGGACGGTGCGATCAGCGAAAACAGCACCACCAGCGCAACGCACAGCAGCAGCAGGCCGTAGCGGGTGAGAACCTGCATCAGCCAGGGGCCGGCGCCGTCCTGCGACAGGCTGACTCTTTGCTCCAGTGCCGTTGATTTAACAGATGTTTTAGACATGGCCTACCTCAGATTCTAACGTTGTCGTGAGGGTTTCCCCGGAGCTGGCGGAGGCCAGTTCCAATAAATTGGCGAATGACACCTGCTGGTTTTTCAGCTCGCCGACCACTTTTCCCCGGTTGAATACCAGAGCGCGGTTGCAGATATGGGCGATCTCTTCAAAGTCATTGGAGATCACCAATACCGCCACGCCCTCCGCCAGGGATTTATTTAACAGATGATAGATTTCCGCCCGTGCTCCTACGTCTACGCCGGCGGTGGGATCTTCCAAAATCAGCAGCGGGGCGCCCAGGTGCATCCAGCGTGCCATCACCACCTTTTGCTGATTGCCGCCGGACAGGGCGCTGATATCGATATTGACGTCTTTGGGCCGGACGTCGAACAACTGTACCTTCCACCAACTGGCACCAATTTCAGCCCGGCGGCTGTAGCGGGACAGCAGTTTGTGGCCACTGGCACAGGGATTGATAAACAGATTTTCACGCACGCTCATCGACATCACCAGGCTTTCACCGGTGCGGTCGCCTGCCACCAGCGAGACGCCGCAGGCCATGGCATGTTGCGGGCTATCGGCGCTATAGGGTTGGTCACGAAAGCGGATTTTGCCTTCATCGGCGTGACGCAGGCCGAACAGCAAGCGGCCGATCTCCTCCTGCCCGGCGCCGCGCAGGCCAGCCAACGCCAGCATTTCACCGGGCTGCAGGCTAAAGCTGACCGGGCCGATATCGCCCACCACCACATGGTTGAGCTGCAGCACCGGCGGCTGGTGTTCCGGCAGGGGCTCGCGCTGATCGCCCGCTATTGCTTCACCGACGATCATCTGCACCAGATCGCGCAGCGAATAGTCGGCGGTATTGCCGCCCGCCACATAGCGGCCGTCGCGCATGACGCATACCCGGTCGGCAATCTCGATCACTTCATCCAGCCGGTGGGTGACGTAAATCATGCCGACCTTTTTGTCGCGCAGCCGGTTAATGACGGCAAACAGATGACGCACATCGTTGGCGGGCAGCGAGGCGGTGGGCTCATCCAACACCAGCAGTTCGGCGTTAACGGCCACCGCCCGGGCGATCGCCAACAGCGATTTCTCGGTGCGCGACAGTTCGAACACCCTGGCGTCGGGATCCAGCGCGATGCCGACATCCTGCAGCGCCTGAGCGGCGCGACGGCGGATGGCTCGCCAGTCGATCAGGCCGAAGCGGCGCGGGAATCCCATCACCAGCGCCATGTTTTCCGCTACCGTCATCCATTCGATCAGCCCGAGATCCTGATGAATAAAGGCAATAGGCTGGCGACTGTCACTTTTTATCGCCGCGGCGGAGGCTATGCTGGTGCCCTGGAACTGAATGTCGCCGCCGTCGCGCGGATACACCCCGGCCAGCACTTTGATCAGCGTCGATTTGCCTGCGCCATTTTCGCCCAGCAGGGCCAGGACTTCGCCCGGCATCACCTGCAGGCTGACGTCGTTCACCGCGACGTTGCCGCCAAAGCGCTTAACGATATGGCTGAGGGTAAGAATGGGTTGTTCCGCATTATCTGGTGTCATGTGATGCGCCCCTGGTAGTGAAATACGCAATCGTATTGATGCTTTTTGGTGTTTATATCGCCGTTAAATTTCAATATGCGAAATTCAATTTCAAAAATAATATGACGAACACCGATCTAAAGCAAAGCCGAAGGTGTTTTAATTTTTGTTTTAAAACAATAAGTTATTTATTTCTTTGCGGAATTGTGACGCACAACTCACTTCGAGAGTTAGCAGAATGTTGCGCAATTTTAACCTGCTGCTGACAATGAAACGGCGTTCCGTCTTCACCTGATGCGGGCCTTGGGGTAATATTCCCGGCAAAGGGGCCGTTTGCCACGCGGTGGCGTTGGTCGGCGGTTCGACACTGGAGAAATTGCGTTATGAGCCTGAAAGCTGTCGACGAAAAAGATGACAAGAAAGACAAACCCCTGGGCAGCCAAAGCCTGTTCCGCGGTTTGCAACTGATTGAGATCCTGAGCAACTACCCTAACGGTTGCCCGCTGGCCCATCTGTCTGAACTGGCCGGCATGAATAAAAGCACCGTCCATCGCCTGCTGCAGGGTTTGCATACCAGCGGTTACGTGACTCAGGCGCCGTCGCCCGGCAGCTATCGCCTGACCACCAAGTTCATTTCTGTCGGTCAGAAAGCGCTTTCCTCGTTGAATATCATCCACGTTGCCGCACCGCATCTGGAGCAGCTCAATCTTGAGGTCGGGGAGACGGTGAACTTCTCCAGCCGCGAAGACGACCACGTCATTTTGATCTACAAGCTGGAACCCACGACCGGCATGATGCGTACCCGTGCCTATATCGGCCAGCATATGCCACTGTACTGCTCGGCGATGGGCAAGATTTTTATGGCCTATGGCAACAGCGATTACCCCGATCGCTACTGGCAGACACATCAGCATGAAATCCAGACGCTGACGCGCAATACCATTACCGAATTGCCCAAGATGTATGAGGAACTGGCCGATATTCGCCAGCGCGGCATGGCAATGGATCGTGAAGAGAATGAGCTGGGGGTGTCCTGCGTAGCGGCGCCGGTATTTGATATTCAGCAGCGGGTACCCTACGCGGTATCGGTATCGTTGCCGACCGCCAAACTGCAACAAATCGGCGTCAAAGCGCTGATTAAGCCGGTGCTGGCGACCGCGCAGCGCATTTCTCAGGAGCTGGGTTTTGTTCTTCCCGCCTGATTATTAGCATTGCTGATAGTTGATTATAAATATCAATTTCACCTAATAATTTTTTCCTCCTATGATGCGCGTGTTGACCGACACGCGCCGCTGACCGGCGCACTCTTTCTGTGAGGAATACCATGCTAGCTGTCTTTCTGCAGGGCTTTGCCCTGAGCGCCGCGATGATCCTGCCGCTGGGCCCGCAAAATGTTTTTGTCATGAACCAAGGCATCCGCCGTCAGTATCATCTGATGGTCGCCTCACTGTGCGCATTGAGCGATGTCGTGTTGATTTGCGCGGGGATTTTCGGTGGAAGCGCGTTGTTGAGTCGTTCGCCGTTGCTGCTGGCTTTGGTCACCTGGGGCGGCGTCGCCTTTCTGTTGTGGTACGGCTGGGGGGCGTTTCGCACCGCGTTCAGCCGGCAATTGGCGCTGGCAACGGCCGAGGCGCTGAAGCAGAGCCGCTGGCGGCTGGTGGTGACCATGCTGGCGGTAACCTGGCTCAATCCGCACGTTTATCTCGATACTTTTGTGGTGCTGGGCAGCCTGGGTGGCCAGTTGGCGCCGGACGTTCGCTCCTGGTTTGCGCTGGGAGCGGTGAGCGCCTCCATTCTTTGGTTCTTCGCGTTGGCGCTGTTGGCTTCCTGGCTGGCCCCCTGGTTGAACACCCAAATGGCGCAGCGCGTCATCAATACGCTGGTCGGCGTGGTGATGTGGGGCATTGCATTGCAGTTGGCCTGGCAGGGCGCAAGTTTATAAGAATTTGTCACTAATCCGAATTCAAAAGCCCGTGCGATATGCTACGTTTGATGCCAAGGAACCGGCCGTTTTCAGTCGAGAAAGGCCGGTAATCAGTTACAGCCTGTCATCAAGGAGACTCTGTGAAGCTTAAAGCATTGGCTATGGCCGCAATGATTGGATTAGGGACGTTACCGCTGGCGCTGCAAGCGGCGGAAGTGCCGGAAGGGCCGCACGTGGTGACTTCTGGCACATCAAGCGTTGATGCCACTCCAGATATCGCCACCCTGGCGATCGAGGTCAGCGTCTCTTCTAAAGACGCTGCGCAGGCGAAGAAGCAGGTTGATGAGCGCGTAGCGCAATATTTTGATTTCCTGCAGAAAAACAATATCGAGAAGAAAGACATCAGCGCGGCTAACCTGCGCACTCAACCGGAATACGATTACCTGAAAACCGGTGAGTCGGTGCTGAAAGGCTACCGTGCCGTACGCCAGGTACAGGTTACGCTGCGTCAGTTGGATAAGTTGAACGAACTGCTGGACGGGGCGTTGAAGTCCGGCCTCAACGAGATCCGCGCCGTTGAGCTTGGCGTTGCCAAACCGGATGTTTACCGCGAACAGGCGCGTCAGAAAGCCATCGAGAACGCCACGCAGCAGGCGGCTTCACTGGCGAAAGGCTTTAACGCGAAACTGGGGCCGGTTTACAGCATTCGTTATCATGTTGCCAACTATCAGCCAATGCCGGTAGCGCGCATGTACAAATCGGCGGGAGCCGCTGCGGAAAGCGACGTGGCGCAAACCTACGAACAGCAGAGCATTCACTTTGACGATCAGGTTGATGTGGTGTTCGAGCTGCAGCGCAACGCGGCGCAGTAACACCGGCCGTATTCAGTAAAAAAGGTTCGCCGCGGCGAACCTTTTCCCCTTTTAATCCTGACGCAGAACCTGGCGACCGTGCTCCAGCAGGGCATCGGTCACTTTACGCATCATGCGGCTTTCCGGCGCGAAGCGGTGCCAGAACAGCATGCGGCGCTGGAACAGACCCGGTGTCAGGTCGATAAGCTCGCCCGACTCCAACTCTCTCTCAATCTGCAGATGCGGGATCATACAGCAGGTGGTGCCCTGACGAGCCAACTGCACGAAGGCTTCCGATGAGTTCACGATATGGCAGGGAACGCTGCCCGGCGACAGATCAAAGTTCTGCTGCAGGAAAGCCTGGTGCATGTCATCGAGATGGTCGAACGCCACCGCCGGCGCTTTCAGCAGCGCAGAACGCGTGACGCCGTTCGGGAAGTAGCGCTCGGCAAAACCTTTCGAGGCGACAAACAGATAGTCCAGCGCGCCCAACCGGTCGACCAGGCAGCTCGGCAGCGGCTGAGGTTGGATACTTACCGCGCCTACCACTTCACCGCGCCGCAGGCGTTCCTGAGTCCGGGTTTCATCTTCCACCTGCAGGTTCAGGCGGATAGGGGAGTCCGTCAGCACCGGTTTTAACGCCGGCAGCAGCCAGGTGGCCAGGCTGTCGGCGTTGACCGCCAGCGACAGCAGCAACGGCGTGTCGATACCGGTGTCGTTGCCCAACCACTCTTCTTCCAGCAACTCAACCTGGTGCAGCAGCGCCAGCAATTTTTGACCCTGCTCGGTCGGGCGCGGCGGTACGGTGCGCACCAGCAGCGGTTGGCCGAACAGGTTTTCCAACTGCTTGATGCGCTGGGATACTGCCGATTGGGTGATGCAAAGCTTTTGCGCGGCGCGCTCAAAGCCGCGCTCACGGATCACCGCGTCCAGCGCTTGCAGCGTTCGATAGTCTGGGCGTTTCATCGGAAAGATATCCCTTACAGTAATAGATACAGGCACTATGCCACATCTGAGGTGTTTTACAGGTGGAAAATCACCGCGCGACTTTGCCGCGACGCGCCTAAAAATGCGGCTTAGGGTGAAGAAGTGTGATCCTGCCTGAGTGAAAAATAGCGATTTACCCTATAATACGCACACGTTTTCGTACAGAGGCAATGGACATATTATGACGCAGGATGAACTGAAAAAAGCGGTTGGCTGGGCCGCGCTGGATTACGTAACCCCTGGCACCATCGTTGGGGTAGGTACCGGCTCCACCGCCGCCCACTTTATTGATGCGCTTGGCTCAATCAAGCACCAGATCGAAGGGGCGGTGTCCAGCTCCGACGCCTCCACCGCAAAGCTGAAAAGCCTCGGCATCCACGTGTTCGACAGCAATGAAGTGGATTCGCTGGATATTTATGTCGATGGCGCGGATGAAATCAACCGCCAGATGCAGATGATCAAAGGCGGCGGTGCCGCGTTGACACGTGAAAAAATCATTGCCGCCATCGCGCGCAAGTTTATCTGCATCGTCGATGCCAGCAAGCAGGTCGATGTGCTGGGCAAGTTCCCGTTGCCGGTCGAAGTGATCCCGATGGCGCGTTCCTATGTGGCGCGTGAGTTGGTGAAGCTGGGCGGACTGCCGGAGTACCGCCAGAATGTGCTGACCGATAACGGCAACGTGATCCTCGATGTGCACAACCTGAGCATCGTCGACGCCATCGCGCTGGAAAACAAAATCAACGGTATCGCCGGCGTGGTGACCGTGGGGTTGTTCGCCAACCGAGGCGCCGATGTGGCGTTGGTCGGCACGCCTGAAGGTGTGAAAGTCGTCGAATAACCGAATGTGTTAGCAGGGGCGTCGCCATGGCGCCCCTCTGGGATACGGTCTTGGATCCCAGCGAACCGCATAATTCACTGGCTAAAATATCTTTTCTTTAAAGCGCCAAATTTGGTGACATATGTCACATTGTCAGCGTTAGCTCCACAAAGCTTCTGTCTATTTCTTTCCCTTTGGCATTTTCTGCCAGAAACCGCCAACATCGCTGAGCCTTGTACTGACGGGCGGGCAATCGTTTGTATTGCCGCCCGCGTTATTTTTGTTATGTTGGATGCGTGCTGTTAACAACAGCCGCTTCTGAAGTCTGAACATAGGGTCGGGTAAATGGCAAAAGTATCATTGGAGAAAGACAGGATTAAATTCCTGTTGGTGGAAGGGGTTCATCAGAGCACGGTAGATAATCTGCTGGCAGCCGGATATACCAACATTGAATATCACAAAGGTGCGTTAGACACCGAAGCGCTTAAGGCATCCATCCGCGATGCTCACTTCGTCGGCATCCGATCGCGTACGCATCTGACCGAAGAAGTCTTCGCCGCGGCAGAAAAGCTGGTGGCGGTAGGGTGTTTCTGCATCGGCACTAACCAGGTTGATCTGAAGGCGGCGACCAAACGCGGCGTTCCGGTGTTTAACGCACCTTTCTCTAATACCCGATCCGTGGCCGAAATGGTGCTGGGCGAACTGCTGCTGATGCTGCGCGGCATTCCCTCCGCCAACGCCAAGGCGCACCGCGGCGAATGGCAAAAATTGGCCGTGGGCTCGTTTGAAGCGCGCGGCAAGAAGTTGGGGATTATCGGCTACGGCCATATCGGTACCCAACTGGGCATCCTGGCCGAAGGCCTGGGCATGAAAGTGTTCTTCTACGATATCGAGAACAAGCTGCCGTTGGGCAATGCCCAGCAGGTGCGCCACCTGTCCGACTTGCTCAATATGAGCGACGTGGTGACGCTGCACGTGCCGGAAACTCCGTCGACTAAAAATATGATGGGTGCAGAAGAACTGGCGCTGATGAAGCCGGGCTCGATTCTGATCAACGCTTCGCGCGGCACCGTGGTGGATATTCCCGAGTTGTGCAAGGTATTGGCCAGCAAGCACTTGGCCGGCGCGGCGATCGACGTCTTCCCGGAAGAGCCTGCGACCAACAGCGAGCCATTCAACTCACCGCTTTGCGAGTTCGATAACGTGATCCTGACCCCGCACATTGGCGGCTCCACTCAGGAAGCGCAGGAGAATATCGGTGACGAAGTGGCCGGCAAGCTGGCGAAATATTCCGACAACGGTTCAACCCTGTCGGCGGTTAACTTCCCGGAAGTGTCCCTGCCGGCGCACGGGCCTAACGCCAGTCGCCTGCTGCACATCCATGAAAACCGCCCGGGTGTACTGACGCAGATTAACCAGATCTTCGCTGAAGAAGGGGTGAACATCGCCGCGCAGTACCTGCAAACCGGTCCGGAAATCGGCTATGTGGTGATCGACATTGAAGCGGAAACCGAGCGTGCCGATGCGGCATTGCAACGTATGAAGGCGATTGACGGCACAATCCGTGCTCGCTTGCTGTTCTGATTGGATGTGTTGTCACTGAAAAGGCCGGATTTATCCGGCCTTTTGCTATTTAACGATCTGCCACACCCAATTCTGTGCGGGGGTGACAATCTCCGGCAGCGGAATATCCCAGTGTTCCACCGGCACCTGTTCGACCTGCTGGCAGTCATGGGCCAAGCCTATCGGATAAGGGCCGCGGTGCTGCCAATTTTGCAGGGTGCGATCGTAGAAGCCTCCCCCCATCCCCAAACGCTGGCCTGTACGGTCAAAGGCCACCAGCGGCGTCAGTACCACGTCGAGCGAACTCAGTGGCAGCACCTGGCGCACGTCGAGTTGCGGCTCAAGAATATTGAAGCGGTTGTTCACCAGCGGCGTTTCAGGAGTGTAATGCAGGAACAGCAGATTACCGGGGCTGAACGGGTGCAGGACCGGAAGATAAACCTGTTTGCCTAGCTGCCACAGGCGCTCAATCAACGGGCGGGTATTCAATTCACCGTCGAAAGACAAAAATACCGCGATGTTCTGTGCCGCCAGGACGCGTGGATGTGCAGCAATGCGTTCGGCTATCTGCAGGGAAAATTGTTGTTGCTGTTCAGGCGTTAAGGCGCGTCTACGCTGACGGATTTGGCTTCGGATATTTTGCCGCTGCTGGGCATTCTGGGCTTGAAAAGACATAGTCAGCACACATACCGCTGAGGAAGGGGGAATCTCCGAGATGCCGTCGCAGGCTGTAACCCTTGAACCCATGGTTCAAGGTGAACGTGCTGTCGCAATCTTAAGGCTTCTCGGCGGGCCGAGCATGCACACCGATCGCGGATCATCACATTCTGTTGGTACTAAATATCGGCTCAGGGGACTGGCCCGCTGGCGAACATCTCAGAGAAATTTTTTACTCATTGCCAAAACCCGAGGTTTCAGCAACTTAAGTTATTCGAATTGTGCATCCTGACGTTCAGAGATGCGACCCTGTTCAAGCAAAGCTTGTTCAATGGTCTGTTGCAGCATGCGAATGCGTTGTTCCATATTGGACGCATAATCACGGGTTTTCAACCGTTCTTGAGCAAGTTCATGACAAACGTTCAATGCTGCGATGAAAACGAGCTGCTCAGTATTTGTGACTCTAGTGCGAACTTTAAGATCTTGCAACCGTTCGTTAAGATCGACCGCGGCCATGTTCAACGCATCTTGTTGTTCTGGCGGGCAATTGACTCTTAAAGAGCGACCAAAAATTTGAATATCTACCGGTTGTGCAGACATGCCACCTTCCTGCCTAAATTTCGCGCCAGCCCCAGCTTGCCCTGACCGGGCCTACCAAAGCGGGCGCCACTATATATACCTCGGTACCAAGATACAACCCCTTTTTCAGTACCTGGTTGTAATCTACTGCGTCAGACATTACCAGTCAAAAAAGGGTTTCAAAATGCGTATTTAGCGTCATTTCGTCCCCTGCCGGCAGCGTGTGAGTTCTGACACATCACGATTATAACTAGCCACTGAGGTGTCGCGCTTATCTGGTACAGCGACGGACCTTGGTGGTAGCATAACACGAACTTATCCTGCCAACGATGACGAATGCGCATGTCTATACAGAATACATTTCCAAGTTACCAATCTTTGACCGTTGCCCTTAACCAGCAAGCGGTGGCGTTAACCGCAGCAGAAATGCACGGCCTGATCAGCGGCCTGTTGTGCGGTGGCAGCCGCGACGCCGGCTGGCAATCGCTGGTCTATGATTTGACCAATGAAGGTGTGGCCTTCCCGCAGGCGCTGAGCCTGCCATTGCAGCAACTTCATGAAATTACGCGTGAAACGCTGGAAGACGACGACTTCATGTTCCAACTGATGATGCCGGAAGGCGAAACCGTCAGCGTGTTCGATCGCGCCGATGCGCTGGCCGGTTGGGTGAATCATTTCCTGCTGGGGCTGGGCATGATGCAGCCGAAGCTGGCACAGGTGAAAGACGAAGTGGGCGAGGCGATCGACGATCTGCGTAATATAGCTCAGCTCGGTTATGACGAAGACGAAGACCAGGAAGAGCTTGAGCACTCTCTGGAAGAAGTGGTGGAGTACGTGCGCGTGGCGGCCATTTTGTGCCACACCGAATTTACCCGCCATAAGCCGACGGCGCCGGAAAATGCCAAACCGACCTTGCACTAAACACCCGATTTCACGTCCTTAGCGGCCGTGAGCACAGGCAGATTGATTTCAGGAGAAGGTGATGACTCAGCAGGAATTCAACGGCCGCCGTCAGGCGCTGTTGGCGAAAATGGCTCCGGCCAGCGCGGCAATTATTTTCTCTGCGCCGGAAGCTACGCGCAGTGCAGATACCGAATATCCCTACCGTCAGAACAGCGATTTCTGGTACCTGACCGGCTTCAACGAACCGGGTTCGGTGTTGATTCTGGTCAAGAGCGACGAAACGCACAACCACAGCGTGCTGTTCAACCGGGTGCGCGACCTGACGGCGGAAATCTGGTTTGGCCGTCGCCTCGGGCAGGAAGCCGCTCCGGCGAAGCTGGGCGTGGACCGCGCGCTGCCGTTCGATGAAATCAACGATCAATTACCCCTGCTGCTCAATGGCCTGGACGTGGTTTACCACGGGCAGGGCCAATACGACTACGCCGATAAAATCCTGTTCGACGCGCTGGACAAGCTGCGCAAGGGCTTCCGCCAGAATCTTCAGGCGCCGGCGACTCTGACCGATTGGCGTCCGTGGCTGCATGAAATGCGCCTGTTCAAATCGTCTGAAGAGTTGGCGATCATGCGCCGCGCCGGAGAGATCAGCGCGCTGGCTCATACCCGCGCGATGCAGAAATGCCGTCCCGGCATGTTCGAATACCAGCTTGAAGCGGAAATTCATCACGAATTTACCCGCTTTGGCGCTCGTTATCCGTCTTACAACACCATTGTCGGCGGCGGTGACAACGCCTGCATTCTGCACTACACCGAAAATGAAAGTGAATTGCGCGATGGCGATCTGGTACTGGTCGATGCCGGCTGTGAGTATAAAGGCTACGCGGGCGACATCACCCGGACCTTCCCGGTCAACGGCAAGTTCAGCCGGCCACAGCGCGCGGTGTATGACATCGTGCTGGCATCGCTGACGCGTGCCCTGGAGCTGTTCAAACCGGGCACCAGTATCCGTGAGGTCAATGATGAGGTGGTGCGCATCATGATCACCGGGCTGGTGGAGCTGGGGATCCTGAAGGGGGAAGTGGAGCAGCTGATTGCCGAACAGGCCCATCGTCAGTTCTACATGCATGGACTTGGCCACTGGCTGGGGCTGGATGTGCACGACGTGGGGCATTACGGCACGCCAAACCGCGACCGCACGCTGGAGCCGGGCATGGTGTTTACCGTCGAGCCTGGGCTTTACATCGCGCCGGATGCCGACGTGCCGGAAGAGTACCGCGGCATGGGCATTCGTATTGAAGATGACATTGTGATCACTGCCAACGGTAATGAAAACCTGACCGCCAGCGTAGTGAAAGACGCTGACGCCATCGAAGCATTGATGGCGGCGGCAAGGTAACGGCATGAGCGTAATTATTGTTGGCGGCGGCATGGCGGGCGCGACCTTGGCGCTGGCCATTTCATCGCTCACTCAGGGAAGAATGGCGGTTGATCTGGTCGAAGCCACCCGACCGGACGATCGTAGCCATCCGGGGTTTGACGCCCGCGCCATTGCCTTGGCGCAGGGCACCTGCCAACAGCTGACGCGTATCGGCGTTTGGCCGGCGTTGCGAGATTGCGCGACGGCCATTACCCAGGTACACGTCAGCGATCGCGGTCACGCGGGTTTCGTTAATCTGTACGCGCAAGATTATCAGGTTGACGCGCTCGGGCAGGTGATTGAACTGCATGACGCCGGCCAACGGTTGTTCGCGCTGCTGGCCAAGGCACCCGGCGTCACGCTGCATTGCCCGGCCAGAGTGGTCGATGTGGTGCGTACGGCGGAGCAGGCTGAAGTGCTGCTGGATAACGGGCGGCGCATTAGCGGGAAGCTGCTGGTGGCGGCAGACGGCTCGCGTTCGGCGCTGGCGCAGGCCTGTAACCTGCAATGGCAGCAAAATGATTATCCGCAGTTTGCCACCATCGCCAACGTAACCACGGCGGTGCATCCGCAAGGACGTGCCTTTGAGCGTTTCACCCGCTATGGACCTTTGGCGTTGTTGCCAATGTCCCAGGGACGTAGCTCATTGGTGTGGTGCCATGCACGCGAAGATCGTGAACAGGTTGATGCGTGGGACGATGCACGCTTTATCAGTGAATTGCAGCAGGCGTTTGGCTGGCGATTGGGGCGAGTCCTGCGTGCCGGTAAGCGTCACAGCTACCCGCTCAGCCTGCTGACCGCCAACCAGCACGTCAGCCATCGCTTGGCCCTGGTGGGGAATGCCGCTCAGACGCTGCACCCTATCGCCGGTCAAGGGTTCAACCTCGGCCTGCGCGACGTGATGTCGCTGGCGGAAACGCTGGCTCAGGCACAGCAGGACGGGGAAGATCCCGGCGGCTATGCGTTGTTAAGCCGTTATCAGCAACGGCGACAGCAGGATCAGCAAGCGACAATTGGCGTCACCGACGGTT
Organism: Serratia liquefaciens; assembly: GCA_012719855.1. GTDB lineage: Bacteria > Pseudomonadota > Gammaproteobacteria > Enterobacterales > Enterobacteriaceae > Serratia > Serratia liquefaciens_A. The sequence goes on along the minus strand of JAAXZN010000042.1, from coordinate 49,892 downwards.
TGATCCGGCTGTTTGCCAACCGTTATGGCCCCTTGGTGGTCGGGCGTAATCTGGGTCTGATGGCGATGGCACAAATGCCGGCGGTGCGTGACGCCTTTGCCAAGCGGACTTTGGGCTGGGTAGATCGTTAGGCGATATTCAGAAGCGGCGCAGCGTGTTGCGCCCAAAAGCGCTGGGCAATCACTGCGCAGCGCGTCATTTAAGGAAATTAAGCAGCATGCAATCATTTGACGTGGTTATCGCCGGTGGCGGTATGGTGGGGCTGGCACTGGCTTGCGGTTTGCAGGGCAGTGGCCTGCGCGTTGCGGTGCTGGAGCACCAGCAGCCGGATATGACGCCGCCTCAGCCACAACCGGCACTGCGGGTATCCGCCATCAATGCCGCCAGCGAGCGCCTGCTGCAGCATATCGGCGTCTGGGACGAGATCCTGACCCTGCGTGCCAGCGCCTATAACGCCATGGAAGTGTGGGATCGCGACAGCTTCGGCAAGATTGCCTTCCGCGGTGACGAATGCGGCTTCAGCCACCTCGGCCACATCATTGAAAACTCGGTGATCCAGCAGGCGTTGTGGAAACGGGCGGCAAGCCTGAGCGATGTCACGCTGATCACCCCGGCGGCGCTCAAGCAGGTGGCCTGGGGCGAAAACGACGCTTTTATCACCCTGGAGGACGGCTGCATGCTGACGGCCCGGCTGGTAATAGGTGCCGACGGTGCTAATTCCTGGCTGCGCCAGCATGCCGATATTCCGTTGACCTTCTGGGACTACCGCCATCATGCGTTGGTGGCCACCATCCGCACCGAAGAGCCGCATTTGGCGACGGCACGTCAGGTATTCCACGGCGACGGCATTCTGGCATTTCTGCCGTTCAGCGATCCGCATTTAAGCTCCATCGTCTGGTCGGTTGCTCCCGAAGAGGCCGAGCGCCTTAAGCAACTGGCGCCTGAGCAGTTTAACCGTGAGTTGGCGATGGCTTTCGATCTGCGCCTTGGCGCCTGCCAGTTGGAGAGCGAACGTCAGACCTTCCCGTTGACCGGGCGCTATGCACGCAGCTTTGCCGCGCATCGCCTGGCATTGGTGGGGGATGCAGCCCATACCGTGCATCCGTTGGCTGGTCAGGGGGTTAACCTGGGCTTTATGGACGCCGCCGAGCTGATCGCCGAATTGCGCCGCCTGCAACGTCAGGGCAAGGACATCGGTCAGCACCTGTATCTGCGTCGCTACGAGCGTCGTCGCAAACACGGCGCAGCGGTCATGCTGGCCAGCATGCAAGGATTCCGCGAACTGTTTGATGGCAACCACCCGGCGAAGAAATTGCTGCGCGATGTCGGGTTGCGGCTGGCTGACAGCCTGCCGGGCGTCAAGCCGAAGCTGGTGCGTCAGGCCATGGGCCTGAACGATCTGCCGGAATGGCTGGCCTGATAACGGCCTGAGAGAGATCCGCCAGCCGGTTTCTCCGTCTTTTTCCCCGTAGCGTTACCATTCTCCAAAGGCGCAGATCTGCGCCTTATGCCCATAGCTTTTCCTTATATAACCCTTCATTTGAAATAATCTAATTTCAGGCTGTTTTTCTCATTACTTTTTCTAATTCCATAACCGGTTATCAAAAGTCGAAATTCCGTCTCTGGCCGTGGGTTTGTTATATAACTTCGGATTTTTGGTGCTCTAATTGTTGGTTTTGTGCCTTAAAGCGCAGTTTTCCAGTTTAAAACTCTGCACACTAGCCCGGCTTTTTACTGGCGCAGAACGCCGCCAAGCCTATTTTAACTTATGGTTAATGTGGTCGTTCGGTGATAACGTCAGGGCAAAGGTATCGTTTGCGTCGCGGCGATTTGCCGCCGTTTTTGTCAATTTCGACGCAGCGTTTCTGTTGGGCAGTCAGTGCGCCACGCAATCCGGCCACGAGCCATAATCTGACGTATTGCGTAGCAGCACCCTATCTTCAGCTTCTGAGTGGAATGAGGGAAAAGATGGCAAAGCAAACCCCACTGTACGACCAGCACGTGGCGTGCGGTGCGCGCATGGTAGATTTTCATGGCTGGATGATGCCGCTGCATTATGGCTCCCAGATCGATGAGCACCACGCCGTGCGTCAGGATGCCGGTATGTTCGACGTCTCCCATATGACCATTGTGGATCTGCGCGGTGCCCGTACCCGCGAGTTCCTGCGTTACCTGCTGGCGAACGATGTCGCCAAGCTTACCCAACCTGGCAAAGCGCTGTACACCGGCATGCTGAATGCGTCCGGCGGCGTGATTGACGACCTGATCGTTTACTTCTTTACTGAAGACTATTTCCGCCTGGTGGTGAACTCCGCCACACGCGATAAAGACCTGGCATGGATCGAAGAGCATGCAGCGCCGTATGGCGTAACGCTGACGGTGCGTGACGATCTGGCGCTGATTGCAGTGCAGGGTCCACAGGCCAAAGAGCGTGCCGCCACCTTGTTTACCCCGGAACAAAAAAACGCGGTGGAAGGCATGAAGCCGTTCTTCGGCGTGCAGGCCGGGGATCTGTTTATTGCCACCACCGGTTATACCGGCGAAGCAGGTTATGAAATCGCTCTGCCGAAAGAGCAGGCGGCGGATTTCTGGCAGCAACTGCTGGCGGCGGGCGTTAAGCCGGCCGGGCTGGGGGCGCGTGACACGCTGCGCCTGGAAGCGGGCATGAACCTGTATGGCCAGGAGATGGATGAAGGTATTTCGCCGCTGGCCGCCAACATGGGCTGGACCATCGCCTGGCAGCCGGAAGATCGTCAGTTCATCGGTCGTGACGCGCTGGAAAAACAGCGTGAGCAGGGCACTGAACAACTGGTCGGCTTGATCATGACGGAAAAAGGCGTATTACGTAATGAGCTGCCGGTACGTTTCACCGATGCGGCAGGTCAGACGCATGAAGGGGTGATCACCAGCGGTTCATTTTCACCGACCCTGGGCTTCAGCATCGCCCTGGCCCGCGTTCCTGCCGGTATCGGCGAACAGGCCATCGTACAGATCCGCAACCGCGAAATGCCGGTCAGGGTCACCAAACCTGGCTTTGTGCGTGCCGGTAAGTCACTGATTAATTAATTTTTGTTTATTGATTCTTTATTTCTTCGAAGGAGTAGCTGGCGATGAGCAATGTGCCAACAGAATTGAAATACGCATCCTCCCACGAGTGGGTTCGTTCAGAAGGTAACGGCGTTTACACCGTAGGTATCACCGAACACGCGCAGGAACTGCTGGGCGATATGGTGTTTGTCGATCTGCCGGAAGTGGGCCGCAAAGTCGCCGCCGGTGAAGATTGCGCCGTGGCGGAATCCGTCAAGGCGGCATCGGACATTTACGCGCCAATCAGCGGCGAAATCGTGGCGGTGAATAGCGAGTTGGAAGGCTCCCCGGAGCTGGTCAACAGCGAACCTTACGGTGACGGCTTCCTGTTCCAGATTAAAGCCTCAGACGAAGGCGAACTGGCGAGCCTGCTGGACGCCGCTGCTTATCAGGCTTCTATCGACGAGTAATCCATGCAACGCCCCAGGCCTTTCGGCCGGGGCGTTTTAGTTCAGGCTATATCCCGTACCACGCCAGAATTCAGGAATTTGTAGCAATGACTCAGACACTCAGCCAACTTGAACACAGCGAAGCGTTCATCGAACGCCACATCGGCTCTTCTGCAGAACAACAGCAGCAGTTGCTGGAAGCGGTGGGCGCACGCTCGCTCAGCGCGCTGATCCAACAGATTGTGCCGGCAGACATTCAACTGCCAGCGCCGCCGCCGGTGGGCGATGCGGCAACTGAACATCAGGCGCTGGCCGAACTGAAGGCGATTGCCTCGCAGAATCAGCGCTACAAATCCTATATCGGTATGGGTTACAGCGCGGTGCTGACGCCGCCGGTGATCCTGCGCAACATGCTGGAAAACCCGGGTTGGTACACCGCATATACTCCGTATCAGCCGGAAGTGTCGCAGGGCCGCCTCGAAGCGCTGTTGAACTTCCAAACCCTGACCCTGGATTTGACCGGTTTGGATCTGGCATCCGCCTCGCTGTTGGACGAAGCCACCGCGGCGGCCGAAGCGATGGCGCTGGCCAAACGCGCCAGCAAGCTGAAAGACGCCAACCGCTTCTTCGTGGCTGACGACGTACATCCTCAGACGCTGGACGTGGTGCGTACCCGCGCCGAAACCTTCGGTTTCGAAGTGATCGTGGATAAAGCCGAGAAAGTGCTGGAGCTGCAAGGCGTGTTCGGCGTGCTGCTGCAACAGGTAGGCACCACCGGTGAACTGCACGACTACAGCGCGCTGCTGGCCGAATTGAAGAACCGTAAAATCGGCACCAGCGTGGCGGCCGACATTATGGCGTTGGTGCTGCTGACCGCACCGGGCAAACAGGGCGCCGATGTGGTGTTCGGTTCTGCACAGCGCTTCGGCGTGCCGATGGGCTACGGCGGCCCACATGCTGCCTTCTTTGCCTGTCGCGACGAGTTCAAACGCTCGATGCCGGGCCGTATCATTGGCGTTTCCCGCGATGCCGCTGGCAACACCGCGCTGCGCATGGCGATGCAAACCCGTGAACAACATATCCGCCGCGAAAAAGCCAACTCGAATATCTGTACCTCGCAGGTACTGCTGGCCAACATTGCCAGCCTGTATGCGGTGTACCATGGCCCGCAGGGCCTGCAACGCATCGCCGGGCGCATCCATCGTCTGACCGATATTCTGGCCGCCGGGCTGCAACAAGCCGGGCTGTCATTGCGCCATAAAACCTGGTTCGACACCCTGACGGTGGAAGTGAAGGACAAGGCCGCCGTGCTGGAGCGTGCATTGAGCTTCGGCATCAACTTGCGTACCGACATTCACGGTGCCGTGGGCATTACGCTGGACGAAGCCACCTCACGTGAAGACGTGCAGACGCTGTTTGCCTTGCTGGCGGGCGACGACCATGGTCTGGACATCGACGCGCTGGACGCTGCCGTGAGCAAAAACAGCCAGTCGATCCCGGCTGCCATGCTGCGCCAGGATCCGATCCTGACTCACCCGGTATTTAATCGTTATCACAGCGAAACCGAGATGATGCGCTACATGCACCGTCTGGAACGCAAGGATCTGGCGCTCAACCAGGCGATGATCCCGCTGGGCTCCTGCACCATGAAGCTCAATGCCGCGGCGGAAATGATCCCGATTACCTGGCCTGAATTCTCCGAACTGCACCCGTTCTGTCCGCCAGAGCAGGCGGCAGGTTACCAGCAGATGATCGGCCAACTGTCACAGTGGTTAGTGCAACTGACCGGTTATGACGCAGTCTGCATGCAGCCTAACTCCGGTGCTCAGGGCGAATACGCCGGTTTGCTGGCGATCCGCCGCTACCATGAAAGCCGCAATGAAGCGGGCCGTCATATTTGCCTGATCCCAAGCTCTGCGCACGGCACCAACCCCGCTTCCGCGCAAATGGCGGGCATGAGCGTGGTGGTAGTGGCCTGCGACAAGAACGGCAACATCGATCTGCATGATCTGCGCGTCAAGGCAGAACAGGCGGGCGAAGAACTGTCCTGCATCATGGTGACCTATCCGTCGACCCACGGCGTGTACGAAGAAACTATTCGTGAAGTGTGTCAGATCGTTCATCAGTTCGGCGGCCAGGTATACCTCGACGGCGCCAACATGAATGCTCAGGTGGGGATCACCACCCCGGGTTATATCGGAGCGGACGTTTCGCACCTTAACCTGCATAAAACCTTCTGTATCCCTCACGGCGGCGGTGGCCCAGGCATGGGGCCTATCGGCGTGAAATCCCACCTGGCCCCGTTCGTTCCAGGCCACAGCGTGGTGCAGATCGACGGCGTGACCACCCAGCAGGGCGCAGTCTCCGCTGCGCCGTTCGGCAGCGCTTCTATCCTGCCAATCAGCTGGATGTACATCCGCATGATGGGTGCGGAAGGCTTGAAGCAGGCCAGCCAGGTGGCAATCCTTAATGCCAACTACATTGCGACCCGCTTGAAGGACGCTTACCCAGTGCTGTATACCGGTCGCGATCACCGCGTAGCGCATGAATGTATTCTCGATATTCGTCCGCTGAAGGAAGAAACCGGCATCAGCGAAATGGACATCGCCAAACGTCTGATCGACTACGGCTTCCATGCGCCGACCATGTCGTTCCCGGTGGCAGGTACGCTGATGGTTGAGCCAACCGAGTCGGAAAGCAAGGTCGAGCTGGATCGCTTTATCGATGCGATGCTGGCGATCCGCGGCGAAATTGATCGGGTGGCAAAAGGCGAATGGCCATTGGAAGATAACCCATTGGTGAACGCGCCCCACGTGCAGGCGGAGCTGGTCAGCGACTGGCAGCATGCCTACAGCCGTGAGCTGGCGGTGTTCCCGATTGCCGGCGTGCGTGAGAACAAATACTGGCCGAGCGTGAAGCGTCTGGATGACGTGTACGGCGATCGTAACCTGTTCTGTTCCTGCGTGCCGATGAGCGACTACGAATAAGCTTATTCGAGCAGGTTTACCTTTATGAAGCAGCGCATTATGCGCTGCTTTTTTTATGGCTAATTCCTGAGAGTTTTCTTACTGATTCATTTGATTAATTAGCAATTTTTTATTTCCCCGCGCTTTGCCTCCCTTATTTTTTAAGACTCTCTCCGGTTTAATTTGCGTTTACATCCACACGTCTAAATTGTCATCAGCAAACTATTTTGCAGGGACGATCCATTGACAAGGAGTGCACGATGAAAAGGTTGGCTATCGCAATCATTGCGGCTTTACCTCTCTGTTCCGCGCAGGCGGTCGAGAGCTACGAGGTTCGAAATAACAGCGGCCAAACGGTGTTTAAACTGAATTTCTACGGTCCGGCCGACGACAGCTACTTTAATGAGGAGGGGGTCCCCCAGCATGCCTCCTGGGCATTGGATGATGCGCAAAAGGCTCAGGTGATCAGCGCCGCGCAACGCTGGGCCGATATTATCAAGCCTGCGCCGGGCCGATTGCCGGGCGTGATTAATATCGGCACCTATGACGATGAGGGGGCCGGTGCGTTGAGCCCTGACGTCAGCGATGCGGAATTTAGCCTGACCCAGCTTCAGGCGGTGTTGCAGGGCCAGGATGCCGGCGAGTTGGACAACGGTGCCCACGCCGTCGTCAGGATCGGGAAAATGGATTTTACCCCTGGCCAGGCTTCGCCGGCACAGATCCCCACCGATCACCGTACCGATCTGGAAGTCACCCTTTTCCATGAAATAGCCCATGCCTTGGGGATTAGCGCCACAGCCGGTGTAACGGATGGCGTGACCCAATTTGGCCCGACGTTTGGCAGCTGGAGTTCGCACCTGTTTGATGACAATGGCAATCCGGCGCAGCCGGGGCAGGCTATCTTGTGCAATAAGTGTGAGGGGCCGGACGATCCTTCTGCCTTTGACGTGCGCAAAGATCGCGGCTATTTCGCCGGCAGCCACGTCAAAGAGGTGTTGGACGGTGCCATGCCGGGTGTCCCGGTACGTATTCTCGACGTGTTGGGCGATCTGGACGATGATTACATGTCGCACATTGAGCTCGATCGCAGCCTGATGAGCCATCAAAACTACCGTAATTACACCACCATGATGGAAGCTGAGTTAGCGCTGCTGCAGGACATGGGGTATGACATCGATCGCCGTAACTTCTTTGGCCGCTCGATTTACGGCAGCGGCCTGGAAGTAATCAACCATCAGGGATATTTTGCACGCAACGCGGCAGGCACTGCGTATCTCGACGGCCAGGCCAATACCGCAGCACGGGGAGTCGGGTTGCACATCTACGGCAGTAACAACCGGGTCGAACAGCGCGCCGACATCATGGCGGATGGCGTTGCCGCTGCGGGTATCAGGATAGATGGCGCGGGGAATACGCTCAGCATTGCACCCGGCGTCCGGGTTCAGGCTAACGGCGATTACGGCACCGGTTTATTGGTGGCATACGGCGATAGCCACAATATCGTTCAACGCGGCAGCCTGGAAGCGAACGGTAAAGAAGGCGTCGCCGCAAGGCTGGATTTCGGCAATAACCTGCTGGGTAACGACACCGAATACCGTGGTTCGTATATCTGGCAGTGGGCGGGCGTCGATCTGTCCCAATATCGGGCTGCGCCGCTGGTGTCCAATTTCGATATTACCGGCTCGTTAAAAGGAGCCAAAGCGGCTATCTACCAGTCAGTGAATGCATTGGCCGGCGCCATTAACGTGATGCGCGGCGCTGACATTCAGGGCGATATCATTTCCGATTATGCGCAACGGGATGAAAATAATCAGGCGCGTCTGACTCGCTTAACCTTCGGCCTGCAGCCAGATGCGCAGGGGCAGGTCACTGCGGTGGCGGATAACGGTTTTGATTTCACCTATAACGGCAACATTCGGGGTAAGGAAAACCTGGCGCTGGTGGCCGAAGGCGGAAAAACCACCCTGAACGGTAACCATCAGGTCTATAGCGTGGATATCCAGCCGGGTGCCCAATTGGCGGGTAATAGCCGCTATGCGCTGTCGGATGACGGGCTGTTCACCAATAACGGCTTGCTTACCGCCGGGGGGCCCTTTGGCCAGTTGTCGATCGACGGTAATTATTCCCAGGGGCCACAGGGGCGCTTGCAATTGATGTTCGACAGCCAAGGGCAGGGGGATCGGGTACAAATTAGCGGCAAATCCAGCTTAAGTGGAACCCTGACGTTGATGCCGGTAAAAGGCTGGTATGCCTCAGGCTGGCAGATGAACAGCGCTTCTCTGTTGCGATTGGGCCAGGTCAGCGGTGAATTCGAGCAGCTCGGCGTTCAGACGGCATCACCGACGCTGAGCTTCCATGTTACTCCGTTGGCAGCCGGACAATACCAAATCAGCGCGACCCGTGGCGTATCGGCCTACAGCCAATATGCACAGAATGCGAATGAACGAAATGTGGGTCTGGCGTTAGCCCGGGCTGCGGCGACGGCGGGGAACGACCTGCGGCCGTTACTGACCGCGCTGGATTTCTCCAGCCCCGAAGGCCGACAGGTGAACAGCGCGTTGGCGCAGCTGGAGCCGTCGGCTTATAACAGCCTGATTCAGACCTCATTCGACCGCGAACGCCAGTTAACCCGTGCCTTGACCGCACCGGAGCGCAATTTGACGTTGGCATCAACGAGCGACGAGCAAGATTGGATCAGTTTTGCCCTGCCGTACGGCGGCGGTAACTGGCAAAACAATACGGGCACAATCGCCGGTTACAACGCATCGCGTTATGGCGTGTTGTTCGGCGCCGAGAAACGTAATGGGCTGCTACCGGGCCTGACCGCAGGTTTCCACGCGGCGGTCGGCGGGCAAACGGTCAATGCCAAAAGCGCCGATCGAGCGCGCATGCACAGCACCTCCTTTGATGTTGGCTTGCAGTTCAACTACGCGCAGGACGCCATGGCTGGGCCGTTTGCCTATGGTCTGGGGCGCCTAGGGGCGGAGGATAATCAGATGAAGCGCCAGTTTGATGTGGCCGGCATAAGCGGCACCCGCAAGAGCGACTGGACGGCCTGGAACGGCTCACTAACCTTGGGTGGCGGGTATCATTTTGCGTTAACCGAGGCATTTAGCCTCGGCCCGGTGGCAGCGCTGGACTATACCGCGACCACCCATCGCACGATCCAGGAGTCTGGTTTGGGTAACGCGCCGTCGATGCAGATTAAGGGACGTTATGCCGATTCGCTGCAAAGCACGCTGGGTGTGGAAGCGCTGTATCGGCAGCCATTGCAGGGCTCACAGGCGCTGTCCGCCACTCTGCGCCTTGGCTGGCAACATGAGTTGTTAAACAACAAGCTGAGTCAGCGTGCTCAGTTTGTGGGCTATAACGCCTCAGCTTTTGATAGCGAAAGCACCTTGGCCGGGCGCGATGCGTTGGCCGCGCAGGCCGGTGTGCAGTATCAGCTAAACCAGGCCGTCTCTTTGGGCGCCGGCGTTTCCAGTGAACTGTTACGCAAGGGCAGCCATTCGTTAGAGGGCAACGTTGCCGTGACCTGGCGTTTCTGATTTTTTAATCGGATTACCGCTGAGCGAATATCAATAACACTTTTCGGCTAGATGTATTATCAGGGGACACGGCATGATGCCCTGTCCCTTTTTTATTGTCGCAGCAGGGCAACCTAAATGACATGAGGATCCAAAATGAGAGCAGCAACCGTAAATGCATTGGGGCAGGCCCCGGTACTCGGTAATGTGGATGAGCCGGTAGCGCGGGAAGGGGAAACGCTAATCGCGGTGAGCGTGGCGGGCATCAAGCAATTGGATCGCGCCATAGTAGCCGGAACGCATTACTCAAGCCCGAAAAGCTTGCCGATCGTACCCGGCACCGATGGCGTTGGCTATGCGCCGGACGGTCAACGGGTCTATTTTGCCTCCTTCCGGCAACCGCACGGTGCGCTGGCAGAACGAACGCTCGCCTCCTGGACGGTACCGGTACCTAAAGGGGTGGATGACGCGACGGCCGCCGCATTGATTAACCCGGCGTTCGCTGCCTGGTTGCCACTGCACTGGCGTGCCGAGTTGCAGGCGGGTGAAACGGTGCTGATTATCGGGGCTACCGGGACCTCAGGTAAGCTGGCGGTAGCGGCCGCACGTCAGGCGGGAGCGGGGCGAATTGTCGCCGCCGGTCGCCGTCAGAGCGTGCTGGATGCGCTGGACGTTGATGCTACGGTCGATCTTGGGCTGGAAGGGGCTGCATTGACGCAGGCTTTCGCCGCCGCAGCGGGGCCGCATGGTTATCAGGTGATTGTCGATTATATCTGGGGTGCCGCGACCGAAGCCTTGCTTGCTACGCTTAACAACCACGATTTGTCTTCCTACGCCGGTGGACGCGGCATACGTTTGGTGAACGTCGGGTCGATGGCCGGGCCGGATATCCGACTGCCGGCGGCGGTGCTGCGCAGCAATCAACTGCAGATCATGGGCAGCGGCACCGGCAACTTCCCGCCGATAGCCGAGATGCAAAGGTATGCCAGCGAAATCCTGGCCTTGGCGGCGGCGGGGCAGATTTCGGTTGAAACTCAGGAGCACGGCTTATCAGAGATCGCCGAAGTCTGGGAGCTGAACAAGAAAAGCGACGTGCGTTCGGTGATCCGAATTGCCCAATAGGCGGCTACCGGCAATAGCAAACCAGGTGGATATCTTCCGGCTCGCGGGCGAACAGCTCGTCATCAGGCTGATCAATCAAGCGGCAGCCCTGCGACAGGTAGAAGTCCACGGTGTTTTTGTTGGGGATAGAAGATACGTACAACCCCAGCGCGCCCTCTTTTGCGGCCTGCTGCAGGCAGTGGTTGAACAGGATCTTGCCCAGTCCTTTACCGCGCTGGGCGGCACCCACGTAGAAAAAAAGCAGTTGGAGCAAGTCCTGTTGCGGGCCGCGCGGCAAGGTATCTACCGCCGCCGCGGCAACAATTTTATCTTGATCTGACAGAGCGAAAAACGAGCCACCGCGGGCAAAGCATTGTTCATGGATCGGCGTATAGGTTTCCCGATCGTGCGGATCCCAGCCGCGCACATCGTAATAGTCGGCATAAGGCCGTAGCTCTCCGTCTTGCAGACGATAGAGGGTATCGATAATTTCACTGCGGTCGATCTGCCACAGGGCGTCAAGCTGGTGTTGCTGCAGCAAAATGGGGACGGTCATGGCGGGTTAGTTCTCCGTCGGTATCAGGTAATTTTCCGGCAAGTCGATGATAAATCCGATGCCGCGTTCATCAAGCCCTTCGGTGATCCGTAGCTGCGCACCGATCTTATCGGCCAGGTTTTTGGCAATGGCCAGTCCCAGACCGCTGCCTGTCTGCTGGACGCCGGGCACGCGATAAAAACGCTCGAACAGGCGCTTTTGGTATTCCCGGCTAACGCCAGGGCCATTGTCACGCAGGGTAATATAGCAGCCCAAGGGGGACAACGAGCGGATATTGGCTTCGATCCTGCCGCCGGGCGGGGCGTATTTGATGGCGTTTTCCAGCAGGTTGGTAAAGATGGTGATCAGCGAATGACGATCGGTATCGATCATCACGTTTTCACTGCCCTCCAGCGAAAGCTCAACGTTCTTTTCCATCGCATAGGGCACGTGCTGGGCAATGCATTTGCTGATTTCAGCGTAGATATCTACCGCCTCAATCTTCAGCGGAAAGTCTTCCGACTCCAGCTTGGCCAGATCAATCAGCTGGCGCGACAGCGATGCGGCGCGATCCAGCCCCAGCTGCATGTCCCCAATGATTTCCTGCCGTTCGGTTTTATCCGCCACCTGAGTCAGCAGGTGCAGCTGTGCCAGCACGGCGGCGATCGGGGTGCGCAGTTCGTGGGCCGCGTCCGCCATAAAGCGTTTTTCACGCTGATTGGCGGCATCGATACGCGTCATCAGCTTATTGATTTCCAGCACGACAGGCCGAATTTCCTGGTACTGCGCCCTTACATTGATCGGCGATAAGTTGCCTGGCTTGCGGTCAGAGATGGTTCTGGCAATTTGCCGCAGCGGCCGCAGGCTGAAATAGGCGGTGATCAGCAGCGTGACGATGATCGCCGCCAGGATCACCAGCAAAGGGATTGCGGTGCTTTCCGCCGGGTTGCCGAAAATGGTGGTGCGGTTGTCGAAAGATTCGCCGACGATCACCCGAAACTTCTGCTTTTCGCTCCAGCTGCCGGCGATATGCCACTTCACGTTGGCGTAGCTGATGGTGCCGGACAGCACCGACGGGGGCAAAACCAAAGGTTTATCTTGAGCGGGAGAGGCATAAAGCATCTGATTATTACGATCGAAAACGACAAACAGCGGACGATAATCTATTTCGTCTTCCATCCCGTTTTTAATCGAATCGATGTACATTATTTCGATATCTTTAATGATGTCGGAATAATTATTGTTGGTAACGTCAGTCTTGTCGAGAATGTTGGCGATGCCTTGTGCAACAATACGCTGCTGATTATCCAGATACTTTTCAGCATCCGGGTAATAAAGGTATTTGACCCAACCCAGCAATATTCCCCAGAGTACCAGTATGGCCATCACCTGGAAAACAATGGTTCGCATGAAAAAGGATTTGAAGCTAATCATCCCTGAGACTCTTTTTTCAATAAATAACCTATTCCGCGTACGGTAATAATTCTCTCCTTGCCAATTTTTCGCCGCAGATTATGCATGTGCACCTCAAGAGAATTACTTTCTACATTATCGCCATTGCCGAACAGGCGCTGTTCCAGGGCCGCCTTGCGCACCACGGTACCGGCGCAACGCATCAGTTCGTGCAACAGGCGGTACTCTTTCTTCGACAGCAGCAGCAGTTCGTCGTCCAGCGTGACCTGGTGGTTCATGGGATCCAGATACAGGTTGCCCAGGCTCCAGGTTTGGGAGGCAAACCCCGCCATGCGCCGGTTTACCGCCTTCACGCGGGAGATCAGCTCAGGCAGGGCAAAAGGCTTTGCCAGAAAGTCATCTGCGCCGGAATCCAGGCTATTGACCAGGCTTTCTATGCGGTCACGGGCGGTCAGAATAATGATCGGAATATTTTGGCCCGCAGCGCGCCATTCAATCAGCTTTTTCAAGCCATCGCCGTCGGGCAGGGTGAGATCCAGCAGCATTAAATCGAAGCTGCCTTCAGATAATTTATGTTGTGCATCATGGACTAACCGCACCCAGCACAAATCGAACCCTGCCAACTCTAAAGCTCGGCACAGGGCTTTGCCCAATTGCAGATCGTCTTCCACAAGCAATATGTTCACGGGGTATCCGGTTTATGTCACGGCGCTGGCGGCTATATAACTACAACCGCAGGGGGAAGACAACGACGCGCTCCTGTTTGTTCACCCCTTCTTAAGCAAACCTTAATCTGGGATTAATTTGACGTTAAGGGAAGACCGTCCTCTTTCAAGTACGCTCAGCCCTGAATAAATCATTCAGGTGAGAAAAAATGCGTATCGACAATCTTTCAATGAAGGCTGCCCGCTTAGGCGCAATTTTATTGTTGGTATTGGCCATGCTGTCTTTCCACGTCGATGCGCAAGGTGGGGATCATGGCGAATCATTGTTACCCACCCTGTCTGTTATTCAGCATACGGAGTCATCGGATTTTTATAAAAGCTTAAAGCCACGTATTAAAAAACAATTGCGGCGCCTGGTGGCGCTTTAAACCTTTATTAAATAATAAGGCAGATACGGTGAAAAATACCCTGGGTTATTCTGCGGCGACGTTATTGGTGTTATTCCCTCTGCAGGGGTTTACGCAAGATGGCGCAGAGGCGTCATTGAAATTCAGCGGCGGCATGGCCGTGGCGCCGGACTATCAGGGAGCTGCCGACTACAGTGCCGTGCCGCTGTACGATATTGAGGCCGGTTACGAGAAGTCTGCCTGGGGTGACTTCAGCCTGGGTTTGCAAAACGGTGCCCGCTGGCAGTTACCGTTATCGGGGCCCTTCGGCATTGCCCTGTTGGCCGGCTATGACGCCGGGCGTGATGAAGAGCTGAAAACGCTGCGAGGCCACAATAAGCGGCTAAAAGGCATGGGCGATCTGAAGGGAGCCCTGGAGGCCGGCATTGAGCTGAGCTATAAATTTGACCCTTTTCGCACTTACGTCAAGGGGATGCAGGCCACCAAAGCGCGCCGTTATGGGGATGAGGACCTGGGGCATACCGCCTATGTCGATCTGGGTATCGCGGCAGTTTATCCGCTGAGCGAGGCATTGACGTTTTCAACCGATTTGAGCACCACCTGGGCCAATAAGGGTTACCAACGTGGTTATTTTGGCGTGACGCAGCAGCAGGCACTGCAAACTTCATTCACCGCTTACCGACCGGGCAGCGGCTTTAAACAAGCCACCCTCACCGGCGTGCTGAATTACGCACTAACGCCGGAAATTGCCTTTCAGGGGGGCGTAAGTCTCTATACTCTGCTGGGGGATGCGGCCAAAAGCCCCATCGTCGAGAAAAAAACGGCCGGCATCGTCTTCCTGAGCGCCAGCTACAGTTTCTGATTTCCCAACCAGAGAAAGGAACGACATGACGAAAGTTGCATTGGTCACCGGCGCCAGCCGCGGTATTGGCCGCGCCACGGCGCTGCTGTTGGCCCGTAAGGGGTATGCGGTCGGCGTTAACTATCTGAAAAATGAAGCGGCAGCAGCGCAGGTGGTGGCGGAAATCGAAGCGATGGGCGGCCGGGCGCTGGCGCTAAAAGCGGATGTGGCCGATGAAAATCAGGTGGTGGCGATGTTCAATGCGTTGGATGCCGGCCTCGGCCCGATAAGTGCGCTGGTCAATAACGCCGGCATCTTGTTTCAGCAGACGGGGATTGAGCAACTGACCGCCGAGCGCATCAATAAGGTATTGAGCACCAACGTTACCGGTTATTTTCTCTGTTGCCGTGAGACGGTGAAGCGCATGGCGAAGCGTCATGGCGGGCAGGGCGGAGCGATCGTCAATGTCTCCTCCGCGGCCGCGCGTATCGGTGCTCCTGGGGAATATATCGACTATGCCGCTTCTAAAGGGGCGGTAGATACGCTCACCACCGGACTGGCGCTGGAGGTGGCAGCGCAGGGCATTCGCGTCAACGCCGTGCGACCGGGGCTGATTTATACCGAAATGCATGCCAGCGGCGGCGAACCTGGACGCGTTGATCGGGTAAAAAGCAGCCTGCCGATGCAGCGTGGCGGCACCCCGGAAGAGGTGGCGGAAGCCATTGTCTGGTTACTGTCCGATGCCGCTTCTTACATCACAGGCAGCTTTATTGAGGCCGCCGGCGGCCGCTGATGAAATAATAGGGAAAGCGTAGCGAGATGTTCTTTCCCTGTTTTTAGGAGGCTAGCCAATCAACATGGATTCTTGGGGTATCTCAGCAACTCCGCTGACTTCAATTTTCGGTGGGGTATAATGTGCCAGTTTTAGGGTGTCACTGACGGTCATGTTCCCCAGTGAAAAGACGATGTCATTGCTGTCGAAAGAATGGTTATTATTGCTATCTATAATGACAAAACTGTTATTGTCGAGTTTCAGTACGCCAACTTGGCTTAGTGAAGTTTCACTGGCGCCGTGGGTTGCCACTGATAGTGTTTTACTGAACAAATCAAACGCATTGGCAGTAGGGGTTAAATCCAGTGAGTTAAACAGTGCAGTCGCCTCTCGTAACGAATATTCGCCATAACGGGTCATCACATAGCCACCCTGAGTGGAAAATATCCATGGGTTGGAGTTATCACCCACGATAAATTTGTCATCATTATGGATTGTTGGGGTGGTATCGCCACTTGATTCTTGGGCTTTTATCGTTACCATATTATTAATGTTGCTTTCTTTAAAAATAATGGTGTCGCTGTCAGACTGATTTTTTATCGTGCGCGTGATAGTCGTATTTCCCTGAATGTTAAATGTATCATTTTTTGTCGAACCAACCACATTGAGCTGGAATCCAGAAAGCTCACTGACTATCGTTGGGTATTTTAAAGACGATGATTTCAAGAGCTCATACAGCGCTCCTCCGCCGGTTCCCCCTTTTTCAACCAGTAGGTTGACTGGGGTGTTGGAGTTATCGATGCGAGTCAAGTGGTTGCTGAAGTCGTTTTTGATGATTAAGTTAAGTTGCTTGTTCCCGGAAATGCTGACTGCCCCAATAGAATTTTGATCGCCAGCTAAACGCACAGTATTTTCAGCCGAACCTTTTGACTCGATATTGATATATCCGTAAATGCTGTATGCAGGGTCAGGGCTCTGATATTGTTTTATAGAAAAACTCAAAGTTCCTGCATCAATTTTTTCGATATGTTCACCATTGAATTTAATTGTCATCACTGGGGTGGTGCGCATATAACGATCGTCATACAGATAATCAAAATGAACCTTGCTATTGGCCGTGGCGTCGCCCAGTACGCTGAGCGTTCGGAAACTGTAGGTCAGACCCCATTCGTCTACTGGCATGTTTATCACAGTGACATCGTCCGCGAAGCCGGTCAAAGCCAAACCAGAATCCCCGGTTGCATATTTCCAGAAACTGCTGGGCGGACGTGAAGCCTGTGTTAAGTGGTCAACGTTGGCGTATTGGGTATTATAGATGCTGGCAAGCGATCGTATGACACCGATATCAAAAACGTTTTTCCCTTCTGTTGCCACCAACTGGCCATCCAGATAAATGGAGCCGGTTCCTCTGTAGTTGGCCAGGTCTATCACTTGGAAATACGAGAAATTGTTGATATTGCTTTCTATCGTGCCATTTATTTTACCGTTCTCCGCCGTTGTCAGGTAAATATCCTTTGTCAGAAAATTAGCAGAAATCATATTGTTATGATTGTTATCCTCTTCGAGAAGGGATCCACTGGCTTTAAAGTTCTTACTGACAGTATTAGCGCCACCCGCAGTGGCGTTACCCTGCCAGAGTAACCAATCGACGCCTTGGCCCATCTGAATTTCTGACTTGGCGTTGATCATATCAGCGTTGGGTGCGATGAATATTCTATCTTCTCCATCGGAGCCAACAAAGGAAATATGTGTGTTCTCTATGATGATATTTATCGGATTGTCGGCATGGGTTTTATTTTTACTAAAGTCTAAAGTGCCTTTTTTGTCACCGGTGACTCTGAGGGATTCAATGTTAGGTAGGAAGTAAATCGGAATTTCTGCTTCAGTGTTTATTTTAATTTCTGCATTTCTAAGTGCGTAGAGTTCGACATTTGTGAGCGTATGTTGATTTTGGTGATTAATGTTCCCGACCAGCTTTCCATGATCGTCTGTAGTTAATACGGCATTTTTTGTGTATCCTAATGCATTAGCGATTTTTTCATAGCTATTGGCGTTGTATACCCATCCTCTATTATACCCGCCGGCTTCAAAATTCAAAAACGTTTCAATTAATATGCTGTTTGCTACATAGGCATCCTTACCGCTTTGTTCCCAAACTTTATCCTTGTTGAAGGCACTTAGTGTAGTGTTAAATAATTGGTGATAGGTCTGTTCCCAATATACTGCCTCGGAAAATAATGGAGTTTTGGCCAGTTCACGCAACAGATCTGCTGTGCTTAAACCGGCAGCGAGCTGTTTGCTATATGACTCTAGAGTGGCGGCATCCATCGTATAACCCGCAATTCCATAATAGAGTGCAGCTACAGTTTCGAGATATTTATTCTCAGGTAATTCACCAGGTTGATAAACGTGTGTGGCTAACTGAAATTGCTTTTTTGCGGCGGAATTTTCACTGGATGTATCGTTTCGGATATCGTTTATCATATTGACGACAGTATCGCCGCGAGACAATGTATGATTATTTAAACCTATGAGGTATTTATTTATATCACTTTCCGTTGCCGTCTTCTTAAAAGTTTCCTCAAAAATTCTTTTTATAAAGTCGTGGTCATTTAATGATGTTAAATAGCTTCTGGTATTCACAAATACGTCAGCGACTTTGTTTATGTTGCCGGGTTTTTCTTCCAGCTTGTGGCCCCAGAAATTTATACCGTCAGCCACCATGGTAGAATGTAATACATAATAAATAGCCTGAACATCTGCGGCGCCAGAATAACCGGAACTACTTCCAGTATAGGATGGGAATAAGGTCTGCTCAATGGTCGTCTCCAGCGTTTTTTGCTCAGATAACACAGTAAGGTCGTCGCCCTCATAGCCACGTAATGAGTTCACCATACTGGAGGTAAGCTCACCTAAAGATACACCACTATCAAGCTGTGCCTGCAGCGCAGAAAGTTGCTCTTCATTGGCGTCGACGCCATGGGTGTTATGGTAAATATATTGAATTTTTTCAGCATCATCGAGCGCGGCCAACCGGGCTTTTCCGTCGTCAGCGTTAATGAAAACGCTGGCCATGCTGTGGGCAGATAGCTCTCCGGTATGCAGTTTTTTTGCGAAGTATTCAAGAGTTGCCCTGTCGGCGTGCTTACCTAAAACACCGAAGTAAAGTGCTGCGACGTCACGTTGTAATGATAAGAAACCCATGTGTATTATCCCCAGATAAAATAATGAAACCCGTTTTCATTTAAGTGCAAAAACGCAGATTAGCAAGACAGCGGCTTATTAATTTTATGGTGTGAATAAATCAACAGGTATTCGGGGTTTCCTATAATTTAGGTGATTATTTCCTGTTTAATAATTTCGCATTTATTCTTTCCAGGCTAGCTACTTTGCTAATAAAAACGAGCGGTAACCCTCTGATGAATATAGGCGTTGTAGATAGCCGATAACATGTCATGCAAACGGTCACAGGGCGAAACGTTTGCATGACAACGTTCTGCGTGTCAGCCATGAATCCAGGGGAGTCGAAACGGCGGCTTACCCCTCATGCAGCAGGGCACTGCGGAATGAAAGTATGTGCGCCTGCGCCGCATTGGCGGCTGCGTCATCGTCCTGTGCGGCCAGTGCGGCGATAATCGCCCGATGTTCCTCTATCACTTCGCGCATATGGCCTTCGCGTGACAGCGTGCTGGCCCAGAAGCGTTGTGCTCTGGCGTGCAGTACGCTCAGAATGTCCGCCAACATATTATTGCCGGCGATCTGTGCCAGCTGCTGGTGGAACTGATGATCCAGCGTCATCATTTTTACCCGATCGCGTTGCTGACTGGCGACTTCGATTTGTTGATTGAGTTCCGTAAGCTCGGCGATCTGGGGGGCCGTAATTCTTTTGCTCGCCAACCGCATACACAGCATTTCATTGGCCAAACGCACTTCAATCAGTTCCAGCGCATCGTCCATCGAAAGCGGCGCAACCATCACCCCTTTACGCGGGATCACCTGCAGTAATCCTTCATTGGCCAGTCGGTGGATCGCCTGGTTGATCGGCGTTCTGCCCATGTCCAGCTCGCTCATCACCTGAGCGGTATTGAGATATTCACCAGGTTTATAACTTAACGTCACCAGCGCCTGCTTAAAGCGTCGGTAGGCCAGTTCATTCAGTGACAGCCCGGCTTCCTCTGCCGTCGGGAGTTCCGGGCTCTCTGCGTCAAGGGTCATCACGTTCTGCTCCTGCAAGACGAAAGTTTTTAGACATAGTACACAAAAACATGGCACGGAAATCGCTTATTTGGTAACTAAAGATATAGTGAAATTTCACAGTATTTTAACCAAAGAGACACAAACGCCATGAGACTGACCTTTACTTTACCCGAATCCAGCGGCACTGGGGTGCTGGATGTCGAGATCGATCACCTGGTGATTGCCGGCTGGACCGGCCGGGATCGCGAAGCGATCCTGCACCATATCAGGGAGCTGGCCGAGCTCGGTGTGCCCCAACCCAGTGCAATCCCTCTGTTTTATCGGGTGGCGGTTAACCAGCTCAGCCAGAGCGAAAGCATCGAAGTTATCGGCAATGCCAGCTCCGGCGAAGCGGAACCACTGATCTTCACACATCAGGGTGAATGGTATGTTTCGCTGGCTTCGGATCATACCGATCGTCAGTTGGAGGCGCACAGCGTGGCCCTGTCCAAACAGCTCTGCGTCAAGCCGGTGGCTCGTGCCGCCTGGCCGTTGCGTGAGGTGAGTGCGCACTGGGATTCGTTGATCCTGCGCTCGTGGATCAAGGAGAACGGCGAGTTCCAGCTTTATCAGCAGGGCCGACTTGCCAGCCTGCGTACTCCGGGCGATCTGCTGGATCGTTACCTGAGCGGCCAACAACTGCCGGAAGGCGGGTTGACGGTGCCACAGCCGAAGGACGGCCTGGCGATGGCCTGCGGTACGGTGGCGGCGATTGGCGGCATCCGGCCGGCGACCGAATTCCGTATGGAATTGGTGGATGAGGTGCTGGGGCGCACCATCAGCCATAGCTATAGCAGTATTGAGCTGCCGGTGGTGGCCTGATGAAACAGTTAACGTTAACTCAGGCCGTTTCCAGGCTGGCTCAGGGGGAATTTACCGCCGCGCGGTTGACCGCTGACGCATTGTCGCAAATCGCGAACGAGCAGGGAGAGGGGCAGCGCACCTTTACCCATGTGTATGCCCAATGGGCTCAGGAGCAGGCACTGGCGGCCGATCGGAGGCGTACAACAGGTAATCCTCTGTCGGCGCTGGACGGCGTACCGGTGTCGGTCAAAGACCTGTTTGATGTCGCAGGAGAAGCCACCGCGGCCGGATCACGCGTACTGGCCGGTGCGCCAATTGCTAACGCTCATGCTGCTGTGGTGGCGCGCTTGTTGCAGGCGGGCGCGGTGGTGATGGGCAAAACCAACATGACCGAATTTGCCTATTCCGGGCTGGGGATCAATCCCCACTACGGCACGCCCGCCAATCCCTGGGATCGCAGTGCTCGTCGCATTCCAGGCGGTTCGTCCTCGGGGGCAGCAGTGGCGGTGAGCGACGGCATGTGTTTCGGTTCGATAGGCAGCGATACCGGCGGTTCGGTGCGGATCCCGGCGGCCTTCTGCGGCCTGACCGGCTATAAGCCCACCGCCAGCCGCATTAGCCGCGGCGGCCTGCTGCCACTTTCCCCTTCGCTGGATTCGATAGGCGTGATTGCTCATGACGTGGCCGGTTGCCTCGCGCTGGATACGGCAATTGCCGATCGGCCACTACGGCCTCAGCAGAAAAATTTGAGTCAGGCACGCTTCGCCGTACCGCAAACCCTGGTGCTGGATGGCCTGGACCCTGAGGTCACCACCGCGTTTCACCTTGGCTTGCAGCGCCTGGCGCAGGCCGGAGCGCAGATTGAATTTATTCCCTGCCGAGAGTTCGCCGAACTGGCGGCGATCAATGCCGACGGTGGATTTACCGCGCTGGAGTCCTGGCGCTGGCACCGTACGTTGATTGCCGAACATGCCGATGCTTATGACCCCCGGGTGCTGTCGCGCATTCGTCGTGGCAAAACGTTGGATGAGAACAACCTGCTGCAATTACGGTCGCTGCGCGCCGATTGGCAACGGCGGGTGAGTGCCGAAGTGCAAGGGTTTGATGCGTTGCTGATGCCTACGGTGCCTTTCGTTGCCCCGAGCCTTGCCGAGTTGGAAGCGGATGAAGAAGCCTATTTCCGCATCAATGGTGCCGTGCTACGCAATCCCTCGGTAATCAATTTCCTCGACGGCTGCGCATTGTCACTGCCGTGCCAGCAGGTCGATGCGGCACCGGTTGGCCTGATGGTGGCCGCACTGCCTTTGCATGACGAAGCGCTGCTGGGTTGGGCGCTGGCAATCGAACGTTGCCTCGCCGGCGCGTGATTTTTACTTTGAGCTAACAGGAGAGTCACCATGACCGGTTCCCCGAACGGAATGCTGTTTGTCGCAACAGATATCGCCACGCAGGATGAGGCGGATTTCAATCAGTGGTACGACCGCGAGCACGTGGAAGAGCGAGTGCGGGTGCCTGGTTTTTTGTCGGGCACCCGTTATCAGGCGCTGCACGGCGGGCGTAAATATCTCGGCCTGTACAAAACCGAATCATTGGCCAGTTTTACCTCAGCGGCCTACCGCGCTGCGTTTACCCAGCAAACGCCCTGGTCGGTGGCGAGCCTCGATAAAATGCGTGACCCGATGCGCCGGGTGTGTGCGGTGGAAGCGGTGACAGGTCAGGGCTGCGGCAGTTACCTGGCTATCGTTAACCTCGCACCGGCGCAACCGGAGGTATTGAAAGCCAGCATCAGCCATTTGGGGGGTCTGCTGGCCGAGCAGCCGGGCTTTGTTCGCAGTAGCCTGCTGTCGCCGGACGCGGAGCTCAGTTCGCCGTTGCCGAAAGAGTCGCGTGAAAATCGTCATCTGTTGCCGATGCTACTGATCGAAAGCAGCAGCGCCGAAGCTGGCCGGCGGCTGAGCGAGCTGGCCTGCCGCCAACTGGAAATCCCCGCAGCCGAAGCCCTGCATTATGCCCTGGGCTGGCAACTGACCACTCAGGAGCTGTCATCATGAGCACTTCAACCACCGAAACGCCGACCCTGAACTTGTCCGCTGCCGACGCTGCCGCTCACCCACCGAAAACCGGCAGGCTGGCGGCCGCCAGTTCTATCGGCACCGCGCTGGAATGGTACGATTTCACCGTTTACAACATCATGGCGGCGCTGATTTTCAATCACGTATTTTTCCCGTCTTTCGACCCGCTGGTGGGTACCATTCTGGCGTTTTCCACCTATGCGGTCGGTTACGTTTCCCGGCCGATTGGCGGCATCGTGTTCGGCCATCTCGGCGACGTGCTGGGGCGGCGCTTTGTGCTGGTGACGACGCTGGTGATCATGGGGGTGACAACTGCGCTGATGGGACTGTTGCCCGGTTACGCCAGCTGGGGCATCTGGAGCCCGCTGCTGTTGGTGACGCTGCGCTTTATTCAGGGGATTGCATTGGGAGGCGAATGGGCCGGCGCGGTACTGCTGTCGATGGAGCACGGCAAACCGCACCAGCGGGGGCGCAATGCCTCCTTTGCGCAGGTCGGTCCTTCCTGCGGCACGCTGATTGGTACTGGCCTGATCACGCTGGTGACGATGGCGATGTCGGCAGAAGATTTCCAACAGTGGGGCTGGCGTATCCCCTTCCTGCTGAGCCTGGTGCTGGTGGTGTTTGGCCTGTGGCTGCGTCGTGGGGTAGGGGAAACGCCGGCGTTTCTGAAGCTGGAGGCCTCGAAGGACGTTACTCATGCGCCAATCCGTGAGGTTTTCACCCAGCATCGGCGTCCGCTGCTGATTGCCGGCGGTTCACGTATCGGTTCCGACGTGCTCTATGCGCTGGTGGTGGTCTTTACGCTGACCTACGTCACCACGGTGCTGAACCTGCCGCGCCCGCTGGCGCTGACCGCCACCATGCTGGGGGCGATCGGCAATGCGATTACCGTCCCCATGTTTGGCGCACTGTCGGACCGTTTTGGCCGCAGGCCGGTGTATATCGGCGGAGCGCTGGCGGCGATGGTATGGGCGTTTGTGTTCTTCGTGCTGCTCGACAGCAGCCAGCCGGTGCTGATCTGCCTGGCGGTGGTGGTCGGTTTGTTGATCCATGCGGCGATGTACGGCCCGCAGGCGGCATTTATCACCGAACAGTTTCCGACAAGGGTGCGCTACGCCGGTTCGTCATTGGCCTATACGCTGGCGGGTATTATCGGCGGTGGGTTTGCGCCGCTGATTATCGCTTCGCTGTTCAAGTCCTACGACAGCACGCTGGCGATCTCGGCCTACGTGGTGGTGGCGTTGCTGATCACGTTGTGGGCGGTGATTGCCGCAAAGGAAACGGCACACAAGCCGCTGTGACTGGCTTGCCGGGTGAGGGAGGCACCCGGCCTGCGGAGAGTTACTTCAACCAGCCCTTGCGCTGGGCTTCCTGCAGGTGGTGCAGCAGGTGTTTCCACAGCTCAGGGTAAACTTCTTCAATCATCGTATTGCGTGACAATACCTGTTCCAGGCTAATGCCGTTTTCGACCCAGCTTTGGCCTTCATTATGCAGGTTCATCAGCATCGGCATGGTGCGGTCCAGCACTAGCGCAAAGCGTGCGTCGGCGCTCTCACCATCTTCATATTCCTGCCACAAAGCGGTGAAATACTCGCGTTGAGCGTCCGGCAGCATACCGAACAGACGCCGTGCCGCAGCAACCTCTTGATCGTGGATCGCCGCACGGGCGGCCAGATCGTACACCAGTACGTCACCGGCATCGATCTCGACGATGTCATGCAGCAGCGCCATCTGGATCACTCGCTGAATATCTACGCCTTCACCGGCATAAGGTGCCAGGCTCATGGCGCCCACGGCGAAGTGCCAGCTATGCTCGGCGGAGTTTTCCTGGCGTTGGGTGCCCAGCACCTTGGTGCGGCGTTGCACGCTTTTCAACTTGTCGATTTCCATCAGGAACTGGATGACCTGGGTCATGGAGCCGAAATCTAACGCGGGTACAGCGGATGACATGGTGTAAACCTCAAGGTAGATGGGTTGAAGCGGATCGATTGTAGACCAGCGAGCGGGGGATTTCGATGGTTACACGCGCACACAGTTTTATTTTAGCGTACACGTGTACACTGAAATTATTCTCAGTTAAGCTGCTTTGCGGTAATTTCGAACAGTGTTGCGCATTTTGAGGGGTTTTGCGTTATGGGAAAAACGGGCGTAGTGAAAGCCGGTACCGAAAAAATTGCCGCTGCGGCCTATCCGTGGGCGGAGGAGATAGCCAACAGCATCA
This sequence comes from Serratia liquefaciens, assembly GCA_012719855.1. Classification (GTDB taxonomy): domain Bacteria; phylum Pseudomonadota; class Gammaproteobacteria; order Enterobacterales; family Enterobacteriaceae; genus Serratia; species Serratia liquefaciens_A. The sequence goes on along the minus strand of JAAXZN010000042.1, from coordinate 24,856 downwards.
GCCACGGCATCGGGTTGGTTTTGGGTATCGTCGGCCTGGTATTGCTACTGGTGCAGGCGGTCGACAGCGGTGCCGCCGTCACGGCCATTACCAGCTACAGTCTTTATGGCGGCAGCATGATCCTGCTGTTCCTCGCCTCCACGTTGTACCATGCGATCCCCCATCAAAAGGCCAAGCATTGGCTGAAAAAGTTTGACCACTGCGCCATTTACCTTTTGATTGCCGGTACCTACACGCCGTTTCTGTTGGTGGGGTTGAACTCACCCTTGGCCAAGGGGCTGATGGCGGTAATCTGGGGCCTGGCGCTGCTGGGCGTGCTGTTCAAACTGGCGTTCGCCCACCGTTTTGAAGCGCTGTCGCTGGTGACCTATCTGACCATGGGCTGGCTGTCGCTGATTGTGATTTACCAGTTGGCGACGCGTCTGGCATTAGGTGGCGTGACGCTGCTGGCGGTCGGCGGCGTGGTTTACACCCTGGGGGTGATTTTCTACGCCTCGAAGCGATTCCGCTTTGGCCATGCTATCTGGCATGGCTTCGTGCTCGGCGGTAGCCTGTGTCACTTTATGGCGATTTATCTGTACGTCTGACGGGTACCCCGACAGCGTTAGTATCATGTTGATTAAGCGTTTCTTTTAAGTTAAAAAAGAGGCGCTTGTTTCTTTCGGGTATCCAGCAAGCCCATTTTTCTGTTTATTCCTGAGCCCGACTTTGCACCTTCGGTGTTTACGTTAATCTTTCAGGACTCATCAATATGATTATTCGCTTATCCAAAGCGCTGCTGGTGTGCGCGATTGCGCTATTTGCCACCCTGGTCGCTTTCGGCAATATTACGGATTACGGTTCCAACTTCGCCTTTGTGCGTCATGTCTTTATGATGGACACCATTTTCCCAGATGCCACCATCACCTACCGTTCCATACAGTCTCCCTGGCTGCATCATGCCGGCTATATCGGCATTATTATCCTGGAAAGCCTGACGGCACTGCTGTGCTGGGTGGGCGGTGTGCGCCTGCTGTGTGGTCTGAAACTGTCCGCCGTGGCGTTCAACAGAAAGAAAAAGCTGGCGGTGGTGGGTCTGACGCTCGGTTTTCTGACCTGGCAGGTGGGCTTTATGTCGGTGGGGGGCGAGTGGTTCGGCATGTGGATGTCTAAACAATGGAACGGCGTGCCGGATGCCTTTCGGTTCTTTGTCACGATTCTTCTGGTGCTGATTTATCTGGTGCAGCGCGATGGGGAGTTAGACGAGTAACGGATATGTCAGCAGGGGCGCAACAGGTTGCGCCCCCAGATAAAGCCGGGAGGTACTCTAGGCTTCCAGTGAATACGGCAGCGGTTTGATCGCCAGTTGGCTGGTGGCATCGTCGCGCACCCGCAGCTTGCTGTCGGCTTCCAGATCGTTATTCAGTACCACCTGTACCCACAGCGTGCCGTCAGCCAGCTTGGCGGCGCTCAACACCGTGCCGGTACGACGCCAGTTTTCACCCAGTTGCAGTTCCAGATCCTCGGCCGGCTGTGGCACCCGCCCGGCTTTGCCTTCCAGCCAGTACAGCGCCCGCTTGTTGGCACCGCGGAATTTGGCGCGCGCCACCATCTCCTGACCGGTATAGCAACCTTTGCTAAAGCTGATGCCTTCCAGTGCCTGTAGATTGGTGGCTTGCGGAATTAGCTGCCCGCTGTTGGCGGCGTCAATGACCGGGTAACCGGCTTCGATATCCAGCGTCAGCCACTGCTGGCTGTCGTTGAGTTCCGCCTGTTCGTGCAGCCTGGCGACCAGCTGTTCGGCTACCGCTGCGGTGGTGATCAACAGGAAACGTTCCGCCGGTAAAGTGAAGTGCAGCAGGGTAGTTTCACCGTCCTGCACCACCGGATGTTCCGCGTCCGGCAGGCTGTTGAAAATGCCCGTCAGCGCCGCACGCGCCTGAAAACCGGCTACGCCCAGCAGCACCGCTTCGTTATCGGCGGCGATGGTGAGTTTGGAAAACACCGCATATTTTTTGATTTCAGCCAGTTGGCTGTCCAGCACGCTGCGGCGTTCCAGATAGGCAAAGCCTTCACCACGATGGAACAGACGCAGGTTGCTCCACATTTTGCCTTTGGCGTCGCAGTGGCCGCACAGCACGTGTTGGTCAGCCGCCAGCGCTTCAATATCGGCGGTCACCTGGCCCTGAAGGTATTTCACCGTGTCGGGCCCGTTCAGCGTCACCAGTGCCCAATCTTCCAGCGAGATTAAGGTCAGGGGCAGATGGGAAGAGGCGGAAGGTTGACGGGGTGGAAATGGAATTTTATACGCCATAGTAAGATCCTGCTTAACGTTAGCTTACCTGAAGGTGTGTTGGCTCCATGGTAAAAGAGGCGGCGGGCTTTGCAAACTGTTATTCACGCTTGTCGCGCCGGCAGCGCTTTTTTTGACATTTAGCGCTTAATTACGCTTTAGGCAGAGAACGTCCTTCCCGGCGAGTATGTCAAATTGTTACTCTATAGGCTTGCGGCCGAAGGTTACCCTTGCAGACAGATCTTTGGCTGATGGAATTATATCGCGCCGGTGTTGCCATACAGTGTGTCGGTTGAACCCTGCGATGGCGTTGCCACGCTGAAAAGAGGTTAGTCATAACAACATGGATATTAATAACAAAGCACGTATTCACTGGGCTTGTCGCCGTGGCATGCGTGAGCTGGACATCTCGATCATGCCGTTCTTCGAATATGAGTACGATCGGTTGAATGACACGGACAAAGCGCTGTTTATCCGCCTGCTTGAGAGTGACGATCCCGATTTGTTCAACTGGCTGATGAATCATGGCGCTCCGCAGGACAGTGAACTGCAGAGAATGGTGACACTGATCCAGACGCGAAATAAAGACCGTGGCCCAGTGGCGATGTGATGTTCGTATTTCCTGGCGCACCCAGTTACTTTCGCTGTTGACGCATGGCGTTCTGATCCTGCTGATCCTGATTTCACCCTGGCCGGAAGGCTACGGGCCAATTTGGTTGGTGTTGCTGACGCTGGTGGTGTTTGAATGCATTCGTAGCCAAAAACGCATTGCGTCGCGTCAGGGGGAGTTGCGCCTGCTGGAGAACCAGCGTGTGGGCTGGCAAGGGCAGGAATGGCAGTTGGTCAAGCAACCCTGGATGCTGCGTTTCGGTATTCTACTGACGTTGCAACCGATGCAGGGTAAAAAGCGTCGTCGCTTGTGGTTGGCCTCCGACAGCATGGCCAAGGCCGAATGGCGGCATTTGCGCCAACGGCTGTTGTATCCGCCGGCCAGCGATGACGAGGAACCCTGATGAAGCCGACGCTGTGGCTGGTGGAGGATGAACCCAGCATTGCCGATACGCTGATTTATACCCTGGAGAGCGAAGGCTTCCAGGTGCGCTGGTTCGAACGAGGCGAACCGGCCTTGCAAGCTTTGGCGCAAGGGGCGCCCGCGTTGGCTATCCTCGATGTCGGTTTGCCGGATATCAACGGTTTTGAACTGTGCCGCCGTCTGCTGTCGCAGGCGGCGGATTTACCCGTTCTTTTTCTTACGGCTCGCAGCGACGAGCTCGATCGCCTGATCGGGCTGGAAATCGGGGCCGACGACTACGTCGCCAAGCCTTTTTCTCCGCGTGAGGTCAGCGCCCGCGTTCGCACCATTTTACGTCGTTTACAAAAACAACAGCGCTTGCAGCAGCCCACGCTCTATAGCTTCGGCCCTTTTGGGCTGGATGAACCTGCGGCGACCATTTATTACCATCAGCAGCCGTTACCGCTGACCCGCTATGAATTCCTGCTGTTAAAAACCTTGCTGCTGGCACCGGGCAGGGTGTTTTCACGTCAGCAACTGATGGACAGCGTTTGGGCCCAGGCGGAAGAGAGCCTGGACCGTACGGTCGACACCCATATCAAAACGCTGCGCGCCAAGCTGCGGACCATCGACCCGGGTGAACCGCCCATCCATACGCATCGTGGCCTGGGCTATAGCGTGAGCCGCCAACCATGAGAATAGGCCTGCGCCTGCTGCTGGGGTATTTTCTGATTGTGGCGGTCGCGGGCTATTTCGTGCTGAGTATTTTCGTGCAGGAAGTGAAGCCTGGCGTGCGGCGCGCAACCGAAGGCACGCTGGTGGATACCGCCAACCTGCTGGCGCAAATCGCGCGTCTGGACATGCAGCGTACTGACGTGGCGCACGGCCAACTGGCGCAGGCATTCGCTCAACTTAATCAACGGCCCATTGGCGCCAATATTGCCGGTATTCGCAAAGATCGCAGCGAATATCACGTTTATCTCACCGATCGGCTCGGCAAAGTCATTTTCGATTCCAGTGGCAGGGCACTCGGTCAGGATTATTCTCGCTGGAATGACGTGTACCTGACGCTGCGCGGCCAGTACGGCGCCCGCAGTACGCGAAGTGACCCGCAGGATGAAAACAGCTCGGTGATGTATGTCGCCGCGCCGGTGCTGGATCAAGGCAAGATAATCGGCGTGCTCAGCGTCGGAAAACCCAACAGCACCATGGCCCCGGTGATCAAACGCAGCGAACGACGCATTCTGTGGGCAGGGGCGCTGCTGCTGGGCATTGCCTTGCTGATTGGTCTGGGTTTTGTCTGGTGGATCAACCGTTCGATTGGTCGATTGGTGCGTTACGCCGATGGCGTCGCGCAAGGCGAAAGCGTGCCGCTGCCAGAAATGGGCGGCCATGAGCTGACGCAACTGGCGCAGGCGCTCGAAAGCATGCGAGTGAAGCTGGAAGGCAAGGCCTACATCGAACAGTATGTGCACACTCTGACCCACGAGTTGAAAAGCCCCTTGGCGGCGATCCGCGGCGCGGCGGAGCTGCTGCAGGAGTTCCCACCTCCGGCAACCGCTCAGCGCTTTCTGACCAATATCGAACAACAGAGCACGCGCATTCAGCAATTGGTGGACAAGCTGCTGGTTCAGGCGCGGCTGGAAAGCCGTCCCGGGCTGGAGTCGGCACCCATCGCGATGGCGGCTTTGGTGCGTCAGGCGGTCGCGGGCAAGGAGGCGCAGGCGGTACGGCGCGGTATTTTATTGCAGATAGACGGGGTGGAAGAGGCTACCCTGACCGGCGACGCGCTGCTGATCGGTCAGGCGTTAACCAATCTGCTCGACAATGCGCTAGATTTCACCCCCTCGGGCGGCACTATCAGCGTGCACGGCGAACGTCATGATAATCATTACCGCATCACCGTCAGCGATGACGGCAGCGGTATCCCGGATTACGCGTTGGACAAAGTGTTCGAGCGTTTCTATTCGCTGGCCCGGGCCGACAAACCGAAAAGCAGCGGACTGGGACTGAGTTTTGTGCAGGAAGTGGCGCGTTTGCACCGGGGATCGGTCCGGCTGCACAATCGCCAACCGCACGGCGTGGCGGCTATTTTCACCTTATCTCTCTGACTTCACCTTCCCTTCACATAACCACATCCTGCTTTCACCGAAGGCCATTATCGTGGCGCCATTACCTACAAGGAGCGCGCAGCGATGATGAAATCGGTACTGTTTTGGAAGATAGCTACCCTGCTGGGATTGATGATTTTGATGATCATCCCGGTGACACAGTTAATGAATGTGATTGAAGAACGCAGTGGTTACCGCCAGAGCGTGGTGGGGCAGGTAAGTGAAAGCACCAGCCGCGCACAGCGGATTTTGGGGCCGTTGATTGTCATTCCTTACACCGAAAGGGAGGAAAAGACCGACGATAAGGGGCAGAAAGTGGTGCAAATGGTCAGGCATCATCGCTATCTGCTGCCGGAAAACCTGCAGGTGAACGGCAAGCCGAACGTGGAAGTGCGCAAGCTGGGAATTTACCAAACGCAGGTGTACCAGGGGCCGCTGAAGTTTCAGGTGAAATTCGGTCAGCCGGATCTGAGCGACCTGCAACGCAGCAATGTCATGATTGGCCAGCCTTTCCTGCTGGTGTCGTTGAGCGATTCACGCGGGATCAAGAGTATCTCGCCGCTTATCAGCGCGCAGTCGCAGACGACCTTCGAACCGGGCACGCAGGTTAACGTGTTGCCGCAGGGGATCCATGCCCCGCTAATATTGGCTGCGCTGCAGAAAAGCGGATTGGATGCCGATTTCACCCTTACGCTGGCGGGCACCAGCAGCCTGTCATTGGTGCCGCTTGGGCGCAGCAGCGAATTGACGCTGCAGAGTAACTGGCCGCACCCGAACTTCCTCGGCAACTTCCTGCCGGACGAGCGCAAAGTGACGGAGAAAGGCTTTAGCGCCCGCTGGCGCAGCACCTGGTTTGCTAACAATATCAACAGCGCCTTCCATTACGATGACGGGATCCTCGACGAGGACAAATTGCCGGCTTTCACTACCAGCCTGATTGAACCGGTGGATCATTACCAACTGACCGAACGCGCGGTGAAATATGCGGTGCTGTTTATTGGCCTGACGTTTATGGCGTTCTTCCTGTTTGAAACCCTAACCGGCCTGCGAGTGCATCCGATTCAATATCTGCTGGTCGGTGCGGCGCTGGTGCTGTTCTATCTGATCCTGTTGGCGTTCTCCGAGCATTTCGGTTTCGCCACCGCTTATCTGCTGGCCAGTATCGCCTGCAGCGGATTGATTGCTTTTTACCTCAGTGCCGTTCTGCGCGGCCGGTTGCGCGGTGCGTTGTTCGCCGCCAGCCTACTGATGCTGTATGGCGTGCTGTACCTGCTGTTGCAGTCGGAGGATAACGCGTTGGTGCTGGGCGCGGGGCTGCTGTTTGCGATTTTGGCGGGGATTATGCTGCTGACGCGCAAGCTGGACTGGTATCAGGTGGCCGATCCGGCTCGTTTGGGTGCCGAGATGCCCGTCGGAGAACAAGAAAACCGTTTCCGGTTATGGAAATAAGCAGGAGATTGGGCGCGTAACCGCGCCCTGATGCATTACAGCAGGGGTTCCATCTCCAGCAGGATCTGTTCGCACCACTGTTGCATACGGTCTTCGCTCATGTCGTATTGGTTCACATCATCCAGCGCCAGGCCGACAAAGTGTTTGCCATCGGCGCTGAGCGGTTTGGGGCTGGTGAACTGGAAGCCGTCAATGGGCCAGAAGCCGATAAACTGTACGCCGAGCGGAGCGATATGATCGTGCAGCATGCCGAGCGCATCGAGGAACCATTCGCCATAACCGAGCTGATCGCCCATGCCATACATGGCAACGATTTTCCCTTTCAAATCCAGCGTTGTCAGCTGCGGCCAAATCGCTTCCCAATCTTCCTGCAGTTCACCGAAGTCCCAGGTGGGGATACCGAGGATCAGGATGGAGTACTCTTCCATCAGCTTGGGGGAGACGTCTTTCAGGTTGTGCAGGTCGACCAGGTCTTCACCCAGAATCTCACGGATTTTTTCTGCCGCCATCTCGGTGTAGCAGGTGCTGGAGCCGTAAAACAGACCAATCTTCATGTGTAAACCGTTTATATTGCCGTAGGTAGAATTGCGTCGAGTATACCCGATTTGTACCGGTTTAAGGCATAATGCCTGTGGCATAAACGTAACAAAGAGAGGACCGCGTGCAACAGCAAGATCATGCGTTGATTGAGCAATTCCTGGATGCGCTGTGGCTCGAACGCAATCTGGCAGAGAATACGCTGGCCTCTTACCGGCTGGATCTGCAGGCGCTGGTCGCCTGGCTGAACCAACAAAATATTTCGCTGGTAAAGGCGCAGGCGCTGGATCTGCAGGCGTTTCTCGCCGAACGGGTCGAGGGCGGCTACAAAGCTACCAGCTCCGCGCGTTTGCTGAGCGCGATGCGCCGCCTGTTCCAATATTTGTACCGTGAAAATATGCGCACCGACGATCCCACCGCGCTGCTTGCCTCACCGAAGCTGCCGCAGCGGCTGCCGAAAGATCTCAGCGAAGCGCAGGTCGATGCGTTGCTGCAGGCGCCCTGTGTCGATCAGCCTCTGGAGCTGCGTGACAAGGCGATGCTGGAAGTGTTGTACGCCACCGGGTTGCGGGGCTCCGAACTGGTCGGGCTGACCATCAGCGACGTCAGTCTGCGCCAGGGCGTGGTACGGGTGATAGGCAAAGGCAACAAGGAACGGCTGGTGCCGCTGGGTGAAGAGGCGGTGTACTGGATCGAAAATTATCTGGAACACGGCCGCCCGTGGATGGTCAACGGCCAGGCACTGGACGTGTTGTTCCCCAGCAATCGTTGCCAGCAAATGACCCGACAGACGTTCTGGCATCGTATCAAACACTATGCGATCCTAGCGGGCATAGACAGCGAGAGGCTGTCACCGCACGTGTTGCGTCACGCATTTGCCACCCATTTGCTGAACCATGGGGCGGATCTCCGTGTCGTACAGATGTTGCTGGGGCATAGCGATCTCTCGACCACGCAAATTTATACGCATGTAGCGACCGAAAGGCTTAAACAGCTACATCAACAGCACCACCCGCGTGCCTGACACGCCGGGTTCAAAAGGATTGGAAGAATGAAGAAAGGTTTAATGCTGCTCTCTCTGCTGGTGGCTTCAGTGACCGGCGCGGCCCATGCCGACGATGCGGCAATTCAAAAAGCGCTTGGCAGCCTGGGCATTCAGCAGGCGGACGTGCAGCCTTCACCGGTGAGCGGCCTGAAAACCGTGCTGACCGATAACGGCGTGCTCTACGTGAGCGAAGACGGCAAACACATTCTGCAAGGCCCGCTGTACGACGTCAGTGGCAAAGAGCCGGTCAACGTCACCAATCAACTGCTGACCGGGAAGCTGGAAGCGCTGAAAGATCAGATGATCGTCTACAAAGCGCCAAAGCAAAAGCATGTGATCACCGTGTTTACCGACATCACCTGCGGCTATTGCCACAAGCTTCACGAGCAGATGAAAGAGTATAACGATCTGGGCATTACCGTCCGCTATCTGGCGTTCCCGCGTCAGGGGTTGAATTCCCAGGCCGAAAAAGACATGCAGTCCATCTGGTGTACCGCTGATAAAGCCAAGGCTTTCGACCAGGCCATGAAAGGCGACGCAGTGTCTCCGGCAACCTGTAAAACCGACATCAGCAAACACTACGCGCTCGGTGTGCAGTTCGGTATTCAGGGTACCCCGGCGATCATTTTGGAAAACGGCATGATGATCCCGGGTTATCAGGGACCGAAAGAGATGGCCGCCATGCTGGACGCGCATCAGACCGCAACCAAAACCGGTGGTTAATCGCCGGTGAGCATCAAAACACAACTCCGCCGCCGTGAAACGGCGGACGGCAGCCATCTGCCTGCCAGCCTGCATCCGCTGCTGCGCCGTTTATACGCGCTGCGCGGCGTGAAGGCGGAGCAGGAACTGGAACGCAGCGTCAAAGGCATGCTGCCCTGGCAGCAGTTGGACGGCATTGATACCGCCGTGGGGATCCTGCAACAGGCATTGGCCGATCATCGCCGCATTATGGTGGTGGGGGATTTCGACGCCGATGGCGCCACCAGTACCGCCTTGACGGTGCTGGCGCTACGCAGCATGGGCGGCAGTGCCGTCGACTATCTGGTACCGAATCGCTTTGAGGACGGCTACGGCCTGAGCCCCGAAGTGGTGGAGCAAGCGGCGACGCGCGGTGCCGAGCTGATCCTGACCGTGGATAACGGCATCTCTTCCCACGCGGGCGTCGATGTGGCACACGCCAAAGGCATACAGGTGCTGGTGACCGACCACCACCTGCCGGGGGAAACCCTGCCGGCAGCGGAGGCGATCGTCAACCCGAACCTGCGCGGCTGCGAGTTTCCGTCCAAATCCCTGGCCGGCGTCGGGGTGGCTTTCTACCTGATGCTGGCGCTGCGTGCCCGGCTGCGGGACAGCGGCTGGTTTGAACAGCGGGCACTGGCGATGCCAAACCTGGCGGAACTGTTGGATCTGGTGGCGCTCGGTACGGTTGCCGACGTGGTGCCGCTCGACGCCAACAACCGTATTTTGGTTTACCAGGGTCTGAACCGTATTCGCGCCGGCAAGTGCCGACCGGGCATTCGTGCGCTGCTGGAAGTGGCTAACCGAGACGCGCGCCAACTGGCGGCCAACGATCTTGGTTTTGCCTTGGGCCCGCGGCTCAATGCTGCCGGACGGCTGGACGATATGTCGATTGGCGTGGCGCTGCTGCTGAGTGACGACATTGCGCAGGCACGCATGCTGGCTAACGATCTCGATGCACTCAACCTGACACGGCGCGAGATTGAGCAAGGCATGCAGGTTGAAGCCTTGCAGCTGTGCGACCAACTGGAACGCAGCAGCACCGCCTTGCCATACGGATTGGCGATGTATCATCCGGAATGGCATCAGGGCGTGGTGGGGATCCTGGCTTCGCGCATCAAGGAACGCTTCCACCGTCCGGTGATCGCGTTCGCGCCGGCGGGTGAGGGCATTTTGAAAGGCTCCGGCCGTTCGATAGCCGGTCTGCACATGCGCGATGCGCTGGAGCGGCTGGATACGCTCAATCCCGGGCTGATGATGAAATTCGGTGGCCACGCCATGGCGGCCGGACTGTCGTTGGAAGAGGCCAAATTCGACGAGTTCCGCCAGCGCTTTGGCGATCTGGTTGGAGAATGGCTCGATCCGGCGATGCTGGAAGGGGTTATCTGGTCTGACGGTGAGCTGGCCCTGCAAGAGCTTTCGCTGGAAACCGCCGAGCTGTTGCGTGAGGGCGGCCCCTGGGGACAGGCCTTCCCGGAACCGACCTTTGACGGCAAGTTTCGCATTCTGCAGCAGCGGCTGGTGGGCGAGAAGCACCTGAAGCTGATGGTCGAGCCGCTTGGCGGCGGCCCGTTGCTTGACGGTATCGCCTTCAACGTGGACACCACGCTGTGGCCCGACAGCAGCGTGCGTGAGGTTGAACTGGCTTACAAGCTCGACGTCAATGAGTTTCGCGGCAACCGCAACGTGCAGTTGTTGATTCAGCATCTCTGGCCGCGTTGATTCGCACTGCCATTAAGCCGGGGCTGGCTTGCCTTGCCCCGGCCACATTTCTTGCCCACAAAAACTGAGCAACTCGCTATAAACTGACGCCTGGATCCGATAGAATTACCGGTTCTAATGGCATTTCGCCATCGACGACATCTAACGAAAAAGAACGCTAAAAACCATGTTTGAAATTAATCCGGTAAAAAACCGTATTCAGGACCTGTCCGAGCGGACTGCCGTTCTTAGGGGGTATCTTTGACTATGATGCCAAGAAAGAACGCCTAGAAGAAGTCAACGCGGAGCTGGAACAGCCTGACGTCTGGAACGAACCTGAGCGTGCGCAAGCGCTGGGTAAAGAGCGCGCGGCGCTCGAAGCCATCGTTGAAACCATCGACCAACTGGAGCAAGGTGGTGAAGATGTCACCGGCCTGCTGGAATTGGCGATTGAAGCCGACGATGAGGAAACCTTTAACGAAGCCGTCATTGAGCTTGATCAACTGTCTGCCAAGCTGGAGCAACTAGAATTTCGTCGTATGTTCTCTGGTGAATACGACAGTGCTGATTGCTACCTGGACATCCAGGCAGGCTCCGGCGGTACCGAAGCGCAAGACTGGGCCAGCATGTTGCTGCGCATGTACCTGCGCTGGGCCGAAGCCAAAGGCTTTAAAACGGAAGTGATTGAAGAGTCCGACGGCGACGTCGCGGGGCTGAAATCCGCCACCATCAAGATTATCGGCGACTATGCGTTTGGCTGGTTGCGTACTGAAACCGGCGTGCATCGCCTGGTGCGCAAGAGCCCGTTCGATTCCGGTGGCCGTCGTCATACCTCCTTCAGTTCGGTGTTTATCTACCCGGAAGTGGAAGACGACATTGATATTGAAATCAATCCGGCGGATCTGCGTATCGACGTGTATCGCGCTTCCGGTGCGGGTGGTCAGCACGTAAACAAAACCGAGTCGGCGGTGCGTATTACCCACTTGCCGACCAACATCGTAGTGCAGTGCCAGAACGACCGTTCTCAGCATAAGAACAAGGATCAAGCCTTCAAGCAGCTGCGAGCCAAGCTGTACGAGTTTGAGATGCAAAAGAAAAATGCTGATAAACAGATGATGGAAGACAACAAGTCGGACATCGGTTGGGGCAGCCAAATCCGTTCATACGTGCTGGATGATTCCCGCATCAAGGATTTGCGCACTAACGTTGAAACGCGCAACACGCAGGCCGTATTAGATGGCGACCTGGATAAATTCATTGAGGCAAGTTTGAAAGCCGGGTTATAAGGAACAGAAATGTCTGAGCAACAACCACAAGGCGCCGATCAGGCGTTGGATCTCAATAACGAGTTGCAGTCACGCCGTGAGAAACTGGCTGCGCTGCGCGAGAACGGCATTGCGTTCCCGAATGATTTTCGTCGCGACACCACGTCAGACAAGCTGCACGCAGCTTACGGCGAAAAAGACAACGAAGAGCTGGAAGCGCTGGGCGTAGAAGTCACAGTAGCCGGCCGTATGATGACGCGCCGTATCATGGGTAAAGCGTCATTTGTCACGCTGCAGGACGTTGGCGGCCGTATCCAGCTGTACGTTGCGCGCGACGATCTGGCGGAAGGCGTTTACAACGAACAATTCAAGAAGTGGGACCTGGGCGATATCGTTGGCGCACGCGGTAAGCTGTTCAAGACCAAGACCGGCGAACTGTCCATCCACTGCACCGAACTGCGTCTGCTGACCAAGGCCCTGCGCCCGCTGCCGGACAAGTTCCATGGTCTGGCGGATCAGGAAACCCGTTACCGTCAGCGTTATCTGGATCTGATCGCCAACGACGAATCGCGCAAGACCTTCCAGGTGCGTTCTCAGATCATGGCAGCGATGCGTAACTTCATGGTGGAACGCGGCTTCATGGAAGTCGAAACCCCTATGATGCAGGTGATCCCAGGTGGGGCTTCCGCACGTCCGTTCGTGACTCACCACAACGCGCTGGACATCGATATGTACCTGCGTATCGCGCCAGAACTGTACCTGAAGCGTTTGGTGGTAGGCGGCTTCGAGCGTGTGTTCGAGATCAACCGTAACTTCCGTAACGAAGGCGTTTCTCCGCGTCATAACCCAGAGTTCACCATGATGGAACTCTATATGGCTTACGCGGATTACAAAGATCTGATTGAACTGACTGAGTCCCTGTTCCGTACCTTGACCGAGAAAGTCTTGGGCAACTCTCAGGTGCAGTACGGTGATGAAGTGTTCGACTTCGGCAAGCCGTTTGAAAAGCTGACCATGACCGAGGCGATCAAGAAATACCGTCCGGAAACCGATCTGGCCGATCTGGCTGACATGGGTAAAGCGGTAGCTATCGCTGAATCCATCGGCATCAAGGTTGAGAAGAGCTGGGGCCTGGGTCGCGTAGTAACCGAGATCTTCGAAGAAGTGGCGGAAAGCCATCTGATTCAGCCGACCTTCATTACCGAATACCCGGCGGAAGTGTCCCCGCTGGCGCGTCGTAATGATAACAACCCGGAAATCACCGACCGCTTCGAGTTCTTTATCGGCGGCCGTGAAATCGGTAACGGCTTCTCCGAGCTGAATGACGCAGAAGACCAGGCGCAGCGTTTCGCTGACCAGGCTAATGCGAAAGACGCCGGTGATGACGAAGCGATGTTCTATGACGAAGACTACGTCACTGCGCTGGAGCACGGCTTACCGCCAACGGCCGGCCTGGGTATCGGTATCGACCGTATGGTGATGCTGTTCACCAACAGCCACACCATCCGTGACGTGATCCTGTTCCCGGCCATGCGCCCGCAGAAATAACGTTTCGTAGAGTAGATATCAACCGGTGCAGGCAACTGCGCCGGTTTTTTTTGCTTGTCGGATGGGATAGGAAGGTTGCGCATGCTAACTGCTTAAAACACCAGCAGTTACGCGCTATCTCCGCTTGCCCGACGGGGATAACCGGTTATAATGATCGCCGCACACCGATGCGGGTGTAGTTCAATGGTAGAACGGCAGCTTCCCAAGCTGCATACGAGGGTTCGATTCCCTTCACCCGCTCCAAACTCAAGTCTCCTGAAGTCTACCAAACTCAATTTTCCCTTGATAAGTCAGCAGTTATAGCATTCTATTAGTCTATTGAACTCAATTGTACTCCCCCAGGGTCAAGCTCAATGTGGGGGTATGGATGGGGGTATAATTGTACCCCCTGCTGAGAGGTACCCCCTATGAAGTTGACTGCTCGTCAGGTTGAAACTGCAAAACCTAAAGAGAAACCCTACAAACTCGCTGATGGTGGTGGTCTTTACTTGTTGGTTAATCCCAACGGTAAGAGATACTGGCGTCTCAAATACCGTTCGCTAGGCAAAGAGAAGCTGCTCGCGATTGGCGTTTACCCCGATGTTTCTTTAGCTGAAGCCAGAAGTAAGCGTGAGGATGCTAAAAGGACATTAGCGGCTGGCAACGATCCTTCTCTTGAACGCAAAATTGAGAAACTTAGTCGTCAACAGGACGCAGAAAATTCGTTTGAGGCCATCACTCGGGAGTGGTATCAGCGTCGCTATGATCGCTGGTCTGTCTCCTATCGTGAAGAGATGCTGAGAACCTTTGAGACGGATGTGTTTCCATATATCGGTCACCGGCCAATCAAAGATATCAAGCCGATGGAGTTGCTTGCTGTTCTTTCAAAGATAGAAGCACGAGGAGCAACTGAGAAGGTCCGTAAGGTTCGTCAACGTTGTGGCGAAGTCTGGAAGTATGCCGTTGTGACTGGCAGGGCCGAGTACAATCCAGCGCCTGACTTAGCCAGTGCCGTAACTCCTCATGAGAAAAAGCATTATGCTTTTTTAACCCAGGACGAATTGCCAGAGTTTCTTCGTATCCTGCATACCTATGCTGGTAGCGTGCTTGTTAAGTTATCCATGCAGCTGCTTATTTTGACCGGAGTAAGGCCCGGAGAACTGAGACAAGCAGAGTGGCGGGAATTTGATTTTGAGCGAAAGGTTTGGAACGTACCAGCAGAACGCATGAAAATGCGCCGTCCTCATCTGGTTCCATTATCAAGCCAGGCAATTGACTTGCTTAATCAGCTTAAACCCATGACGGGAGCAGGAGCGTTGTTGTTCCCTGGACGTAATGATCCCAAGAAACCGATGAGTGATATGGCATTGACTGTGTTGGTAAGGCGCATCGGCTATGCCGGACGCGTTACGGGGCATGGATTCCGTCACACGATGAGTACCATTTTGCATGAGCAAGGATTCAATTCGACCTGGATTGAGCTACAGCTGGCTCACGTCGATAAGAACTCTATTCGTGGGACATATAACCACGCTCAGTACTTGGAAGGGAGAAAGGAGATGATGCAGTGGTATGGCGAGTTGTTATCTTTTATGTGTGATGTAAGTACATTAAAATAATATAGTAAGAATGTACAATGTCTTTTTATTTGTTTGCGAAAACATTTTTGCAGACCTATCTAAAAAGACATTTATCTTTAAAAGTTAAATAGGGATGTTGTATGAAAAAATATGATCAGGTTGATAAGGCTTTTGATTTTTTAGTAGGAAAGGAAAATCGGCAAGAATTTTTTACTATTGCTGAGTTAGCAGTGGCTACTGGTTGGAAAGTTCAGACATGTAAAACATATCCAACTAAAAGATGGAGTAAATATATATCAAGGGATGGCGCTCAATATACCACACTTGGATTAAAATACTTAAGTAAGGAAGACTTCAGAAATCTTCATAGTCAGAAGAGTGTTGAACCGGCCAAAAGTGAGCGAAGCATTAATTTAAAAAAAAACAAGAGAGTTCGCTATGCTTGCTGTTTCTGTTTACAATAATCCATTTACAGAGTTTAAAACTCATGGTTTTATAGTTAATGTAGTTATAGCATATACATCATTATTTCATGCTATATTCGCAAAAAGAGGTGTTGATTATTTTTACTTGAATGATGATGGTTCTCATAAAATTGTTGATGGTGACAAAAAGCGTGGGAACTGAAAACCTGCTGTGAAAAATATTGGCTTGGAAGAAATACCCCAGAAAAATCGAATGTGTTTTTTTTAATAGGTTTACGTAATATCATTGAGCACCGAGGTCTCCCTGAAATAGATACACTAACTTTTGGTGAGTGCCAGGCTTCAATAAATAACTTTGAAGATATTCTCATTAACGAATTTGGTGATGAAAATGCTTTAATGGTAAACTTATCTCTTGCAATGCAACTTACAAGGATGTCTCAGCAAGCGCAGATCGACGCTTTGAAGAAAGTCCAATCAAAAAATTTCACTATTGTTAAGAAATATATCGAGGATTATAAAAGAGACTTGGAGCAAGAAATATTAGAAAGTCAACAGTATCGACTCAGAGCTTTGTTAGTCCCCTTGATAGGTAAAAAAGCATCAAGTACTGATATTTCTATAGAGTTTATCAATGTTAATAATCTCACCGAAGATGAACTTGAGAAATTTGATACTGGTATTGCTTTCATCAAAGGAGTGGAAAATCAATTTAAGTTGAAACCTAAAAAGGTAGTTGAGTTGGTTCAGAAAAAACATAAGTCTTTTAATCTTAGTACTCATGCAAAGTTTTGGAAGCATTTTGATGTCAGACCATCTCATGTAGATAAAACTCTAAAAGGGAAGTATTGTGGTTATATCGAAGGTTTTGATGGGTATTTATATAATCAAGAATGGGTGCGTAAAATACTAAGTGTTTATTCTGATAATAAAGAGTTGGATAAGGTGTTAGGCTGACGTTAGAATAAGATGTTTTTTTGGGTTTTGCCTTTAACTTTAGCGAGGCTTTTCATGAAAGATGATTATTATTGGTGGGATCTGGAGGGGGCCGCTTTCAAAGGGGTACTTTATGATTCGATTAATACATATTTTCTGTATGATCATTCCTACTCCGATTGGAATGAGTTCTCTAAAGCTGATCCTCATATGGCATATGCGCATTTAACCTATATTAGATTTAACGCATTAGAACAACAATTCGTAGATTTAAGAGTTATCCCTCAAATGCTAGGGGTTAATAATTTGCCATTGGTTTCAAAAGTAAAAAATATAAATCGATATGATTGGCTTAAGGCAATTGTTGATTTGGCATTATTTAGATTCTCAAGTCTTCGGGATATAACCTTTCATTTTGTTAATGAGGTTTTGGAACTTAATATTCCAGATCACTCTTTAAATATTAAACAGTTCGGTAAGATTATTAAAGACACTCATGCTGATATATTAAGTAACTTAAAAATACTTGATTCCTCTGGTGGCCCTCTTCGTATAGATAGAAATACAAGAGCTCATAAGGGATTCTGTAATTTATATACTGATGATGATGAGATGTTTAAGAATATGTCGTGGATGGAGGACTATGGATCACGCTTAGAAGGATATGATTTAAATGCAGTATATGAAAAATCAAGAGATAAGATATACGATATTGTAGTTAATGAAATACAAAGTGCTCTCTCTTCTTGTAAAAATATTGTCGATGATCTTTATTTTTATTATAGAGACAGGCATGAAGAGCTATCTATAAAGACCAGGAGTGGTGTATCTGCACATTTCTATAATTATCATAGAAAGAAGGAATAACTAAATTATTTTACCTGTACAAAAATCCGCTGAAGATGCCACCTGGAGTATCCTGCCCGCGCAGCAACATCCTCTATCTTCAGCGGCTTATGCAAGTTTGAATCAATCCATTTAGTTATCTCATCGATGATGTCTTCTGTTCTGAACATAAATTGACGCTCACTATAAGAGGGCTGTGATACATCCTGTTCAGGATGCTAATGATTTACTTATAGATTTCAGCAACCCCATGTAGCTTGTTATCCCCCGTTGTCGACAGGATTTTGAATGACGTTGCCCCTTGCTCATCAGCCTTACGAGAAAGCGTATTCGATAATTCATCAAGCGTATAGGCATTACTGGCTGAGACTACACCTAACTTTTCTTTCCCATCTGCATGGTTAATTTCCTGAGCGGCAGATGCAGCATTCACTGCAATAAATCCCATGACCAATGAAGTAATAAGTAGTGATTTCATATATAATACCTCTTTTAAAATTTATGTTTGAAACTGGACTCGTATCAGGGGAACTATCCTCTCTGTACATTCAAATATACAAACCTAAGCTGTCATGAGACTGACCGCTATATGACAAAATTGTCAGGGTTGTAGATTGGTTAATTTTTTTGAATACAGGTTCAGCTCGTTAATAATGCAGTCAGGTTCTTCACGCAGAGGCATATTGTCTATGTCCAGAACCCCATCATTTTTTTGTGGATCATCAGTCTGCAGGTCTGCAAACAGTGGGGTAAGATCCTGCTGTGCTTCTCCTGGTATAGCCACCAGCTCGAACGTTTTATTTCTTGCCGCGTCGTTAGTCAGAGCACTGACCAGAACCTGGGCTATTTGCTCCCGGGATATCACACCATCTTCCGGTGTTCCTGCATGGCGACGATCTCCCTGAAGCATAACGATTCTGTGTTCATCATCATTGTTGTAATCAAACCAGCCGGGCCTGACGATGGTATAGGGATGACCACTCGCCCTTACCAGACGCTCGGCACGTCTTTTCCAGTCATGAACCTCAGTGCGTTGATTCCAGGTGCTGAGTCGTTCAGTCACGCCAATTGTGGTCATTAGGCCGATACGAACAGGCGTATCCTTGAATATTCGTAAAATATTGCGCACTCCGCCGTAATCTACCGCTCTGGCACCAATACGACCCTGACCATCGGAACCGAGAGTGAAGATGATGGCATCAATATTTTTCGGCAAATCGGTGAGCGTTTCAGGCATTGAAACATCGCCGTAAAACACATCCGTTCCACGAGGAAGTTGTTTTACTTTGCGTTTATTTCTGACCAGAGCGACGGTCTGATGGCCCATTTCAATAACGGTATTCACGACATGAAGACCAATACTTCCTGTCGCTCCTGCAACGAGTATTTTCATGATAAACCTTCTGATAATTCAGACTTATTTTCGATACGGTCAGAATATCAATTATCATTATTGTCAGTAATAGGGCTAAAATGATTGTGTCTATGAACACCCTTCATGAGTGTGCGATGAAGGGAATGCCTCCATAAGGAAATCGCCGATGCTCAAAGAAAACTTCAACGAACTGCAAATCTTTCTTGTGGTGGCAAGGGAGCGAAGTTTTACCAAAGCAGCGGGCAAACTGGGCGTTTCTCAGTCTGCACTCAGCCACGCGATGAAGGCCCTGGAGGAAAGGCTGAATATCCGCCTTCTGACCCGCACTACCCGAAGCGTTGCCCCTACAGAAGCCGGTGAAAGAATTATTGCCTGCCTTGAACCCCGTATTGCCGATCTTGAACAGGAGCTCGAATCGCTTGTTCAACTGAACGGCAGTGCCTCCGGCAATATCCGTTTATCTGCTGGGGAGCATTCCGCGCGAAGTCTGGTATGGCCGAAGTTAAAATCCTTCCTCAGGGAATATCCGGAAATCAATCTCGAACTGGTGGTTGATAACGGTTTTGTCGATATTGTTGAGGGGCGTTTTGATGCGGGGATCCGCCTTGGCGAAAGCGTAGATAAGGATATGATCGCGGTGAGGATTGGACCGGAAATGCGTATGGCAGTGGTGGGAGCACCGTCCTATTTTGCCGCTAGCCCCGTACCCGAAACACCGCACGAGCTACAAAACCATCGGTGTATCAATATGCGCCTGCCGACTGCCGGTGGACTTTACCATTGGGAGTTTGAGAAGGATGGGAAACCGTTACGCGTCAGAGTGGAAGGGCAGGTAACGTTTAATCTGCAGGCGGAAAGAATTGATGCGGCTTTATCCGGTTTTGGCATCGCCTGTATACCTGAAGACAGGGTGCAGGATTATATAAAGTCAGGAGAGCTGATTCAGGTTCTGCAGGACTGGTGTCCGTCTTTCCCCGGATATTATCTTTACTACCCGAGCCGTAAGCAGCATCCGCCCGCTTTTGCGCTGATGATCGATGCACTTCGCTATCAGGAATAAAGGGTCCGCCAATCTCAGCGGACCCGTCCGCATATTAACGGCCTACGCGGGCCTGGTGCTCAGGAGAGTAACGTTCGCCGACGACTTTAATCGTTTCAAGCGCCTGGGTTATCTGCCGTGAGTCATCCTGCGAAAGAATGATGTCGGCAGCCCCCAGGTTTTCTTCCAGCCGGTGTAGTTTGGTGGTACCAGGGATAGGAACAATCCACGGCTTTTGTGCCAGCAGCCATGCCAGCGCAATTTGCGCAGACGTCACGCCTTTCTCTGCAGCCAGTTCACCCAGCAATGAGACCAGCTTTTCATTGGCTTCAATCGCCTGCTCGGCGAAACGCGGCACGGTGCTGCGGTAATCATCCTTGCCAAACGTCGTTCCTGGTTTAATCGAACCCGTCAGGAAGCCCTTGCCTAATGGGCTGAAGGGTACAAAACCAATATCCAGTTCCTCCAGTAACGGCAGGATCTCCTGCTCAGGCTCGCGCCACCACATGGAATATTCGCTTTGCAGTGCAGTGACTGGTTGTACAGCATGCGCCCGACGAATTGTTTGCGTACCCGCTTCGGACAGACCGAAATGTTTGACTTTGCCTTCCGCGATCAGATCTTTCACCGTTCCCGCAACATCTTCAATGGGGACAGCCGGGTCGACACGATGTTGATACAGCAGATCAATGACATCAGTCTTTAGACGGCGTAATGAGCCTTCAACGGCTTCACGGATATGCTCCGGACGGCTGTTTAAAATCTGCTGCTTGTTGTCGTCGCCAAAAGTAAAACCAAACTTGGTGGCGATGACCACGCGGTCACGAAACGGTTTTAAGGCTTCGCCGACAACCTCTTCATTAAGGAAGGGGCCATACACTTCAGCGGTATCGAAGAAGGTGACGCCACGTTCAACCGCTGCGCGAATGAGCTCTATAGCCTGACGAGTATCGGTCGCCGGACCATAGCCGTGGCTTAAGCCCATGCAACCGAGCCCAAGCGCGGATATTTCGAGTCGGGATTTACCCAGATAACGTTTTTGCATTGAATGAATACCTCTTTTATCGCGACTTAAACATCAAGTTTGCGGCCAGTCAGCCATTCCACCATCGCCGGGTCGCGGTGAGAGAAGAAGGCGCTGGTTGCAGAGTCGAGGGCAGCAATCTGCAGCATATCTTCAGAGCTGAGTTCAAAATCGAGAATGTTGATGTTCTCTTCCATGCGTTCTTGGCGCACCGATTTCGCCAGCGAAACGATGCCTCGCTGGAAGATCCAACGCAGCACAACCTGACCCACGCTTTTGCCGTACTTCTGGCCAATCGCCGTTAACACGGGATGCTGGAACAGGCCATTTTTACCCTCAGCAAACGGTGCCCAGGCTTCCGGTCGAATGCCATGGCTTTGATTCCATGGAACGGCATGCAGCTGCTGGTTGAAGGGGTTAACTTCAATCTGGTTTACCGCAGGGACCACTTTGTTGAATGCGATAAGGTCAGCCAGTCTGTCAGGATGGAAATTGCTGACACCAATGGCGCGAATTTTTCCTGCCTGCTGCAGTTCTTCCATAGCACGCCAGGCTCCATGCACATCACCGTAAGGCTGGTGAATCAGATACAGGTCGACGTAATCAAGTTGCAGCCGGTTCAGGGAGCGTTCGAACTGTGCTTTAGCGCCTTCGTAATTGGTATCCTGTAGCCAAAGTTTGGTCGTTACAAAGAGTTCGTTACGGGCAATACCGGTCTGTTTCAGTGCGTTCCCGACCTGGGTTTCATTCTGGTAAGACGCAGCGGTATCGATCAGGCGGTATCCTGTATCTATGGCATCAATAACGGCTCTTTCGCATTCTCCGGCATCCGTCATCTGGAAGACACCAAAGCCCAGCAGGGGCATTTCAATACCGTTGTTCAGTTTTACAGTTTGCATGACGTTATCCTTCAGCTGTTGTGTTGGAAAAGCATAACGCAAAGTGATTTATTCGATTAGATAGGGGAATTAACTAGGGTTTATTAGAACTGTTCATTAATTTAGAGGGGGAGAAGGTCGGCTATGTGCCAATAGCGGAACACACTAATGCTGGTGTACAGGGGCTGACTCATTTCCTCCTCCACTTTCATCCCGTTATACTGTGAAAAAAAGGAGGTAGGCGTGAAACTGAAAATGCAGGATTTGAGGCTGTTTAATCTCGTGTTTGAGAGCGATCCTGGTTGGATACTGGATTTCTCTAACCGCACCTTGTCTGCTTTTTTTGATGAAGAACTGAACATTGATATTGATGATGAACGTTATCAGGAAGAGGGGACGTCAAAAGCCAAACGAGTTAGATGCTTGCTGAAACAGGCTGATCGTGAGACCGCTCTACGGGTTCTTGGCGCTCTCTGGCAGTATAAAACAGAATCCATGCCTGAACAGGCTGAACAAAGCCGTAATGACCATTACGCACTGATTTCCCGCTTAGAAAACGCTGACACCGATGAAGCCAAAGGCGTAAAGCCTGTCCAGGCATGGCATGGTGTTGACTGGCCTTCACTTATCGCTGAAATGAACGAGATGAAATCTCTGCCGCCACATCCACGTGGTTTTCGGTTTGAAGCCTGGCTTGCTGAACTGTTCAGTATCTTTAAGCTTGCTCCCCGTTCGTCTTTCCGAAATACAGGCGAACAGATTGACGGAAGTTTCCGACTGAATGATGAATTTTACCTGATGGAGGCAAAGTGGCATCAGAAAAGAACGTCGGCTGCCGATCTCCATGTATTTGAAGGAAAGCTCAGTACCAAGGCAACCTGGACACGCGGCGTTTTTATCAGTTGGATGGGGTTTACGCCTGAAGGCCTGACGGCTTTTGGTAAAGGGAAGCGCGTTATCTGTGTCAGTGGTTATGATCTTTACCACTCACTGAGTCATGGAATCCCTTTGCCCGACCTTCTTGATGCTAAAACCAGGCACGCCGCTGAAACGGGAGAGCCCTATGCTGAGTTCGACCGACTATATGCACTGAAGAACAAACAGTACGGCACGCTGAAATAACGGGTTGGGAAGCGGTTACTGCTCCCCGTTGTTGTTAGTAATGTCGCATAACACCGTTTTTGACGAGTAGCCATTGCGAGTGTTTGAGCCTGTTTTGGGCGCATTTTTCTCATGCCCGAGGTGGTCAGTCAGCTCCGTATTAAGCGCCGTTTCGACGGTAAGCTTCGTCAACATGCGGGAAAAAGCATTGAGGTCGGCTTCGGTTTTAAGGCCTTTAGCCAGTTCAGCCGCAAGGGCTTTGAGTTTCTTTTCGTCCATAATTTCCTGTCTCCGTTACTGGATTGAACATATCAAGATCAGGCAATTACAAAATTTTAATTACAGTCTCAAGAAGAGATGCAATCCGCATCTCTTCCTCTGCTCACTTTACCAGCTCATGCGTCCTGCGATGCTTTCGAAACATCGTAAAAACAGAGCCAGGTCTTCTTCGCTATTGTTGGCAAAACCATGCGTTAACAAATCATCAAGGATGTTTGTATCTTTCAATTCCTGGGTGAGTATGCGGTAGGAAGAACTATTCCAGCCAACCCGGCCAACAGGCATACGGAAGTATTGTATGTCAATTTGGGTTTTATCCGGATATGTTGACAGTTGTTCCTCAAAGTATGCCAGTGATGCTAACGTTTCATATCGGTCGTAAGAGAGTTCGAAGTTGGCGGTTGTTCCGATGAAGCTGGATTTCCATTCATCCATAATCGTCAAAAGATGATCGCTTAACGCTGTTTTTCTTCTGTCTAGCCCATCCAATTGCTTCCAGATATCACCACCGCCTTCCCACGACCATAAAAATAAAAGCGTAATGATGCTGCACGGTTCGTGATGGGGGATCACTATTTTTTTCAAAAACAGCTCGTGTAATGTGCCCCATCGGCGAGAACGGATTAAGCCAAGCGCATACGCTGTCATAATCATCACTGCCGGGTAAGTGCGCAGATTTAT
Organism: Serratia liquefaciens; assembly: GCA_012719855.1. Lineage (GTDB taxonomy): Bacteria > Pseudomonadota > Gammaproteobacteria > Enterobacterales > Enterobacteriaceae > Serratia > Serratia liquefaciens_A. The sequence continues at coordinate 1,032 of JAAXZN010000042.1, read as the reverse complement.
CCATGCACTCAGCCCACCGTTGTGGTTTTTGGAATGGCTGATGATGTTATTAATGATATCAAATATTAATTCTTTATGTTTATCCTCTCCCCAACGACCCAGTATTCCGGCCATACGACCTAATGGCTCTGTTATCGATTCATAAGTTGATACCCGTTGACTGAACTCTTCAGGACTCCATCGGCCGTTAGGGGAGAGTGTGTCTGAATTCATTGCTTCTAATAAACGCTCAAACTCACCTGAAAAGAGCTCATCAAGTTGAATGCGAAATTCTGCTTTAGCCAGATATTTTTTTGTACTGTTGGTTAACAGTTCGACGCTTAATGGGTTTTGTTTTCGGCTTTGTTCAAGAATGGTTACTCGTTGCTGAAGTGTGTTGAAGAAATCATCGGCACCGGTGATTTCCATAATTTTTGCCTGCCGATGGGAGATAAGATCCTGGGCGTTTGTGCCCGGCGGATTTTTTGCTGCCCAGAACATGGGATATCTTTTGTTGGGCGCCCGCAGTATTGCTGCACGCAAAGCATGATCCCACTCACCAGACCAGCCGCAAATGATTAGGCCGTGTTCATCAATGATTCGGTCAAGCAACTGGTTGTATTCAACGGGATAGCTTGCCAGTTCATTATCGGTGTTGAGAATCCTTGCATCTTTGTAGTCGCCATGCAGCTTGACCAAATAACATTGAGAATGTGTCAAGGGTTCTGCGCCTGAAAGAGAATCCACGGAGGAAATCACGGTTGGTTCAACCCCCTGTTCCCGCAGCGCATTTTCCATTAATCGGTCAAAGTTGGTTGTGAGGATGACCCGAATATGGCCTGAGCGAACAAGCCTGGCAATGGCCTGATGTGCTGGCGTGGGTAATTTTTTACACTCTTCTTTTTCTTCTTAATTCGGCTCAATGTAGTTGTGCAAAATAGAGCGGCGTTCAGCAGGCGAAATCGTCAGGTCTTCTAATAGTTTTGAGTAGTCGGGTTCGTTACCTGTTTTGTCACGGTACCATTGCGCCCAGTCCGTTTGTTCTTCAACGTC
>JAAXZN010000041.1 GCA_012719855.1 Serratia liquefaciens | reverse complement strand
GGCAAATGTGCCAGCCTGCATCAGCCCCGTTTTCGTGAAGCGCTACGCACCGGACTCATCTTCGGCGTGGTTGAAGCCATTACGCCGATTATCGGCTGGGGCATCGGCCTGTTCGCCAGTCAATACATCATGGAATGGGATCACTGGGTCGCCTTCTCGCTGCTGTTTATTCTCGGTATGCGCATGATTGTCGAAGGCGTCAGAAACCGACCGGAAGAAGAAGAAAAAGTGAAGCGCCACGGCTTCTGGCTGCTGGTGGCCACCGCCATCGCCACCAGCCTGGACGCCATGGCTATCGGTGTCGGCTTGGCCTTCCTGCAGGTGAACATTGTGCACACCGCCATGGCCATCGGCATGGCCACCATGATTATGGCGACGCTGGGCATGATGATTGGCCGCTTTATTGGGCCGTTACTCGGTAAACGCGCTGAGATCCTTGGCGGCGTGGTGCTGATCGCCATCGGCGTCAATATTCTGCTGGAGCATTTGGGCTACCTCGCCTGAGTCGTCAGAACGCAAAGAAAACCTGCCAACGGCAGGTTTTTTTGTTTCTGCTTGCACGAAACGTTAATCGGCCCGGCGGCGATAGAGGGCAATAACGAAATCTGTCTCACAGGGGAAGGCTTCACTGGCGCTCAGGCGCTGCTGGACCTCCGGAGAAGCCCGCCAGGCAAAAGGCGTCATCTGCAACAAATTGGCCGCCTGCTCGCCCGGCAGCGTCATCGGGTAGGCCAGCGACTCGACCCGCTCACAGTCAAAGCCCGCGAACTGCTCATTCTGTTCGGCATGCAGTTGCACCTGCTGATAAACCTGCTCTTTTAACTGATACAGATGACGTGGGCCAGGCGATACCGTCACCACGACCCCGCCGGGTTTCACCACCCGAGCCAGCTCTTCTGCCTTGCAGGGCGCATAAATACGCAGAATGGCGTCTAAAGAAGCGTCGGCGAACGGCAGACGATGGCTCGACGCTACGCAGAATGACACCGCAGGATAACGCTTGGCCGCATAGCGGATAGCCACCTTCGCAACATCCAGCCCATAAAGGGTCATATCGCGTCGTTGCGCCAATCGGGCAGCCACTTCCGCCGTGTAGTACCCCTCGCCGCAGCCGATATCCAGCAGCGCCTGTGCATCCGGCGCCAACGCCTCATCCAACAGCTCGGCTACCCGCTGCTGCAAAGGCCGATAGAAACCGCCATCCAGAAACGCGCGCCGCGCCTGCATCATTTCCGTGCTGTCGCCGGGTTGCTTCGAACGCTTGTGCTGTACCGGCAGCAGATTGACATAGCCTTCTTTGGCTCGGTCAAACTGATGGTTAGCGTCGCAACGCCATTGCGGTGAGGAAAAATGAAGCGGCTGATGGCACAGAGGGCACTGATAAGACATGGCTTGGGTTCCAGAGAGATACGGCGCGGCTAGTCTAAAGAAGGCTTCTGTGCGATGCAAGGCGCATCCCATGGGGGCTAGCCAAGCAGGAAAAAAACTGACTACACTGACGATAAGTTTTCTGACGCAGGCAAAGACGTTTTATGACTGATTACTCCCCGCTTCTCAACCGCGTTCCCGCCATTCGACACGGTTTCGGCAACAAGAGTGCGCTGCTGCCTGGGCATCTTCAGCCCTACCGCGCTACCTTGCCGGAAAAAAAGCAGGTACACGGCACACGCATCGTTGACGTCACACAGGCAGCACAGGCGTGTGGTGAGGCCGATGGGTTCTATACCACCCAACCGGGCATTCTGCTCAGCGTGTTAACGGCAGACTGCCTGCCGGTGATTTTCAGTCGCCACGACGGCTCAGCCATTGCTGCCGTGCATGCCGGCTGGCGAGGGCTGCTGGATGGCGTTCTGGAGCAACTGGCGGCGCGTATCACCCGAGATGACTCAACCGCCAACTGGGTCGCGTCCATCGGCCCTGCGGCCGGCCCATGCTGTTATGAGGTGAACGAAGAGCTGGTTGCGCGGTTCAAACAGCAGTTGCCGCTGCCCGCCAGCTTAATCAGCCCCCACTATCGTCACCTGGATCTGGCCGCGATCGCCGAATCCAAACTTCACGAGCTGGGGTTCGCCGCCGTGGACCATGCCGGGAGCTGCACTATCTGCACGCCAAATACCGACCCGCTCCAGCCGCAGCGGTTTAAATACACCAGCTATCGGCGCAACAGCCACCGACGCGAACAGGATCCCAGTCACCCTGGCATCACCGGACGCAATCAGTACGCGGCCATTATTATCACAGGCTAATAGCAGAAACGAAAAAACCCGCACCAAGGCGGGTTTTTTGTACAGCTGACGCTGATTAGATTGCAGTAACGTTTACTGCAGATGGGCCTTTCTGGCCATCTTGGATTTCGAACTCAACGTTCTGGCCTTCAGCCAGGGTTTTGAAGCCGTTACCCTGGATTGCAGAGAAGTGTACGAACACGTCTTTGCTGCCGTCAGCTGGAGTGATGAAACCGAAACCTTTAGATTCGTTGAACCACTTAACTTGACCTTTGATCTTTGCCATCTTGAGTATTTCCTTTGGATTGTTTAAACCGCCCGTAGGCGTTACATAGACAAACTAGAGTCGTTACTGCTTGAGGCACTAAGATAAGGATCGGCAGAGAAGCGGTATTCAACGCTAACGTTTTTACTCAGAACTTCTTTACTGAAAATGCCACACATATACAGAACTGTACCTCGTTTTACCCAGATGCGTTATCACATACTCTGTATTCGATGGCAAGCCATTTTTAATCACTGATGGAGCTGTCGCACATATTTGAAACGGTCGAGAGCAACATAAGCTTAAATAGGCTAAAAGATGTTGAAGCCTTAGCTATTTTCTGCTTAACACTTACACTGCGCTACACTCCGCATCCTGACTGAATTTTAACAATTCTTTCATCCGATTGACCCATGAATGTTGCAACATATAACCCCAGCTGGACGCTTAGAACGTTAAAAAATTTGAATCTTTATGGAATTTCTTATACGACATTTGAATATCGATGAACGGGCACATTGGAGACCGGCTGATCCGACCATTGGGTTGCCATCCGGACGGCTCAACGCTGGCATAGCCCACTCCTCGGCAATCCCCTCACCTGCAACAGCACAATAATACCAGGGTAAATTATTGCCAGGCTCTCCGACTGACCACAATTTATGCAGCCGACGCCCTACCATGAAAATCAAATAGCGTGCCACTTTTGGGTGCATAAGCATGCAAAATCAGAATTTACGCACTGTCGTCGTGCATTCACAGAGAAATACATCCTCCGTAACGCCGTTAAATAACGGCAATAACCTTAAGGTCAGTGTGAACCTATAGCGAAATTAAATCTTAAAAATCGAGCGGGTATTTACGCGATCAAAAGCAACGACGAATTGACGTATTTATTTTATCTTTTATCACGCGTCGGTCCTATTCAGGTCAACCGGTTAGGCCAAGCTACGGATATTGCCGTCCGGCAAGCCGGACACATCGCTACAACCTGCGGTGGGACTGGCTTGCGGACGTTTACGAGGGCGAAGCCAGCCCCGCTTGTCACGGATTAACGCTTAAGAGTTAGGCTCAAGCAGGATACGCTCACCAATTTTAATTGGCCGGAACCGGTGTTGCTCTATCCCGGCAGAACTCAATGCCAGTTTTAATTGCTGCGGCGGCTCATCCAATGACTCATCGGCTAATTCAAAAACACCCCAATGGATTGGAATGACCTTCGGAGCGTTTAATTGCTGATACAGCGTCACCGACTGTTGCGGATCCATATGCTGTTCCTGCATGAACCAACGTGGTGCATAAGCGCCTATCGGCAACGCCGCCACGTCGAAGGGCCCTAAACGAGCGCCAATGTCCGCCAGCCGCTCCGAATAGCCGCTGTCGCCCGAAAAATAGAAACGCAGTGCCGGATGATGAATCACCCAACCGCACCATAAAGAGCGATTGCGGTCCCACAGGGTGCGCATGCTCCAGTGGCGCGCCGGCGTACTGTGAAACGTCAGGTCGCCCAACTGCAGGCTATCCCACCAATCCAGCTCCTCGACCCGTTGCAGGCGATAACGTCGAAACCAACTCTTCAATCCCAACGGGACGATAAAGGTCGCATGTGGAAAACGGCGCGCCAACTGCCTGATGGTGCGCCGATCGAGATGGTCATAGTGGTTATGCGAGATCAATACCACGTCAACCGTCGGTAACTGCTGTACCGTCAGCGGCGTTGGGGTCTTGCGCTTTGGTCCATAAAAGCTCAACGGCGATGCGCGCTGCGACAACACCGGATCAATCAGGATATAACGGCCTTCAAGACGCAGCAGGATTGAGGCATGCCCCAACCACCAGATACCGTTGTCGCTACCGCTGAGATCGGCCTGCTGCCACCAGCTTTGGGTAAACTGTTGGTAACCCATTTGCGGCGGCTTGGGCAAGCCTTGCTGCTTGCGCTCATCCTGCCAGCGCTTCAAATCCCCTTCCCGGCGCAGAGTAGGCTCCGGGTTACGAAAGCCTTGCGGGGTATGGTGCGCTTTGCCGGCATCATAATAACGATTGGTTATCTTCAAGTTGCTCTCCCGACCACTGCGGACACCCTGCACGGGCTGATTCGATAACATAACAAGATAGTCGATAGGTGCGCTTTGTGAACCGTGCTCACCTCAGCGGGGACCTTTTGGGATATTGTGGTGTCACAGTCCCTGTGAGAATGCCAGGGCCGCCTAGAGCCTGTTAAGCATCTCTTAAGATCCTTGTGTTTTACTTATTAGGACATTCAGAAAAGGAGAAGTTATGAGCCGTTCTACATCACGCAAATCACGTGTTCGCATGGGCCGTATCCGTAGCGCGATGCTGGCGCAGATGCAGTATTGGAAAATGTATGCCGCGATGAAGCTGCGCCGCGTACGAGTGCCGGCACCGGTGGTGCTGTTGTTTGGCGCGATGGTGAGTTTTTTCATGCTGGCCGTGTTGATGCTTAGCGTGGTCGCTATCGATGTCATCACCACGGTATTCCTGCTGTGCAGGAAACTGTTGGGATTGGGCCGCTCCGCGCCGGGCAATGCCTTTATGCCACGCAGCTAAATGTGAATCGGAGGCGCAAAATGCGCCTCCATTAAAGCTTAACGCCGAACGTTAGCGCCTTTGCGACGCGTCAGCTTGAATCCTACCCACAACAGCAAGATCCACACCGGCATCAGCAACACCGAGATACGGATCCCCTCGCTGAAATACATGATCACCAGGATCAGACTGAGGAACACCAGGCACAAATAGTTGCCGAACGGGTACCACAGCGCCTTAAAGCTCGGGATCACGCCCTGACGGTTCTTCGCCGCGCGAAAGCGCAAATGCGCCAGGCAAATCATCACCCAGTTAATCACCAGCGTGGACACCACCAGCGCCATCAGCAATTCAAACGCCTTGCCGGGCATCACATAGTTGATCAGAACGCCGACAGAGGTCACCAGCGCCGACAGCGCAATCGACAACACTGGCACGCCACGCTTGTTCACCCGGGTCAACGCCTTGGGCGCATTGCCCTGCGTAGCCAGGCCGAACAGCATGCGGCTGTTGGCGTAGACGCCGCTGTTGTACACCGACAGCGCCGCCGTCAGGACCACCACGTTAAGCAGGGTCGCCACCAGGCTGCTGTCCAACGCATGGAAGATCATCACGAACGGGCTGCCACCCTCGACCACTTTGTCCCACGGATAAAGCGGCAGCAGGACCGTTAGCGAACCAATATAAAAAATCAGGATGCGGTACACCACCTGATTGGTGGCCTTGGGGATGCTGCGGCGCGGATCGGCGGCTTCGGCCGCGGTAATACCGACCATCTCCAGGCCGCCGAACGAGAACATGATCACCGCCATCGCCATCACCAGCCCGCTGATGCCGTGCGGCATAAAGCCCCCCTGCTCCCACAGGTTGTTGAGGCTGGCTTGCGGACCGCCGTTGCCGCTGGCCAGCAGCCAGGCACCGAACAGGATCATACCGACAATCGCCACCACCTTGATGATGGCAAACCAAAACTCGGTCTCGCCATACAGTCGGACATTGACCAGGTTGATCAAATTAATCAGAACAAAGAACACCGCGGCGGAAACCCAGGTCGGGATGTCCGGCCACCAGTACTGAATATAAATACCGACGGCGGTCAGTTCGGCCATGCCGACCAAAATGAACATCGCCCAGTAGTTCCAACCGGAAAGAAAACCGGCGAAATCGCCCCAATATTTATAAGCGAAGTGGCTGAACGACCCGGCAACCGGCTCCTCGACCACCATCTCCCCCAGCTGACGCATAATCAGGAAGGCAATGAACCCGCCGATGGCATAGCCCAGCAAGACCGAAGGGCCGGCCATTTTAATGGTCTGCGCAATGCCGAGAAACAGGCCGGTGCCAATGGCGCCGCCCAGGGCGATAAGTTGTATGTGTCTGTTTTTTAAACCGCGTTTTAGCGGGGTATCCTGCTGCTGACCGCCCATCTTATCCTCATATGGCGTGGGATCCTGGCGCTGTTGCACAAGATTTCGCCATTCAATAAATGTATCTGCGGGCGGCTTTTTAACACTTAACCCCGTGAGCATCAAGGAGTAGCACCCCGGCGACGTCGGCCAAGGCGCTATTTAATGCTGAGATTAACGGCAATAAGGGCAGGTTTTTAGCTGGACAGACCGCAAAGTTTGGTCAGGTTGCGGGCACCAATCATCAGCGTGGCGACGTAGGACTGGCGGCGTGTTACCACCTCTACCGCCACGCGATCGTTTTGATATTTTATCAGATAGGTTGACGGCCAGCCCTGTCGGCGCTGACCAAAGCTTTCGGCATGACGATCGATTGCCGCGTGGGCAATCACCAGATGAGACAAGTTTTTATCACCTTTAATAATGCGCTTCATAAACAGGCTCCGCCAGAGACAGTTCTGTTGTCATAAAAAGGGAAAAATCATCAGTAATTCTGGTGTTTCAACGGACCATTTCGTTGGTTTGCTGGCTCAGCAGGAAGCAGATCATTGCCGCGCGCAGCGGGCTGCTGCTGTCTGCCTGCCATTCGCCGCGTTGGGTGATCATGCTCGCCTGCCACTGGGGATTATCGCCCTGGCTGTCGGCATTCAGGCTGATTTTATTGGCGCAGATAATCGGCCAGGCATCGGAGGGATTCTTGCAATAGTCTTTACCTTTCACGCCGCCGTAGGGATACCATTTATCCGGATTTTCTCCGGTGATCAACGCAATGCTACGGTTCACCTCGGCGTCGCTTTCTTCATACCATTTAATCATCGGCTTTATCCATCTTTCGTAGAGTTGGCGCTACATTACGATGCCAATACGACAGATTTATGACAACGCGAGGGCTTTCCACATTATCTCTACTAATGTTTTTTCGGCTTTATCTTTTCCTGGGCGCTGATTACACTTTTTCCCTGTTTTCTTGCGCAGGAATGCCGACATGTTGACTGGCCTTAACCATCTGACGCTTGCAGTAAGCGACGTCAACCGCAGCTTCAATTTTTACAGCAACCTGTTGGGTTTTGTCCCACATGCTCGCTGGCAGAATGGCGCCTACCTGTCCCTGGGGGAGCTATGGCTGTGTTTGTCATGGGACGAGGCGCGAGCCATAAATTCAGCGAAGGATTACACCCATTATGCGTTCAGCGTGGAACCGGCAGATTTTGCCAAGGTTGCATCGCGGCTGCGCCAGGCACGAGTTGAGGAGTGGAAAACCAACCGTAGCGAGGGGGAGTCGCTGTACTTTCTTGACCCGGACGGACACCAATTGGAAATTCACGGCGGCGATCTGGCCAGTCGGTTGGCGGCGTGTCGCGCAACGCCCTATCAGGGAATGGAATTTTTCTAAGCGATGCGGGTGGCGTACACTGTGGTACGCCACCCGGCAGAAAGTTTGATTAACGCTCGGGGATAAAACCTTTGAAATCCAGCGCCGGGCTGAGATCGTCATCGTCGGTCACGCTATCGCCACGCGCGCTTTGCGCCAGGCTTTTCAATAATGCAGTCTGCTGACGCTGCTGCTCGGCAATTTCCTGCAGCAGACGGACCTGTTCATTGGCGCGCACACTGGCACGATTCACCAGGAACCAGACCCATAATCCCACCAACAGCGCCAGCACCGCGAGGGCCAGCGAAAGCAGGCTATTCGAACCAAAACCTAAATCGTACATGGACAACCCTATCTACTGCTAAAAACAGGCGGACATCTTAGCACCCCGGGTGCGGGCACGAACATCTTGATAGTAAATTGTTATGCACCGCTGCGCATCTCACCAGGGAATGAAACGGGTCACGGAACACACCCCCAACGCAAAGGAGCCTCCCTCATCGCAGTAGCTATCCAGCGCCAGCAGATAAAAAAACAGACAGGCCGCGAGGAACGCCACTATCACGAGGACTTTTTTTCGCAACAAATTTAGCAGCCTCATTGTTATCTTGATAATTTGTTGTGCATGCTATCACAGCTAACTTAAACGAAGTTTAACCTGTCGTTTAGAATCCGTTTTGACGATGACTTTTCAGATTGTTACCGTTGCAGCCTGCGTCGGCGCGTGGCTATATCGCAACGACGGTAAATAACCAGGAGTCATAATGAGTAAGCTGATTAAAGGATTGCTGCTATTGGCAGTGGTGTATGGCGTATTTTTGTTTTCGGGATATGGCGTATTGGTCGGCAGCAACAAGAACGTGGCTGGCCTGGGATTGCAGTGTAAATACATGACCGCACGCAATGTGGTGATTGCGCAGTATCTGCACGGTGACAACGGCGTCATTGGCGTGGCCGACTGTCCGCTGTTCAAGAAAGTCGAAACGGTGGTGGATTGATCACCACCGCCCGAAACCGTCGCTAAGCGGCGGTTTCCCCATCAGTTGCGGGTAAACTTCATCTCAATCAGCGCAATCGCTTTTTCGATCGCCCTGCGGGTCACGGGATCGGCGCCGGCAGGATGAGTGGAGAAATCGATGCTTTTCAACTGGCTTGCCATCTTGTCGCGCACCTCGGTCGGTGCGATAACGTCGATAACATCCAGAATCTGTTTGATCACCAGTTGGCAGGCAACCAGGTCGGAGGCCAATTCCTGATCGTTGCTCAGCATGTCGGACATAATTGCTTTCCTTCTTGATTCAGTCGCCGCACAGAATAGCATGCCACCGGGCGCTTTACCGCCCCCAGGCCGTTTGCCGCTGAATTTTCAACGTTATTGCGCATTGGGCGCCAAAATGCCCGGCTGAATTGGCCTATACTTAATGTTTAAGTAACGCGCTTACCGGCGCATCCTTCAGCCACACCCCAACAGGAGAAAGTTATGGCAAACCACAATGTGAAATCCTGGGCCACCGTGCGTGAAACCTCGGTTGAGATCGCGGAGGCAATTTTTGAGCTGGCAAAAAACGATGAGGTTCTGGCACAGAAAATCTGGGAGGAAGGCAGTGACGAAGCGTTGCAACTGGCTTTCACCAAAACCAGTGCCGACCAGCTGTACTGGGGCGAAGAAACCGTAGAGCGAAAAAACGTCTAATCCACGCAAGCTCACCAATAAAAAGCCCGGGTCACTGTTGCGCCCAGGCTTTTTCGGTTTTCGGTCAACCCCGGCTTGGGGTCATGTTGTTCCCTGAAATCACGGCTCTTCACCTCCCACACCTTCCGCATTATTCATTCTCATCACCGGCGTCACCATAAAAGCGACAACGCCTACAATCACAACCAGAGTAATAATCACTGTCATTAACATGCGATCACCCCATCAACGCTGAATTGTCACGGCTGACTCTGCTTTGGCGGTTTTTTTTGCGACCAGAACCACTGTGGTATCAGCGGTAGCGGGCAACCTCAGATTAGCCGTTTTTCCTTCCGCCTGACAAGCTGCCTGACGATGGTTTTTCCGAATAATTTCGCCTGGGTGACGGCGGCCTTTTTGTCCATGGCGGCAAGTTGTGTATACTTCAGCGCTATGTAGATCTCACACAGACGCACTGATGATACAAGAACACCACCTCTCATTAGTCTGCGCCCTCAGTAAATGGGTCGAAACTCACCTTGGAAGAGTGATCCATCTTGAAGAGCTGGCCGAATATTCCGGCTACTCCCTGTGGCACATGCAGAAGCTGTTCAAAGAAGCGACCGGGATTTCGCTGGGTAAGTATATTCGCGAACGCAGGTTAGCCGGGGCGGTTTACCAGTTGCGTACCAGTGACGCCTCCATCTTCGACATCGCTCTGGATTTCGGTTTTGGCTCGCAGTCGCATTTCACTTATATGTTCAGAAAGCGCTTCAACATCACGCCTTATGATTTTCGTCAGGATTTAAGCGTCGACCTGCACATCGCCCCGCCGCTGCACGTCATTCATCAGAAAACCGCCTGATCCCCTTTCCCGCCGCCGCTAACGGCGGGCTAATGCGCCCACAGCACCACTAAAATAGCGACCAATGCGGGCAGCGCCTGTACACGGAGGATCTTGCGGCTAGCGGTCAACCCACCAAACACGCCCGCCACCAGCACGCACCCAAGAAAGAACAGTTGCACCGCCGGCTCCTCACGCCAGACGCCCCAGACCAATCCCGTCGCCAGAAAACCATTATATAATCCTTGGTTGGCCGCCAGTACCCGTGTGGCCGCAGCAAACTCTGCGGTGGTGGCGAACACTCGCCTGCCGGTAGGCTTCTGCCATAGGAACATTTCCAGGATCAGGATATACAAATGGATCGCGGCAATAAGCAACACCGCTATATTAGAAAGAATTATCATTGTAATTTGCAGGGTTAATCAGATATTGGGTTTTATAAGTATAACCGCACTCAGAATATTGCGAATATATCGGCATAAAAAAACCCGCCGCAGCGGGTTTATTGCATAATCATTCAGAGTTAGCTCAGAACAACAACCAGCATGGCTGCGATAGAGATCCAGAACGCCGCCGTTGCAATAACAACATGGGATAATCTTGCACGATAGAGTACTTGGCTCATATTAACCTCACAGGCTTCTGACTAGCGGTAGATAACATCACTTCTTGAAAGTTATCTTAATCCACTGCTCCGACCATTTATTTGCGCCAGATCACTATTTACCAGATAAACTATATCGGTGCGAAAACATGGAATTCCGATCACATTAATTTAACGTTAATAGAGCGAAATGAATAAAAATATCCCGTTGTTATAGCACGAGGGTATCAATCATCGCTCCAGGGCAGGCGTGGCGCGGTCATACGGGGACCGGAATAGCCGACGACATCGGGAAAACGTGAATTCCCCTGCTCCCAATCATGCTGTGCGCGAGTAATCTCTTGCTTGTTTTGGCCGACAAAATTCCACCAAATGAGAATCTCTTCGTCTAATGGCAGCCCACCGATTAATAATGCGCGACTGCCCTTCTTGCCATGTAACTCGATACGGTTAAGATTTTTACCTAAATAGGCAAATTCATCAGGTGAAAATTTTTCATCATTAACCTCAAATGCACCAATAAGGGGCAATAAGCCTATTTCAAAATCTTCTCGCAGAGGTAATTGCAAATAGCCGTCAGCCTGCCATTCCAAATCAATGGCGATTAACGGCGAAAAAGTCGACACCGGAGAGCGATATTGTTCGAACTCCCCCACCAGCAAAGTATGTTTGACCTCATCGCGCAGCCAGCACGGCAAGTCGGGATAATGATCGAAACGCGGCGCCGTATCGGCATGTTCTGCGGGTAGCGCTATCCACAATTGCGCAGCATGCAAACGCCGTTGTTCCCCGATCGACTGTTCGGTATGCGCTATACCTCGCCCTGCCGTCATCAGATTGACCTGCCCGGGTCGTATCACCTGCTCGCTGCCCAGGCTGTCCCGGTGCAGCACTTCCCCTTCAATCATCCAGGTAAAGGTTTGCAGACCGATATGCGGGTGTGGGCCTACGTCCATCCCTTGCGAGGTACCGCTGAATACCGAGGGGCCTGCATGGTCGAGAAAGCACCATGCGCCCAGCGTACGCCGTTCACGGGTGGGCAAGGCACGGCTTATCGGGATACCGCCAACTTCGGCGTTGCGCACGGCAATACGTTGGATCTGACGGATGCCGTCAACCACAGGACAATCACGGGAAGAGGATGAATAGGTTGGGCGGGAATTGCTCATGGTAAACGCCTCCAGAACGACACACGGGTTGAGTGAGTAGCTGGACGCCAGCTTACCATGAGCAAGCGACCAGAACGCAACCCGGAGGCAGAAGGCTATGAGGCCTTTATATAGCAGCCTTTGATATCGACTTCATCGCGCGCATGCTTTAGATCGGAAAAGTAAGTCACACCAAAAAGAATCGATACCACTAACAACACGGAAACCAGTAAACCGATAACGGCCAACAGCTTGGTTTCATCGTGGAGATTGTGCTCCATTTTATCTCCTGTATTGAACGACATCACGTCAGCCATAGCGTGACTGAAAGCGTAAAAATGATCAGGGAACAGGACGCTATTGCCAGCACAATGACGGCGAATTGCGCATCTCCCAAAGTTTCACGGTAGTTTTTATCTTGTGAGGTATTACGTTGTTGTTTCACAGAATCTATCTTAACTCATCACGCGTTAACGTTTTTGTGAAGGGTGATTGATAAAAGCCCGCCATTGCGGGTTTGTCAGATTCCGCGCCCAATGCCACTCAGACCTCAAGAGTGGCAAGACGCTATCAACTTTCCTCACCAGGGTCAACATTCCCCCAGAACTGAAATGACCAAGATTACGATGCATTCAAAAGTCTTATTAAGACAATAAAATAATTAGGCTAACTTATGCAAGTAAACATAAAAAAAGCCCGATAACAAATCGGGCCAGGCAGTGTGTCGTGCTGCTGTGGGTGTTACTGCGGAATACGCAGCACCTGTCCCGGATAGATTTTGTCCGGGCTGGACAGCATTGGCTTGTTCGCTTCGAAAATCTTGTTATAAAGATTCGCGTTGCCATACACTTCTTTCGAAACCGCGCTCAGGGTGTCGCCTTTCTTCACGGTATAGAAACGGCTTTCGGCGGCTGCTTGTTCAACCGCTACCTTGTCTTCCACGCCGCTGATACCCGCCACGTTACCGATGGCCACCAGGATCTTCTCTTTCAACTCCTGACTGACCGCATCCCCGGTTACCACGGCTTTACCGTCAACCACCTGCACATCAACCTTATCGATACCCGGCAAGCCGGTTTTATTGAGATGGTCCTTCAGTTTGGCGCTTTGATCTTCGGCTGTCGCATTGCCGGTCACTGTGTCCCACAGTTTCTCGCCCGCTTCTTTGACGAAGTTAAACAAACCCATATTCACTCCTTTCGATGGTTACAATGTTGCGTTGACTTAAGGCTTGTTAAGCTTAGCACTGCAAGAGGGATATTCAATTGGTCCAGCAGTATTAAGCGGTTAGAGTAATCCGAAAGTGCCAACTTTCATTGCCAATCTGTCCTTTTGTGCAGCACCTGACATGAAACAATCGCCGAAGTTACCTACAATAAGAGCATGGAAGGATAGGAGAAAGGACATAAGAAGCGATGTACGCCTTGGTGATGTTTGTCTGTTATCTGGACGGCGGCTGCGCCGATATCGTGGTTGACGTGCTGCGTGACGAACGCCAGTGCCTGATCAGTATGAAAGAACAAAACCTGCGCCACGCCGGCTGCTTCCCGTTTGAAGATTTTATCGATGGTTTTTGGCTACCCGCCAACGAATATGCGCCGATGTAAATCGCCAAAAGACTTTTATACTAATTTCCTCTGAGGAATTTCTGAATTCACTGGAAAGCAGGCATGTCGACGATGCTTTATGCCGCTATTTTGCTAAATTGCCTCACCCGAACGATATGGAGATGGCGCGATGCCCGTTTCTACCTTCTCAAACGAACACTATGAAGCCCTGTTACGCGACGTCAGCCTGGTGGTCGGCGGCGCGGTCATTCAACTGATCAATCTCAACAAAAAAGTTTCCGGCAATAATATTCTGGCCCATTTGGTTAGCGAGATTGAACATGAAACCAACCAGCAACGCTTTGCCACACTGCGTTCCGCCATCGAAGTGATGGGGCAAGCCCCCAAAGGTTAACAACCCAATAGAAAAGGCAGAGCTTTCGCTCTGCCTGATTACCGTTTTATCCCGACACAGGAAGAAGGTAATGGTGTTGAAACTTAGAAACGATAGGTCAGGTTCACTGCCACGACGTCGTCGGTGCTCAGCTTCAGTTTGTTATCGTCGTTCAACTGGTTGATTTTGTAGTCAACGTAGGTGTACATGTTTTTGTTGAAGTAGTAAGTCGCACCCACTTCCACGTATTTCACCAGGTCAACATCGCCAATCCCTTCGATATCCTTGCCTTTAGACTGCACGTAGGCCAGAGAAGGACGCAGACCGTTTTCAAACTGGTACTGAGCCACAACTTCGAAGTTCTGCGTTTTGTTGGCGAAGCCAGAAACACCGTTGCCGCTGATTGGCGTCATGTTGCGCGTATCGGCGTACATGGCGGCCAGGTAAACCTGGTTGGCGTCGTATTTAATCGCCGTGGTCCAGGCCGTTGCGCTGTCGCCTTTGCCGTAAGCCAGCTGTTTCTGAGCGCTGGTACGGTTGGAATCAGAGAATGCCGCCGCTACGCCGATGCCGGAGCCAGCGATGTCCTGGTAATCCAGGGACAGGCCGTAACCGTCGCCGTTTTGTTTGGTCACGCTGCGACCGTCACCGTCATTTTTACCCTGGTATTGCAACGCCAGGTTCAGACCTTCCACCAGGCCGAAGAAGTCGCGGTTACGGTAAGTTGCCAGACCGTTGGAACGGGCGGTCATGAAGTTGTCGGTGTAGCTGTAGGAGTCGCCGCCGTATTCCGGCAGCATGTCGGTATAGGCTTCTGCGTCGTACACCACGCCGTAGTTACGGCCGTAGTCGAATGAACCGTAGTTGGCGAACTTCAGGCCGGCAAAGCCCAGACGGGTTTTGGTGCCTGCAGTGCCCTGCGCTTCATCGTGGTTGGCCTGGACGTTGTATTCCCACTGGCCGTAACCGGTCAGTTGGTCATTGATTTGCGTTTCGCCTTTAAAACCGAAGCGGACATAAGTCTTGTCGCCATCTTCTGATTTGTCATCGCTGAAAACATGTTTGGCGGCTACGCGACCGTACAGGTCGAGTTTATTGCCATCTTTATTATAAATTTCTGCCGCGTTGGCAAAGGAGGTCATTGCCCCTAAGGCAATAGCTAAGGCTAATACACTGCGTTTCATCATTTATTTTCCTAGATATTATAATTTTAATTTCTGCCCATCACGCCCAATTTATGGTTTGGGCTGTGATCTTTATCATTTAGTGTTTTATGAGCGCCTCTAATTAAGAAGCCATGTGACATTAGCATCATGAATCCAAACTTAAAATAAAAAAGTTCATAAAACACCGTGGATAAAGCATGTTTATTTGTTACTAAATATTACAACAAGCAAGGCAATCAAATCATTGATTCATATTGATATTTATTACATATCTTATAACCAACTTGGTGCAACGCACCATAAAGGTGCGTTTTAGTTTCCTTTTGTATGCTTTCCATTCGATTCATAAATACCATGAATCTTAGCATGGTTATTAATAACGTTACTCATTTCACATTTTTATCTGAGCAAAGTCACTGCGGTGATTTAGTGTGATTCGCCATGTTTTAAGCCGGTCTTTTACCGCTTCGAATAATTAAATCGATTCAAACCATCAAAAAATGACGGCAAAATTAAATTCAACTTAAAAATATAAGTATCGAGAGAGAGACTATAAAGAAGGGGGAGTAAGGGGAATTGGCAGCAGGATATACCAGCGTTATTTAAGGTTGCAGCCGACATCGCTACAACCTTAAATACTGTAAGTATAAAAACGTATTCAATATTGACAGGTCAATACAGCGTGCTGCGCGGTGCTTCAATCAGCACCATGCCGGCGCGCAATCCCAGTGCGACCTGGGGATTAGGGAACAAAATCCATTCTCTGGCATGCTGAACCCGGTACTCCTCCCCCGGTTGTTCACACAGTAACGTCCCCTGCTCCAGCTCGGTAAAATTGGCGGTATCGTCACTGAGATGCAGCTTGAACGCTTCGCTACGTTTGATCAGCGATCGCTCAACGCGGAACACCCGCAGAGCCTCCCCCATTCGCTGCGGAAAGGCTTCACCACTGACTGCCGCCTGCAGTGCACGGTTAATGGCCGCAAATTGCTGTAAATCATTGCTGCCAAACGGCCGTGCCTTGCCCAGTTCCAGCGTACAGCTGGCGGCGCCGGCATGCTCACTGGTGAAATTACTGAAGGTGCCGCCCGGCGCACTGTGGATCACCAACGCATCCAAATCGGCCGCGTCCAGCAATGCCAACATCTCGGCACTGTAAGGCCGGGTCTGGAAAGGAAGAATACCGAAGCGCGGCAGGCGCGAGTCGCGGATCGCCGTATGCAGATCATAATGGAAACGTGTCGCTTGCTCACCGTCGAAAAACGCGGCGACCGCCTGCTCCAGCTGCTGCGCCCGCACGGTTTCGTCACTGTGGCTGAAATCGCGATAGCGGCCGCCAAACATCCGGTTCATGTCGCTGTGCAGATAGCGTTTATTGGCGCGCATTGACGGTGGATTGCCCAATATCACCAGCAGCCGAACCGTCAAAGTCTGCACGCCACCAAGCAGATCCTTGACCAGCTGATTGAGCAGCTCAATGGGCGCCGTTTCATTGCCGTGGATCCCCGCCGACAGCACCACTGCCTGCCGGTATCCCTGGCGCGGCGTGATTTCCAGCAGGCCTTCCCCCAGCCAACGCCAGTGTAAACCCGCATTTTCGCCCTGTTGCTCTACGGGCGTTTGCCCTTCCAGCGTCAAAGCCAACAAATCAAACATGATGACATCGCCTATTGTTGGAAAGGATAAACCGATCCCAGTCCGAGGATGGTCGTCAGGGTATCCAGCGCATCGCGCCCTTCGCGTAGCAATTGCGGGTCCGCCAAATCGTTCTGCGTCAGGCGATCTCGGTAATAGCGGTCAACCCAGTCATTGAGGGTAGCGAACAGCGTATCGTTCATCATCACGCGCGGATTGACCGCCCGCAATTCCTGCTCGTTCAGCGCCACACGTAATCGCAGGCAGGCAGGCCCACCGCCATTGCGCATACTTTCACGCAGATCGAACACCTTGATTTCATCAATTGGTCCGCCACTGGCCACCATCTCGCTCAGATAGCCCCACACGCCGCGATGCTGGCGCGACTCTTCCGGCACCACAATCATCATCTTGCCGTTGGGCTTGGTCAGAATTTGGCTGTTGAACAGATAGGTCGCTACCGCATCCGCCACGGAAACCCGCGCCGTCGGCACCTCAATCGCCACCAGCTCGCTGTCCAGCGACGCCATTTTGCGACGCACTTCATCCAGCGCCTGGTGCTGCTGATAAAACGCCTGCTGATGGTGGAACAATACATTCTGGTTACTGACGGCGATAACGTCGTTGTGGAAAACGCCCTGATCGATCACCGCCGGGTTCTGTTGCACAAACACCGTATGTTGCTCATCCAACTGGTGCAGACGGGCAATCGCCTCCCCGGCCTCGCGCGTCTGGCGTGCCGGATAGCGCGTCGGGGCGATTTCTCCGCCAAACTCCTGGCGGCCGTAGACGAACATCTGCACGCTGCGCTTGCCATAATCGCCGCCCAGCCGGTTGTGGTTGGCCGCACCTTCGTCGCCAAACAGCGCCACCTGCGGCAAAGCCTCATGGTGGGCGAAATGGCGTGGATCGTTGAAAATCGCCCGCAGCACGCCGGTGGTGGTCTCGGCCTCAATCGCGCGATGGAATTTGTTGTTCAGATTGGCCGCGGTGAAATGCACTTTGCCATCCGCGCTGTCAGCCGAAGGTGAAACCGTGGCCGCATTGGCGGTCCACATGCAAGAAGCCGAGCTGAGCGCAGACAACAGGCGCGGAGACTGCTTCATCGCCTGCGCCAATACCGTTTCGTCGCTGCCGCTGAAGCCCAACTTGCGCAGCATCGGCAGGTGCGGCCGTTCCTGCGGCGGCAATACCCCCTGCTGAAAGCCGAGATCCGCCAGCGCCTTCATCTTCAACAGCCCTTGCTTGGCCGCCAGTTTCGGGTTCGACACGCTGTTTTGATGCTGGGTCGAGGCCTCATTGCCAAACGACAACCCGGCATAGTGATGCGTCAGGCCCACCAGACCATCGAAATTGACTTCATATCCTGACATGCTGTTCTCCTGGGCCGAGCAGGCTCGGCCCTACTCAAAACATACCCTATGAATTTCAAGTTGCAGCCAGGCGAGCAGTTTGCTCATCCCCAGTTATTGTAGGGGCGCTACATGCTGTGCCCGCGTTAAACGGGGCGAACTTATTCGCCCCGCTGCGGCTTGAAAGGCGACGGGTAAAATTTAATTAAACGACAACCCCGGTGACAAACTGGCCGGCAGCGTCAGGCTTTCGCTTTCCAATGACGCCATTGGCCAGGCGCAGTAATCTGCCGCGTAGTAGGCGCTCGGACGGTGGTTGCCAGACGCCCCGACACCGCCGAAAGGTGCCGCGCTGGAAGCCCCGGTTAAAGGTTTGTTCCAGTTGACGATACCGGCACGCGCTTCCAGCAGCAGATGATCAAACTGCTCACGCTGCGGGGAGACCAGCCCAACCGACAGGCCATAACGCGTCTGGTTGGCGATACGCAGCGCCTCATCAAAGTCGTTATAGCGAATGATGGTGGTCAGCGGGCCGAAATACTCTTCGTCCGGTACGTCGCGCACCCCGGTCACGTCAATAATGCCTGGGCTGAGCAGCGCGCTGCCGCTTTCCAGACGCTGCATGGTCAGCAGGGCTTTGCCGCCCAGCGCCAGCAGGTGATGTTGCGCCGCCAGCATTTTTTCCGCCGCCGCCGAAGAGATCACGCCGCCCATAAACGGCTGCGGTTCAGCGTCCCAGCGCCCGACACGCAGCGCACTCGCCACCTGCACCAGACGCTCGATAAAGGCATCGCCCTCACTGCCGCGTTTCACCAGAATACGGCGCGAGCAGGTGCAGCGCTGGCCGGCGGAAATAAACGCCGACTGAATCGCCAGGTTAACCGTCGCATCGCGATCCTCGAT
Source organism: Serratia liquefaciens (assembly GCA_012719855.1). Classification (GTDB taxonomy): domain Bacteria; phylum Pseudomonadota; class Gammaproteobacteria; order Enterobacterales; family Enterobacteriaceae; genus Serratia; species Serratia liquefaciens_A. Next base: position 64,997 of record JAAXZN010000041.1, on the reverse strand, counting down.
CTGATCGATGATCAGCGCGTTGTTGCCGCCCATTTCCAGCGCCAGGATCTTTTCAGGCTGTCCCGCCAACTGGCGATGCAGGTGGTAACCGGTGCCCGCGCTGCCGGTAAACAGCAGGCCGTCGATATCCGCGCTGGCGGCCAGCGCCTCGCCGGTTTCACGCCCGCCCTGCACCAGATTGAGCACCCCATCAGGCAGCCCGGCCTGTTGCCACAGCTTCAGGGTTTCCTCGGCAGTTTGCGGCGTCAGTTCACTCGGCTTAAACACCACAGTGTTGCCCGCCAGCAGCGCCGGCACGATGTGGCCATTCGGCAAATGGCCGGGGAAGTTATAAGGACCGAACACCGCCAGTACTCCGTGCGGGCGGTGGCGCAACACCGAAGCGCCGTCCGCCATCGCAGTCTGGCTCACGCCGGTACGCGCCTGGTAGGCCTGCAATGAAATCGCCACTTTGCCGATCATCGCCTGCACTTCGGTCAGCGTCTCCCAACGCGGTTTACTGGTTTCACGGCTGATCACCGCCGCCAAAGAAGACTTGTGCTCTTCCAGCAAGGCAGCAAAACGCTTCACCAGCTGTTCGCGTTGTTCAAACGGGGTACGTGCCCAGGCCGGGAAAGCGGCGCGGGCCGCTTCACAGGCGGCAGCAACATCGCTACCGTCGGCGGCGTTGGCCTGCCACAGCGGTTGGTTATCAACCGGATCGGTTTTGCTGAACGCAGCGCCATGGCCTTGCTGCCAGGCGCCATTAATAAAGAGTGCAGGATGTGACATTACGCTTTCTCCTGTGCAATAAGGGGGATGACCCGCACCGGGCTGCCTTGTTCAACGCCCAGCGCCTCGGCGGTAGCGGCATTGAGATGCAGACGGTCGTCATACAGATCGGCATTGACCAGCAGTGCGCGGTAATTCTCATAATGATCGTTGGCCACCAACAGAGGCGGCGCGTCAGCGCGCATCGGGGTCTCATCCAGCACCACTTTCACCAGGCGGCTTTGTTTGACCGCGCGGATCTGATCGATTTCCGCCTCCAGCGTTGGGCCGCCGTCGAAGATATCGACATAGCCCTGATAACGCAGGCCTTCGGACTCCAGTACCCGGCGCGCAGGCACCGTCTGCGGGTGCACTTCGCCAATCACTTTTTGCGCGTCTTCAGCCAGGAAATCGACGTACAGCGGGTGTTTCGGCATCAGTTCGGCGATAAACGCTTTCTGACCGGTGCCGCTCAGGTAGTCCGCCTTGGCGAACTCGATGGAAAAGAAATGGTTCCCGACGCTCTCCCAGAACGGCGAACGGCCCTCTTCATCAGAGAAACCGCGCATTTCGGCAATCAGCCGGGCGGAGAAACGCTCACGGAAAGCGGCGATAAACAGGAAACGCACCTTCGACAACAGCTTGCCGTTTTCGCCGTGACGATAGTCCGGATCGAGGAACAGCGTGCACAGTTCGGAATGGCCGGTGTGATCGTTGCTGAGGAACAGCGTCGGCACCGATTTATACACGTTCAACTGTTTGGATGCATGCACCTGCGTGCCGACGCGGAAGCTGTACCAGGGTTCAGTCAGCCCGACGGCCACTTCAATCGCGCAAACCCCTACCGCCTGCTGGCGCTCGCTGTCTTCCAGCACAAACAGATAACACTGGTCACCACGCGGAAGTTCGCCTTGCCAGGTTTTTAACGCCCGCTCAATGCGTGCCGACAAGGTATCTTCATCTTGCGGCAGGGAAGTGAGACCGATACCGGACTTACCGGCCAGCGTCAGTAAGTCAGCCAAATCGCGACGCTCTATAGGGCGAATAATCATCATAATGCGAACCTCGTCTGAATCAGGCTGCGCCGGTAAGGGCGCAGCCTGTGTGTTAGCTGCAAATCCGCGCCACGGCTCGCGCGAATCGCGCCAGCCCCTCTTTCACATCCTGCTCAGGAATGACCAGTGAAGGGGTGAAACGCACCACATCCGGACCGGCGATCAGGGCAATCACGCCCTCTTCGTTGGCCAACTGAGTGATCTGCTTCGCCTTGCCGGCGTAGTCCTTGGTCAACTGACAGCCAATCAACAGGCCGCCGCCGCGGATTTCAGAGAAAATCGGATACTGCTGGTTAATCTTGTTCAGGCCGTCAAGGAACCACTGGTGGCGCTGCTTAACCCCCTCCAGCACTTCCGGCGTGTTGATGACGGAGAACACCGCACCCGCCACCGCCGTCGCCAGCGGGTTACCGCCGTAGGTGGTGCCGTGGGTGCCAACGCTCAGGGTTTTGGCCAGTTCGTCAGTGGTCAGCATGGCGCCGATCGGGAAGCCGCAGCCCAGCGCTTTCGCGGTGGTCAGCACGTCTGGCACTACGCCGTATTGCATGTAGGCGTACAGGTCGCCGGTACGGCCCATGCCGGTTTGCACTTCGTCGAAAATCAGCAGCGCTCCGTGGCGATCGCACAGCTCGCGCAGGCCTTGCAGGAAAGCAGCATCGGCCGGCAATACACCGCCTTCGCCCTGAATAGGTTCGACGATCACCGCGCAGGTGTTGTCGTTAATCACCTCGGCAGCGGCCGCCAGATCGTTAAATGGCGTGTGGGTGATGCCGCCCGGCAATGGCGCGAAGTCCTTGGAATACTTGGGCTGGCCGCCGGCAGACACGGTAAACAGCGTGCGGCCATGGAAGGCGTTGTTGAATGCCACAATCTGGTTCTTGCTGTGGTTGCCGTTATCAAGTGCGCGTTTACGCGCCAGTTTCAGCGCCGCTTCGTTGGCTTCCGCCCCGGAGTTACAGAAAAACACCTTATCGGCAAAGGTGGCGTCAATCAGCAGCTTGGCCAACCGCAGCACCGGCTCGTTGGTATAGCCGTTGCCCAGGTGCCAAAGTTTGCCCGCCTGCTCCACCAGCGCTGCGGTCACGACCGGGTGCGCATGGCCCAGCGCGTTAACCGCAATGCCGCCAGCAAAATCGATGTAAGACTTACCCTGCTGATCCCATACCTGCGAGCCTTCTCCCCGTACCAGAATAAAATCAGCGGGGGCATAAACCGGGACCATCCAGTCGTCGAAAGACTGGCGGGTAACTGCGATTGGCTGTTCCATAATGACCTCATAACTTCAGCAAAGACTGAATTTTGACTGTAAGGGCCGCTCCAGCCTGGATGGTCCACAACAAAACATAAAAAACCGCGCCGTTCGATCCGTTTTTTAGCCGGTGATAACTCTGCCTTTCACCGCCTATTCAGAAACAAATCTGTTACATCAACCGCGTTTTTCGCTATTTATGCCGGGTATCAGGTCCTGTAACGGGGAATAAATGTTAACGAGCAGTTAAAATACATGCCGTTTGATAAAGAGTGTAGAGCAGCTATCGTGCCAAAACGGGATTTTTGGCGAAAAACGCGGTTTTTTTTGGTAAAACAACGGCTTATAATGCATACTTATTCAATAAATATGCATTGCTAATGAATAATTGGAAAAATAAGGCGAAAAATCATCATTGGCTGCGAAATCCTATTCAATGACAAAAAACTTCGATATTTCTGATCGCGCTCGCAAAAATAATTTGGCCTGATTTGCTCTCCGTCACACTTTTGCCCCATTCAGGTGCAGAAAATGCACCAGATGCGGGCAAACCCGCGTCATTACAGGCCCTGCGTGATCCTGTCTGGGCCAAAATCGGGCGTGAACTTGGGCAACGGCCGCGTCAGATCTCATATTTGTTAACTTGCCGAACAAAATGTTGACAGTCCGCTGACGCGATAATAGGTTAATTTCAATGGAACACGTGTTCCATGATGAAAAAACACACACCACATCGACTGCACAGGATCGGGGTTATCATGGCTCAAGTCTGCTTGCGTAATAATAAAAGTCTCACCGGGGTTGCACTGGCCGTGCTGCTGGGCCTGCCCCTTTCCGCCAGCGCCAACACCAGCATTACCTTCGCCAACTATTTGCCCAATGATTACATCAACAAAGTGATTAAAGACTTTGAGGCGGCGCATCCGGACATTCAGGTGCAGTCGATCAAATGCGGCTTCGCCGACTGCCATCAAAAGCTGACCACCGCGTTGGCCGTTGGCCAGGGCGCCGCCGATATCTTCAGCGTCAGCACCATCAAACTCGGTAGCTTCGCCAACTCCGGCGGCCTGAATAACCTGAGCGCCCCGCCGTTCAGCATTGATAGCCAGGGTTGGCAGTTCGATCCTTCGATGATCAGCCTGGCAAAGGGTAATGACGGCAATATCTATGGCGTGCCTTACGACACCGGGCCGGTGATCATGATCTACCGTAATGACATGGTGCAGAAGGCAGGCGTAAAGATTGAGGACATCACCCAAAGCTGGGACAGCTTTATCGCCTTCGGTGAGAAGCTGAAAAAAGAGCAAGGCGCCTACCTGCTGCCGGCGGCCACCAGCCTGATCAATCCGCTGGTGGTGGGTATGAACAGTGAACCGGGCAAGCCGGTCTACACCAAAGACGGCAAGCCCAACCTGGACTCACCGCAGATCAAACAGCTGATGACGGTGATCAAAACGCTGTATGACAAAGGGCTGGCAGCCTCCCTCGACGGCTCCACCAACTCGCAGGAATACATCAAGCTGTACCGGCAGGGAAAACTGTTCGCCGATATCGATGGCCCGTGGGATGAAGGCCGCATCGAGCAGGAACTGGATCCGGACGGTGCGAAAGCCGGTCTGTGGCGGGTGACCGGCGTGCCGGGCAATATCAAGGTCAACGCAGGCGGCACCACGCTGGTGATCCCCAAGCAAAGCAAAAATGCTCAGGCGGCCTGGCAATTCATTCAATATTTTATGCAGCGTGACGTGGTGATTGACGCCGCGAAAACCGCCGGTACCTTGCCTGCTCGCCTCGACGTGTACAACGCGCCCTACTTCGACACGCCCAGCAGCATTCTCGGCGGCCAGCACTCAATGCGTTACTACGCCAGCCTGGTTCCGGACCTGAAACCCGTGGCTTCCTCGCCGGAGGACAATATTGCCAACGAAATTCTCAACGAAGCGGCGAAGAAGATCCTGGTGCAGCATCAAGACATCGACAGCACGCTGCGCGATGCCAATAAGCTGCTGGAACGGCGGATGCGCGCCCTGTAATCATCAGCCTGCGGCGGCTTAGCGGCCGCCTTTTTTTCGTTTTCCGTCGGTTCGGGGAGTCTATGCGTAAGCGATTTTTCAAAGGGCTGCTGCACGATCACCGCACCGCCTACCTGCTGCTGCTGCCGTTCATGCTGCTGTTTGCGGTGTTCAACGCCTTCCCGATTTTTTTCTCGGCGTTTCTCTCATTCCAATCCTGGAACCCGGTAAAAGGCCTGAGTTCGATGAAGTTTGTCGGGCTGGATAACTTTTACTATGCCTTCACCGATGACGCCTTCTGGGTGTCGCTGGTCAACACCATTAAAATCACGTTGGTGTCCGGCCTGTGCCAGCATCTGTTCGCCATCACCCTGGCTTATTCACTGCTGCACATCATCGTGCGCGGCAGACGTTTTTTGAAGGCGGCGATCTTCCTGCCCTACATTACCTCTTCCGTCGCCGTCAGCCTGATCGTGTTCAACCTGTTCTCGCCGGTCGGTATGGTCAACGAGCTGTTAAGTGGATTGGCCGCAAAGCTGCACCTGAGCGCGCTGGCCACCGTGTTGCCGATCAACTTCTTCGACAGCGACTGGATCCGCTTCACCATCGCCAATCAGGTGACCTGGAAGTTCACCGGTATCAACACGGTGATTTACATGACCGGTCTGGCCTCTATTTCGCCGGACCTGTACGAAGCGATCGAGCTGGACGGTGCGGGCCGCTGGCAAAAATTCCGCTATATCGCGCTGCCGCTGTTGGCCCCCTTTATTTTCTTCGCCACGCTGATGACGCTGATCGGCAACATGCAGCTGTTCAATGAACCCATGATCCTGACGCAGGGCACCGGTGGCGTGGACAACAGCGGCCTGACGGTATCGATGTACGTATACAAGACCGGTTGGTCCTATCTGGATATGGGCACCGCTTCGGCCATCTCCTGGATCCTGTTCCTGCTGATTGCGCTGGTCAGTGCGCTGGTATTTTGGGGTTTCGGCAACCGTGGAGGACTGAAGAATGATCGCTGAGGGTCGCCGTTTCGACACCGGCAAACTGGTGATTTACCTGCTGGTATCGCTGTTCGCCTCGCTGTCGCTGTTCCCGTTCTATTGGTCGGCGTTGCTGGCGACACAGGACACCCGCAGCATCATGGGCATGTCGCTGCGCTTCGGCAGCCACCTGCTGGACAACTACCGGGGGCTGGAGCAACAGGTGCCTTTCACCCGCTCGCTGCTCAACACCCTCTATGTCACCGCCATGGCCACCTTGACCAGCGTGCTGGTTTCCGCCGCGGCGGGCTACGCCTTCAGCGTCTATCAGTTCAAGGGCAAAAAGGTGTTATTCACGACCCTCATGTTGACCATGATGGTGCCCAGCGTGGTCAATCTGGTGCCCTACTTCTTCGTGATTAAAAGCGTTGGCCTGCTCGATCAGTTTGCCGCCGTCTGGCTGCCCGCCGGGGTGAACATCTTCGGGATTTTCCTGGTGCGGCAATACGTCAGTTCCTCACTGCCCAGCGAAATACTCGACAGTGCGCGCATGGACGGCCTGAATGAACTGCAGATATTTTTGCGTATCGGCCTGCCGCTGATGCGCCCGGCACTGCTGACGGTGGCAATCGTGGTGGTGGTCGAGACCTGGAACAACTTTATGTTGCCGCTGGTGGCATTGCAGTCGCCGGACAAGCAAATTCTCCAACTGGTGCTGCGCAGCCTGAGCGGCGCTACCGCCACGCCGTGGAACCTGGTGATGACCGGCAGTTTCCTGGCGATCGTCCCACTGCTGATCGCCTTTATCTTCTCGTCCAAACAAATGATGGAAAGCCTCACCCGTGGGGCGGTCAAAGGGTAAACTTATGCAATTCATTGATATTTTTATTGAAAACGGCACAGCAGCGCGCCAGCAAGTCATCCTGTTTACCGCGGCGGAAGGTTCACTGCCGGTGACGCTGCAAAACGCCGGCCTGCAACAGGCCGCCGTCGGCGTGCTTTATCCGCTGGGCGATGGTCGTTTTGCGCTCAATATCGGCCCTTCCCTGACGCCTGCGGCGCTACAGGATGCCGGTGCCGGCATCGCCGCCGGGCAAAAAGACTTCGGGCTACAGCACCTGCGTCTGACACTGGATCAAGGCTCATCGACCGGTACAGAAACCTGGCGCTGGCTGCTGTTCGGCCTGCGTCTGGGCGCTTATCGCTATCAGCACCATGCCAGCGCCCGGCTAACCGACCCAACCCATCCCCTGGCCAGCCATGATGCGACAACGCAGGCGCAGTGCGACTGGGCCAATCTGCATGCCGAGGGCGTGATCATCGGACGTGAGCTGATGAATAAGCCGGCCAATATTCTCTATCCGGAAAGCTTCGTGGCAGCCGTCGCGCAATTGCCCTTTACTCATCTTCGCCAGGAGGTGCTGGATGAGGAGCAGATGGCGCAGCTGGGCTTCGGTGGCCTGCTGGGCGTCGGTCAAGGCAGCGCCCGCGCATCGCAATTACTGATCCTCGACCACCATCCTGCTAATGCAAGTCATACGCTTGCGTTGGTCGGTAAAGGCGTGACCTTCGACAGCGGCGGCATCAGCATTAAAGGCGCGGCACGCATGAGCACCATGAAATTCGACATGGGGGGCGCGGCAGCGGTGGTGGGTGCCATGCGTATCATCGACGCGCTGCAACTGCCGATCCGCGTGATTGGCCTGTGCGGTCTGGTAGAAAACATGCCCTCTTCCCGCGCACAGCGCCCCGGCGACGTGGTGACCATGCACAATGGCAAGTCGGTGGAAATCATTTCAACCGACGCCGAAGGCCGCATGGTGCTGGCGGACGTCATCAGCTATGCCCAGCAGCGCTTCCAGCCCGACTTTCTGCTCGATATCGCTACCCTGACCGGCGGCGCAGGCGTGGCGCTGGGCAAGGAGTATGCGGCCATGATGGGTAACGACGACGACTTTCTGGCGCAGGTCACCCTGGCGGGCAAGGCCAGCGCCGAGCCGGTATGGCCGATGCCGCACGGCGGCTGGTATCGCGGGGTACTGAAGTCTGAATTTGCCGATTACCGTCACGGCGGTGAAGATCCGCACGGCAGCCCCTGCGTGGCGGCGACCTTTATCGGCGAGTTCGTGCAGCCGCGCCAGCGCTGGGCGCATCTGGATATTGCCGCCATGTCTACCGATATGCCGCACCGCAAGCTGTACGCCAACGGTGCGTCCTCATTCGGCGTGCTGCTGCTGGCGCGATTGAGCGCCCTGCTTGCCCAGACGGAGCGCTGATCATGGCTTACGTAGAACTGGTTGATATCAACAAACGCTATGACAACGGCTACCAGGCCGCCAGCGACGTTAATCTGCGGGTTGAGAAAGGCGAGTTTGTGGTGCTGCTCGGCCCGTCCGGCTGCGGTAAGTCCACCACGCTGCGGATGATAGCCGGGCTGGAAACCCTCTCCTCCGGCGAACTGTTGATCGACGGCGAACGCATGAACGAGGTGTTGCCCAAATACCGTGATATCGCCATGGTTTTCCAGAGCTATGCGCTGTACCCGCATATGACAGTCTACGAAAACATGGCGCTGTCTTTGAAAATCAAAGGCATGGCCAAGGCGGAGATTGCCACGCAGATTGCCGCCGTGGCCGAAATGCTGCACCTGACGGAGTTCCTGAAGGTCAAACCCGGCCAGCTTTCCGGTGGCCAGCGCCAGCGCGTGGCGTTGGGCCGGGCGATTGTTCGGCGGCCCAAGGTGTTTCTGTTTGACGAACCGCTCTCCAACCTCGACGCCAAACTGCGCAACCGCATGCGTCAGGAGTTGTCTGCACTGCATAAGGCGATCGGCGCGACCATCATTTACGTCACCCACGACCAGGTGGAAGCCATGACCATGGCGGACAAAGTGGTCATCATGAATCAGGGGAAAGTGCAGCAGATCGGTACGCCGCTGGATCTTTATCACCGGCCGGTTAATCGCTTTGTCGCCGAGTTTATCGGTTCGCCGCAGATGAACCTGTTCGACGTTCAAGTCCTGGTGCAAGGCGAGCAGATCGTATTGCAGGGAGACTCTGGTTTGCTGCTGCCTTTGAGCACCGCCGAATTCCCGGCGCTGGCAGCAAGAGGAGGCGACTGGCTGACGCTGGGCTGCCGTCCGGAGGCGTGCAACATCAGCGCGCCACGGGTAGAACCCCACCTGCGTGGCACGCTGGTGTACAGTGAAAACCTGGGTGCAGAGAGCAACCTGTTCGTTCAGGGTGACAACGGTGCGCAGTACATCGTCAAGCAGCACGCACAACGGCAGTATGCCCAGGGTCAGCCGTTGGCCATTACGCTGGATACCGCCGCTTTACACTTCTTTGATGCGCAAACCGGTCAACGGTTGGTACAACGCGGGGAAACAGTGTTGCCGGCCGACATTCTGTGAGACCATATTGCCGCTGCGAGCCCCTGTCGCAGCGCCCCGTATTCCGTAGAGTAGCTGCCGTATGCCGATGAAAAAAGTCACCTCTCACGATGTCGCCCGCGTGGCCGGCGTTTCACGCACCGTGGTATCACGCGCCTTTTCCAATCAGGGCCGGGTCTCGCAAAAAAACCGCGAGCTGGTGATGCGCGTCGCCAGCCAGTTAGGCTACGCGCCAGACGCCATCGCCCAGAGCCTGCACAGCGGCAAAACCGGCTTTGTCGCGGTGGTGGTGAACCACTTTCACGATTTGTCCGATCTCGAGTTTTTCGATCGTCTGGTTGAACAACTGCAGAAGAGCAACCGGCAGGCGGTGATGATCCGGCTGGAAGGCATTGACGATCCGGCCAGCTACCTGAAGCAAACCATCTCTTACCATGTCGATTCTGCCGTGGTGTTCGCCGACAACATCAGCGCTCGCGCGGCTAAAGACCTGTTTCGCATCGCAACCCCCATTATGCTCAACGGTCTGGCGGGCGACGCCCTGTGCGATGCCCTCAACGCCGATGAGTCGCCCAGCCTGCAACAGCTGGCGGCGCTGATGGCGCAAAAGGGTCAACGCCGGATGGCCCTGCTCGGTGGCCGCAGCAGCGCCCACGGCGAACAGCTGCGTCAGCAAACTTTTCTGGCTCATGCCGCACAGCAGCGGTTAGAGATTGTCGCGCAGCTGAGCGGCGACTACAGCTACCTGAGCGGATTTAACCTCGCGCCGCAGCTGCTGGGCGCGCTTGCGGCTCCGCAGGCCATTTTCTGCACCGCAGACTCCATGGCGATGGGGGTGATGGACTATATTCGTTTGCACACTTCGCTGCAGATCCCTCAGGACGTCGCGGTTTACGGCTTCGACGATATCCCGATGGCAGCCTGGCCGAGTTACCGGCTCACGTCGGTGCGGCGTGATATCGACGCAATGATCGCCGCCATCGTTCGGCTGGTCGAACTGCGCAGCGACAGCCCCCAGGCTGCGCCGCAGCAGATCACCATTCCCACCGAACTGGTGGTACGCGCGTCATGCTAAACCGGTAGGGTCGAACCGGTTCGCCCCATGTCACTCATTGATGATGCTATTGGGCGCAGCATGCCGCGCCCCTCCCATAACAACAGAGCACCTGGTCAGCGGGTCGTTATAATCTCCGCATCGCGCAATTCCGGTGCCGCCATACCGCTTTGCCACAGCCAATACTGAATCGGCCCCGGGCAGTTAAGGCTGACGACCTTATGGTTTCCGTCCTTATCGATGGCGTGAATAGTCACCCCTTCGGTATAACCGTCCTTCAGGTAATTCAGATCTTCAATCGCCTCATACACCGCCTGATCCAGCGTCATCCCCATCTTCATATACAGCACGACTGCGCGACTGGTGCCACAGCGAATGGTCATTTCCCCGGTGTGGGTACAGGCACAGGCGCCATAGCGGCTGTCGGCATAGGAGCCGCTGCCGATGATCGGGCTGTCCCCCAGCCGCCCCGGGTATTTCCACGCCCAGCCTGACGTTGACGTCGCCGCGCTGAGCGTGCGCCCACCATCCATGGCTAAAAATACCGTGGTGTCGCGCACCCGTTCAGGATCGGTGGCATTATTGGACAGCCCTGCCAGTGGGATATTCGGCCAGTTGCGAAGCTGTTCGGCATCCATCGCCTGCTCCAGTTTTTCCCACCAGACCCGTTTGGAATCGGCAATCAGGTTGTCACCCGCCAACGCGCCGATCTCAGCGGCGAAACGTGCCGCTCCGGCGCCCACCAGGATTTCATGGTTAAGATCTTCCATCACCCGATAAGCGACTTCGACCGGATGCAGGTAGCCTTGTAACGCCCCCACCGCACCGGTGCGCAAGCTATCGCCGTCCATCACCGAAGCATCCAGCTCCATCTCACCCAGCACGTTGGGCCAGCCACCGAAGCCCACCGTACGTACGCTCGGATCCAGTTCCACCAGCTTGATGCCCTCAACGATGGCACGCAGGCCATTCTGCCCCTGTCGTAACCGTTCGGCAGACAGGCCGATACCCGGGTGTCCTTCAGAGTTTGCAATCACAATCATAGGGTTATGTTTCCCGCACGGCGTTCAGCGCTAAAAGAAAGGCACCGGTGATGACCGGTCATTTGCATCAATGGAACACGTGTTCCATGGTGATTAAAAAATATCGCTGCCCATCTGAAAAGTCAAACCGAAGCGGTGAAAAGCGTGGCGTGACGCGCCTTTTGCAACAGGGCACACACCACTAAGCCCATCGACACTCTGTTCTACTACACTGTGATCTCACCAGAAGGTTTTCATCCCCCTGTGCCAGAGGAACCAAGATGTCCAAGAAAACTGTTGATCTTACCCAGCCGGCAGCACAGCACGATATCCGTACCTTTCTTGATGCGCTGAATTCCAGTGACGCCAAACCCCTGGAACAGCTGAAGCCGAAAGAGGCGCGTAAGGTGATGGAGGGCCTGCAAAGCGGTACCGAAGTCCCTCTGCGTGAAGTCGAAATCAGCGAAAAAACCATTCACGTCGATGGTCAGGATATCCTGCTGCACATCGTGCGGCCGGCCAAAGTAAAGGAGAAGCTGCCGGTGTTCATGTTCTTCCACGGCGGCGGCTGGGTGCTGGGAGACTTCCCGACCCACGAACGGCTGGTGCGCGATCTGGTACACAGCTCCGGCGCGGCGGCGGTGTTCGTTAACTACAGCCGATCGCCGGAAGCTCATTACCCTGTCGCCATCAATCAGGCCTACGCGGCGACCGAATGGGTGGCCGAGTACGGCGAGAAAATCAACGTCGACGGTTCACGTCTGGCGGTAGTCGGCAACAGCGCCGGCGGCAATATGGCGGCGGTGGTCAGCCTGATGGCCAAAGATAAAGGCACGCCTGCCCTGCGCAGCCAGATCCTGCTGTGGCCAGTGACCCACGCCAATTTCGATACCGAGTCTTACCACCAGTTCGGCGAGGGCTATTTCCTCACCCGCAACATGATGAAATGGTTCTGGGACAACTACACCACCGATAAAGCCCAGCGCAAAGAGATCTACGCCTCGCCGCTTAACGCCACGCTGGAACAGTTGAAAGGCCTGCCGCCGGCGCTGGTGCAAACCGCCGAACTGGACGTGCTGCGTGACGAAGGCGAAGCCTATGCCCGCCTGCTCAATGCCGCCGGGGTGGAAGTCACCTCCACCCGTTATAACGGCCTGATCCACGACTATGGCTTGCTCAACCCGATCGCCGAGGTACCGGCGGTGCACTCGGCCATCCATCAGGCCGGGCGCGCGCTGAAACACTATCTGGCCTAAGCTCAGCCGACATAATGGCAGGCCACCCGGTGACCTGCCGCCACCTGCCGTAACGCCGGGGCCTGTTCCCGGCATTGCGCAGTGGCCTGCGGACAGCGAGTGTGAAAGCGACAGCCTTGCGGTGGCTGGGCGGGGTCAGGTAATTCTCCCCGGGCCATCGCCTGCGGCTGACGGTGCGGATCCAAACTGGGTACCGCGGCCAACAGTGCCTGAGTGTAAGGGTGCAGCGGCCGGCGAAACAGCGAATCGCGATCGGCACTTTCGACAATTTGCCCAAGGTACATTACCGCCACGTCCTGACACAGATGCTCGACCACCCCGAGATCGTGCGAAATAAACAGGAAAGTCACCCCCTGCTGTTCCTGAAGATCGGAAAACAGGTTGATGATCTGTGCCTGAATAGAGACGTCCAGCGCCGAAATCGGCTCGTCGGCGACGATAAACTCCGGCTGCAAAATCAGTGCCCGGGCTATACCGATGCGCTGCCGCTGGCCGCCGGAAAACTCATGGGGAAATCGCCCGTAATGCTGCGCCGACAACCCGCAGATTTCCAGGGTATCCATCACCCGGTCTCGCAGCTCGCTCTTTTGCGCCAAGCCGTGCTGCAGCAGGGCTTCGCCAATCGCATCGCCTACCCGCATTCTCGGATTCAGGGAACTGTACGGGTCTTGAAACACCAGCTGCATCTTCGGGCGCATCGCGCGCCGCTGACGGTTGCTGAGCGTATCCAACGCCTGCCCTTTGAACAACACCTCGCCGGCGGTCTTTTCATGCAGCCCCAGCAAGGTTCGGCCGACGGTGGTTTTACCGCTGCCGGACTCCCCCACCAGGCCAAAAACCGTTCCCCGGCGAATGCTGAAGCTGACATCATCCACCGCCCGCAGTTGCCCGGTGGTCTGACCGAATAGCCCTTCACGCAGCGGGAAATATTTCTTCAGCCCTTTCACCTCCACCAAGGGTTCAGCCGACATGAATACGCCCCCCGGCATTCAGGAAACAGGCGGATTGCCGCCGCCGATCGCCATACAATGGCGGAATGCCGTCACGGCAGCGAGCGCTCGCTTTGTCACAGCGTTCGGCAAAGGCGCAGTAGTCCGGCAAACTGGCCAGATCGGGCACCTGGCCGGGGATCGAATACAATCGCCGCCGCCGCTGCCCCGCCACCGGCCGCGAGGCCAGCAATCCCTGGGTGTAAGGGTGCTGCGGATTGGCCAACACTTCATGCGTGGCCCCCTGCTCGACAATACGCCCGGCGTACATCACCACCAGCCGATCAGCCATCTGGGCAATCACCCCGAGATCGTGAGTAATCAGCATCATCGCCATATTGTGCTTACGCGCCTGCTCGCGCAGCAGCGCAAGAATTTGCGCCTGTACGGTGACATCCAACGCGGTAGTGGGTTCGTCGGCAATCAGCAACGCCGGTCGGCAACTGATGGCCATGGCGATCATGATGCGCTGCAACATGCCGCCGGAAAGCTGGTGCGGATAGCTGGCCATCAGCTGTTCGGCACGCGCCAGACCAACTTCGGTAATCAGCGCCGTGGCTTCCCGCCAGGCGGCTTTCGGCGTCGCGCCCCGATGACGGATTAACGGTTCAACCAACTGCTCGCCAATCGTCAATACCGGGTTCAATGCGCTCATCGGTTCCTGAAAAATCATCGCCAAACGGTTACCGCGCAAATCGGCCATTTGTTGGGGCCGCAACTTCAACAAATCCTGGCCGTCGAAATGAATTTCACCGCCGTCAATTTGCGCCAGCGGTTGTGGCAACAGCCCCATCAGCGCCATTGCGGTCACGCTTTTACCGCAGCCGGACTCGCCGACTACTCCCAACGTTTGTCCGGCATGCAGGTCAAAACTCACCTGCTGCACCGCCCGCACCCGCCCCTGTTCGCCCTGGAAGGCTACCGACAGTTGATTAAAGACCACCAGCGGCTGGCTCATCGTCTTACCCCGTTCATTTTTGGATCAAGCGCGTCCCGCAGGCCGTCACCCAGAATATTAATCGCCACGACGGTGATGAAAATCGCCAACCCCGGTGGCATCCACAGCCAGGGGCGACGTTGAAAATCGATCAGGCTGTTGGCGGCGTCCATCATGTTGCCCCACGACGGCATTGGCGGCACCACGCCCAACCCCAGGTAGCTCAGTGCCGATTCGCTGAGAATGGCATTAGCGACGCCCATGGTGGCCACCACCACCAGGATCGGAATGGTATTGGGCAGCAGGTGGCCGAAAATACGCCGCCGGGTGGACAAGCCCAGCACCTCGGTGGCCAGCATGAAGTCACGCTCGCGCAACGACAAAATTTGCCCGCGCACCAGCCGCGCCAGCGACGGCCAACCCAGCAGGCTGAGCATGATCATCACCATGTAAATACGGTAGTCCGGCGAAACGTCCAGCTCCGACAACATCGCGCCCATAATGATCAGCAACGGCAGGCTGGGAATGGTCATCAACAGATCGGCAAAGCGCATAATCAGCTTATCCACCAAGCCGCCAAGATAGCCGGACAGCGCCCCCAGCAGGTAGCCGAGCGTGACCGACAACAGCATCGACACCAGGCCGATGGTCAGCGAAATGCGCCCCGCCAGCAGCAAACGGGTATAAATATCGCGACCGAGAAAATCGGTGCCCAGCCAGTGTTCTGCGCCGGGTGCCTGGTTGATACTCAACGCATCGCCGGCATCGTCCTGCCAGGGTGACAGCATCGGACCGAACAGGCACAGCACCGCCATCAACACCAACAGCAGCAGTGAAATCATCGCCAGGCGGTGACGCCGCAGCCGCTGCCAGGCCTGGGCAGTCGGCGGCGGCGACAGCTGCGCCAGCGCCGGGAGTTGCGCTTGCCGCCAACGGCGACGTCGCCCGAAAAACAAGGATGCCAACATAGTTACCTCAAACGAATGCGCGGGTCGGCATAGGCGTACAAAATGTCCGCCAGCAGATTGCCTAAAATGGTCAATACCGCCAGAAACAGCGTAAAGCCCATCAATACCGGATAGTCGCGCGCCGCCAGAGAATCGATATGGATGTGCCCGGCGCCCGGCCAGTTGAAGATTTTTTCGGTGATCAGCGCGCCGGAAAACAACGCGGGCAGCTCAAAGCCCAACAGGGTGATGATCGGCAACAGCGCATTACGCAGCGCATGCCGCAGGATCACCGTTTTTTCCTTCAGCCCCTTGGCGCGTGCGGTACGGATATAATCCATGCGGATCACGTCCAGCATGCTGGCGCGGAAATAGCGCGTCAGGGTACCGGCCTGCAGCATCACCAACGCCAGCACCGGCAGCAACAGGTGCGCCGCCACGTCCAGTGCCCACGCCAATCCGCTGGCTTCGCTACCGGTGCGCAGCATGCCACCCGCAGGCAGCCAGTGCAGATCGACGGCGAACCATTTGATCAGCAACAGACAGAGGAAAAAGGTCGGGAACGACATGGCACCGAACACCGCCACGGTCACCAGATGGTCGAACAACGAGTAGGGTTTCATTGCCGAGGCCACGCCCACCGCCAACGCAATGCCCCAATACAGCACCAGCGCCACCGACGCCAGCAGGAAGGAGTTCCAGATATACTGGTTCAACAGGGTACTGACCGGGATTTGGTATTGCAGCGAGAAGCCGAGATCACCCTGCAACAGTTGGCCGAGCCAGTGCAGATAGCGGCTGAACAGTGGCTGATCCAGCCCGTAGAGCGCCCGCAGCTCAGCCGCGCGCTGCGGCGTCAGGTTGATGTTGCCGTCGATAAAGTCGCCGGGAGTCATCGCGAAAATAAAGAAAATCAGCAGCGATGCCAGCAGCATCATCGGCAGGGTTTGCAGCAAGCGGCGCAGGATAAAATTTCTCATGGTGTTTTCCGTCACCGCTGCCCAAACCGGCGCAGCGGCGCCTTGCCGTTACTGAGCGATCTTGACGTCCGGCAGGCTGCCGGTCAGACCGTTGTAAACGTCCGGTTTAAAGCCGGTGACGCGCGCGCTGCTGGCGCTGAGCACTTTACGGTTACCCAGCAAGATCACCGGCGGATCCTCGGCCAATACCTGATACAGCTTATGGTATAAAGGCTTACGCTGTTCGATATCCAGCGTGGCGTTAGCCTCGCCAATCAGCTTGTCCACCTGCGGATTGTGATAGCCGGTTTCGCTGACCTGGCTGATGAAATCACGCACCCCGTCATGCGGGTCATTCAGCCCGCTGGTACTGAGCGACGCCAGATCGTAATTACCGGCCTTGCGTTGCGCCAGCAGCGCATTGAAATCCAACACCTGCGGCTTCAACAGCACGCCAATCTGCCGATAGTTGTCTTTGGCAATCGGCACCAGCGCATCGTTAATCAGCTTTTTGGTCACCAACAGCGTCAGCTCCAGCTTTTTACCGTCCTTCTGGCGAATGCCGTCCGCTCCCGGTTTCCACCCGGCCTGATCCAGCAGTTGCTTGGCTTTGTTGACATCGTAGGCGTAGGGGTTGATGCCCTGCGGATCGTATGCCCAGGATACGGGCGAGATCGGCTGATTGGCCACCGAACCGTAACCCTGGTACACCACGGTAATCAGCTTTTGCCGATCCAGACCGTAGATCAGTGCCTGACGCACGCGCGCATCCTGCAGAGCCGGACGTTTAAAGTTGAAATCCACCCGGCTGTAGTCGCTGGAGCTGTACAAATTGATATTGGCGAAGCCAAGCAGCTTCAGCTGTTCAATGTCATCGGGCTTGGAAGTAAAGGCGTCGTAGTCGGTTTCGCCGGTCTGGAACAGCTGGAAGTTGGTTGAGGGATTGGTCACCCGGTAAATAAAGCGCGCCACGGCCGGCGTACCGAGATAGAAGTTCGGGTTGGCGTGGAACCGGATTTCCTGCCCCGGTACGTATTTATCGTAAATATAGGGCCCGTTGCCTAACGGCTTGCCGTTCAGCGCACGCACGCTCTCCAGCTTACCGCGCTGGTATTCCTTGCCGTAATAGGCTTTCGACAGCACCGGCCCGCCGATCAGCTGCAGCGTAGTCGCCCCCGGCTGGGTGGTGGTGATTTGAAGCGTACGATCGTCGATCACCTTCAGCCCGCTGATGCTGGGGGCGGTGCCGTTCTTGTACTCCGCCCCGCCCTGAATGTGCGCCGGAGCAATGTCGGTATCTCCGTCATAGGCAGGGTCATGCAGCAGCGTCAGGGTAAAGGCGATATCTTCGGCTTTGATTGGCGAGCCGTCGCTGTAGAGCAGATTAGGCCGCAGTTTGATGGTGTAGACCCGGTTGTCCGGGCTGACCTGCCAGGACTCTGCCAGCCGCGCCACCGGTTTGCCCTGGCTGTCCAGACCAATCAGCCGGGTAAAGATCACGTCGGTGACGTTCTCATCCCAGCCATTGCTGAACAGATAGGGATTAAAATTGCCCTGAGGCTCCAGAATACCGGCCACCACGGTGTCTTTGCGCAGCTTGGCCGCCGCCGGCACCAGGCTGGCGTCGCTGGCCGGAGTAATGCCTTCCGCCAAGGTTTCCGCCTGGGCGCTAAATGCCAGCCCCAGCGCGCAGGCGATGGCCAGCGCGGTCCGTGGTTTTTGCACCCGTTTATTCCGTTGATTTCTTATTCTGCTCACCCGCCGCCCCTCGTTTACCCGTTGATAAATGTGACAAAATTTATCGCAGAGTAATCGGCGTCCGGGGGGCTGTCTAACAACGAAACCGGCATTCTATTGCCGGAAATCGCAATATGAATTTTTCTATTGCGATTTCCGGTCACTGGGCGTGTTTAGCCTGAGGGTTCAAGCTGCCGGATAAGTTTAGCTAAGGTCTGGATCGCCGCTTCGTGCTTGTCGCTCCAGTCAAAAGAGGCGTTCAGGCGGAAGCAGTGGTTGAAATGGTTGCCGGTGGTGAACATCCTGCCCGGCGCGATACTCACACCCAACGCCAGCGCGCGCTGGTACAGTTCCATCGACGACAGCGCAGGATCCAGCTCTACCCACAGAAAATAGCCGCCGTCGGGCTGGCTGACCTTTACGGTAGGTGGAAAGTGATGGGCAATCGCCTGGCGCATCATGCTCTGACGCTGAGCCAGCAGCCGACGCAAGCGCCGCAGATGGGTGTCGTAGCCGCCATGCAGCAGATAATCGGCGATCGCCAACTGGGTGGGCACGCTGGTCGATACCGTGCTCATCAGTTGCAAACGCTGGATCTGCTGCGCATAGCGCCCCGCCGCCACCCAGCCCACGCGAAAGCCCGGTGCAAGGCATTTGGAAAACGACGAACAGTGCAAAATCTGCCCGCCGCGGTCTAACGCCTTGGCCGGCTGCGGGCGCTCGGCGCTGAAATACAGTTCGCCGTAAACATCGTCCTCAATCAGCGATATCTGCCGCTCGCGCAGCATGCCCACCAGCCGCTGTTTATTCTCTGCCGGCATCGAGGCACCCAATGGATTCTGGAAGTAGGTCATCAGCCAGCAGGCCTTAATCGGGTACTGTTCCAAGGCATGTTCCAACGCATCCAGATCGATGCCGTCCTGCGGATGGGTCGCGATCGCCACCGCCTTTAACCGCAGCCGCTCCAGCGCCTGCAATGCCCCGTAAAAGGCCGGGGACTCGATCGCCACGTAATCCCCCGGCTGCGTCACCGCCTGCAGGCTAAGGCTCAGCGACTCCATAGCACCGGCGGTAATCACGATTTCATCCGGGGCGACCTGCATGCCGCTCAACGCATAACGCTGGGCAATGTTGCGGCGCAACGCGTCATTGCCGGGCGGCAGGTTAGCCAGCGAACTGTGCGGGGTGAATTTGCGCGCTACGCTGCTCAGCGCCCGCGCC
Source organism: Serratia liquefaciens (assembly GCA_012719855.1). Taxonomy (GTDB): domain Bacteria; phylum Pseudomonadota; class Gammaproteobacteria; order Enterobacterales; family Enterobacteriaceae; genus Serratia; species Serratia liquefaciens_A. The sequence continues at coordinate 45,432 of JAAXZN010000041.1, read as the reverse complement.
AGCTTCGGCTGAGCAAACAGCGTGGCATCGGGAAACGCCGAGCCGAAGGGGATAATTTCAGGATCTTTGCACGCCTGCAGCACGTCGAAGACAAAGGTGTTGATGTCCACCTGCTCACTCAACAGCAGTTTTTCCCCGCGCGCCGGCTGCGGCAGCGGTTGCGGGCGTGCCGCCACGTAATAGCCGGACTGCGGTCGCGCGACGATCCAGCCCTGACTCTCCAGCAGTTGATACGACTGCACCACCGTCATCAGGCTCAGCCCGGCACGCTTGCCGCTCTCCCGCAGCGACGGCAGCTTGTCCCCCGCCCGCCATACCCGGTTCTGGATTTGTTCACGTATTTGCTGTGCGAGCTGCTCGTATCTGGTCATAGGCCTTAACTGTTATATGAAAAAGTGAAATAACTGTCACTATTATAGTCACTGTACTCCGTGCTTAACTTGGCGCCAAGCTTTCCACAAAAAAATTACAGCTATACTGAAGAGGTTATTTTATGTCCAACCCAAGGAGGCGCCATGCTGGGTCTTGATGCACTGGAACTTGCCAGAATACAGTTCGCCTTCACCGTTTCTTTCCATATTATTTTTCCTGCAATCACCATAGGTTTGGCCAGTTACCTGGCGGTGCTGGAAGGGCTATGGCTGAAAACACGCAATGAAGCCTATCGCGACTTGTACCATTTCTGGTCGAAAATTTTTGCCGTCAACTTCGGCATGGGGGTGGTTTCGGGGCTGGTAATGGCCTATCAGTTCGGCACTAACTGGAGCTTCTTCTCCGAGTTCGCCGGCAGTATCACCGGCCCGTTGCTGACCTATGAAGTGCTGACCGCCTTCTTCCTGGAGGCAGGCTTCCTTGGGGTGATGTTGTTCGGTTGGAACCGCGTCGGCCCAGGGTTGCACTTCTTCGCGACCTGCATGGTGGCACTGGGCACCCTGATTTCCACCTTCTGGATCCTGGCGTCCAACAGCTGGATGCAAACGCCGCAGGGCCACGAAATCATCAACGGCCAGGTGGTACCGGTCGACTGGCTGAAAGTGATATTCAACCCGTCATTCCCGTACCGTCTGTTGCACATGTCGACCGCCGCTTTCCTGTCTTCGGCCTTCTTCGTGGGCGCTTCCGCCGCCTGGCATCTGCTGCGTGGGCGTGACACACCGGCAATGCGCAAAATGCTGTCGATGGCGATGTGGATGGCGCTGATCGTCGCGCCGGTACAAGCCCTGATTGGTGATGCGCACGGCCTGAATACGCTGAAGTACCAGCCGGCGAAGATTGCCGCCATTGAAGGCCACTGGGAAAACCCGCCGGGAGAGGCGACGCCGCTGATCCTGTTCGGTTGGCCGGACATGGCGCGTGAAGAGACTCGCTTCAAGCTGGAAGTGCCCTATCTTGGCAGCCTGATCCTGACTCACAGCCTGACCGAACAGGTCCCGGCGCTGAAATCCTTCCCGCCGGAGGATCGCCCCAACTCCACCGTGGTGTTCTGGTCGTTCCGCATCATGGTGGCGCTGGGCATGCTGATGATCCTCGCCGGGGTTTGGAGCCTGTGGCTGCGCTGGCGCGGCGGGCTGTACCAGTCCCGCCCCTTCCTGTACTTCATCCTGTGGATGGGGCCATCCGGGTTGGTGGCGCTGCTGGCGGGTTGGTTCACCACCGAAATCGGCCGACAGCCGTGGGTGGTCTATGGTCTGCTGCGCACCAAAGATGCGGTTTCCGCGCACGGTGACCTGCACATGAGCATCAGCCTGCTGGCGTTTATCATCGTTTACTGTTCGGTGTTCGGCGTGGGGTACTCCTACATGATGCGTCTGATCCGCAAAGGACCGCAGCAGCATGAAAGCCATGAAGACGACACGGACGGCAGACCGGCTCGCCCGCTGTCTGCGGTAAAAGAAACTCTGGATGACAGGAGCTGAGCATGGGTATTGATCTTCCGTTGATTTGGTTTGTGATCATCGTGTTCAGCACCATGATGTACGTGGTAATGGACGGCTTTGATTTGGGTATCGGTATTCTGTTCCCCTGGGTCAAGGACAGCGGTGACCGCGATGTGATGATGAACACCGTCGCACCGGTTTGGGACGGTAACGAAACCTGGCTGGTGCTGGGCGGTGCGGCGCTGTTTGGTGCCTTCCCGTTGGCCTACGCGGTGATCCTCGATGCGCTGGCCATTCCGCTCACCCTGATGCTTTTCGGGCTGATTTTCCGCGGCGTGGCCTTTGAATTCCGCTTCAAGGCCAAGGAAGAAAAGCGGCATATCTGGGATAAGGCGTTTATCTGGGGATCTCTGTTCGCCACCTTCAGTCAGGGGGTGGTAGTGGGCGCCATCATCAACGGCTTCCCGGTCAACGGCCGCAGCTATGCCGGAGGAGCCCTTGACTGGCTGACGCCGTTCGCGCTGTTCTGTGGGTTGGGGCTGGTGGTGACCTATGCACTGCTGGGCTGTACCTGGCTGGTAATGAAGACCGCCGGTGACCTGCAGGCTCGCATGTATCGGTTGGCGACGCCGCTGCTGGTCACTTTGCTGCTGGTGTTGGCGGTGGTCAGTATCTGGACGCCGATTGCCCATCCCGAGATCGCCAGCCGCTGGTTTACGCTGCCGAACCTGTTCTGGCTGCTGCCGGTTCCGGTGCTGGTGTTGCTCAGCGCCTGGGGGATCCAGCGTGGCGTGAACAACGCGGCGCACTATTCGCCGTTCTTGCTGACCCTGCTGCTGGTGTTCCTCGGCCTGAGCGGCTTGGGCATCAGCATCTGGCCGCTGCTGATCCCACCGTCCATCACCCTGTGGGACGCCGCCGCACCGCCGCAAAGCCTGGGCTTTATGCTGGTCGGCGCGCTGTTTATCATCCCGATTATTTTGGTCTACACCTTCTGGAGCTACTACGTGGTCCGCGGCAAGGTCAGCCATGAGCAGGGTTACCATTGATGAGGGAAAACAGTATGCAAGATAAAACCGCAAGCGCACCGGCCCCCTGGTGGAAACGCGTTGGTTGGCTGGTGATTATCTGGAGCGCCAGCGTGCTGGGGCTGTTCCTGGTCGCCTCGATGTTCCGCCTGCTGATGACCGCCGCGGGTATGAAGTCGGAATAACCTGAGCGCTATCTGGCCGAGGTGTTGGGGAAGTAGAAGGAAATAACCAGCGTGACCAAGGGCAGCGCACCAATTTTCAACAGCTCGAACACTTGCCTGATAGGCTCGCTTTGATCCCAATAAGCGTGGGCGGCAAAAAACCCCACGCTTATCACGAAGATCCCGCACAGCACCTGGCGCGCCAAGCGCAAACGTTCCATTTCATCAAAGACCAACATCTGCTCCAGATAAACCCTACCGGCTTCATCGCGTAGATTGGTGTCTTCGATACTCAAGGGAAGATCCCCACGACTTGCCCCACGGCCTCCAGCTCTTTGCCATTCTCCCGCACTATGCCAAGGGACGTCCCGTTCTGTTTCATCCAGTGCTTATCGGCTATGGCTATCAACGCAAAGGCCATCTTGATCACCTCGGTTTTCTCCATCCCATGGCGCCGGGCTATATCATTCAGATCGTCATCAATTTTATTGGATAAACGGATCGGCAAACTGCGCATACTTCACCTCCTGTGGCTGATTGTCAGTGAGACAGAGTCTACGTGAGCCGCACGACCTGTTCAATTAGCGAACTGCGTAACGTCTCGCAAATTCAATATGTTGCAAGACTTGCATTTATCAACGATCAGATGGCTTACGCCCCATTGCCCCGAGAAAACGTTGCTGCATGCCCAGTAACCTTTTCAGACTGAGGCATTGATAATCCAGGCCGTGCTGCGCGGCCACCTCGGCAATGATCTTCGCCAGCGCCGGGTAGTGTCGGTGATTCCAATGGGGAAACAGATGGTGCGTCAGGTGCAGGTTAGCCCCGCCAAGCCAATAGCCCAGCCACGCCGGAGAAGCTTGCCAGTCAAAGGTGGTGGCAAAAACGTGCTGGTACCAACCGTGCGCCAGCCGTCCCTGTTCGGGGGCCTGATAAAAGTTGGCCTTGGCCCAGTGGGTGCCGACAATCAGCATCACAAACACCAGTGACGACAGCATCTGGCTGAGCAGATAGGTCAGTAACACCATTCCGGCACTGACCGCCGGCGGCATCAGCCACAGAGGAATGGCCAGCGCCAGGGTAAAATGCGCCAGCTTGCCCAACAGGAAAATCCCCCACCCCTTCCGGCCCTGGAACATCATCTTCGGCGTCATACGCGTTTTACCGGCGCGATCCAGCCAGTCGAACAACCAGATGTAATAAGGGAAAGTCAGCGCCGCGACGATCGGCCAATAGTAGGGTTGCAGGCGCATAAATGCCTTGCGACGCTGGAACGGCGTTTGCCGCAATACGCCGTTAGGTTCAATATCCGGATCGTAACCTTCGATATTGTTATAGGCATGGTGGAAGATGACGTGCCGCACCCGCCAACAGTCGGCATCCAGCCCCAAGGGCATACTGACGAAAAAGTTAAGCCAGTGATTCAACCGTGCGCGTTTGAAAACGGCATTATGCGAGGCGTCGTGCACCACATTGATCGTCAGCATCATGGCGGAAAAAATAAAGCCGACATAGCAGCCAAAGTGGGCCCAGAAATGTTGCTGCTGCAGGCTCAGCGCGTAAAAACCGGCGCACAACAGTATTAGCGCCAACAGCTTGGCAAACATTCTGCCGTCGGCAAAACGGTGATCGCCGCGCGTCGCCAGATAGGCCTGACTGGCCCGCATCAGGTCCTGATGGATCTCACTCGCCTCTCGCTGGAACGCCAAGGGCGCTAGCGGTGTGGTGTCCGGCATTTTCATTGCGGTGGTTGCCCCATGGCGCGTAAAAAACGTTGCTGCTGTCGCAATAATTCACGATAGCCGATGCAGCGATAATCCATGTTGTGACTTGCTGCCACCTCCGCCAGTATGGCGGCCAGCGCCGGATAATGACGATGATTCCAGCCGGGGAACAAATGGTGGGTCAGGTGATAATTCAGCCCGCCGGTCAGATGGTGCAGCCACTTCGGCGAGGTTTCCCAATCGCAGGCGGTGGCGAAGTTATGCCGATACCACCCCTGCGGCATCTGGCCGCCTGCCGGAACCGCATAAAATTCAGCCTGCGCCCAGTGGGTCCCCAACAGCAAAAACACCACCCACAGCGAGGCCAGCATTTGGCTCAGCAGATAGGCGGCCAGCACCGTTGGCCAGCCGATGCCATTTTGTTGCCCCACCACCAAAGGGATCGCCAGCACCAGCAACAGATGAGCTATTTTCCCGGCAATGAACACCGCCCAGCCCTTGCGTCCGGGCAATACGCCCTTCGCCGCCAGCGGCGTCTTGCCCAAGCGATCCGACCAATCGAACACCAGCGCAATGTACGGCAGTGACAGCGCGGCAATCAGCGGCCAGTAAAGGTGCTGATAGCGCATATAGGCTCGCCAGCGCTGAAACGGGGTTTGGCGAAAGAAACCGTTCTCTTCCGTATCCAGATCGTAATGTTCGACGTTGGCATACACATGGTGATAGCTGACGTGCCGGGTTCGCCAGTAATCCGGATCGACGCCCAGCGGCAGAGTCACCAGCCGCCCGACCAGACGATTGACCCACGGCGTGCGGGCGAAGGCGTTGTGTGAAGCATCGTGATTAACGTTGACGTTCAGCAACATGCCCATCATGACAAAAACGAAGTAACACAGCATAAAGGCCAAAGGCCGGTGCTGCATCAAACTGAGCAGGTAGAAGCCCACGCAAAGCAGCAGTAAAATCGTGGCCTTGGCCCAACGGGCCGCATCGGCAAAACGGTGATCGTCGCGACCGCTCAGGTAAGCATGCGCCCGTCGTTTCAATTCCCGATGAAACGCCTGTTCCCCCTCTGCGGGAAAACTCAGCGGCGGCAAATCAGCCATACGCGGCCTCTTTTTGGCGTCCCCAGCCGGCCGCGACAGCGCAACCGTGAACCACAATGACACCGGCCAGGCTCCACCAGAATACGGACTGCCCATCGGGCACTTTCAATAACCACAGGGGGAAAGCCAACGTCACCAACAGCCAAACGCCTACGCCCCAGCGACGACCTTCAGCCATCCCTCCCAAGGCGATCGCCCCGGTCGCCAACAGCACAAACAACGCCGCCTGCTCGCCGGTCACCCCGTCATAGCCGTAACCAAAACGATAAACATAGCCCAGCACCAGAGCAAACAGCAGCATGGCCCCGCTCACCAGGCACCCGGCGGAACAGCGGAAACGCCCGCTCTGGGTCGAAGGTTGGAAAGGCAGCTTGAAATAGCGCATAAACGGCAGGTTACTGGCCCAAAACGGATTGGCGGAAGATTTGTCGCCACGCACGCCGTAGGTAAAAGGCTCCGTCGGCAGCACCGGGCAAAAGGTGCCAAACAGCTTGTCCCAGAAGATAAAGCTGCCGCCGAAATTCCGGTTGGAATAGGCCAGGTCTTTAACGTGGTGCACCCGGTGATGCGCCGGCGTCACCAGGATATGCTCCAGAAAGCCGAGTTTTGGGGTCACCGAATTATGGTTAAACAGCTGAATGCTGTAATGCAGGATAGAAACGGTGATAAACACCGACAGCGGCACGCCCGCCAACGCCAACAGCATAAAGAACGGGATGGAGGTCAGTGACGAATACCACGAGTTGCGTACGCCCAGTGACAGATTGAAATGCTCGCCCTGGTGATGCACCACATGCACCGCCCACAGCAGGCGGAAACGGTGGTGTAACCGGTGCAGCCAGTAAAAACCGAAATCCCAGGCCAGAATTGCAAACATCCACATCAGCACCGGCGGCCAACCGTCCAGCCAGCCCTGATTGAAATGCGTGACCACGTAGCCGTAGCAGGCGATTTCCAAACCGCGAAACAGCCACAGCATGATATGCCCGGAGTTGAGGTTGAAAATCACGTCATGCCAATCGACGCTGCCCTTGCGCCGCCACTGCAGCCACAGGGCTTCCCCCAGCACCACCAACAGCATAAACACGATAGGTATCACCAGATCGATCATGACTCTTCCCCCTGCCGTACGCCCCAGCCAATCCATTGAACTCGCTGGCAGACGTAGCCCACGCCCCACGCCAACGCCGCCCCACGGAGCAAATCCACAAACAGGTGGCGACGCAGTTGCAAGATGGAAAATGCAATCGCCAGCCCCCAGACGATCAGCAACGCGCTGCGCAGTTTTTTATGGCTTTCCGCCGCCGCCCACACCGCCAATACCGTCAAGGCGATATGCAGTGAAGGCAGGCAGTTTTGCGACGAATCAACGCCGATCAGCGCCGCCAGCAAATCAGCACTCACCGAACCCGGCTGAACGCGCGGATAGTCCATCGTCGTCGGCCACAGCAGATAAATGGCGCCCGCCAGCAAGGCGCTGAGCTGCATGGTAGTTCTGAGCCATTTTAGCCGGTTCAACGGACAAAGCAGATAGCACAGCGGGATAATCAGGAAAAACGACAGATACAGCCAGATGGCATGCGGGCTGAACGGGATCGCCCGGTCAACCCAGCCGGGCGTCAGCAAGTGGCCGGCACCTTGCCAACGATCGCTGCCGTGGTAGATAACCCCGACAAATCCCCACCCCAGCAACATCTGCCACAGGCGATAAACAACGATTTTCATCCGGCCTCCGGCAGGCGAACAATGCGGCGGCGCTTGGCATCGAACTGCGGCATGATCGCCTGCGTTTGCGGGTGCCACACCAGTTGCTCCGTGGCAATACCTTGCTGTTCGAACAGCGCGATCAATTGCCGTTGGCAGCTCGCCAACGCCTCCGGGTTGCAATCGGCCGTCAGATACAGCTCACTGCCGCCCTGCTGCGTCAGCCGGTAATCCGCCACCGCCGGCAACGCATTGGCTATCACGCGGCGGCACAGGTCGGCGAAGACCTGTTGCGTTGCGCCCTGGCTGGCCGGCAACAGCAGTTGGTCATCACAGCGCCCTTCGATACGATCCAATGCCATGGTCGCCTGCCCGCAGGGACAGGGTTGTTCGCGCTTCACCAGAATATCGTCCAGGCGATAGCGCACTATCGGTTGGGTACGGCGGGTAAAATCGGTAATCAACGGGGTAAAACGCCGTTCGTCGATCCACTGAGGTTCGACATGAATAAACTCTTCGTTCAGATGCAAAGTGCCGTGGCTGCAGGTCGCGGCCAAAAAACCTTCGGTGGCCTGATACACTTCCCCCACCTGCGCAAACACCCGTTGTAAACGTTGGCGATCCTGCGGTTCCAGCACTTCGGCCACTGAAATCACTTTTTTGACGCTGAGCTTGAGTTCGCCGCGTTCAACGGCATCCGCCAGGGCGCACAACACCTGGGCCGGGGCCACGATAATCGTCGGCTGTTCACGCTCAATCTGCGGCAAATGTTCGGCAAAGGGAGCAAACAGATCGTAAAACGACAGGCTCAGCCAACGGTTATTGACGCTGTGGTACAGGTTGTTGTCGGCCCGCAGGAACAGCGCGACCTTCTCCCCGGCAAATACCCCCTGCGGCAACATTTTTGCCAGCATGCCTCCAGCCCAAATCTGCTGCTCCTGGGGGCTGACGACAAACACGCCGCGCCGCCCAGAGGTGCCGGTAGATAAGCCGACGCTGTAGTTGCCCACTTTGGGGCTGAAATCGCGATCGCTTTCGCTGCGCCGGGCACAGGCCAAAAGCTCCTCCAATCGCAGACCGGCGGTGTTCATCCGATCGAAATTGGCCATCATCACCGCCTTGTCCATCGTTGGCCACTCGGTCAGGGGCAATGCACTATAGGGTTGAAAATAGGGACTGCTCGCCAATATGCGCCGGGCAAACCGCTTCAGTTGGCGCGCCTGATAGGCCTCCAGCGCCGCCCGTTGGGTAAAGCTCAGTCGCCGCGCACGCAGGTAGTGCCATAGCGTCATCAGCGGGATCATAAATCCCCCTCATGACACAGGCGGATCTCCGCAGCGCCGCCAAGATAGAGCTGGTTGAGCGCGCCCAGGGTGTCGTAATAGCTGCGCGGATTGTCCATGATCAGGTTAGCCAACCGCGAAGGGCCACGCAGTTGCTGATAGTTCAGCGGCGACCAGGCGGCATCGCTGGCCAGCAGCGTCCAGCCGGCATCGGTCAGCACAAAGGCCCCAAGGTGCCCGGCGGCGTGCCCTGGCAGCGGCACGATAACAATTTCTCCGCCGCTGCCCGGCAGCACATAGCCCTGTTGGAAAGGGGCCAATGCGGCAGGCAGGCTTTGCAGCGGAAATCCCTCGACGAACTGCAGCGCAGATTCAAAACCTTCCGGAATCAATCCGGGCACAAATGCCCTTTTCAACGCGGCAAAACCGCGCAGCTCTCGGGTTTGCTGCCACCCTTCGCCGGAGCAAATCATCTTCAGGCTGCTGAAGTCTCGCAGACCGGCAATGTGGTCCGCATGAAAGTGCGAAATGATCACCGCCTCGATATCGCCAGTGTTCAGCCCCAGACTGCGCAACTGTTCCAACAGGGCCTGCTGCGGGCTGAAATAAACCGGCGTCACCTGGCGATAAAGCCGAAAAATGCCGCTGGCGGTGTAATGCTCAAAATGGCTGGCATAACCGGTATCCCACAGCCAGCGGCGCTCGCCGACTTCCAGCAGATAGGCCCGGGAAGGAAATTTACAGGTGCGCATCGCCGAACCGCGCAGCGCCATGCAGCCCAGATGAGTGCAATAACCGATTTCAAACGTCATGATGTTAGCCATCTGCGCTCATCCCCTGCTGCTTTAACCACTGCGCCGTCAGTTCGATCCCCTGCTCCAGACTGTAGCGCGGCCGATAACCCAGCACCTCTATCGCCTGGGTGTTATCCAGCGTCATGTCGAAATAGGCCGCCGCAACGCTATAGCGGGTCAGCATCGGTTCTTTGCGGGTGACGTGGGCCAACAGCTCCATCCCCGTAGCAACGCCCGACAATAAGGGATATGGCACCGCCTTGACGGCGTATTGCCAGCCCAACTGCCGGTTGAGCAGTTGGTGCAACATATCGGCCAGCCGCTGCGGCTGTTGGTTGGTGATATTGAAAATGCTGCCGGACGGTAAACCTGGTTGACGGCTTGCCAGATCCATCGCATGCACCACGTTGAGCACAAAGGTGAGATCCAGATAAGCGGAACCGCCGCCCGGCAAACGCAGCACGCCTTTATCGCGCCGCAGCTGCGCCAGTATCCTTGGCACGATGACCCGGTCATGGGGACCGAACAGGCCGCGAGGGCGCAAGATCAGGTAGGTGGTGTGCGGAAAGGCGGACACCTCCGCCGCAATGCTCTGTTCGGCAGCAAACTTGCTGGCGGCATAATGATTGGCAAAGCGTCGGGAAATATCCGCCTCGGTGACGTTGTGGCGGTGGCTGAAATCGAAATAAACCGCCGGCGTCGAAATATGGATAAACCGCTGAACCCCGCAACGTCCGGCGGCGCCGGCGAGTTTTTCCGTCACGCGGCTATTGGCCTGATCAAACGCCTCGCGGCTGCCCCAGGGTGAAGATTTTGCGGCACAGTGCCAGACGATGTCATGGCCCGCGATTAATTGCTCACACTGCTCGTCCCCGGCCACGGTCAGGTCCAGCGCGGTAAACCTGGCGCCCAGTGCCGCCAACTGCCGCCCCGCGGCAATATCCCGTCCGGTGGCATGCACCTGATGCCCGGCGGCCAACAGCCACTCGGCGGCGTTGCGCCCCAGCCCGCTGGTCGCTCCGGTCACCAGCACCTTCATGGCAGCAGTACCATGCCGCCCAGCGTCAAACCGGCGGCGGTGCCGATCAGCATCACCGGACGTTCGGCGTTCAACCTGCCGGTTATTGCCGCTTGGTGCAGGGTCGAAGGGATGGAAGCCGCCACCTGATTGCCCCGGTAACGATAGATATCCACCAGGGCCTGCGGGGAAACATGCAGCCGCTTGCGCATATGCTCCAAAGAGAGATGGCTGGCCTGATGCGGCACCACGGTAGCAATTTGCGCCAGGTTCAGCCCCGCAGCCGACAGCAAACGGCCAAGGAAGCTTTCGATCAGCGCCGAAGCCTGGCGGAACAGCTGCTTGCCCTTCATATGGAACAGAAAGTCACTGTCATTCATGCCGGCACGCGGATTACGGCGCGTACCGCCGGCTCTGATCTCACAAAACTCGCTGCCTTCCGGGTGGGTTTCCATCAGGTAGGACAAAATGCCGCTACGCCCGTCACCTTGCTCGACAATAGCGCAGGCCGCACCATCACCGAAGATCAATGAAGACTCTTCATCCTCCCAGTCGATACCGCGCGAAGCGATATCGGCAGAGACAATAGCAATGCGCCGATAAACGCCCGTATTGAGCAACCCTGCCGCCACCTGCAGCGCGGAGATAAAACTGACGCAGCTGGTGTTGATATCAAAGCCCGCGATTCCCGGCCGCAGTCGGGCCAGTTTTAGAATATGCGCGGCGCTGAAAGGCAACGCCTGCACCGCGATGGCCGAAGCGGAGATAAGCAGATCGATGGAGTCTCGCGGGATCGCATGGCGGGCAAGAGCATCGTCCAGCGCGGCAACGGCCAATTCGGCCTGACTGGCATCATTGTCGGCATGGAAACGATGAATAATACCCGAACGTTTTTCTACGTAACCGGCCGACTTGTTCAAGCGACGGTCCAGCGCCGAGGATTCGACGCACTGCGGCGGCAACGCCGCGCCGGTCGCAATAATTTTAAGAGGCAATAAGCTTTGGGAAAGGCTATTTAGGGTCATTATCGTTGTTCAGCCTGCTTGTCCATTATTCCGTTGGCCAACTATCAAGCGCGGTTAATGATTCAAACCCCGCTATCCTCAGCCATACCCTTGTTTGACATCAGCATAAAGAAAAACCCAAGTGGCATTCTTACTGATTGATTCCGTTCATTTAACTGAGCCGATAAATCACGTCTGTTTATCCGGCCACAGCCTAGAGCAAGGTCGAACGGAGATCTACAGGAACTCACTCAGGGGAGATAAATTAAGAATAGGCGGAAAACCACGGAGAAGCAGAAAAGCGACAACACCTGGCAGGCATTGCCGCTATGTAGGCGAGGAATTAACGGCGGTTACGCACCAGTTGGTAGCGACGGGTCAGGTATTCCACCGGCACGCTCCAGATATGCACCAGGCGGCAGAACGGGAACAGCACGAACAACGTCATGCCCAGCACCATGTGCAATTTGAAGATCAACGCAACCCCAGCCAGATGCTGTGACGCCCCGGCGTGGAAGGTCACCACCGCCTGCGCCCAGGCCACCAGCTTCATCATTTCGCTGCCGTCCATATGCTGGGCGGAGAACGGAATGGTCAGCAGCCCCAGACACACCTGCACCACCAACAGCGTCAGGATCATAATGTCGGCAAAGCTGCTGGTCGCACGCACACGTGGGTTGGTCAGGCGACGTTTCAGTAACAGCGCCCCGCCGACTAACGTCATCACGCCGCAGGCACCGCCGGCAATCATCGCCAGCTTCTGTTTCACGTCGATCGGCAGGAAGGCTTCATACATCCAGTGCGGCGTCAACATGCCGAGGAAGTGACCGGCGAAGATACCCAAAATACCGATATGGAACAGGTTGGATGCCAAGCGCATGCCCTTTTTATCCAGCATTTGGCTGGAGCCGGCACGCCAGCTGTACTGCCCGTAATCGTAACGCAACCAGCTGCCTATCAGGAAAATCGCTCCCGCCAGATAGGGGTAAATATCGAAGAAGAATTGATTTAAAAATTGCATGATTAGCGTCCTTTGGTTCCGGTTAGCGCATCCGTCAGGTCCAGGTACTGTGGCGCCACCGCGCCGGCAAAGCGTCGCTGATGCGCCGTTTGCTGTGCCGAAGCGCAGCCTTCCTCACCGAGAAACTTGATCTGCTCCTCTTCCCAGACCGCGTCCAGCGCCTGCGGCGTGTCGTCCCTGGCTTCCCCCGCCACCTGGCTTTCCAGGCTGGCGCTTTTCACCTCGGTGCCGGACAGTGTCAGCAACAGATCAAACAACACCGCATACGGACTCTCTCTCTGCTGCAAACGTGCGCCCAACAGCGCCAGGATCGGCGCGATATCCTGCAACCCGCCGCGCGCTTCGGCCTGGTTGCGGCTGGCCAGGTATTCCAGATACAACGGCAAAAAGTCCGGTAGCTCGCGGCTGTCGATCTCCAGCCCCGCGTCACGGTATTGCGCCATCAGGTCGACCATCGCCTGACCGCGATCGCGCGATTCACCATGCACGTGCTCAAACAGCAGCAGCGAGGTGGCGCGGCCACGATCAAACAGTTCGCAATATTCGGCCTGCACGTCCAGCAACGGACGAGCGCAAAAACGGCGAATAAACAGGATCAGCTGCGCGCTGTGGTGTAAATCCAGTTCGCTGGCCGGCTCCAGCGCCTCGACCAACGCCTGCTGATGGTCAAACAGCGCCTGCTCCGGGTAGTCCAGCAGCCGGGCAATCACTTTCAGGCTGATCATGAGGCATCCTCCTGGCGAGTGGTTTTTTGCGTCACATCAATGGCGTCAATGCGGCGGCTGTTGAACAGATTGAATTTACCGTCGCTGCCGTGGCAGCCGTCGCCAAAGCTGAAACCGCAGCCTTTGCTTTCCGGGAAGGCTTCTCGCGCCAGCTCGCGGTGGCTGGATGGGATCACAAAGCGGTCTTCATAGTTGGCGATCGCCAGATAGCGGTACATTTCCTGCGCCTGCGCTTCGGTCAACCCCACCTGCTCCAGCGCACTGGTGTCCTGTACGCCGTCAACGGTTTCCGCCCGTTTGTAGTGGCGCATTGCCAGCATGCGCTTGAGTGCCAACAGCACCGGTGCGGTATCCCCGGCGGTCAGCAAGTTGGCCAGATATTGCACCGGGATACGCAGGCTTTCCACGTCCGGCAACACGCCGCTGTGCGCCAGCTCACCGGCATCGGCGGCGGATTGAATCGGTGACAGCGGCGGGACGTACCAGACCATCGGCAACGTGCGGTATTCCGGGTGCAGCGGCAGCGCCAGCTTCCAGTCCATCGCCATTTTATACACCGGCGACTGCTGCGCGGCCTCGATCACGCCTTGCGGAATGCCGTCCTGCAACGCCTGGGCAATCACCGCCGGATCGTGCGGATCCAGGAAGATATCCAACTGGCGCTGATAGAGATCCTGCTCGTTCTCGGCAGCGGCGGCTTGCTCAATGCGATCGGCGTCATACAGCAGCACGCCCAGATAGCGGATACGGCCAACGCAGGTTTCCGAACACACCGTCAGCTGGCCGGATTCGATACGCGGGTAGCAGAAGATGCACTTCTCGGACTTGCCGCTCTTCCAGTTGAAATAGATTTTTTTGTACGGACAGCCGGTCAGGCACATGCGCCAGCCGCGGCATTTATCCTGATCGATCAGCACAATGCCGTCTTCGCCACGCTTGTAGATGGCGCCGCTTGGGCAAGTCGCGACACAGGCCGGGTTAAGGCAGTGTTCGCACAGGCGCGGCAAATACATCATGAAGGTGTTTTCGAACTGGCCGTACATCGCCTTCTGCATATTGTCGAAGTTTTTGTCCTGCGAGCGTTTCTCGAATTCGCCGCCGAGGATCTCCTCCCAGTTCGGGCCGCTTTCGATCTTCTTCATACGCTGGCCGGTGATCAGCGAGCGCGGACGGGCGATCGGCTGATGCTTCCCCTGCGGCGCGGTAGGCAGGTTCTGATAGTCGTAGTCGAAAGGCTCGTAGTAATCGTCCAGCGCAGGCACGTCCGGGTTGGCGAAAATCTTCGACAACAGGCCGACGCGGCTGCCCATACGCGGTTCCAGCTTGCCGTTGATTTTACGGATCCAACCGCCCTTCCACTTTTGCTGATCTTCCCAGGCGTGCGGGTAGCCGACGCCGGGTTTGCTTTCGACGTTGTTGAACCAGGCGTACTCCATACCCTCGCGGCTGGTCCAGATGTTCTTGCAGGTCACCGAACATGTATGGCAACCGATGCATTTGTCCAGGTTCAGCACCATGCCGACTTGTGAACGAATTTTCATTTTGCTTTCTCCTGCTGGCTGCCCTGCGAGTCGTCGTTGCCTTCACCGTCTAACCAATCGATGCGGTTCATTTTGCGTACCACCACAAACTCGTCGCGGTTGGAGCCAACGGTGCCGTAATAGTTGAAACCGTAGGCCAGCTGCGCGTAACCACCGATCATATGGGTCGGTTTCGGGCAGACGCGGGTCACCGAGTTGTGAATGCCGCCGCGCTGGCTGGTAATTTCCGAGCCGGGAATATTCACGATGCGTTCTTGCGCGTGGTACATCATGGTCATACCGGCAGGAATACGCTGGCTGACCACCGCCCGAGCGGTCAGTGCGCCGTTGGCGTTAAAGGCTTCGATCCAGTCGTTATCCTCAATGCCCAGCTCTTTGGCGTCGTCTTCGCTCATCCAGACGATCGGCCCACCGCGCGACAGGGTCAGCATCAGCAGGTTGTCGCTGTAGGTGGAGTGAATGCCCCACTTCTGGTGCGGCGTCAGAAAGTTCAACGCCTTCTCTTTATTGCCGTTCGGCTTCTGGTTCAGCAACGGCTGCGCGGCACGCGTATCGATCGGCGGACGGTACACCAGCAGGCTCTCGCCAAAGGCGCGCATCCACTCGTGGTCCTGATACAACTGCTGGCGGCCGCTGATGGTGCGCCATGGGATCAGCTCATGCACGTTGGTATAACAGGCGTTATACGACACGTGTTCATCCTCCAGCCCTGACCAGGTGGGGCTGGAAATGATTTTGCGCGGCTGGGCCTGAATGTCGCGGAAGCGGATTTTTTCGTCTTCCTTGTTCAGCGCCAGATGGCGGTGATCGCGGCCGGTCATTTTGCCCAGAGCCTCCCACGCCTTGACCGCCACCTGCCCGTTGGTTTCCGGTGCTAACGTCAGGATCACTTCGGCGGCATCAATGGCGCTTTCAATTTTCGGCCGCCCCGCTGCCGGGCCTGCGGTTTTGACGTAGTTGAGCTTTTTCAGGAAGTCGACTTCTTCCTGGGTGTTCCAGCCAATGCCTTTCCCGCCGTTGCCCAGCTTATCCAGCAGTGGCCCCAGCGAAGTGAAACGCTCATAGGTGGCCGGGTAATCGCGTTCCACCACCATGATATGCGGCGCGGTTTTGCCGGGGATCAGTTCACACTCCCCCTTTTTCCAGTCTTTGACGCCGTAAGGCTGCGCCAGCTCGGCGGCGGAGTCATGCTGGATCGGCAGCGTCACCACGTCGGTTTCCTGCCCCAGGTGCCCGACACAGACTTCGGAGAAGGCTTTGGCGATGCCCTTGTAGATTTCCCAGTCGCTCTTCGAGTCCCAGGCCGGATCGACCGCCGCCGACAGCGGGTGAATAAACGGATGCATATCCGAGGTATTCATGTCGTCTTTTTCGTACCAGGTGGCGGTCGGCAGCACGATGTCGGAATAGAGGCAGGTGCTGGACATGCGGAAATCCAGGGTCACCACCAGATCCAGCTTGCCTTCGCCGCCGTTATCCAGCCATTCCACTTCCTGCGGCTTGGCACCGCCCTGCTGGCCCAGATCCTTGCCCTGAATGCCGTTTTCGGTGCCCAACAGGTATTTGAGCATGTACTCATGACCCTTGCCGGAGGAACCCAGCAGGTTAGAGCGCCAGACGAACAGGTTACGCGGGAAGTTCTGTGGGTTGTCCGGCTGCTCGGCGGCAAAGCCCAGCGTCCCTTTCTTCAGGGCGTCGACGGTGTACTCCACCGGCGATTGTCCTGCGGCTTGCGCCTGCGCCGCCAGATGCAGTGGGTTGGTGCCCAGCTGTGGTGCGGACGGCAACCAGCCCATGCGCTCGGCACGCACGTTGAGATCGATCAGGCTTCCGCCGAAGCGTGATTTGTCCGCCATCGGCGACAACAGCTCTTCGGTCCCCACGGTTTCATAACGCCACTGGCTGGAATGGTTATAGAAGAACGAGGTGCTGTTCATATGACGCGGCGGACGTTGCCAGTCGAGGCCAAACGCCAGCGGCAGCCAGCCGGTCTGCGGCCGCAGCTTTTCCTGGCCGACGTAGTGCGCCCAGCCGCCACCGCTCTGGCCGACGCAGCCGCAGAAGATCAGCATGTTGATCAGCCCACGGTAGGTCATGTCCATGTGGTACCAGTGGTTGACACCGGCACCGACGATAATCATCGAACGGCCATGGGTTTTCTCGGCGTTGTCGGCAAATTCGCGCGCAATGCGGATGATGTTGTGGCGGGAAACGCCGGTGATCTGCTCGGCCCAGGCCGGGGTATAGGCTTTGACGTCGTCGTAGTCGGTGGCGCAGTTGGCGTCATTCAGGCCACGCTCGAGGCCGTAGTTGGCCAGGGTCAAATCGTACACGCTGGTCACCAGCGCTTCGCTGCCGTCCGCCAGGCGCAGGCGTTTGACCGGCAGCTTGTGCAGCAGGATCTCGTCCAGCGCCACGCTGTTGAAGTTCCCGCCCTCGGCAGCGCCGCTTTTGATGCCGCCAAAGTAAGGGAACCCCACCTCGGCCACTTCGTCATGCGCGCCCAGCAGGCTGAGTTGCAATTCCACTTCCTGCTGGTCCTGGCCGGCGCGTTGTTCCAGGTTCCATTTGCCCTGTTCGCCCCAGCGGAAACCGATCGACCCCTGCGGAGCAACCAGTTCGCCACTGCGTTGATCAATGGCAACGGTTTTCCATTCAGGGTTATTTTCTTGCCCCAGGCCGTCGACCAAATCGGCGGCGCGCAGCAGACGACCGGCGGCATAATGCCCCTCTTCGCGCGGCTCCAGCATAACCAGCATCGGCATGTCGGTATAACGACGCACGTAATCGCGGAAATAGCCCACCTCACGATCCAGGTGGAACTCTTTCAGCATCACGTGGCCCATCGCCAGCGCCATGGCGCTGTCGGTGCCCTGCTTCGGATTCAGCCACTGGTCGCACAGCTTGGCGACTTCGGCGTAGTCCGGCGTGACCGCCACGGTTTTGGTGCCTTTGTAACGTACTTCGGTGAAGAAGTGCGCGTCCGGGGTGCGCGTCTGAGGCACGTTGGAACCCCAGGCGATAATGTAGGAAGAGTTATACCAGTCGGCGGATTCCGGCACGTCGGTCTGTTCACCCCAGGTCATTGGCGAGGCCGGCGGCAAGTCGCAATACCAGTCGTAGAAGCTCAGGCAGGTGCCGCCAATCAGCGACAGATAACGGGCGCCGGCGGCGTAAGACACCATCGACATCGCGGGGATTGGCGAGAAGCCAATGATGCGATCCGGACCGAAGGTTTTGGCGGTGTAGACGTTGGAAGCGGCGATCAGCTCGTTTACCTCCTGCCAACTGGAACGGACGAAACCGCCGCGCCCGCGCGCCACTTTGTAGCTTTTGGCTTTTTCAGGATCGCTGACGATCGAGCCCCAGGCCTCGACGGGATCGCTGTGCAGCGCCTTGGCTTCGCGCCACAGTTTGATCAGGCGTTTGCGCATCAATGGGTATTTCAGCCGGTTGGCGCTGTACAGATACCAGGAATAGCTGGCGCCACGTGGGCAACCGCGCGGTTCATGGTTTGGCAGATCGGGACGGGTACGTGGGTAATCGGTCTGCTGGGTTTCCCAGGTGACCAGGCCGTTTTTCACATAAATTTTCCAGCTGCAGGAGCCGGTGCAGTTGACCCCATGGGTGGAGCGCACAATCTTGTCGTGCTGCCAACGGCTGCGGTAGCCGTCTTCCCAGTCGCGGTTGGTGTTCAACGTCTGGCCATGATCGCCAGAAAAGGGTTCCGCCAACTGCTTAAAATAGCGGAATCGGTCTAGAAACTTGCTCATCCGGAATTCTCCTGAGGGCTTTTTAATATTTTTTTACCCTATGGATTTCAAGTCACAGCCAGGCGGCCAGCTCGCTCATCTCCAGGCGCTTACTCAAGTAAGTAACTGGAGTGAGCGAGCGCAGGTAACAACGCTGCGGCTTGAAATACGACGGGTAATGACATTGCTCAATCTGCCGCCAGCCTACTAATGCGGTTGCGGTGGCAAATTGATTGCGATCAAGAGAACGGAGGGAGAATAACGGCGGCAGAGGCGTGGATACCCCTAAAGTATCATGGCAAGCATTGGGTTTAATTAATTGAAAATATTATAGAAATGATGAGTCAGATGTTCGATGGGATATGCTGCGGGGTAAGTCGGGGTATTTGGGGGTAGGAAGCGGACTGCTGACAAACACTCGAAAAGGCTAAACCTGTAGGGGTCGACCATGTTCGACCCGATTTAACTCATTGATTATGCTATTGGGCGCAGCATGCAGCGCCCCTACCATTAAACAACAGAGCACTTTGTCTACGGCCTCAAGCGGACTGACGCCCGCTTCCTGTTTGGCGAAGTGAGGGTTACTGGAATAAAAAACGCATTAGCCTAAATCCATCTCATGCCCTATCCACTCGCCGCTGTCGCGGTTGATAAATTGCAGATACTGCTCATATTCCTGCTCGCCATAGAACAAGTTCAGCAGCGGGGTTTTATAGAACGACTGCCACATCTGCCCCAGCATGATCGGGCGGCGCGGGACATAAATGTTCTCTATCAGGTTATAACCGGTGGCCATCAGCATAAAGCACAGGAAGAAGTAGTTGAATCTGCCGCGGATGAACGATCCCCGATGGGCCACGTAATAAAACAGCAAGAACACCGAGGCCACGCTGGCATAACGGCTGGCCGCCTGCAGCGAGCTGGAACACAGGAACACAAACACCACCAGCCAGGCCGCGTAGTTCTTGATGTCCCCCGTCTGGTTGCTCATCGGGTTACCCAGCATAAAGACACCCAGAAACAGCGCCGGGAATAACACGATCAGGAAGTTAATCATGCCGTTGGCGTTGCCGGATGTCAGGTAGTCGCTGGCGTACATGCCGGAGGTATAGACGTCGGAGTAACTGTTGATGCCGGAGATCGTAATATGGGAAACGATAAACGGCAGCGCAAACTTGGCGGTCAGGAAGGCGATGGCGCTGAACACCACCGTCAGCAGGCGGTTCAGGCGCATCACCCGGCTGCACAGGAACACGCCCACCAGCAGCATGCTGGAAAAGTGGGTCAGCATGGCGAACAGCATCAGGCCGGCGGCGAGCGGGCGGTTGAGCTTATGACAAAACAGCACCATCGCCAGGGTCATCACCGCCATCGAGAAGCCAAAGCGTAACCCCATGGCAATGATAAACGGGTTAATCAAAAACAGCACCGCCAGATGCAGCAGCACAAACTGCCGCGCGGTGAACGCCTTGCCGGAATGCAGCATGACGATATTCAGCGCGCTGAGATAGCAGTAAACCGACAGCGCGACGTACAGCCCCGGAATAATGAAAAACGGGATACCCAGCGTTTTGAAAATATAGAAATTGGCGTACAGCACCACGTCCACCTTGCCCTGAATAACATCACTCAGGCGGGTAGCCGAGTTGATGGCATCGTAGTTGGCAAAGTGGCGGTAAAGATCCGCCAGCGGCGGGATTTTAATGAAGAAAAAGAAAAAACACAGCGCAATCAGCAAATAAGCCGCCGAGTTCTTCTTTCCTGCCCGCAGCGTTCCTATGCTGTGCAGCAAAGCGAAAAGCGGTACCGTCAGCAACAGCACGCTGCCGATCAGCGTCGAACGTTCAAAGCGCATAATCATCCTCTGAAAGGGGGAGTCTCTTAAGGGTAACGGAGCACGCGAAACGCAGCTCAGAACGGCACGCCGCGGAAAAACACATTGCGGATGATATTTTTCATATACACCCCCGCCATCAAGCCGCTATTGACGTAAACAATGCCCTTCAGCCCATAGAAAACGCCGGCCAGGCGACTCTTGCCGTCGGTAATGATGCGCGAAGTAATGCAGGTATGGCGCAGGCGCATGATCTTGCGTGCCCGGGGTGAAACCTGTGGCATCAGCCGCTGTTCAAACTGCATTTTATTGCGGTAGCCAATAATGCCCTTCGGACTGGAGGTGATGCGTTCACCGTCATGGTCGTTGTGCACCGCCAGTCGTTCATGCAGCGTGCCGATCTTCGCTCCGGCCGCCAGCAGCCGGTAGAGGAAGATATGGTCCTGGTAGCGAGGCGTGTTGAAAAAGCCGCGCACCGCAATCGCCGTGCTGCGTCGCATCATGATCATCGGCGTGTAGGCTACGCCGGCCAGCATAAAATCCTCCAGCCCTTCGCAGCGCGCGCGGTAGTAATGCTCGGTGCCGATCTGCCCGTTTTTCAGAATATCCATATCGCACAGGCTGACGTCGTAATCGCCCTGCTGCATAAAGGCCAGTTGGCGGGCGATTTTCTGTGGATGATAATAATCGTCGTCATCCAGAAAGCTGATGTACTGCCCGCTCGAACGCAGGATCCCGCTGTTACGTGCCAATGCGCCCCCGCCATTGCGCCTGCGCGGGTAATAAATAATCTCACCCCGCTCAATGTAGCCGGCCAGGCGCTCGCGGGTCGCCAGGCGATGGGCGTCGCCCTGCGGGTTGTCATCCACCACGATGATTTCCAACGGGCGATGGGTTTGTGCCAATACGCTATCGATGGCGCGAGCCAGCAGTTCGCTGCGGCCATAGGTGGGTATGATGACGCTGACGGTGATACTCATAGTTTTAGTCTGCCTGTTGGGGGCGAAAGGGTCGCCCCAATTGACATGGGTGCAGCATGCCGCTGCTTTAACGAAAACGGGAAAGAGGCGAATGGTGCGCCGCTAGCCGCGCAGGTTGTACAGCCGGGCCATCAGGTAGTAAGCCAGCGGGCTACGGTAAAACAGCCGGTTTTTACGGCTCAGCATTTTGCGCTCCTCGCCGCGCAGGCCGGAATAACGGCGCTTCAGCTCGCGGGTTTCGCGCAGCGCATCGCGCGCCCCGAAGAAATCCAGCCCCACCAACAAACGCGCTTTCAGCGTGGTGACGTAGAGGATCGAGTAAAGCCCATGCCCCAGCCCCTGCCGTCGCCCGCTGTCAGCGCCGTCGAGTGCGTAATCCAGATCGTCCAGATCGCGTCGCTTTGGCGCGCGCGTAATGCCGTTAGGGTTGGCACGGTATCCCACCAATGGCGTATCGCAGACCACGATGCGATCGGCCTTCAGGTAAAGCTGTGGGATCAGCTGAATATCTTCAAAGTTTCGCCCCGCCGGGAAGCGAGCCTCATCGAACAGCGTTTTGCGATAAATCCGCGCCCAGGCGAACCACATGCTGCGGTTAAAGCTGTCTGCCAGCAGCGCCATATGGTCATCACGCTGCTGCGGAGCCGCATTGCCGGGCACGATAGCCATGGTGCCCTCTGGTTGGATCTTGCCGTTATTGAAGGTTGAAAAGCGCTGGGCGTTGAAGGCCACGATGTCGGCCAAGGGGTTATCCGCCAGCAGGCGGCCCAAAATGCTGAAGTAGCCCTCCAGCAGCACATCGTCGGAGTCCAAAAAACCAACGTAGCGCCCCTCTGCATGGTCAATGCCGTTGTTGCGCGCCTGGCTCAACCCCTGGTTTTCCTGGCGCAGAATGCTGACCCGCCGCCTGTGCTGTGGATAGCGACACAGCACTTCCTCGGCAATGCCGATGGCGCCGTCCGGGCTGCCGTCATCCACGATGATCGCCTCCGCCCAGTCAGGCAGCTGTTGCAACACCGAATCCAGGCACGCCTCGATATAAGCCTCAACCTTGTACACCGGAATAATCAGGCTCAGGGTAATATTCATGACCGGTTATCCTTTCTTTTCTGTTTGACGTTGTACCCATACCGCACGGCTGCCCATCGACGGCAACTCGGCCTCAATCTGCCGCTGCCCCTGGGCCTGCCAACCTGCAGGCAGATCAAACCTTGCCGACATCTGGCGATAGTAAGGGTTGGCGATCAGCACCAGGCCCCGTTCGCCTTGGATAAACAGACGGGCCGGGATGGCGGTATTGTTGCCTTGCAACAACTGGCTTTCACCGGAAAGCAGGTAAGGCTCAAAGCTGACAATCTGCTGCGCTACGCCGGCGACGCCGCGCCAGATAGCATCAAATTCCTGCTGGCTGAACCCGCCGCGCTGGCGCTTGTAGAACAGATCGGTATAGGAATAAAACAGGATGCCTCTGGCCCCGCCGATCAACCCCAACCAGGCCTGATTGCGGATCTCCGCCTCGGTAGGCTGACGCGGTTTGCGGTCAGGCGCGTAAGCGGCATGATCCATAATCTGCATCACCAGCCACGCCCCTTTGGCCTGGCGCGCCACCTGACTGGTAATACGGCTGTACTCCAGCGTCCGCGTCAGATCGGCGTCTCTGCCGACCGGATAAGGGTCACTGGCCAGCACATCCGAACTGTTGAAATAGGCATTGAGCGTTCCGGTCTTGTCCAACACCTGGAAGGTCAGATGGTCAGGATCCAGCTGCTTGACCTGCAGGTGTTTTTGCTCAATCTGCGGCACATATTCCGGGCCCAGTTCGTCGTTGATGTACCAGGCGAGCAGGTTGGGCTGATGCTTGAATTTTTCCACATAGCTGGCCGTCAGCTGCGGATAGCTCATCTTGGTTTCCGGCGCAAAGCGGGTACCGGCGTACATATCCTTGAGCGAAAAAATCACCTGCAAACCGTATTGCCGGGTTTTGCGGAAATAGTTATAGGGGTCGCGTCCGGTGCCGTAGTTGTAATTGAGCAAGGTATTGAAACCGGCATCGCGGATGCGCGTCAGATGCTCGTCCGTCGCCATCTCGCCGTACATGTAAATGCCGAGCGGGAAGAAGCGCTTGCCTTGCTTCAAAACGTAACCCTGAGCATCCAGCGCTACCTTGGGCTGCGGGCGACCGACGCTGATCGGCATTTCGCTGCGCTGGCTGCGTTGCGAAGCCACGTCCGTCACCTGCTGCTGCAAACGATACTCGCCGGCAGCCAGATCGGCCGGCAGCGGAAACTCCACCTGCTGTTTTTCGCTGATGGCATAGCGGCGGCTATCATGTTTGACGGTGGTATTCTTGTCGTCGACCAGGGTACTGTCCACCTGCACCTGCTGCGGATCCACCACCTCAATCAGGCTGGAGGCCGCCTCCTTGCCGCTGCGCATCTGGTACAACTCCGGCGCAACAGGTTGCAGGCAGGCGTAAACATCGTCAAACCAGGCGCTACCGGTGGTGCCCTGACGCAGATAAACGCCCAGTACCACTTTCACCGCCCGTGGTGGCACCCGAAAATCGCCGGTCACCGGCTGCCAGCCGCTGGTACCCAGCAGTCCCTGCGGATAGCTGCCCGCCAAAAAACGCCCCTGGTCGTCATAGCTTTCGACAAACACGCCGGCGCCCTGATTTTCGCCCTTGCCCCTGAGATTTTCACCGCGAACCCAGGCACCAAAAGCCAGCTGTTGACCCGGTTTGACCGACAGACTTTGCAGCATGTTGTGGTAGTTGGCCGGGTTGTGATTTTGATAAAACAGGCTGCGCTGACCGCCGTGTCCACCCGCCACCACCTGCGCCGAGGCCAGCGACCACCCGGCCCCCCCCTGCTCGAAGCCGGGATCCTTGAGCAGGTTGCCGTCGCAGCCGGCCGCATTGGCCAGCCCTGCCCAGCCGGCGCATGCCAGCAGGCAGGCTAAGGTTAGCTTGCTGAAATTCATTGTCTTTTCATCACCGCGCTGTACAGATAGGAGAAGAACAGATAACAGGACTTCTGATAGGAAAGCCCCAGATGACGGCGATATATCTGCCACTGCCAATCGGCCGCGCGGAATTTATTGCCGGACAGCGACTGCGCGGAGAGGCGATAAAAAGCCAGGGGTTCAGGGATGCAGTAAGCCATGTGGTTCCGCGCCTTCTCCAGCACCGACAGCCACATAACGTAATCCTCATGACCCACTTTGCTCTGGTACACCTTGCCGACCTGACGCTGGTTGTACATGCCGGTCAGGTTGCCGATCCAGTTGCTTTTCAACATGTCTTTATAGGCGATGATCTCACCGGCGCCACGGTAGTTTTTCACCCGCGTCGGGTCATCTTCAAAGGTGTAATAATGGGAGCACACCACGTCGTAGCGGTTGGTTTTGAGGATCCCGACCTGGCGCGCCAGCTTGTTCGGGTGCCAGACGTCATCGCTGTCGCAGAACGCAATATAATCGCCGCGCGCGGCTTCAATCGCGATATTACGGGTCTCGGCCACGCCCTGATTGGTGTCGTTGCGGATGTAAGTCAGACGATCGTGGATGAACGGTTTCACCACCTCGGCGGTATGGTCGGTGGAAGCATCGTCGATCACATACAGGTGATAATCCTGGTATGTCTGGTTCAGCACCCCGAGGATCGACTCTTTGATAAAGCCTGCGGCATTGTAAGCCGGCATGATGACTGAAACTTTTTCCATCTTAACCTCCAGCAATAAGCTGTTGCCATTGGGGATAAATACGCTCGGGAATGAACTGCTGCGCCCGTGCCAACGAGTGAAGGGAAAAGCGCTGACGCAACTCACCGTCGTCAATCAGCGCCAGCGTGCATTGGCTGAAGGCCTCGATATCGCCCTCCGCCACCAGATAACCGTTCTCACCGTTATCGATCAGTTCTGCCGGGCCGGTCTGGCAGTCAAAGGCCACCAGGGGCAGGCCAAAGCTCATCGCTTCAATCAACACCATCGGTAAACCTTCGTAACGCGAGGTCATCAACAGCATGGCGGCCTGACGATAGTGACCGGCGATGTCCGCCGTCGCCGGCAGCAGCTTCACCCGCTGGCCTAGGCCGGCCGCGTCAATCTGCTGTTGCAGAGCCCCCCGGTCCGGGCCGTCGCCGACGATATGCAGTTGCCAATCCCGCGCAAGCGGGGCGATCCGCTGCCAGGCGGCAATCAGCCGGTCGAACCCTTTCTGTCGGCATAACCGCCCCACCGCCAGCGCCACCGGCTGTTGCTGCACCGGTTGCGGCGGTTGTACCGGGAACGGCGAAACGTTCTCGATCACCTGGCATTTACGGCTGGGTACCCAGCGGCTGATGGTGGCCAAATCTTTCTTCGTCAGCAGTACCGTGCGGTCGCCCAGCCGGTAGACCAGCACCTTCAGCCACTTCATCGGCCAGGCATACTGGTGGAAACTGACGTGTTCACTCAGCAACAACCGGCTGTTGGGGCACAGCAAGCGCAGGTACGGCACCATGATCGACGACAGTTTCCCCATCGAAACGGTGATAATTGCGTCATAGCGGCCGCGTCGTAAAAACCATGCCAATCGCCAGGGCCACAACAGCGTTCTGCCCGGCATAAAGCGCAAGGTCACTGACTCGTCCAGCGGGTAAAATGCCCGGTCGCCGCTGATCGACACCAGATCCACCTGATGCCCCAGACGTGTCGTCAGCGCATTGGCCAGGCTGCTGGCCACCCGCTCGGTACCGCCTTTTTCGGCGATGTTCTCAATCACAATCGCTACTTTTCGTTGCTGCATGTCATCTCCGAAATCCCTCGCGGGCGGTACGCAACAGTCGCCCGCCCAGTGGAAACAGCCCCAGTCTGGCCAGACAGTCTCCGTACAGTTTGATCGCCCTGAATTTGCTGCTCAGGGCATCGCGCTCGGTGCGCGATGAGTAATAGGTGAAGGCCTGCAGGTTTTCGCTGTACAGCGAGGCCAGCAGGTGTTTGCAGGCAAAACCGCTGATATAGCGGCCGCTGGCATTAAGGTAAGCATCGATAAACTGCTCGCTGGCATCGATGTTCATCCGGCAGCGGTCCGTATCGGCATCGCCGCAGCGGATAAACACGCCGCGCCCCTCGTCGAAGGCCACCCTGGCCCCCAGATTGGTGGCGTTGACCAAAAATCCCCAGTCTTGATACTTGTAGAGGAACTCCGGAAATAAAAAACGTCGGTCTTCCTTCTTACGCAGGCTGATGGTTGAGGTGCGGATATCACCCATATCGAGAAATAAAAAATCCGCTCCCGCCACGCCTTCTTTATAATCGAAGCGATAGCTGCGAATATTCTTATCACTTACCGTGACGTAGTTACCGAAGATAATGTCTATTCGGGTGTCCTGATGACGTTTCAGACGCCGGATAATATAGTTGGTATTAAACGAATCCTCCGGCTCGAGAAAAAAAACCACGTCCGAACGTGCTAACCGAAAACCGACATTGCAAGAGGCTGCCGTATTACGCCGTACTTTACTTTCATGCAGCCGCGCCCGGCGATTGGCGACCAGCAGGCTGCGTATATTATCCAACTCTTGTTTGTCCGACGCATTATCAACCACGATAATTTCGTAGTCGAAACCGGAGCAGGCATTGGTCATCCTGACTAATGTGGTGGCCAAACTGGCTGAGTTATTAAAAACGGGAATGACAATCGATAAGTCCATTTATTACCTCAACAATATATTATCATTTGGCAAAACGATGCTAACGCCAACGGAATAACTTGTTATCCCAGAATATCCTTGTCCGGTTACACCCCCGTCCTGACGCGGTGAAATACGCGCAGCCTACCGGTGACTCAACTACTCCTGGAAATAACCTCCCCATTCCTGTTCAATAATTTCCGGTGTGAATCGTTGCAGGCCGGCTCCGGGAGTAAATGTTAACTCGCCAAAATAGATCCTTTCCTGCACCTGATAGAAATCCACTCTTACGTAAGAAAACTGTTCTGCCACCTGGCGTGCCAGCTTCAGCATCTGATCCAGGCGACAGGGTTTATCCATAGGCACTTCGCTGTTGGGCACCCCCATGCGGATCTCGGTGCGGTTCCATTGGGCATCGAAAAAATCACGGCGGTGGTCGATAAAACGCTGGTAATCAATCTGGATGAAAAAACGCACTTCCCCGTTGCGGTTAAAACAGTGGATCTTGATGTCATTCGGGGTTTTTCCGTCCTCCAGCAACATTTTCTCCACCATGATGCGCGGCGAAATATCCTTATAATGACGTTCGCGATAGACCTGATAAAAGTTCTGTCGCAGCCAGCTGTTGGTCAGCACCCGCAATTCATTAAAGCTGGTTTGACTTTTATCAAATACCAGCTTGTTATAACCGCTACCGTGATTCGCCTTAATCACAAAGGCGTCAGGCAATGACTGGTACATTTCCTCAGTTAATTTTTCACCCTGAGCATAGAGTTCAATCAGGTATTCTTTCCCCCACAGCTTCTCAATATACTCCCTGACCAGATACTTATCGGACAATTGAGTATACATTGCCAAAGGATAGACTTTCCTGCGCATCAGTTTCTCGCTATACCCGACCGGTTTAGCCAGATGCGGTAGCTTGTGAAAAAATAGAGCATATTTTAGCTGATGATATAATGCGTCGGGTATATTACGGTAAAAACCCTTCACCAGATTATTTAGCATAAAGTTCTCGCACCTTCCCTATTAGTTGCGGTAAACAGCGGTAGCAGGTGACCTGCAACCGGGTAATTTGTCCTTTTCTAAAAAAGCCATTAAGTACAAAAAATGAAATAAATTCGGTGATAAACGTTGATATCGCCGCGCCCAAAATGCCATAACGCGGGATCAACACCAGATTCATCAGCACGTTGACCAAAGCGGCCAATGGCATTTTTATCGCGATAAACCGATAACCGCCAAACAGCACGATCGCCCGATAAGAGACGGTGCCCATCACCGAGAACAGCGATGTCACCGAACACAGCGCCAGAATGGTGGCAGTTTCGCGGTAACTGTCGCCAAACATCAGCTTCACTATCGGGCCAGGGAATAGCGACAGCAGTAATATCACCGGCATCGAAAGCAGCAGCACCACCAGATACAGCAGCCGGATCCGCCCTTCCTGTTCGGTCAGGGAACCGGCGTTGGCCACCCCCGGCATCATCGAGGTAATCAGCGCAATGGGCACAAAGACCCATCCCTGACTCAGGGTGATGGCGGCGCTGTACAGCCCGACGCTGTGTTCCCCGAGATAGTTACCGATCATGATCTGGTCGATACGCGTATAGATGACAATCGATAGCCCGGACACGGCCAACGGCAGCCCGACCTTCAGCAGATAACGGCCATAGCGCCGTTGATGACGCAGGCTGATGGGCCGCATGCCCCCCTTCTCGCGGCGAAACAGCAGCCAACGTACCCCATAGGGGATCAGGCTGCTCAGCACATAGGGCACCGCAAACCATTCCAGCGGCAGCTTGGCATGCACCAGCGCCAGCCGCACCACGATCGACAGCAGCAGCGCCACATTGTTGATCAGCGTGTTCAGCTTCGATTTCAACAGGGCGTCGTAATAGATTTTATAAACGTCCTGCACCGAGAAATAAGCGCTGGCCAGCATCAGCGCCATCATGATCTGGCTGGTGCGATCCTGCGTTAACAACGCCCAAGCCATCAGCGGCACCGCGATCAGCGCAAAGAGTTGCCGCCGTAGACGCATAGAGGCCAGCATCAACCGAATGCCGCTGTGCCGTTGGCGGGCGACACGGTTGAACAACACCGCGTCGGCCCCCAGTTGCACCAGCGGAACCGCGATGGCGATCACCGACAGTAAATAGTTAATCAGCCCGTACTGCGCCGGCCCCAGATAGCGCGCGACGTAAACCGAAACGAAAATCCCCGACAGGCTCAGCGATACTCGCTCCAACATTAACCACAGGGAGTTCATCAGCATCGCTTTCATAGGGTTACTGAACCTTTTCCTGATGGCTGGGATAAGCAAAGGCATAGTAGCCGGCATCGGTAGCGGTTTTTTTCACCATGCCGTTGAGGATCACCCCTTTAATGGCAACGCCATTCTGTTCGAAACGTCGGATGCTGGTCTCAATCTGTCTGACGGTGTTGACCTCAAAACGCACCACCATCAGCGCCGTACCGGCGTGATGCCCAACAATCGCCGCGTCGGTCACCGCCAGTACCGGTGGCGTGTCGATCAGCACCAGATCGTAATTCTGCCCTGCCCAACGCAGGAAATCGGCAAAGCGTTGGTGCATCAGCAGTTCGGACGGATTGGGCGGCACCTGACCACGCGGCACGAAATCCAGATTGGCGATGTCGGTCTTCTTCACCGCCATTTCTGGCGCAATCAGCCCGGACAGCATATCTGACAGGCCGGCCTTGGCGCTGTTGATCAACCAACGATGCAGAAAGCCTTTGCGCATGTCGGCGTCGATCAGCAGCACCCGCTGCCCTGCCTGAGCGATCACCACCGCCAGGTTGGTGCTGGTAAAGCTTTTCCCGCTGGCCGGGCTGGCGCCGGATACCATCAGAATATTGTTTTTGGCCTCCATCATGGCGAAATGCAGGCTGGTACGCAGGCTGCGGATGGCCTCAACGGACAAATCTTCCGGTTCCTCCTGCGCCAGGATCGGCAGTTTATCGCTGCTGTGTTTAGTCAACAGTTGCTGTTGAATACGGTTACGTTTCTGTTGCCAGGGCGAAAGCGGCACCGTGGCATACACGCTGATACCGCGCTTTTCCAGCGTATCGGTGTCGCTGATGCCACGGTGAAGCGCCGCACGCAACACCACCACCGACGCCGACAGCACGCCGCCCATCAGCAGCGCGAAGAAGACGATCATCGCTTTCTGCGGCTGTACCGGACGCAGGCCGGTTTCCGCCTCATCAATGATGCGAATGTTGCCCACGGTTCCGGCCTTGCTGATGCTCAGCTCCTGCTGTTTGTTCATCAACTGCATGTAGACCTGCTGATCCACCTGCACGTCGCGGGTTAAGCGCAATATTTCCTGCTGAGTTTTCGGCAGGGTTTGCACCTGTTTACCAAGCCGCGCTTTTTCCGCCTCCAGCGTGGCGCGCTTTTCCAACAGGGCGCGATAGGCCGGATGTACCCGGGTATAAAGTTTGGAAATTTCCGCCTCTTTGAAGGTCAGCTCATTAAGTTGCCCTTCAAGCTGCACCTGGGTGTCCAGCACCGACTTGGCCTCCAGCGACAGGTCTACCGAGTCGTTCTGCTGGCGGAATTGATTAAGCTGATTCTCGGCGTTATTGAGCGAGGTCTGGGTCCGCGGCAACTGCTCGTGCAAGAAAGCCAGCATGCGCTGGGCCTCTTCAGTTTTGCGATCCACATTCTGCTGCAGGTAGTTATCGGTGATGCTCTTGAGCACCGCTTCCGCACGCTGCGGATCCTCCCCCGCCAGGCTGAAGGTCATGATGCCGCTTTCCTTGCCGCCAGGTGCAACATCCAGAATATTGCGCAGATCGTCCACCGCTTTTTGGCGCGGCACGTTAACCACGGTGAAGGTAGTGCCCGGCTGCGCCTCAAGCTCGCTCACGTTGACCGACCAACCGCCCTGCTGCAGCGTTTGCCCTACAACGCCGCTGAACAAGGTTTTGCCGTCATGGCTCAGGCTATAATGCTGTGGATCATCGACGGTCAGGGTCAGTTCCTGACCCTGCATCACCGCCGGTATCTTCATTGAGGAAATACGCAGTACCGGTGTCACTTCGCCGCTCAGGCGGGCGATGCCCTTGCCGAACAGCGGGAAATAGTCCGGACTGATGCGCACCGTCAGGCCGAGGTCGTCAACGGTTTTGCCAATTACGTAACGTGATTTCGCCAGCGATACCTCGTCCTGGGTCGCCGAGTTCTGACCGACTCCGCCGATCGAACTGTCCAGCGTTTCGCGCAGCAGCGAGTCGCCCGAAAGTTGTTTTTCCACCTGCACCAAAGCCGTGGCCTGATAGATTGGCGTTGCCATCAACGCATAGGCACAGCCCAGGATCCCGGCTACGCCGGTCACCAGCAGAATGCGCCAGCGGTTGTCCCACAGCGGGCCAATCAGGCGCTCCCACTCCAATTTGTCGTCCTGTTCGGCCATCACAATCGGCAATGCATTGTTCTTCATCATCGGTATTCCTTTAGTCACCGTTACGGGGTTACCAGTTACGTACCCGCAACGTGGCCTCACTGAGGTCGTTGAAGCTGGAAATGGTCGGTACCAACTGGCTAATCAAGCGGTTCCAGCGTGCGATCGGTGCCGCGGTGACGTACACCACGTCGTAAGGCTCCAGCTGGAATTCGGTGCCCATCGCCAGTGCGGCGGCATCAGACAGGTCAAACTGGTACAGCGACGCCAGCCGTTTTGGCTGCTTGCCGCCGTTCGGGCGGATCACGAACACCCCGGTAGCATCGGCCACCGTCTGGCTGATCCCTTCGGAACTGCCCAGGGCTTCGGTCAGCGTCATGCCACTGCGGTCCATTTTCAGCGTCGACTGCTTGCCGACTTCGCCCATCACAAACACTTTCAGTTCGTCGTTGCGCGGCACATAGAGGATGTCGCCAGGCGTCAGCAGGTGGTTTTGGCTGATGTCGCCGCGCTGCATCAGCGCCTGCAGCGAAATCGGCTGTTCTTTGCCCTGGTGCGTCAGTACCACGTTGCGCCAGTCGGCGTTATCGGTCAGCCCGCCGGCGGCGTTGATCGCATCCAGAATGGTCAGCGGTACGTTGGTCACGGCCTGCTGCCCAGAGGTTTTCACTTCCCCGGTGACATACACCTTTTGTGAACGGAAGGCGGCGATGCTGACGTCCACCTGTGGGCTTTCCACATAGGTTGCCAGGCGGCTGGCAATCTGGTTGCGCACTTCGGTAACGGTTTTGCCCACCACCTGCACCCTGCCGATGTACGGATAGAAGATGGCGCCATCGGCATGCACCCAGTTGCCGGTATCGCTGGCGCTGCGGTATTGCCCTGCCGGGGTGGTCAGCTCCGGGTGATCCCAGACGGTAACGTTGAGCACGTCGCCAACGCCGATGCGGTACTGATAGCTTTGCAACCGCTGATCCAACGCCAGGTTGGGGCGCGCTACCGGCTCTATGCGACGCATTTTTTCCAGCAACATCGGCGTGACGCGATACACCTGAACCTGTTTATCCAGATCGAAATCGTCGTCTTGTTGAGTCACTGTGTCTTTGCCATGGGTCGGCAGGTGTGAACCCGGAAAAGCGGTGCAACCACTGAGCAAAACGCTGGACAGCACCAGTGGCATCAAATGAGGCAAATGAAGGTTCATAACGGTACCGTGAAAAACGGGCCGCCGTTGCGGCCCGTGGGAGGATTAACGATCGGCGGTAGGGTTATCGGTAAAAACTCTGGCCTGACGGGGTTCGTGCAGCAGGACAAAATAACCGAAGAAACAAAATACAAAGGCCAGCAGCATCAGGTGATCGGGCAGTTGCAGCACTTCGCTGCAGATGCCGACGCAGGCCAGCGTCACCGCCAACATGCAGCTCATGCTCAGCGCCTGGCGTGCATTAAGGCCACGGCGCATCAGAATATGATGCAGGTGATCGCGCCCAGCCTTAAAGGGACTCTGTCGACGCAGCAAACGACGCGTCATCACCGTCACCATGTCCATCAGCGGAATGGCAATCAGCCACAGTGCGGTCACCGGTCGCATCACAGCGTCTTCGCCCTGCGTGGCGGCAATCAGCAACCACAGCACGCTAAACCCAATCACCATGCTGCCGGCATCCCCCATGAAAATCTTGTTGCGCGCACCGAATACGCTGAGGTTAAACAGCAGGTAGGCTGCCAGCGCCGCAATCAGGCTCAGACACCACAACGCCTGCTCTTCATGCCCGGCCAGCCCGAACAGGATGGCCAGCGCCATAAACGTGACGCAGGACAGCGCGCCCAGTTGGCCGTCGATGCCGTCAACCATGTTATAGGCGTTGATCGCCCCCCACACCGCCAACGGCGTGATCAACAAGGCCGCGTAACCCAGCTGCAGTTCCTGATGACCCCACAGGTAACCCAAAGAAGTGAGTTGCATCCCTGCCGCCAGCATCATCGCCAGCGCAATCCCTCCCTGCACGATGACGCGTGGCGTCACCGGCAGATCAAAGCGGTCATCCAGAACGCCCAGCAACACCAGCGCCGTAATGCTCAGCAAGTAGGTGGTACTGTGCGGCAACCATTCGGGCTGCCAAAAGGTCACCAGCGTCATCACGAGGTAAATGACAATCCCGCCAACCAGCGGAACATGCCCCTGATGACGCTTGCGCGCATTGGGTTTATCCACTAACCCCACCGCCAACGCGGCGCGGCGGGCAATAACCACCAGCACCAGCGCCAAAATAAATATCACGCTCAGTTGATATAACATTGTTCCTCCAGCGAATAAGCACGCTACCGCCCTTGAGTTACAGCTCCCAATGCGCTATTAACAAAAATAAAATTGACAGCCCCAGGATATAAGTCAGCATCAGCCAATCCCGTTTAATACAGATTTATCTGCTTGTCAGAGGCGTAAAATAAATAACCCTAACTCGTAATAAAGTTATCTCTAGGAAAACTCATGCTTAATTGTTTTTTCGATTGCCGAATCAAGTTCGACCGGCGCCACGAAATCACATTGCACATTGCTTTTAAATTGTGTTCTGGCACAGAATTTCTGTACCCGGACGCGGCTAATAGGAAATTTTCGGCGACTTATTTTACTCACTACATCTAATGCCGTTGCACCGCAGATCCCAAATAGGTAAGGAATGCGAATAGTCTTATTATTTCTGCCTAATGATGAAGAAATAACGTCCACCAGCTGATTCATGGTGAAGTCAGGTTTATCAACATAATTACTGACCTGATAAGTGGCCTGTTGATCCAGTGCGTACTCGAGTCTGGCGGCAATATTCTCAACGTAGGCCATGGACTTCATATTATTGCCGCTGCCTATCATCACAAAGCGGCCGCTGGCAATTTGACGGAACAGGTTATAAACGTTGCCGCGATTGTTTTCGCCAAACACCACCGTCGGGCGGATGATGGTTAATTTGTTACTGCCATCGGCTTTACGCCAGGCTTCATAGACATATTCCGCTTCCAATTTGGATTTGCCGTAATGGTTAAAGGGCTCGAAAACCCCTTCTTCGCCGGTCTCCCGGGTCACGAAACCATAAACCGCCACGGAGGAGGTAAAGATAATCTGTTGGATATTCAGCGCCGATGCTGTCATGCAGACATTGCGCGCCCCCTCAACGTTAACCTGATAATACAGTGAGATAGGATCAACATTATCCTGATGCTCAGCCGCAAGGTTGATCACGGCGTCACACCCTGCCAACGGCTCCTGCAGGGTCTGGGGCTGGGTTACATCGCCAAACTGATAGAGCTCGGGAAAATGCTCGCTCCGCTTTTTATCCACGATGGTCAACACCAGGTCGTCACGCGCACTCAGACGCTTAACCAAACGCGTTCCGATAAAGCCGGAACCCCCGATGATCGCTACTTTACGCTTATCCATAATTTGTCACTCAGCCCGGTTTATCCATTATTCCCCACCGCACCATTGAGGCAGGACGCTAATTCGCGTTAGAACATGGAAACCAGACTGGACAAAACGAACCCGGCTTTCAAATAACAAATAATGAAATAAAAATATGTGCCAAATGTAAAATTATCGACAAAGGTGAAATATCATCGCGTGCTAATTTTTAACATCGTAAGCGACCTGATATTCCATGGTTTTATTCGGCAGTGTGAGATTAATCTTACCCGTCCCTTGCGCATCCGAAGTTTCGTATTTCACCGGCTGTTTCAACCTTCCTTGTTTAGGATCGACGCATTCGATGGTGGCCTGCTCCAGACTTTCCCCCTGATACAGGCAAAGCAGGGTTTGCGGACTGTTGGTGCGGGAGTTATTCAGCGTCAGAGTCAGCACTACACGGGTATTGTTTTGAATATCATTGATAATCGGCGGGCGGGTTTGATTCCCCAGCACGTAGGAGAAATGTGAAATAATGAGCAACGATACGAATACCGACAGGTATTTCACAACTCTGACGGCGGGTACGGAGAAAAAACCCGCTGAAGCCGGTATCTTTTTTCTGATTGATGTATTTTTAAGCGTTACTGGCGTTGCCGGAGGATCAACAGGAGCCATATTTTCATCATTGAGCTCTATTTCGTCAGCTAAAGTTTCATCCTGCTTATCGTTACTTTCAGAAAGTTCCGCTTGAATATCTTTATTATCGTTATTGTCGACACCCCATATTTCATCGTCGACATATTCCTCTTCTTCAGAAATAAAGTGAAAAACGGCCTTGTTCTCCACCTTATAACCTAAACGAGGAATGGTTCTGATAAGTGTATGCTCAGCATCGCCGATCTTTTGACGAATTGATTTAATTGTTTGATTTATCGTTGAATCCGAACAATAAGTCCCTTTCCAAATGTTTTCTATAATTTCCGTACGGCTAACCAGTTCTGGGGATCTGGCGACAAGAAGTGAAAGTATCTGATACTCCTTCCAACGTAGGCGAAATTTTTCCCTGGACGGTGTCAGAACATCTAGATTCCTAATCTTTATTCTTTTATCAAGATTCACTTTTAATTTCCTTAGCGTGCCTGTCCTGCACACTTTGTATAGAAATATGAAAAAATGTTCAAGAAATT
Source organism: Serratia liquefaciens (assembly GCA_012719855.1). Taxonomy (GTDB): domain Bacteria; phylum Pseudomonadota; class Gammaproteobacteria; order Enterobacterales; family Enterobacteriaceae; genus Serratia; species Serratia liquefaciens_A. The sequence goes on along the minus strand of JAAXZN010000041.1, from coordinate 9,189 downwards.
AAATGTAAACTCAACAGGTTGCATTCATGGGATATTTATTTTTATAAAAAATTACTGATTTCATTTTTTACAACACCTCTCAAAAGGAGGCTATGTTTCTTTGAATGTCTTTATTTCCCTGTTGGAAACATGGTTTCTTATCATGATTTCCGGCAATAAAACTGGATTATCTTATTGTTTTAAAACAAAAACCATACACATGTTAAAAAAATGTTATTTAAATGAAATTATGAAATTTCATCCCACCATCAAACAATATCATCTGTTTTTCCACCTAATCTGATTGTCAGATAGCCTACAAAAAGCCTGCTAAAACAGAATGAGAGTTATCTGATTTAGTCCCTCTCGGAATGCTTAGTTAAAATATAGCATCAAATACAAAGGTGTATTGTTAACTTGATGAAATGAATCTCCGCCAGCGTGAAGAAACAGAATTTCATTGCCACGTAAGGCAGCATTCACAGTGCGTTATTTCCGTAAGGAATTCGACGTAGAAATGAAAAAATAATGTCGGAATAACATTTTTCGCAAAGACAGGAAAAAATCAAAGTGGGAGAGATATATCTATAAACAAAGGAAAAAGCAGTACGTAATAATAAGAATATTACCTAAAACTACGAGGATTTCACTGGGGAGGTAAAAAGCTTCACTTAAAACGTGGGATAAAAAGCGCCTCCCCTGACGGGCAGGCGCAGAAGTTGTCAGTACTTGGCTATCTTTTACGGCCGTAAACGACCCAGGTCACCAACACGCATACAACATAAAACACCAGGAAGATTTTCATCGCGCCCGCCGGCGAACCGGTCAGCGCCAGCGAGGTACCGAAAGCCTGCGGAATAAAGAAACCACCGGCAGCACCAATCGCTGAGATGAAGCCCAATGCAGCGGCAGAATCAGTGACGGCCTCGCGCTGAGCACTTTCATCACTGCCCCCGGCCGCCTTAACCCGGTCGACGGTGATTTTGCGAAAGATAACGGCAATCATCTGGAAGGTAGAGCCACTGCCCAACCCGGCGGTGAGGAACAACAGCATAAAGACGCTGTAAAACGCGATAAACGATCCTGCGTGCCCTGCCCCCGGTAAGGTGAGGAACAGCAAGGCGGCGAACACCGCCATCAGCACAAAGTTAATCAGCGTGACGCGGATACCGCCAAAGCGGTCGGATAACGCGCCTCCCACCGGTCGTGCCAGCGCCCCCAGGAAAGGTCCAAAGAAGGCATAGTGCAAAATGACCACGTCCGGGAACTGGGTTTTAGACAGCATGGCGAAGCCGGCGGAAAAACCGATAAAGGAACCAAAGGTGGCGAGGTACAGCAGGCTCAGCACCCACAGGTGGCCCCGTTTGAGCACCGGCAACTGCTGACGCAACGACGCTTTAGAGGCCGCCAGATCGTTCATACCGAACCAGGCCGCCAGCGTGCCGACCAACAAGAAGGGTACCCAGATCCAGGCCGCATTTTCCAACCACAGTGAACTGCCGTCCGGCTGCTGCTGCGCCGTCCCGCCAAATACGCCGAAAACAGCGACGGAGATGACCAGCGGAGCCACCAACTGCATCACACTCACACCCAGGTTACCCAAGCCACCGTTCAGGCCCAAAGCGCCGCCTTGCTTAGCCTTGGGAAAGAAGAAACTGATATTGGCCATGCTGGAAGCAAAGTTGGCACCGGCAAAGCCACACAGCAATGAGATAATGACAAACACGCCATAAGGGGTAGTGGCATCCTGTACCGCGAAGCCCAGCCACAGACAGGGTACCAGCAGGAAGCAGGTACTGATGGCCGTCCAGCGACGCCCGCCGAACATCGGGATAACAAATGAATAAGGGACGCGCAGGATGGCACCCGAAACGGAAGGTAGCGCGGTAAGCAGGAACAGCTGATCGGTGGTGAAATTGAATCCTACCTTGTTCAAATTGACCGCTACTGCGCTAAACAACATCCAGACGCAGAAGGCCAATAGCAGGCAAGGAATGGAAATCCACAGGTTGCGGTTAGCAATGCGTTGGCCGCGCTGCTGCCAAAATGCGGCATCCTCAGGCTGCCAGTCCTGAATAACCGCGCCTGTTTTTTTTGATTTTGATAATGACGTTGCTGATTGCGACATAAAAAACCTCAGACACAGGGTGATAACTTCGCTCACCCTAGGCGGCGCCCCCTACGGCAAAGTTGATGTAAATCAACCCGGATGCAGGTAGCCGGATGCCGGAAAATGCTCGCCATCCCTTTATGAGTAACCCGCTAACGTCGCTAAAAACAAAACAAATCAAGCGATTGAAAATTCCCCCGTACCGCCGCCACGCACCCACAATGCGAGGTGGAAACTAATGGGTACTTCGTTAGAGGTATGGGGTTATGCCTGGGTATGATGAAAAATAACGCGGAATCGTTACCACCTTCGCTGGCACCACCTGCTTTCGCCCTCTGGTTTCCAGCCGTTATTTTGCTATGCGCCGGGGATCCAAAGCCTATGAAACGCCTGTTAGCTCCGCTTTCCATCGTTAACCAGGTGGCCATTTTGATGTTGCTGCTCGGCATACTGGGCGTGGCCGGCATGAGCATTTCCGCCTGGATGTCACAGAGCATTCAGGGCAACGCCCACGCCATCAACAAAGCCGGTTCACTGCGGATGCAGAGCTATCGCCTGCTGGCACAGGTGCCGCTGGATGCGCGCAGCGAAATCCTGATACGCGAACTGGATCAGGATGCAAACAGCCCCGACCTGCAACGCCCGCTGGAACAAGAAGGCTTGACCGAACAGTTTCAGGCGCTGCACGACTATTGGCGACTGACGCTGCTGCCGCAATTGCACCAGGCCCGTCAACCGACCGACGCTGCCCCTCAGGTGGCACATTTCGTCTCCCTGCTGGATGCGCTGGTCTCGGACATCGACCGCCATACCGAACGCCGGTTGCTGACGGTGACGCTGGTACAGGCGGTGTTTATCGCCCTGACACTGTTGCTGTTGGTGGGCACCATTTGTTACCTGCGCCGTCGCCTGCTGCATCCATGGCGGCAATTGGTGGCGATGGCGCTGTCGGTGGGCCGCGGCGATTTCAGCCACCGCTTCACTCAACGTGGCCACCAGGATGAAATGGCCTCGCTTGGCGGCGCGTTAAACACCATGTCCGACGAACTGGCCACTATGTACAGCGGGCTGGAGCAACGGGTGGCGGAGAAGACCGCCGATCTGCAACAAAAAAACCAGGTATTAAGCTTTTTGTACCGCGCCAGCCGCCAACTGCACGCCAATGAGCCGCTGTGCAGCCGCCTGACGCCAATACTCAATCAGTTGCAAACCCTGACGCCGTTGCGCGCCATTCAGGTGCGCCTGTATGAAAACAACAGTCAGGAGCAGTTTGTGCAGTTGAGCGGCAACCAGCCGTTGCGGCCGGAATACTGCAATAACCCGGTGTGCAGCGCCTGCCTGAACGACGACGAGCAACAGCATGCCTGCCACCCATCACTGAGCTGGAGCCTGAGCGACAAGCTGGGAGATTATGGGGTGATTGTCGCGCAACATGCGCCACAGCGCCCGCTGAATGACGACCATAAGCAGTTGATGAACACCCTGGTGGAGCAATTGACCAGCGTGTTGGCGATTGAACGCCAGGTTGACCACCAGCAGCAACTGATGCTGATGGAAGAGCGGGCGGCGATAGCGCGTGAACTGCATGACTCCATCGCCCAGTCGCTGTCGTGCCTGAAGATGCAGCTCAGTTGCCTGCAAATGCAGGGCGCGGAACTTTCCCCCGCCAACCTGGGGCTGGTGCAACAGATGCGAGAGGAACTGAACATTGCTTATCGCCAACTGCGCGAGCTGCTGACCACCTTCCGCCTGCGGTTGACGGAGCCGGGGCTGCTGGCAGCGCTGCAGTCGACGGTGCAGGAGTTTGGTCAACGGCTCGGTATTCCCATCAGCCTCGACTATCAGTTAACGCCGCGCACGGTGCCCACCTATCAGGCTATCCACCTGTTGCAAATTGCCCGTGAGGCGTTAAGCAATATCCACAAGCATGCCCAGGCCAGCCAGGTGAGCATTCAGGTGATCAATCAACGGGGCGAAGTCACCCTGAGCGTCTGCGATAACGGCTGCGGCCTGCCGCAAGATACCCTTCGCCCCGACCACTACGGCCTGATCATAATGCGCGATCGCGCCAAAAGCCTGCACGGCCGCTGCGAAATTTTGCCCCGCAACGGCGGCGGCACCGAGGTCCGGGTGGTATTCAAACCGGACAACCACGCCATCGACTAATGGGAGAAACCATGACGACCGAAACTGCCGCCACCATTTTACTGATTGACGACCACCCGATGCTGCGCAACGGCGTAAAACAGCTTATCGGCATGGACCCGCGCCTGCAGGTGATTGCCGAAGCCGGCAACGGTGAACAAGGTGTTTCGCTGGCCGAGGAGCACGATCCTGACCTGATCCTGCTCGATCTGAACATGCCGGGCATCAACGGGCTGGAAACGTTGGATCGCCTGCGCATGACCGCGCTTTCTGGCCGCATTGTGGTGTTTAGTGTGTCGAATCACGAAGATGACGTGGTCAGCGCGCTAAAACGCGGCGCAGACGGCTACCTGCTGAAAGATATGGAGCCGGAGGAGCTGTTGAAGGCGCTGCACCAGGCGGCTGCAGGCCAGATGGTCTTAAGCGAGGCGTTAACCCCGATTCTGGCCGCCAGCCTGCGCGAAAACCGCCCGAGCGCCGAACGGGATATTCAGCAACTGACGCCGCGCGAGCGCGATATTCTCAAACTGATTGCCCAGGGGCTGCCGAACAAGATGATCGCCCGCAAGCTGACCATCACCGAAAGCACCGTCAAGGTGCACGTCAAACACCTGCTGAAGAAAATGAAGCTGAAATCGCGCGTTGAGGCCGCCGTGTGGGTACTGCAGGGCAAAAACGGTTAGTCAGCGCCGTTCAACGGCCCGGTCTCTGCCGGAATGGTGGGCGTTTGCAGCATTTTGGGCGGCGGCAGCCCCTCGTCACCCCCGGAAGAGGCCGTCAGCGGCGGCGTCACCTGCAGTTGTATCCAGTTGGAAGTCACCAACTGCTGCTTGTCGTCTTCCAGCGTGACCGATAAACGGTAGCGGTTTTCCGCCCCCGGCGTGTCATCCCACTGCGGCACAATCAGGCTCCAGCCGTTCGGATCGTTGCTGTTTTGCGACGACGTCAGGCTCAGTGCCTGGGTATCCCCCTGCCAACTGACGCGGGTGATTTTATTGGTGGTTTTAATCTCCAGCTTCAACGGCAGCGTTTCCCCCGGTTGCAGGCTCCAGGGCGGCGTGGCCAGGAAGACCTGCAGCGTTTTACGCTGGCGGAACTCCATTACCGGGACATTTTTCCGTTCGATATTGCCATAGCGGCTGCCGCGCAGCGATTTGGCCTGGGCCACATACTCCGGCGATATCTGCTTTACCAGCGGTACGCCAAGGCGATAGCTCAGCGCCAGCTCAACCTGATCCTGGCTCAGCCCGCCTTCCCCCATTTTGTGCAGCGCTTTCACCGTCACCAGCGGCACCGGGGTGTAATTCACCCCCAATTGCATCGCTCGCGGGTCGTTTTGTTTTTTACCGCTGCCAAACAGGTTCACGTTCTCCCCCCAGTACTGTTCGTAGCTGAGAGAGCCGCCGATCTGGCGGTAAAACGGCAGATAGCCTTGGGTGGTGATGTCGTAACCGCTTGCCGGACGACTGAGAAATTCGGCGTTATCGTTTTGTTGCGCCAGTGCCGATAACGGATAGTAATAATTGGCGGAAAAACGCAGGAAGTCGCCCCAGGCTTCGGCCCCCAGGCTGGCACGGTTATGATTGCGTTTGAAGTCGCTGTCGAGCACCGTGTTGTAGCCCAGCAGCCAATCGCCGGCGACCCAACGCTGTCCAACGCCAAAGTTGCCCAACGCCCCTTCGGTTTGCTGCAGCAGGCCGAGCTGGCTGTAAGTCAGCAGCCCGTTAACGTCATACAGAGGGCTGAACAACTGGCCGCTGCTGCCGGAAAAATTCCCCTGATCGGACATAGTCAGCGACAGTTTGGCGGTCCCCAGCGGTGACAGCAGCTCTTGCGCCTGTTGTTGCAGCACCTCACCGGCTTGCCCCACCGCGTAACTCTCGGCGCGGGTACGCACCTGCTGGCCGGAAACGTTATTCAGGTTACGTTCCCCCAGCTGTTTGGCCATGGTGGCCCACTCTTTCTCGCGTTCGGCGTCATTCGAGGTATTGCCGCCCAGCTCCGGCAAAGTGTCGTCCGTATTCGCTTGATGGCTAACGGAAGGCGGCGCAGGGGGAGATTCGGCACCGGCGGGCAAGCTGCCCAGCAGCCACGCCAACGCCACCCCCGGTAAACAGGCAGGGGCCAAGAAGGTATGAACGGTTTTCTTCACTCTGTCACTTGCTTTAGGGATAGCTTCAATCATTACACCACCGCCGTTCCCTCATCCCGAGAGTGGGCGGATAAACCTTTTTTGCTGCGGCCACTCCAGGCAGCAGAACAACGACCTTTGCACAGCGAACAACCGGGGTATTGGCCCTGTCGGCACCGGGGCGCCAAAGTGCATCATGAATCCCAAAGTCTAATCGGTTTCTGATGATAAACCATCAGATAAACCTCAGTTTATCTTGTGACAACGTCACCAATACGGTTGATATCGCTTTACCAAGAGGGGTCAATCCCGATCGCGCCCGAACATTGGCATTCTGGCAGGATAAATTCACTAAATTTCATCGCGGATTTTGCCTGATTAATCAGCATTCATCTTTTCATAAAACACAGTAATGCTTTGATTATGCGTGAAAACCCTCAATTTCAGCGTATTTTACCTGGCTATAAACAATGCTTTGCGATCGCCTGCGCAAAGCGCGTCCTTACCTGGCACCTGCTCTGCTGTAAAACTCATTTTGCCGCTATTTTGAACGCTAATTTCAGTTCAGCAAGGATGCTTATGTTTAACCCCCCGCAGTGGGATCTGTGGTATCGCGGCCTGCTTATTCCGGCCATGTTACTGTCGGCGGTCATCGCCAGATGGCTCCTGCATTCCGTGTCTCGGGATCTGGGGCAACGCCTGCCGCCGCTAAAAACCCGCACTCTGATGTTGATAGCCATCAGCGCCGGGCTGACGGTATTGCCTTTTAACCTCACACCGCTGCAGCAAACAGGGCTGCTGCTGGTAGCAACCCTGCTGATCGCGCTGGCCTGCATCGACTGGCGGCACCGATTATTGCCCGATCGCCTGACGCAGCCGCTGTTATGGGCCGGGCTGCTGGCCAATCAGCAAGGCTGCTTTACCTCGCTGAACGAGGCGGTGACCGGGGCCACCGTCGGCTATCTGTCATTGTGGTTGCTTAACGACGGTTATCGCTGGCGGCGAAAAAAGGAGGGCATCGGCCAGGGCGATTTTAAATTGCTGGCGGCCCTGGGGGCCTGGAGCGGCTGGTCTGCCCTGCCCATATTGGTCACCGGCGCGGCAGTGACAGGCTTATGCGTTGCGACGTTGGCCTGTTTACGCCGCAGCCCCGGCAGAGATGCCCCGCTGCCTTTCGGCCTCTATCTGGCCCTTTCCGGCTGGTTTACCCTGCTTTCGCTGGCCGACATGGATATCACGCCCTTCATCAAGGGAAATTCTCTTATTTCAGCTTATTTCACCCCAATGGCGGATTAATGCCGTCGCTGGCGCTGTTATAGCCGACTGTTGGCCCGGCTGTTATAGCGAGCCTGTCTCTGCGCCACTATGCTTTATTTAAGCACACACAGGAGGCTGTATGATCGGTCGTGGTTTCTCCGCACTCGCGCTCAGCGCGGCATTACTTACCGGTTCGCTGTCGTTCGCGGCGCAGGCCGCCGGCACCTTTACCCTCAGCTCATCGGCGTTTCAGGACGGCGGCATGCTGGCACAGAAATATGCCGGAGCAACACCCGGCAATGCCAGTTGCACCGGCGACAACGTTTCACCTGCGCTGAGTTGGACCCACCCGCCGGCGGGCACCAACAGCTTCGCCCTGCTGCTGTCCGACCCCGAAGGCCGCGCCGGTTTGGGCGTTAGCCATCTGGTAGCTTATGGCATCCCGGCCACGGCCAGCGGTTTCGCCGAAGGCGACCTCACTCAGGGCAAAGGCTTTGTCGGAGGCAAGAATTCACCGGGTACCGCGGTGTATCACGGTCCATGTCCACCGGCGGGTTCAGGCTTGCACCACTATACCTTCGTGCTGATCGCCACCGATCTCCCGCCCCATGCGCTGGGGCCAGGATTAACCCGCGAACAGCTGTTGGAAAAATTGCAGGGCCACGCCAAGGGCGGTGCGGGTATCATCGGTCGCTTCGGTCAATAACCGCTCAGGCGGTCAGCGCTGGTTCAGGCAACGCGGCAATGACGTTCGTCGTACGGTAGAGGCTGACCACCTCACCAATCACCAGCAAGCTGGGTGAAACGGGCCGCTGTTTGGCGATCAACGCCGGTAATGCTGATAATGTGCCAATCAATACTCGTTGGCGCGGTAATGTGCCGCGTTCAACGATCGCCAACGGCGTCTGTGGCGCCATACCATGGCGTATCAGCTGCGCGGTAAGCGTTTCACTCAGGCTCAGCCCCATATAAAACACCAGAGTCTGGCCCGCGGTAACCAACCCTCGCCAGTCCAGGTCGATTTCGCCATTGCGGCAATGCCCCGTCACAAAGCGTACCGACTGTGCGTAATCGCGGTGGGTCAGCGGAATGCCGCTCACCGCCGCACAACCGCTGGCAGCGGTGATGCCCGGCACCACATGGCACACCACACCATGGCGTTGTAAATGCACCATTTCCTCCCCGCCGCGGCCAAAAATAAACGGGTCACCGCCTTTTAAGCGCACCACTCGATTACCGGCCTGTGCCAACTCCACCAGCAGCGTGTCTATTTCGGTTTGCGACAGGGTATGGCATCCCATCGATTTCCCCACGTCGATACACAGGGCCTTTTTCGGCAATAAAGCCATTACCGCCGGGGAAACCAGCCGATCGAACACCACCACGTCGGCCTGCCGGATCACCCTCAGTGCCTTTAAAGTCAGCAGTTCCGCATCCCCCGGTCCGGCGCCCACCAACCACACCTCGCCGCTGCGTACCGGCTGCTGCCTGTCTCCAGCCCGCATCAGTCTCTCTATCGCGATCATTTCACGCCCTCCGCTAAGCCACCCGTTGGGATGCATGTTGT